>CAIONS010000057.1 GCA_903859715.1 uncultured Opitutia bacterium
GACTTCTCCTGAGGATCTCCGCGGCATGATCGCCGCCGAGGGCATTCTCACTGCCCGTGGCGGTGTGTCCTCCCACGCCGCCCTCGTCGCCCGCCAGATGGGCAAGGTCTGCGTCTGCGGCGCCGCCGCGCTGCAGGTCGACTATGACAAGAAGACCGTGACGGTCGACGGCCAGACCTTCGGCGAAGGGGACTTCCTCTCGATCGACGGCACCCTCGGCGTCGTCTACGCCGGCCAGATTCCGACGGCTCCTTCCGAAATCGTCGCCGGCCTCATCAATGGCGACAAGGCCGCGCAGGCCACGGAGAAGTTCAAAAACTACGTGCAGCTCATGAAGTGGTGCGCGCAGGCCACCAAGCTCTCCGTCCGCACCAATGCCGACACGCCCGAACAGACCGCGCAGGCGATTGCGTTCGGCGCCGTCGGCATCGGCCTCACCCGCACCGAGCACATGTTCTTCGAGGGCGACCGCATCGACGCGATGCGCGAGATGATCCTCGCCGGCAACCTCGCCGACCGCGAGGCCGCCCTCGCCAAGCTCCTCCCCTACCAGCGCGCCGATTTCTTCGGCATCTTCAAGGCGCTGAAGGGCTATCCCGCCACCATCCGTTTCCTCGACCCGCCGCTTCATGAGTTCCTCCCGAACTCCAAGGAGTCGCAGGCCGATCTCGCGAAGAAACTCGGCATTGACGTCGTGAAGATCGAGCACCGCGTGCACGAGCTCCATGAGTTCAACCCGATGCTCGGCTTCCGCGGCTGCCGTCTCGGCATCAAGTATCCCGAGATCACCGCCATGCAGGCGCGCGCCGTGTTCGAGGCCGCCGCCGATGCGAACAAGGCCGGCTTCAAGGCCAAGCCCGAGATCATGATCCCGCTCGTCGGCTTCCGGAAGGAACTCGATCTGCAGGTCGAGCTCGTGCACTCCGTCGCCAAGGCCGTCATGGCCGAGAAGAAGACGAAGATCGCCTACAGCGTCGGCACCATGATCGAGATCCCGCGCGGCGCGCTCACCGCCGACGAGATCGCGCACACCGCCGAGTTCTTCAGCTTCGGCACCAACGATCTCACGCAGACCTGCCTCGGTATGTCGCGCGATGACTCCGGCTCCTTCCTCGGCGCCTACCAGGAGTCCGAGATCATGAAGAAGAACCCGTTCGCCTCGATCGACCAGACGGGCGTCGGCCAGCTGATGGAGATCGCCATCAAGAAGGGCCGCGCGACCCGCCCCGACATCAAGCTTGGCATCTGCGGCGAGCACGGCGGCGACCCGGACTCGGTGAAGTTCTGCCACAAGCTCGGCCTCAGCTACGTGTCCTGCTCGCCCTACCGCGTGCCGGTCGCGCGTCTCGCCGCCGCCCAGGCCGCCGTGGCGGATTTGAGGAAGTGAGGAAGCACTAAGCCATAGGCTCTTTTAACCAAGCCCCGGTCATCCGACCGGGGCTTTTTCTTGCCTGAAAGGTAGGCTGCCGAGCAGGTATTCCGCGATCAGCGGCGCCAGCAGGATGAGCGAAAAAGCGGGTTTGAATCGGAGCCCCATGTGAGGAAGGCGTCGGAATAGCGGACCGCGGTCAAGTGCCCCGGCGCGTGCGCCACAGGTGCCAGCCGGTCAGCACGACCGGCATCACCCAGCCGCACAAGCCCGCCAAGACGGCGAACTGCCCGACAAAGTGAAGCAGCTGAAACGGCGCATAGTCGTGGAAAAAAGCGGTCGCGACCGCATCCTTGACGTGCGGCGCCACCGCCACCGTTCCCGAAGCCAGGGTTCCCGCAACTACCCAGATTCCCTTTGCCGCGTAGCCACCTGCCGCCACCACCCCGGCACTGATCCAGCCCGCCGTGGCAATGCCCATGGCGCAGTAGGCCAGGGAGAAGGCACCCAGCGTGAAAATCCCGACTGCACCGAGGCCCATGGCCACCGGTGCCACCGCCAAGTGGCCGAAGGCGAACAACCCGCCCACCGCCCGGCCATCGCTCACCACGATCCACGCTTTCATGACCGGCTTCCGCCAGCCGCACCGGTTGCCCAACCGTACATGATAGAGCGGCAACCCCAGCAAGGAGCGCGCGCTGCGGCGTTCGAACACGGCTTCACTCCCCGGCGATTCGCTGAAGAATGATGATCTCGCATCCGGCAGACTGCGCTCCAGCCGGCGCCTTGCGAGAATCAAGATGCAGAGCGCAGCAATAATCCCCGCGCCCAAGAGAAAATAATAGACCGATGGAGTACCCTTCCCCGCCAGATGGCCGGGCACAATAAACATTCCCAACAAAGCCGTCCCAAAGGCGGCCTGCGTGAGAAAATAAGCCCACTCCGTCCGGCGTCGCTCCCGTTCATCTTGCATGGTTATGGCCCGCCCGCGGAATTTGAGGAATTGCTCGAAACCGCCGAGCAGCGCCGGCAGGAATGCCAGCAGGGAGACTGCTTTCATGGCCAGCCCGCCCTTCGCCGCCGCCGCGCCAATTGCCCCCGCCGTCGAGGCTGTCTTTGCCAGCGTGCCACCCACCGCCGTCTTGCCTCCGGTCGCCCCGGCCTCCGCCACGATCACGGCCGCGGCCGGGCTGAAGGGCAGCGCAATCATCACCGCCCCCGCAAATACCGGCGTCGGTGCGCTGCGCTCGAGCGTCTCCTCGACCAGCTTCGCCATGCGCTCCGTCAGCAGCGCCCGGCCGCGCACCAGCCGCTGCCGCACGTTGTCCTCGGAAATGTCGAGCGTGGCCGCCACCGCCGTGACCGAATGCTGCTCGCGGTAAAAGAGCACCATCGGCTCGCGGTAATTCTCCGACATGCCTTCCAGCGCCTGCCACATGAGCGCGGCCTCGTCGGTGCTGATCGCCCGCTCCTGCGGGCTCTCGCCGTCGGCCAGCGTCTCCGCGGACAGTGTCTCGGCCTGGCTGTCGGCGTGCGTTGCTGATGACGGAAGAAATTGTTGATCAGGTTGCGGGCGATGCCCGCGAGCCAGCCGCGGAGTTTCTCCGGCTCCCGCAGCGCCGGCAGTTGTTTCCACGCGGCGAGAAAAACTTCCTGAGCCAGATCCTCGCTGCGCCCGGCATCCCCGCACGCGCTGAAGCCCAGCGCGCAGACCATCGCCTGGTAGCGTTCCACGATCTGGCGAAACGCCGACCGGTCCCCGGCAAGGTGAAGCTCGACGAGCTGGCGGTCCGATAGGGAGGGATAATTTAAAAGTGCAGTCATGTTCACCCTGAAGTGGCCCAAACCCGGCCCCGTGTGACAAAAATCTTCACCGATCTATCCGAAGCCACCCACCGGTCCACCCTTTAGAGCATTTTTGCCTGAGAGAGACTCGCGGCCATGGGCCGCGAACTTGATCGCGATAGGCCACCGGAGTGCCTGCCAGCAGGCGGCCTATATGGACTACCTCCGACCCAATGAAAACGTTCTGGATGTTTCTCACGCAGAGGCGCGGAGACGCAGAGGTCTTCGGTCCGGGTCGTCCCTGGGATTTCTCTGTGTCTCTGCGCCTCTGCGTGAGACTCAGTGTGTTGTGCCAGAACGCAGGGATAGGAGGCCGATCACTCTACCGCTTCGACCGCCACCAAGCGCCGGCCTCCGCCATCCCCTCCGCATAACTGCGCACCGGCGCATACCCGAGCTCGGCGCGCACGCGGACACCGGCACAGTGCCGGATGAAAATATCCGAGGGCTTCACCTGCGCCGCGGAAATCACCGGCAGCGGCGGCGCACCCGGAAACCAGGTGCGCATCTCGCCCGCAAAGTCCCGCCACGTCACATCGCCATCCACGATGTTGTAGGCCCGGCCCACCGCCGCCGGACAGTCCAGCGACTGCGCGATCGCGTGCACCACGCTGTCCACATGCGTCCACGGCAAAATGTCCAAGCCTTCGCCGCGCAACGCCAGCTGGCCGTCGCGCACTTTCGCCGGCACCTTGACCGCCCAGCCGGACGTCGGATGCACGCCCAGCACCGCGGCGAGCCGGAAGAGCGTCGCCGGAAGCCCGCGGTCGATCTCGATCTGCAGCGCGCGTTCACCCTCGGCCTTGGTGGTGCCGTAAAACGGCGAGGCGGCCGGCGAGTGCGCGTAGTTCCCTCCCAGCATCCGCAGCGGCGAATCTTCGTCGAAAGACAACTCACCCGTCTGGAAATCGTAGACCGACAGCGTGGAGATATGAATGAACCGCCGGCATCCCGCGATCCTCGCCGCTGCGGCCAGCACACCCGTGCCGGTCACGTTGACGTGCAGCGCCTCGGCCAGATCGCGGCTGATCGTCGCCGCCGCATGAACCACCAGCACCTTGCCTGCGCACACCCGCTGCGCCGTCATCGGATCGGTGAAGTCACCCTCGACCTGCGTGATGCGCGGCGACTCCAATCCGGGATGCACCCCCGCGCGCCGCACCAGTGCGACCACCACCGCACCCTCGTTCGCCAGCCACGCCGCGATGCGGCTGCCGACAAACCCGCTGCCTCCCGTCACCAGTACCGGCACATCCTTTAATTTCATTTCCGAAGTTTCCGACCGGATTGATTCCGGTTGCGAGCTTGCTCGCAATAAATGGAGCCGCGGCGCCCTCGCTGCGGAGAGGCTCCAAAACGCGGCGAGGGCGCCGCATCTCCATTTCAAAGCCAAGCCTGCCGCCTAAGGCTTATAGCTTCCCGCAAAGCTATTCGCTCGACACCCGCCTTCCTCTCCGTCTTTTTCCGTCTCCCTTCATGTCCCTCAAACGCCTGACGCTTCTCGCAGTCTCCCCCGGCTTCTCCGCCGTGGTCGTAGCTCTGCTTGCCGTCGTGGCCGTCGCCGCGTCCGTTACGCGCGCACCGCAGGGGACCTGAGTTAACCATACTTTTGCCCCTCCGGTGCCTGTCACCGGAGGGGCTTTTTTGTGCCCCCGGGTGACCAGCGCAGGAGCGGGCTTCTTCCACCCGCCACCATGCACCACATCGAAACCACCCGCCTCCCCCTCCTGCTCGCGCAGCATCGCATCCGCGTGCTGAACGACATTCCGTCCCAGCCGCTGCCCACCGTCCGCCCGGCCCTGCCGCATTGGACCACTGCCCGCCACCCGGCCCTCGCCAGCGAAAGCACTCACGATTTCCTCGTGCTCGGAGTGGGTCCGGAATTGCCTATGGCGTAGGTTGCGCGCTCGCCGCGCAACGTTTGGACACCTGCAGCGAGTTGTGCGGCAAGCGCACAACCTACCCGCCTATCGCTTACCGCCTAAAGCCCACCGCCCTCAATCACACCGGCGGCGGATTCCGCTCGAACGACGCCTGGTGCCAGTACGGATAGGCCCGGGGCGTGACGCTCGCGGCATCCAGCTTCGCCACCTGCTCCCGCGTGAGGTTCCAGCCGACCGCGGCGAGATTCTGGCGGAGCTGCTCCTCGTTGCGCGCGCCGATGATGACGTTCGCCACGCTCGGCCGCTGCAGCAGCCAGTTGATCGCGATCTGCGGCACGGTCTTGCCGGTTTCCTTTGCGACTTCGTCCAACGCGTCCACCACGCGGTAAAGATAGTCGTCCGATACCTGCGGCCCGTTTTCCGTCGAGAGTTTGCTGTGCAGCCGGCTCGTCGCGGGCAACGGCTGGCCCCGGCGTAATTTGCCGGTGAGACGGCCCCAGCCCAGCGGGCTCCACACGATGGCGCCCACGCCCTGATCGAGCGCGAGCGGCATCAGCTCCCATTCATAGTCGCGGCCGATGAGCGAGTAGTAGGCCTGGTGCGCGACGTGGCGCGACCAGCCGTAGCGCTCGGACACCGCGAGCGACTTCATGAGATGCCAGCCGGAGAAATTCGAGCAGCCAATGTAGCGGATTTTGCCCGCCTGCACCAAGTCGTTGAGCGTGCTGAGCGTCTCCTCGACCGGAGTCTGGGCGTCGAAACCGTGGAGCTGATAGAGGTCGATGTAGTCTGTGCCGAGCCGCCTGAGGCTGGCATCGACCGCGTTGAGCAAATGATACCGCGATGAGCCAAACCCGTTCGGGTTGCCGCCGCCAAACGTGCCCTTGGTGGAAATGATGACCTTGTCCCGCCGGCCCTTGATCGCCGCACCGAGGATTTTTTCCGCATCGCCGCCGGAGTACACGTCCGCCGAATCGAACATCGTGAGGCCGGCCTCGAGACAGATATCGACGAGCCGCGTTGCCTCGGCGACCCCGCTGTTGCCCCAGGCCTGGAAGAACTCATTCGTTCCTCCGAACGTCCCCGTGCCCAGACTCAACACCGGCACCTTGAATCCCGAGTGACCCAGTTTTCTGTATTCCATGGCCAGAAGCTGACGAACGAAAATCCAAACGGCAAACCGGCCTCCAAAATAATCGAGTCTCCCGGCCTGTCCTTGACGGAATCCTTCGCGGATCTCCGTGAAAGTCACAGCCTCCGTCTAAGGAAGTGCCCCGCCAGCCGTACAGCTCTTGCCTCCGTGGTTGCGGGCTTGCTTTGCGCCGCGGCCGGGCGATTTTTGAAAACCCTTACAAACTTTGGACTTCAAATTTTAATCCCATCATGAAACTCCGCTCCCTCCTCGCCGGCCTCGTGCTCGGCTCGCTTCTTCTCTCCCGCGTCTCCGCGCAGGACGCCACCGGCCAGGCAGCCGCCCCGACCGTGGCCACGCCGGAAACCGATCTCAAGGCCCTCGTGGCCAAAGTCAGCGCCAAGGCCCGCGCCGGCAAGGACCAGGCCGCGGACTATGCCGACGATCTCGCCGCCTTCGACGTCCTCCTCGCGAAGTACAAGGACCAGAAGACGGATGACGTCGCCCAGATCGCCGTCATGAAGGCCATGCTCTACGCCGAGGTGCTCGACGATGAGGCCGGCGCGCGGAAGGTCCTGCTCGCCCTGAAAGCGGATTTCCCCGGTACGAAGGCGGCCACCGCCGTCGACCGCATCCTCGCGGGCTTCGACCGCGCCGCCAAGGCGAAGGTCATCGCGGCAAGCCTTCCCGGCAAACCCGCTCCCGAACTCCACTTCACGTGGTCGTCAAAGTCCGGCCTCAAGACCCTTTCCGAACTCAAGGGCAACGTCGTCGTCCTCGACTTCTGGGCCACGTGGTGCGGCCCTTGCCTCCGGTCGTTTACCAAGGTCCGCGAGGAAGTCGCCCGCTATAAGGATTCCCCCGTCACTTTTCTCGGCGTGACCAGCCTCCAGGGTTTTGTCGCCAATCTCGGCGCCTCCAAGATCGACACGAAGGGTGACCCGGCCAAGGAAGTCGCGCTGATGCCCGAGTTCATGAAGGCGAAGGAAATGACATGGAACGTCGCGTTCAGCCAGGAGGAGGTCTTCAACCCCGACTACGGCATCCAGGGGATTCCCTTTGTCGCCATCATCGCGCCCGACGGCACCGTGCGCCACGCCGGCCTGAATCCGCTCGACCCCGAAGCGGACATCGCCGGCAAGGTCGACGCCATCCTCAAGGAATTCAAACTGCCCGTCCCCGCCGCGAAATCCTGAGCCAGCCGGCGCTGGTTCGGAAGGTTGGCCACAAAAGGGCACAAGGATTCCAAGGCTATGGATCGAGTCTCCCGCGTGCCTATAGGCGCAATGGAGGCTCCTTCGCAGCCCCGGTTACCTTGTGCCTTTTTGTGGCCAACCCTCCGGGTATGGACGGTTCCAACCTCCTGACGTCGGCTGCTACTGGAGCGGAGTTCGGTACTTGAACTTTCCGCCGGCGGTTTGTCTTTTTGATCCGTGCCTGATGAATCCATTGAAGTCCGCCCGAGTCCGCTGCCGCGCCACGTGATCAATCCCTGGGGCAAGGTGGAGGAAGTGCCCGCGCACTGGGATCTGCTGCCGCCCGGCGACCCGGCGCTCAGCCGGCGGATCAAGGCCGATGGGCCTTCGTGGACCGTTATTGAACCCAAGGGCCGCAAGCGTTTTTCCCGCGGCATTTGGGCGCCAGCCGACCGCATCGCGGCACTCCGCGCCGAGTTGCTGACCGAACGCGAGCATCCGTCGTATCAAAGGAAAATCGACGCCGGCCGGCAGCGCCGGGCCGCCGCACAGGACATCTACGCCGGCGATTTCCGTGAAGCCGTCCGCCGCTTCCTGGCCTTTCACCGCCGCCACAGCCGCGAAGGCGAGATCCTCGCCGGCCTGGTCGCCGCCCACGCCACGCCCGTCGGCAGCGGCACCGTCGCACGCACGCAGCGCATGCCCATTGAGCAGCGCGCCGAGGCCGCCACCATCGCCTGGCTGCGCCACCAGACCACCGCCTACGACCGTATGACGATCGCCCGCCACCAGGGCGCCCGGCAGGAAGTCCGCCACGAGATCGCGGAACGCTCCCGGCAACTGCTGGCCCAATACCGCCAGGGCCATGCCATCAACCGCGCCACCTGCCCCCTCGCCCGCGCCATCGCCCAGGGCAGCGAACTGCTTTACGACGACTCCCTGTAGCAGCCGACGTGAGGAGGCTGAGGAAGATTGCCACAAAAAGGCGCAAGGGTTCCAAAGCTACGGATCGACTCTCCCGCGCGCCTATAGGCGCAATGGAGGCTCCTCCGTAGCCTCAATTCCTTTGTGCCTTTTTGTGGCCAAACTCCGTGGATCGACGTGCACGAATCCGGCTTCGTGCCCTTCGCGCTCTTCGTGGTCAACTCAACCGCCGTTACCGGCCTCACGCACGCCGCAGCGCCCGCCGCACGAGCACCCAGCCGATAACCCCGCTGGCCGCCATCAGCACTGTCATGGGCCGCGCCGTCCCATCCTGAAACACGCTCACCAATCCACCCGCGGCGCAGCCGATCAGGTATTGCATCGTCCCCAGCAACGCCGACGCACTGCCCGCCTGCCGCGTAAACGGCGCCATCGCGAGCGCCGAGACATTCGGGAACACGAGCCCCATCGTGCTCAACAGAATGAACAGCAGCACCGCCAGGACCGGCAGGCCGCCCCACCCCGTCAGGCCATGCACCAGCAGCAGCAGCGATGCTCCGGCGGTCACATGATAAACGCCGCCGACAATCTCCGCCGAGGTCCAGGTCTTGAGCAGCCGCCGGTTCACCTGCGAACCCGCGATCAGGCCCAGCGCATTCGAGCCGAAAAATAAACCAAACCGCTGCGGGCTCACGCCGTAGACGCCCATCAGCACCTCGGAGGCGCCCGTGATGTAGGCGAAGATCAGGCCGGAGGCGAAGCCCGCCGCCAGCGTGAAGGCACGGAAGCGACGGTCGCCAAACAAACGGCCATAGCCCTGAAGCACCTCGCCCAACCCATGCCGCACGCGATGCTCGACCGACAAGGATTCCGGCAGCCACGCCGCCACCGCCGCCGTGCAGACCACGCCAAACAGGGCGAAAATGACAAACAGCCCCCGCCAGCCCGTCAGCAGCAGTAGCTGGCCGCCGATCAGAGGCGCCAGGATCGGCGCCGCGCCCATCACGAGCATCAGGGTCGAGAATACATGCGCCGACTCCTTCGCATCAAACCAGTCGCGGACCACGGCCCGCGTGATGACGGCTCCCGCGCCTCCGCCCAGCGCCATGAGGAGCCGCCCCGCCAGCAGCAGGCCGATCGAATGCGATAGCGCACACCCGATCGCCGCGAGGGCATACAGCGCGCCGCCCGCCAGCAGCGGACCGCGCCGGCCCCACCGGTCGGAGAGCGGTCCATAAAATGCCTGGGCGATGCCCATGCCCGCCAAAAACAATGACACTGTCAGTTCAACCGAGCTCATCCCCGCGTGCAGATCGCTCGCGATGCTCGGAAACGCCGGCAGGTACATGTCGATCGCCAGCGGCGCAAAGGCCGTCACCGCGCCCAGGATGAAAATGACCCGCGTGGTATGCGCGCGAACAATGATGGGAGCTGCGGGCTCGGCGTGGACGGGGACGGAACTCATCGGCAAAAAGTAACAAGGGCCCAGTGACAAGTAACAAGCGCAAGCGGGCGGCGGAGCCCATTTAGCACGTCATACCACGTGGATTGCGCGTTGGCCTGCAGCGCGGCCCATCGAGTGTGTCATCGACAGCCGATCCTGCCCCAACACTATCCATGTCCACCACTGAACCGGAACTGACCCATCCAAGTCCTCCCGCGCACAGGCGTGCCTTCACCAGTACCTCGCCATGATCTCGGCGACCCACGCCGGCTCCCGGATTTCCCCGCGCGGCTCGAACGCGGCCATGAACGGCTTGAGGTCCACGACCGGCGTCCCGTCCACTGCGTCCAAGCCCTGCACGCGGACGCGCAGACCGTCGATCCCCAGCAGCCGGCAAGTGGAGACGCCGAGCAGGTTGGGCCGGTTCTTCCCGCGTTGCGCGAAAATGCCGAGTTTCGGCCACGCCGGGTTATTACGCGGGTGCCGTGCGGCCAGCTCGATCTTCTGTGGGTCGGCCCGGTGGAAATGATAAACCACCACGACGTGGGAAAACGCGTCCAGTCCGGCCAGCGATTCAGCCGTAAAGCGTGCCGCATCGAGCTCGATGACGGCCTCCACGCCGCCCCAGTTGTCGTCAACGACTTCCGTGCGTCCGCCCCGGACATGCCCGATGGCTTCGAGGGAAATATTCATGCCCCAGTTCTGGCCGGCCGGGGTTCCCGGGGCGAGAAATCTCCCGCGCGCCGACCCATGCCTTCGATGATAGCCGATCGGTGCACTGCCGCAGCCCACGTCCTTGCGCCTCCTGCAGCCAACCAAAACCGGCGCGCTAAATCCGCCTCGCCTCCCTCTCCCACTCGCTCCAAGCTTTCACGGTATCCCGCCCATGCTCGCCACGATTCCCCTCTTCTCCGCCGGTCACGAACTCGACACGTCACCCGAGGCCTTTGGTTTCGTCCGCAGCTCCGCCGATCTCATCGACCAACCCGCGGAACTCGAGCGCCGCCTCGAGGAAGATGGCTATCTCTACATTCCCGGCTTCTTCGACCCCGCGCTGATCCACGCCGCCCGGACCTCCATCACCGACCGCCTCGCCGCCGAGGGCTCGCTTGATCCTGCCTCACTCGCGATCGAGGCCGTCAGCAATCCGCATAAGGCATTTTCCTATCGCGGCGACCTCGCCCGCCACAACGCCGCCGTCGAGCGCGTCGTCTACGGCCCCGAGCTGCTGGGTTTTTACGCGAATCTTTTCGGCGAGCCCGTGCGGCATTTTGACCACACGTGGTTTCGCGCCGTGAGCCGCGGCCAGGGCACCACGCCGCATTGCGACATCGTCTACATGGGCCGCGGCACCCACCAGCTGCTCACCTGCTGGATCCCATATGGCGACATCCCGCTCGAGATGGGCGGACTCATGCTGCTGGAGGATTCGCACAGGAAATCCGAACGCCTCAAAAACTATCTCGAGGTCGACGTGGACGCCTACTGCGAGAACCGCCCGAAAGAGGTCGAGAAGGTCGTCACCAAGGGCGGCTGGAGCCATCCGGGCTTTCTCAGCAAAAATCCCGCGACGCTCCGCGCCAAGCTCGGCGGCCGCTGGCTCACCGCTCCCGATTACAAGATCGGAGATTTCGTCACTTTCGGCATGACCCTCGTTCATGGCGGACTCGACAACCAGACCGACCGCTTCCGCTTTTCCTCCGATACGCGCTACCAGCGCGCCAGCCAGCCAATCGACGAGCGCTGGGTCGGCGAAAACCCGCCCGCCAATACACTCGCCGGCAAACGCGGACGCGTGTGCTGAGGCAGCCGGCCTTGAGCGCTAGGCATTAGGCGATAAACAGCTGGAGACGCGGCGCCCCCGCCGCGTTTCATAACGTAGCGCAGGCATCCTGCCTGCGGTAATTTGCCATGCCACACTCCAAGTAGGTCAGAAGGGATTGCGGAGCGTCCTTGAGCCGAAGGAACGCCGCTTCGGCTTCCTGAAGCTGCTCGTCGGTCAGTCGCGTAACGGCGGTCCGAAGGCCGGCGTCGCCCTGGAACCGCTGAACGTTGAGCAGTCGGCGCTCGGCTTCCGCGTCGGCCCTGGTCTTGAAATTCCGGCGGACGCGCTTGCCGTCTATGCGGCCATCGACGCGGAAAACGATCTCCCCGGAGGGATTCGTGAACTGAGAAATGACGAACGGATTGGCTTCATTCATGCCCGATTTGCCACGTCAACTGGGCAAATCCGTTGTCTCTAAAATTAAACTACTAACTGCTAACGAGTTAAATGGCGGGATGGACGGGACTCGAACCCGCGACCTTCTGCGTGACAGGCAGACGCTCTAACCAGCTGAGCTACCACCCCGTGAAAGGGGAAAGGTGCGGAACGTAGAATCGAGGTCGGGCAAGTCAAGAGTGGTTTTGGAGCGGTTCCGGACAGCATAAATTTCCCATGGGGCCCGGCGCTTTACATCAAGGTCGCAAAGTTCGCCAAGCCCGGGAGTACTGCGCAGGCTTAGCGACCTCCGCGTGAAAAGTCTGGCATAGTTAAGGCCCGCTCCATGAAACGCCACCGGGCATGAAACTCAGCCGGGACTTCAACGCCTTCATACACTGCGCAGTCAGTGAAGCCTTCGTCTTCATAAAGACGATGGGCCGACGTCATGAATTGTGCCGTATCTAGGCACACGTTTTTGTACCCGAAGGCCGTGGCATCCGCCAACAGGCGCTGGAGCACGAGCTTCCCCAGCTTCATTCCACGGTGCGCAGGACGGACATAGATCCGCTTGATTTCCGCCACTCCCGGACGAAGGAAACGCAGACCGCCCATCCCTGCGAGGTGCCCATCGACCTTGATCAGATAAAAGACGCCCTTCGGCGGCGGATCACCGCAGACTTTGTCGATGACCGTCGGCACATATTCGCCGGGAACCAGCCCGACCGGAACCCCGAAGAGCTTCTCTACTCCATCAAACACCCAGGAAAGATACTCGATGTTCAGCTCGATGAGTTCGGCTCGATGAACCAGTACATCCGACGTAATGAATTCGGGTTGGGACATGAAGTGATGAGCCAGGGCGCTTGCACGGTGACGGCATAGAGCTTCTGCCACCAGTGCGCCAATCCATAGGCCTGCCCGCCCCCGGTGAGCATCTGGATCACCACCGCGACAATCCACAGCAGCGGGAATCCCAGAACCATCGAGATGAAGTTCGCGACCGTTATGGGGCCCAGGCTGCGCTTGAACGACAGGCCCAAGCTGCGCTTTGCAACGTATGCCTCGGTCACAATGATCGGAACCAGCGCCAACAGGATCGCCGGCATGTGCAAAAACAGCATGGGCACTCCCGCATCGGCAATAATCGGCATCATAGCTAACGATCTTCTTTCATTTTCGGCCTAAAGTTGAGCTGAACCGTTCTAACGAGAGCGCGACTCCTGTCCCGCAGGAGGCGTGACCGAGGAGGGAGTCGGTTCCGACGATTAGTTCGGCTTTTGTTCTAGTGAAGTGGACCCCAAAAGTTGGACAGGACGGATCGTTAATCCAAACTCAGAACAACGATCCCAATGTCAAAGAAACGACGTCTGCACAGTCCCGATCTGAAAGCCAAAGTTGGTCTTGAAGCCCTGAAGGGCATCGAGC
>CAIONS010000058.1 GCA_903859715.1 uncultured Opitutia bacterium
CAGGACAGGCGGGGTCAGCGACCCCGCCCTACATCCCGTCAGAGCGTCTTGCTGAAATTCAGCGACGTCTTCGTGACCTTGTAGCCGAGGCACTCGTAGAAGACGTGCGCTTCCTTGCGCACGATGTTGCTGCGCAGCGTCAGTAGCGTGCCGCCTTGCTCCTTGGTCCACGCTTCCGCCGCCTGCATCAGGCGCCGGCCGACGCCACGACCGCGCAACGCGGATGAAACGATCAGTCCCATGACTTCGCCGCGGGGATTCACGACCAGCCAGCGCCCGAGATGCACATGCACCCAGCCCACTACTGCGCCGCCGGATTCTTCAGCCACGAATATCTGTTGATCCTTGTCGGACAGAACATGCTCAAGCCGCCGGTCGGTCTGGGTTTCATCTGCGGGGTATCCGAGTTCTCCGGCCAAGCGCGCCAGCGCGGCCGCATCGGCCATCCCCGCCGCCCGAATCACAATGGACAAACGCCCGCTCACGGCCGCCACGGGAATTTCTTCGCATCCGGCTTCCGCTTCTCACGCTGGGCCGAGTGGAATTCCTTCGCCTCCTCACTCATGTAATAAAGCAGTGTGGCGTTGCCTGCGAGTTCCTGGATGCCGGCCTGGCCGTCAAGCTCGGCGTTGAAGCCGCTTTTGAGCAGCCGGATCGCCAGCGGACTGTTGCCCAGGATTTCCCGCGCCCACTTCACGCCCTCGGCCTCGAGGTCCGCGACAGGCACGACCGTATTGACCAGACCCATCTCCAGCGCCTCCTTCGCACCATATTGCCGGCAGAGAAACCAGATCTCGCGTGCTTTTTTCTGTCCGACAATCCGCGCGAGGTAACTGGCGCCGAAGCCGCCGTCGAAGCTGCCCATCTTCGGACCGACCTGACCGAAGATGCCGTTGTCCGCCGAGATGGTCAGGTCACACACCAAGTGCAGCACATGGCCGCCGCCGATGGCATAGCCCGCCACAAGCGCGATCACGACCTTCGGCATCGAGCGGATGAGCTTCTGCAGATCGAGCACGTTGAGCCGGGGCACGCCGTCACCGCCCACGTAGCCCGCCGGGCCGCGCACGCTCTGGTCGCCGCCGGCACAGAAGGCATACTTGCCGTCGGTGTGCGGGCCGGCGCCGGTCAGCAGCACCACGCCGATGGACGGATCTTCGCGGGCATCGCTGAAGGCCTCGTACATCTGCGAGACCGTCTCGGGCCGGAAGGCGTTGCGCTTCGCGGGCCGGTTGATCGTGACCTTCGCGATGCCATCGGCCTTGTGGTAAAGAATATCGCTGTAGGTTTTGGCGGGCTTCCAGGCGGGAGTCATAGATAAAAAATAGACAGATTCGCCGGCTTGTCGAGGAGCGGGCACCGTGGTGCAAGCTGTATTTCAATTGCCCGCGAAACTGCTTGGAGTAAGCGTTCAGTTAACGAACATCCCCTGCCTCCATGAGTACCCGCCCTCCCATGACGATCAGCACTACAGCCAAGGCCAGCCTGTCCCTGGGCGCGCTCGGCGTGGTCTTCGGCGACATCGGCACCAGCCCGCTTTACACGATGCGCGAGTGTATCGCGCACCTGCCGCCGGTGGACCGCGTCGACGGCGTGCTCGGTGTACTTTCCCTGATCTTCTGGTCGCTGGTGCTCGTGGTCAGCGTGAAGTACATCTGGTTCGTCATGAAGGCCGACAATCATGGCGAAGGCGGCATCTTCGCCCTGCTCGCGCTCATTCACAGCAATCGCGAGAAACAGCCGGCGGGCACCGTCGTCCGCAAGGGCCTCGGGCCGGCCGTGGTGATGATCCTGATCGGCGCCGCGCTGCTGTACGGCGACGGCATCATCACACCCGCGATCTCCGTGCTGGGCGCCGCGGAGGGCTTCAACGCCATCAGTCCCTCCTTCAGTCCCTACGTCGTGTGGATCGCCTGCGTGATTCTGGCCGGCCTCTTCTGGGTTCAGCGCCGCGGAACCAAGGAAATCGGCGGGATCTTTGGCCCGGTCATGCTCGTCTGGTTTGCCACGCTGGCGGCGCTCGGCATCTGGCATCTGATGAGATATCCCTCAGTCCTCCGCGCGCTCAATCCCGCCTGGGGCCTTGCCCTGCTCCATCATTCCCCGCTCGTCGTCGCGGCCCTGCTCGGCTCCATCGTCCTTGCCATCACGGGCGCCGAGGCGCTCTACGCCGACATGGGGCACTTCAGCCGCCGCTACATCGGCTTCGCGTGGTATGCCGTGGCTTTCCCTTCGCTCGTGCTGAACTACTTCGGCCAGGGCGCGTACATCCTCTCCCGGCCGGCCACGCTGGAAAACCCGTTTTTCGCCATGGCGCCACCCGGATTTGCCCGCGCCGCGCTCACCGGTCTGTCGATCGTCGCCGCGGTCATCGCCAGCCAGGCGCTCATTTCCGGCGCGTACTCGCTGACGCGGCAGGCCATCCAGCTCGGCTATTTTCCGCGCCTCAAGATCAACTACACCAATGCCGAGCATTCCGGGCAGATCTACGTGCCGTTCGTCAACACCCTGCTCGCCATCGGCTGCCTGCTCACGGTGATCTTCTTCGGCTCCAGCGACCATCTCGCCTCGGCCTATGGCATCGCGGTCACTGGCACGATGGCCATCACCACCATGGCCTACTACATTGTGGCCCGGCGCAACCGCGGTTGGCCCGTCTGGCTCGCCGCCCCGATCTGCGGCGTGTTCCTGGTCATCGACCTGGCCTTCCTGCTCTCCAATGCCCATAAGATCTCCGACGGCGGTTGGTTCCCGCTCGCCATCGGTGCCGCCGTGCTGGCCGTCATGTACACCTGGAAAATCGGGCGGACCGAAATTTTTCAGCGGGTTTATGGCAACAACGTCACCGAGTCCGAGCTCACCACCATCGCGCGCAGCAAGCACGTCACCCGTGTCGGAGGCAGCGCGGTCTTCATGGTCGGTTCGCCGCAAGGCACGCCCATCGCCCTGCTCCATCATGTGAAGTCCAACCGCTGCCTGCACCAGACCGTGGTGCTGCTCAGCATCATGACCGAGGAGGTTCCCACCGTCCCCGCCGGCGAGCAGCTGACGCTCATCGAGATCGGCGAAGGCATCTGGCGCGCCCTTGGCCGCTACGGCTACATGCAGTCACCCGATGTCGGGGAAATCATGAACCGGATCAAGGTGCTCGGTGTGCCGATCAATCCCCAGGCCACCACCTATTTCTTCAATCGCGAGATGATCATCAGCGGTGGCAACGCCAAGATGTGGGAGTGGCAGAAGAGCCTCTACGGGTTCCTCAGCCGCAACGCCCGGCCGGCGAAGGATTATTACCAGATCACGCCCTCGCAGATCATCGAGATCGGCCTGCCCCTGCAGCTCTAGCGCTCAGCGAACGGGTCACCACGAAATACACCAAACACACGAAAGCCCGCGGACTCCAAGTCTAACGTCGGCGTCTGGAATTTGTTGGTCCCTGTCCTTTCGTGTAGTTCGAGGCTAAAATGACCGAGTTTATTTCAGTGCGGCCGCGATCCCGGCGAACATCGCCTTCCGCGTTGCCGCGTCGCGCTTCCGGTCGGTGCGGATCTCCAGCACGCGGATCCCCGTCGCCGGCAGCTGCGAGATCAGCGCGGTAAACTGCGCCCAGTCGCTCACGCTGACATGCTCCACGCCATACGCAGCGCACAACCGGGCAAAGTCCGCTTCCTGTGGCGTCGCGAAAAACTCCTCGAACGATGCCTCCACCTTCGCCACCGGCAGATGCTCGAAAATTCCGCCGCCGCGATTGTTGATCAGCACAATCGTCAGTGAGCCCTGCAGCTTGGGCCGGCTCAGAAATCCATTCGTATCGTGCAGCAGCGCCAGGTCTCCTGTGAGCAACACCGTCGGCTGGTTGCCATGAGCCAGCCCCAGCGCCGTCGAAAGCGTCCCATCGATGCCGTTCGCTCCCCGGTTGAAAACCGGTTGCATGCGCCGGTCATTGGGCGGCCAGAAATACTCCACGTCACGCACGGGCATGGAGTTCGCCACAAACAGCGGAGTGCCGGCCGGCAGATGCTGCGCGAGCAGCCAGGTCGCGCGACCTTCGAACATTTCGGTCATCATCTGCAGGCGGCCGTCGAGCGCCGCCCGCACCTTGCCCTCGAGCAGCGGCCACATCTGGGCGTAGCCATTGGGATCCGCCCCGTCCGAAAACTGCTCCACGAAGAAGCGCAGCGAACACCGCAGGTGCTGCGTGCGGCCATGGAGGGCATCGCGGTTCGGCGTGCCTTCGCTCACGAGCAGGATCGGGGCGTTGCTCTCCTCCACCCAGCCGCGCAGCACCTTGCTGATCGGCCAGCCGCCGAGGCAGAGCACGCGCTCCGGCCGCAGGCGCTCCGCCACCGCCGGGTTTCTCAAAATCGCATCATACGTGCTGATCAGGCCCGCCGCCCCCTTTGCGTGATTCCGCAGCGGGGAAAGTCCATCCGCCAGCACCGGCCAGTCGAGTTTTCGCGCCAAGGCCGTCACCAGCCCGGCATACTCCGCCGCCTCGGCCGGTTGCACCGGGCCCGCGATGATCACGCCATGCACGGCGATCGGCAGCGGTGGAACGGCCGACCAGACTTCCGCCGGCACCGGCGGAACGATTTCCCGGAAGAAATCCTCCCAGTCACGTGCCGTTTCCAATCCCGTCCCTGCACCGCCCTCCGTCGGGACTAGCGGGTCGCGGAAGGGCGCATTCAGATGCACTGGACCGCCGATCGGCCCCAGCGTCTGCGCATACGCATGTGCCACCGTCTGCCGCAGGTAGGCCAGCAGCGGCAATGATGCCTCCGGCACCGCCAGCTCGTGATAAAAATTTACATGGCCGCCATAGAGTTTCTGCTGATCGATCGTCTGGCCCGACGCACAGGCGCGCATCTCCGGCGGCCGGTCGGCCGTGATCACGAGCAACGGCACGCCGCTTTCCTGCGCCTCGATGATTGCGGGCAGGTAGTTCGCGCCGGCCGTTCCACTCGTGCAAACCAGCACCGCCGGGCGGCCCTGCTGTTTCGCCAGCCCCAGCGCAAAAAATGCCGCCGATCGCTCATCCAGCACCGGAATCGCCTCGATCGCCGGATGCGCGGCGAAGGCCAGCGTGAGCGGCGTCGAGCGCGAGCCCGGGGAAATCACGGCATGACGCACGCCGCACCGGACCAGTGTCTCCACGAGCACGCCGCCCCAGAGGGTGTTGGCCGTGCGAAAATCAAGCGTGGCGGGAGAACTCATGAGGCGCTGAGGGCGTCGAGCATGGCTTTAAACTTCAGTTCCGTTTCGGCAAACTCCTTCTCCGGGTTCGATCCCGCCACGATCCCCGCCCCGGCGTAAATCCTCGCCGTTGCCCCGTCGACCAGCGCGGACCGGATTCCGACAAAAAATTCGCCGCCGCCGCGTGAATTCACCCAGCCAATCGCGCCGCCGTAAAGCCCGCGCGAAAAGCCCTCGAGCTCGCGAATCCGGGCCAGCGCCGTTCCGGCCGGCGTGCCACCGACCGCGGGCGTGGGGTGCAGCCAGCCGAGGGCCGTGAGCAACCGGACCTCGTCACCGAGCGGGGCGCGCACCGGCGTGTGCAGGTGCTGCACATTGGCCAGCTTCCGCAGACCCGGTTGGCCGGAATACTCGAGCTTCAACCCCAGCAGCGTGAGCCGGTCCGCGATCGTCTCCAGCACCAACCGATGCTCGCGCAGGTCCTTCTCGCTCCGCAGCAGCGCGGCCGCGAGCGCGGCATCTTCACTCGCGCCCGCACCCCGGCGGATTGAGCCGGCCAGCGCCTCCGTCTCGAGCACGCCCTTGCTCACCCGTACCAATCGCTCGGGGCTGGCGCCGATGAAACTCTGCCCGCGGCCGTTCGCCAGGGAGAAGGCATAGCACTCGGGAAAACGCTGCCGCAGTCCGTTGAGCACGCGCAGGGGATGCAGCGGCTTCGGGGTCGTGAGATCGACCGCCCGGGCCAGCACGATTTTCTCAAACTCGCCCGCGTGGATGCGTGCCAGCGCCTGGCCGACCGCCGCACGATAGTCCCCCGTCTCATGCGTGGAGAAATTCGGCAACAGCGGTTCCTCGGACGTCACCGGTTCGCGGTAGCGGAATTGCGAGAACTTCCCATGCGCGCGCCACACTCGCTCCGCCAAACTCGCCAAATCGGAATCCTCCGCGATCAGCAGGTTGGCCACGGCGGTCGTCGTCGCGCCCGCGCGCGCCACCTGCCAGCGCGGCACGAAGACCCGCGCCGCCGGGAAGGGATCGCCCGGCTCGGCTTCGGCATTGAAGGCGAAGGCCGTGAAGAAGTGCGGCCCGCCGAAGGGCGCCTCGACATCGCCCACGGCAATCGTGTGTTCCAGCGTTTCGTCAATGAAGCCCTGCACGCTCGAGAACCGCTTCGGTCCGTGCGCTTCGTGTGCGATCGCCACCTCCGCGCCGGAGAGCGCCGTCTCCAGGGTCGGGCGCTCCGCGTAGAAATGAGGTTCGCGGGGATCGAAAATCGATTCCAGCACCGCCAGCGGGTCGAGCGCCCCGACCGCGAGCGAAATGCTCACGAGCTTCGCATGGCCGTCCTTCACCGCGGCGGCACGGCAGTCCGCGAGGAAGGCGCGCAGGGCGTCTGGCGACGCGTGATCCGCGGGATGCAGCGGGAGAATGGTCACGGTTTCGCCGGCACTTTCTCCGCCGGCTGCGGCCGGGGGAAGAGCACGAGCGCCTCGGCCACCTTCGAGCCGGCGAGCTTGCTGCCCCACACCAGTTCGTCGCGCCAGATGGCGCCCGGCGTGTAGCCCAACACCGCATTGATCTTCTCCGTCGTCGCGGGCATCACGGCCTGCAACAGCGCCACGCCGAGCCGCAGCGCCTCCGCCATCGTGGCGAGCGACGTGCGCAGCAGCACCTGGTCCGCCTCCGCCGTGGACTTGCCGAGCTTCCAGGGCGCGCGCTTCTCGATGTAGGCGTTGGTCGCGGTGATGAAGGCGAAGGTTTTCTCCAGCGCCGTGTGAAACTGGAATCCCTCGCAGAGCGGAATCACCTCGTCGCGGGTTTTATTCCAGAGCGCGTGCAACTCCTGCTCGGCCTCCGCCGCGGGCCCGGCCGCGGGCACGATGCCACCGCCGAAACGCGTGGTCATGTTGAGCGTGCGGTTGACGAGGTTGCCCAGGTTGTTCGCGAGCTCGCTGTTGTAGCGGACCAGAAACTGCACGCGGGTAAAATCGCTGTCCTGGCCGACGTTCATCTCCCGGATCAGGAAATAACGCAGCGCATCGACGCCGAACTCGGCCGTGTAGTCCGCCGGCACGATGAAGTTGCCCGTGCTCTTGGACATCTTCACGCCGTTGACCGACCACCAGCCGTGGACGAGCAGCGACTTCGGCAGTGGCAGGCCGAGCGCGTGCAGCATGATCGGCCAGTAAACCGCATGCGGCGGCAGGAGGATATCCTTGCCGATGACGTGGCAGTCCGCGGGCCACTGCCCGGTGGCCGCTACCGCCGAGTAATAGTTCACGAGCGCGTCGAACCAGACGTACGTGACGTAGTTCTCGTCAAACGGCAGCGGAATCCCCCACTCCAGCCGCTCGCGCGGCCGCGAGATGCAGAGGTCGTTCAGCGGATCCTTCAGAAATTCGAGCACCTGCTTCTGGCGGTAGCGCGGGAAGATGAAGTCTTCGTTTTTCGTGAGGAACTCCACGAGCCAGTCCTGGTAACCCTTCAGCTTGAAGAAATAGTTGGACTCGGTGATCTCGGTCACCTCGCCGAAGATTTCCGGCCACGCGCCGTCCGGCTGCCGGTCCTTCTCCTGCAGAAACTGCTCCTGCCGCGTGGAATAGAAGCCCTGGTATTCCGCCTTGTAGATCTCGCCCTTGTTGAAGAGCTGCTGGAGCAGCTGGCGGACGACGCGCTTGTGCCGCTCCTCAGTCGTGCGGATGAAATCGTCGTTCGAGATGTTCAGCTGCGGGAGCAGCGCCCGGAACTCCAGGCTCACCTCGTCGGCATACTGTTGCGGCGGAATCCCGCGGAGCTTCGCGCTCTGCTGTACCTTCTGACCGTGCTCATCCACGCCCGTGAGGAAATACACCGGCTCGCCGAGCTGCCGGTGGAAACGAGCGATGACGTCCGCCAGCACCTTTTCGTAGGCGTGGCCGAGGTGCGGCGAGCCATTCACGTAATCGATGGCGGTGGTGATATAGAACGGTTTCATGCGGGAGCCGGACAACAAAAGCCGTCGCGGACAAAATGTCGAAAGTTTTGACGCCCGACCGCAAGTGGCGCACCTTCGCGGTCCTGGCTTCGCGCCGCCCATGAATTTCTTCACCCGCCTCATCGGCTATTCGGTCCTCTTGCTCCTTGTCTTTCTGGTGGCGACGCTGGGCGCGGAAAGCTGGCTGCGGCAGCAAACCCAGCGGTTGCGGGCCGAGGCGATCGAGGCCAAGCGCGCCCAATTCACGGCGATCGCCCGGGCAATCACGCCCCCCAATCAGCACTGGCAGGCTGCGGACGGGGAACGCTTGGGCGCGATGACCGGCGGCAAGGTCAGCCTCTACGGTGACTTTGTACCTGCCCCGCCGCTTGATCCTGCCTCTCTGTACTTTGATCAAAAACTCGCGGAGCTACCCTTGGCGCCCGTCACCGCCCGCGTGGTGTTTCCCGCCTCTCTCATCAGTCGTCTGCTGGTCACGTATCAGCGGGTGACGGTGGGGCTGATGTTCTTTGGTTTCACGTTGCTGGCCATCGGGATTTTCTTTGCCGCCCTCAACTGGCGCAGCTCCAGTTCCGGGTCGAACAGTCCCATTGCGCGCAATTCCTCGCGTGCTGAATTTGGCAGCCTCGCGCATCTCGCGGAAACCTCCGTTGCCCAAACCGCCGCGCTCACGCATGAGCGGGACGTGCGCCGGCTCGCGGAAGAGGATGCCCGGCTCCAGCAGCGGCTCCTGAACCAGTCGCTCGAGGGCAAAGTCCGCCTCGGTCATGACCTGCATGATAGCATCATACAGTCCCTTTACGCGTGCGGCCTGACCATCGAGTCCGCCCGCACCCTGGCCCAAAGCGATCCGGTGGAGTCCGACCGGCGCCTGGGCCAGTGCGTGCAGAACCTGAACGCGACCATTCGCGATGTGCGCGCTTACATCACGGGGCTTGCGCCGGAGAACCTGCGGCAAGCCGGCTTTGCCCGGGCGGTCGAGTCGCTCATCGATGAGCTCCGCGCTGGCCGTGACGTCAATTTCGACCTCAAGATCGATGAGGACGCGACGGCCATGCTGACGCCCCAGCAAAGCACCGAGACATTGCAGGTCGCCGGCGAAGCCATCAGCAACAGCCTGCGGCACGGCGGAGCCTCGCTCGTGAACGTGCGCCTGCACAAGAGCGACCGCGAAGTCTGCCTGCTCGTACAGGACAACGGCACCGGGTTTGATCCTGCGCGCCAGGACGGGACGGGCCATGGCCTGGGCAATATGCAGGCGCGGGCCGGCCGTATCGGCGCCTCGGTCCGGATTGAAAGCCAGCCCGCCGCCGGCACCCGCGTGATCCTGACGTTGCCGTTGCGACAAACCGCATGAGCGCCGCCGCCAAATCCCGCGTGCGACTGGTGCTCGTCGACGACAGCGAAGTGGTCCGCATGGGCCTGCGCGCGTTGCTCGGCTCCGAACCCACCCTGTCGTTGATCGGCGAAGCCGGCACCGTGGCTGCCGCCGTGGAAACCTGCACACGGCTGAAACCGGATGTCGTGCTGCTCGACATCCGCCTGCCCGACGGCACGGGCTTTGACGCCTGCCGGCAGATTCTCAAACGCCTGCCCGACACCCGCGTCCTGGTCCTGACCTCCGTCGTGGATGAGACCCTAGTGGATGAAGCCATTCGCGCCGGCGCGCACGGCTATCTGCTGAAGGAAATCGACCGGCGCGGACTCCTGCAGGCGATCCTCGATGTGGCCGCCGGCAAATCCATCCTCGATCCCGCGGTCACGGCGCGCGTGATCCAGCTGGTCAAGGATGGCTCCGGCGCCACCCAGGATGCGCTGGCCATTCTGTCTCCCCAAGAGCGAAAGGTGCTGGCCTTGATTGCGGAAGGCCAGACCAACAAGGAAGTGGGCAGCCAGCTCGGTCTCGCGGAGAAGACGGTGAAGAATTATCTCAGCAATGTTTTTGAAAAGCTGCATGTCTCGCGGCGTTCGCAGGCGGCCGCGATGTTTGTGCGCGAATCGCGCGGGGGTCCGCCCCAGTCGGGGGGCCATTCAGCCGGGCACTAGGGCCGAATGGCCCCATCAGACAGGGACCATTTTCCCCTCGGACGCCTCTAGGCGAATCCGGGAAGTTCCGATACAGTCTGTCATCGGTCCATGGTCCATCGCTCCTCCATTTCAGGTATCAGCCCATTCCACCAGGCCTCTGGTGTAAAAATGCGCGCAAAAGATCCGGGCATGTTTTTTTGGTTCGCCTTAAAGGTCTGCCACTTGCAACTTCGCGGCCGTCTCCATGCCCACGCGTTACCCGGCCAATTCAATGGATCCCATGTCTAGCCCGCGATCCATGCCCATGACTGCCGCCGGCGGCTTGATCAGCCGGCTGAAATTTCGTTCCCAGCGGGCCATGACCTTGGCTGAAGTCATGATGGCGACGTTTGTTTTCACCCTCGGGATGCTGGGCGTCTACATGATGCTGGTGAAGTCCTACCAGATGGTGAACCTCGCCCGTCACCGCGACAATGCGCGCGCCGTCCTGCTGACGTATGCCGATCAGTTTCAGCGTCTCCAAACGACTGACTCGAGCGGAAACCTGATCTTCTTTTTCCAGAACGCCTCCGCGCCAACAAGCTTTGGACTCTCCTGGACGGACTCGAATAATAACACGGTCTCGAACACCACAAACACCGCCGATACTATTGGATTGCCCATCACCTTGGGAGATTCCGCCAGCACCAGCGTACCCGCCCATGTGTTCAGGTCAGTCCAGCCGATCAACATGGCCAACGGTACGACCCAGAGTGCGGCGACTTTGACCGCCGCCGGATACATTTTGCAGGGCACCTTTTCGATTACTTACCCGATCAACGGACGCACCGTCACCCAAAGCATCACGGTGGCACGTTCCTTCCTATGATCCCGGTCGTCCCTGATTCTTCGACGAAGGGTAAACGTCGCAAAAAGCGCGCGTTCACCTTGGTCGAAATCCTGGCTTCGCTAGCCGTCTCCTGTCTCGTCATGGCTGCGATCGCCACGATCGTCGTCCTCTCGGCTAAGATCATAGAAAAGGGCAAGCAGGCGGATGCCGCCGCGACCCAAACCCGCCTGTTCCAAGAGACACTCGTCAAGGAAATGTCGCTCGCGGTCGCGGATACGGTGCCGATCGATACGACCAAGCTCGTCGGGCCCAATTACAGCGGGGCAAGTTCGACCGTTCCCGTGCGCTATTCGCGCGTCACTTACCGTGTCATCGTTGGCCGCGTTGCCTACGTAACGGCCGACACGCCGAGCACCCAGACCTAGGTTGTCCTCACTTGCCCGCCAGACTTTGAGGCCGCCGCCGGCGACTATTTCATGGTCGATACCCCCGAACTGAAAACGGGAGCACTGATGGGTGCCCTGATCGACAATGTGAATGATCCTTCCCCGTCAAACGCGCGCCCTCCCTTGCGCACGGTGACCCTCACTTTGGATCAGACCATCGCCGCGTCCACGGTGGGAACGGTTGCCAACATACTCGGCACCACTACCGGCGTCCGCGTATCTGTTCAGCGTCAGCGTGCCTTTCAGGCCATGCCTTCGGCCAAGTATCCCAGCTTGTATGAAATGCGCTGGTATCCGACCACGACCAACACGTCTCCCCCCAGCAGCGGCGACACCGAGACTTACCAGGTTATTTCCAGCAACCTTGCGCCCTCTGCGCAGTATCCCTTCATCAAGATTCCGGATTCCCCGACCGCCACCCAGCCGGCCGTCGGCTGGGAGTTTACTTATGCAGTGCCGACCAATGTAAATGTCTTGGGCGGTCAGGTCGGCTTTTACCAGGCCAACCACTCGGAGGGTGAGATCATGCCGCGTTCGGGCAGCCCGATGCCGGCGGCCTCCATGCTGGCATCGTCCAGCTCAACGTCGACGACCTCGACGTCGACCACCAGCAGCACGACGTCGACCAGTACTTCGATCCCGACGACCACGGTGACGACCACGATCCCGACGACCACCAGCACGACGTCGACCAGCACCTCTACCTCCACTACGTCGACCTCCACCTCGACCAGCACGACGTCCACCTCGTCCACCTCGACCACGACGACATCGACCTCGACCACGACGACGTCGACCTCCACGTCGTCAACGACCAGCACGTCGACCTCCACCTCCAAGACGACCACATCGACCTCCACCTCGACTTCCACGTCGACGACGTCGAGCTCCACGTCGACTTCCACCACCTCGACCAGTTCGACGACCACCACCTCGACCAAGACGTCGACGTCCACCTCGACCTCCACGACTTCAACGAGCACGACGTCGACTTCCACGACCAAGACGACCACGTCGACCTCCACTTCGACCTCGACGACCAGCACCACGTCGACTTCCACCACCTCGACCAAGACGACCACTTCCACAACCACCTCGACATCTTCGACCAGCACGACTTCGACCAGCACGACCAAGACGACTACTTCGACCAGTACTTCGACCAGCACCACGTCGACCAAGACATTGCCCGGCCCAAGACCGATCTCGACGTCCAACTCGGGGAAGCCCAGGCCGAATTGGTCCCGGTGGACTCCTCCATTCCTGCCAAATGAGCACCGCCTTTTATTCCTGGAGCCGGTTCGGCCTGCGCACGGCCGCCGCCGCCGCGGGCGTCGAGGCCCAGCCCACCAAGCTCGTCTTTGTCGTCACCAAGCGCTGCCATTCCCGCTGTGTCTATTGCGACATTTGGAAGGTCAAGGACACGCCCGGCGGCCTCGACAACGAGCTTTCCCTGGCCGAGGTGCGTGCCTTCGCGGCGGCCAATCCCTTTCTCCAATGGATCGATTTCACCGGCGGCGAGCCGACCGACCGGCCTGATTTTGTCGAGGTCGTGCAGGCGTTCGCCCAGTCCTGCCCGGATCTGCTGCTTGTCCATTTTCCCACCAACGGCATCGCGACCAAGCGGATCGAGCAGACCGTGAAGCAGCTTCAGGCCACGATCCGCGCCCGCCTGATCGTGACGGTGTCCATCGACGGGCCGCCCGAACTCAATGACCGCCTCCGCGGCATCCGCAACGACTTCGCCCACGCCGTCGACACCTTTGCCGCGCTTCGCCGCGTGCTCGGGCCTGAGCAACTCTTCGTCGGCATGACGCTGCATGGCCACAAGGCGTCATGTGGCATGACCACCTCCGAGCTGGTCGACAAGACCTTCGCCGCCATCAATGACGCCCTCGCTGCGCGTTCAGAAAAACCCATCGATTGGGCCACGTTCCACCTGAACATCCCGCACCTCTCGCAGCATTACTACGGCAATTCCGCCAGCGAGGCGAAGGATGGCTTTGGTGGCGAGGCCCACCGGGCTGAGATTGCCGCGGCCCTGCGCCTTGCCGCCTCCAAACCCAAGGGCGGCAGTGTCTCCGCCATGCGTGCCATCGAGCGCATCTATCGCTCCGAGGCCCTGCGGTATCTCGCCACGGGCAAGACTTCGATCACGTGCTCCGCCCTGCTTTCCACGTCCTACCTGTCGGAAAAGGGCGAGGTCTATCCCTGCACAATCTGGGACAAGCCCCTCGGCAACATCCGCGACACAGGCTACGCGCTCATGCCGATCATCGAAGCCGCCCGCCGCAATGGCGTCCGCCAAGCCGTGGCCGAGGCGCGCTGCCCGAACTGCTGGACTCCCTGCGAAGCCTATCCCGCCATCGGTGCGTCGCCCCTGCGCTCGCTCGTTGCGCTGGTTCAAGGCGGCTGAGCTTAACTTTTGCTTCCTCATTTATGAACGATTCAAACCGCTCCCCGAATGTCATGTCCCAGGCCCTGTCGACCTTGGTCATCACCGCCGTCCCGCTCGCCGCGTTCCTCGCCTTCGCCATCCAGCCAATGATGGGCAAGCGGCTGCTGCCGATCTACGGCGGCACCTCCGGCACCTGGCTGGGCTGCATGGTCTATTTCCAGCTCACCCTGCTGCTCGGCTACAGCTGGGCCGCCTGGCTCGTGCGCAAACGCATCGCCTTCCAGGTGACCGCCACCGCCATTCTCGCCGTCCTCGCCGTCCTGACCTTCCAGCTGCCTTCCGATGAGGCCGAAGCCGCCGCCGGTATCACCCGTGTCATCTGGCGCCTCAGCTATACGACGCTCCCGGCCATGATCCTCCTCTTCAGCACGTCGCCCCTTCTCCATGGCTGGATGCGCCGCCGCGGCGAGGAAGTGCCCTACTACCTCTATTCCATTTCCAACGCGGGCAGTCTCCTCGCGGTGCTGATGTATCCGTTCTTCATCGAGACCAACCTGCGCCTGTCGGACCAGTCCACCTACTGGCACGGTTTGCTGCTCGTCCTCGCCGGCGTGCTGGTAGCCGCCGGCTACCTCCTGAAGCGCAGCTCCGCCGGCAACGACGCCTCTCCTGCGGTCGAGTCCGCCGGGCCGTTCTCGCCGGCCCCCGTCGCCCTCTGGCTCTGGCTGAGCGCCCTCACCTGCATCGGCATGCTCGGCGCCACCTATCATATCGCAGCCGAGCTCGGCTCCAGTCCGTTGGCCTGGGTCGGGCCCTTCAGCGCCTACCTGCTCAGCTTCATGGTCGCATTCTCCGGCCGGTGGCGTCCATGGATGACGATGACCACGATCGTATGGCTGGCCATCAGCCTGACCGGTTTCATGGTCATGAAGGGTTTCACCGCCGCGACAGTCAATTATCACACCGCGCTGTGGCTCCTGTCGCTCACCGCCAGCGGGAGCTTTCTGGGCAATGCCCTGCTGTACGGCGCCCGGCCGGCCCAGCGCTTTGAACGCTACTACCTCGTGCTCGCGGCGGGCGGCGTGCTCGGCGGTCTCCTTTCCAGCGCGTTCATCCCCTATCTCTTTTCCCGGCCCGTTGAGTTCGAGCTCGCCTCCGTTGCCCTGCTTACGACCGGCCTGCTCTGGCTCACAGGCCGCCGCGAGCCTTCCACGGTGATCATCGTCGGCAGCGTCCTCTTCATTCCGGTCATCGGCCTCGGCATTCAGCAGATCCAGAAGGAGGCTCCCGAAGGCGTGATGGTCCACTATCGCGACCTCTACGGCCACATCATGGTGAAGACCGATGCCCGCAGCGTGGTCCTCTCCAGCGATACCACCACGCATGGCTCGCAGCTGACGATGAATGCCGCGGCCCGGAAACGGCCCACGCTTTATTACACCGAGAGCACCGGCGTCGGCCGCACGATCGAACGCCTGCAGGCCAAGCGCGGTTCCATGAAGGTCGGGGTGATGGGTTTGGGCGCCGGCACCCTCGCCGCCTATGCCCGGCAGCCCGATATCTACGATTTCTGGGATATTGATCCCAAGGCCTTCCATGTCGCCCGCGCCAACTTCACCTTCGTCGCCGAATCTGCCGGCAAGATCAATCTCGTCGAACAGGACGGGCGCAAGGCGCTCGAGGACTCCAAGGCCGACTACGATCTCATCGTGATCGACGCCTTCACCGGCGATGGTGTGCCCTCGCATCTGCTCACATCCGAGGCCATGGCGCTTTACTTCCGCCGGCTGGCCGTCCGCGACGGCCTGCTCCTCGTGCATGCGTCGACCCGTTACTCGATGCTGTTCCCCGTCGTTGAGGCCACAGCCCGCTCGATCAACCTCACTGCCATCGACGTGATCACCGACATCAGCAGCGACCAGCCTGACCGTGACTGGGATCCCACTCATACCGAATACATCGTCGTCTGCCGCCCCGAACAGGCCAAGGATATTGCCGCCTGGTTCCCGGTCGATGAAGAGAAGGGCCGGGTGAAGCGCCTCGTCCGTACAGCCGACTCACCGCTCTACGATCCCCAGTACATCTGGACCGACGACCGGAATGCGGCACTCGACACCCTGAAGTTGGGCCAATTCCTCTTCTCGCCCTGAGGCCGGGAAGAGCGGGTTGAAAGGTGAAAGCTGAAGGTTGAAAGCACAGAATGATCGCCCGTTGCGGCTCCGGTCCTTCAACTCTTAACCTCACCTATGAACTACGGCGGGCCGCCCGCCGTCCGCCACCACGCCACCAGTTGCGCCCAGGCCCGGCCGCGATGGCTGAGTTTGTTTTTATCCGTGTCTGACAGCTGGGCAAATGTCTGTGTCCGGCCCGCTGGCACGAACAGGGGATCGTAGCCAAACCCCGTTCCGCCTTCCGGCCCATCCCGGAGCCAACCGTCACAACGCCCCTCGAATACATGTTCCGCGCCTGTTCCATCGATCAAGAACAGCACGCAGACAAAATGCGCCCCGCGCTTCTCCGCAGACACACCACGCATTGTCTGCACGAGTTTGCGAAGATTCGCCGCGCTGTCGCCCTGCGGCCCGGCATAGTAGGCCGACTCCACTCCGGGGCCGCCATCGAGCGCATCGACACACAGCCCGCTGTCATCCGCCAGAACCCAGGATCCAGCCGGTAGCTGTGCCCGAAGCGCCTGCGCCTTCTTCCGCGCATTGCCGGTGAAGGTTCCCGTGTCCTCCGTCACCTCTGGCATCCCGCCCACCTCCCGGGCCGAGACGATTTGCACCGGGAGCTTCGCCGCCGCGGCCAGCGCGGCAAACTCCTGCACCTTGTGCGCGTTACCCGAGGCTAAATGTAGTCTCATCGATGAACATCTGCGCCGGGTAACTCACGCGGCCGCGCGTCAGGATATCTTCGCCGAAGACCTCATGCCGGACTTCGGCCAGCCGGACCGCATTCGCCAGTTTCTCCGAGCGCAGTCCGCTCAGGACCGGTTTCGCGCGGTCATCCGCCAGCAGCACCGGCGCCCGGTAGACAAACAGGTAGTCCAGCTGCCGGTCCTGCAGGATCTGACTCACCAGCTGCGCGCCGCCTTCAAAGTAAACCCCGGTGATCTTCTCCTGCGTGCAGCGCTTGCGGAACTCCGTCAGCGGCACGCGCTGCGTCGCCGAGGGCAGCGTCCACACCTGCACGCCCAGTTCCTTCAGTTTGCGCACATAACCCATTCCGCCGTGCGGCGTGGTCACCACGATCGTGCGCTCGTGAAATTCGTCGGTGTAGACCGACGGCATCGCGCGGTCCGCCACGCTGCGCAGCAGGCCGTCAAAGACGAACCGGATCGGGCACCATTCCTTTTCTCCCTCGATCCGCGCGGTGAGCCGGGGATTGTCCGTCATCACCGTACCGGCCCCGACGGCAATCGACGGAAACAGCCGCCGCCAGCGCATCACGTCGGCCCGGGCCTCCTCGCCCGTGATCCATTTGGAGTCCCCCGAACGGCAGGCAATGCGCCCGTCCAGCGTCACGGCCGACTTGGCTGCGACCAGCGGGGTCCCCTGCACGATCCAGTGGTTGAAGATCAAATTGAGATCCGTGCATTCCCGTTCGAGGACTCCGGTCGCGACTTCGATCCCCGCCGCCCGCAGTACGTCAAATCCGCGCCCCGCGTGCTCCGGATTCGGATCGGTCGCGCCCACGACGACCTGTTTGATCCCCGCCGCAATGACCGCATCGGTGCAGGCACCTGTGCGTCCCGGCGTGCAGCAGGGCTCCATCGTCACATACAGGGTCGCACCCGGCCGCGGTTTGCGCCCCAAGGCCAGCAGGGCCAGCCGCTCCGCATGCGGTCCGCCATCATGGGCGTGGGAACCCTCGGCCATCACCCGGCCGTCCTCCACGATCAGTGCGCCCACCATTGGATTGGGATGGGTGGCGCCCCAGCCTTGCCGCGCCACGTCGAGGACGCGGCGCATGAATACCTCGGATTGCCCTGGAGTTGTCATTCTGAGCGAAGCGAAGAATCCAGTGCGATTCGGCCGGCGGAGTCCAATTGGATTCTTCGCTTTACTCAGAATGACAGATGAAGGCTAGGCGGAAACATAGGGATTGCTCTGCTTTTCCTCGCCCACCGTCGTATCACGTCCGTGCCCGGGGTAAACGACCGTTTCATCGGGCAGCGTATAAATCTGCCGGCGGATCGAGTCCGCCAGTTGCTCCATGCTGCCACCGGGAAAATCCGTCCGGCCCACGCTGCCGGCAAACAGCGCGTCACCCACGAACGCCGCGCCCGCGGCGGCCTGGTAGAACAGCACGTTGCCCGGGCAGTGTCCCGGCACATGCCGCACCTCCGTCTTGACGCCCAGCGCCGTGAAGGTGTCGCCCTGCTTCACCCAGCTATCGGGGAAGACCGGCTCCAACTTGATGCCTGCGTCGATAAATGCGCTCATCACTTCGGGCGTTTCGTACATCACGCGGTCTGCCTCGTGCGCCCGGACTTTCGCCTTGGTTTCCCGCACCACCTCGGCAGCGCCCTGCGTGTGATCCCAGTGTCCGTGGGTAAGCCAGAGTTCGACCAGCCGGCATTTTTCCTTCGCCAGGATCGGCTGCACGTCCGCCCACACTGCGCCCGGGGCGTCAATCAGCACCGCTTCCCCGCGCTCCGGCGCCGTCAGCAGGTAGGCATTGGTTTGGATCGGGCCGGCCGGCAGGACATACAGGTTCATTCGCCCGCCACTGCATGCGCTTTTCCCCGTCGCGCAACCGCGAAAAATCCCTTTCCCTTGTCCCGCCCGCCCGCTACCCGCAGGATTTCATTTCAAGGTCGTGAAACCCTGCGCCCGGAAGGGCCGACTTTGTCGGGGTGCGCCGCGACGACGTCGCTCCGGCCCGCTACCACGCGGGCCGGACGGATATTTTCTAGGAAAATTCTTCCATGCGGGAAATATCCGGGCTAGCTCATTGCCTCTTATGCCGTCGCTCAAGTTCGCCGTCCTCGCTGGAGACTACATCGGGCCCGAAGTGATGTCCGAGGCGCTCCGCGTGCTCGACGCCGTCGCGCGCCAGGAAAATCTCACGCTCGACTATACCGCCGCGGACGTCGGGGGCGCCGCGATCGACCGCCACGGCAGCGCCCTGCCCGAGTCCACGATTGCAACCTGCGCCGCCGCCGATGCCATTCTCTTCGGTTCGGTCGGCGGCCCGAAATGGGAAAAACTTCCACCCGCCCAGCAGCCCGAGCGCGCGGCCCTGCTTCCGCTCCGCAAGCATTTCACGCTCTTCGCCAACATCCGTCCCGGCCTGCTCTATCGTGAGCTGACCGATGCCTCGCCGCTGAAGACCGCGCGCATTCCCGACGGCATCGATATCGTCTGCATCCGCGAACTCACCGGCGGGGTCTATTTTGGCCAGCCCAAGGCCACCACCACGCTGCCGGATGGTGACATCCAGGCCGTCGACACCATGGTCTATCGGAAGAGCGAGATCGAGCGCATCACTGCCACCGCCATCACCGCCGCCCGCTCGCGAAAGGGAAAGCTCTGCTCCATCGACAAGGCCAACGTCCTCGAGACCTCCGTCCTCTGGCGGAAAACCGTCACCGCCTATGTCGCCCAGCACGCCCCCGAGCTCGCCCTCACGCACATGTACGTGGACAACGCCGCCATGCAGCTCGCGCGGGATCCCAACCAGTTCGACGTCTTTGTGACCGAGAACATGTTTGGCGATATCCTCTCCGACGAGATGGCCGTCATCTGCGGCTCGCTCGGCATGCTGTCCTCCGCCTCGCTCGGCGCTTCAAAGAATTCCTGTGGCCTGCCCTTCGGCCTGTACGAGCCTGCCGGCGGCACCGCGCCCGACCTCGCCGGCAAGGACCTGGCCAATCCCTGCGCCCAAATCCTCTCCGCCGCGCTGATGCTCCGTTACAGCTTTGGATTGGAAAAACCCGCCGCCCGCATCGAAGCCGCCGTCAAGCAGGCGGTCGTCTCCGGCACCCGCACCGCCGACATTGCCTTCGGCGGCAAGTCCATCGGCACCCGCGCGATGGCCGACGCCGTCATTGCCCATCTCTGAGTCGAAACAATCCCATCAGCCTGCCAGCGCATCGTGGACGGCCTGCAGGATTTGATCCGCCGTATAGGGCTTGTCCAGGAACGCGCTGACCCCCAGCGAGGTCAGTTCCATCACGCGGGCCCCCATTTGCTCCCGGCTCAGGATTCCGCTCGAGACGATGATCTTTAGCTTGGGGTTCATTTGCCGGAGAACCCGGATCATGGTCACGCCGTCCAGGTTCGGCATGTCGAGATCCGTGATGACGAGTTTGATTTCAGCCAGGGACATCGCGTAGCGCGAGGTGCCTTTGACTCCATCATCGGCCGTAATCACCCGGTAGCCGTGTTGAATCAAGGTTCCGCTGACGACATCCCGGATGTTTTCCTCGTCATCGACCACTAGCAATAATTCGCCATGCCCCGGGGGAGGGGCCATGGTCCGGACTATAGGCACCGGCGTCTCGGTCTTGGACGCAGCCGGAAAATGGACATGGAAAACGCTGCCTTTGCCAAGCTCGCTGTTCAGGGTCACGAATCCGCCGTGGCTCTTTACCAGCCCAAGCACGGTGGCCAGGCCCAAGCCCGTCCCCTTGCCGATTTCCTTGGTCGTGAAGAAGGGGTCGAAAATCTTGTCGATGACCTCCGGCGTCATCCCGGTTCCGGTATCGGCCACGCTGAGCTGGACGTACTCACCTGCCTTGGCTCCGGGTGTCAACGTCGCTGAATCCGCCTCATAATGCACATTCGCCGCTGTCATGGTCAGCGTTCCTCCCTGAGGCATCGCATCGCGCGCATTCACGCACAGGTTGAGCAGCACCTGGTGCACCTGAGTCGCGTCGCCCAAAATTGGGCCGACGTCATTGGCCACCTCCGTCGCCAGTGTGATATTCTTGGGAAACGTCTGCTGTGCAATCGTCACCATTTCCCCGATGATCGACCCGACCGACAGCATCTGCTTTTCGCCCTCGGCGCCGCGGCCAAAGGTCAGAAGCTGGCGGACAAGTTGAGCGCCGCGCTGGGCGCTGGACTCGACTGTGACCAGCATTTTTTCGATGGCGGCCGGCGACTTGCTCATCCGGATGAGCGGAGCCGCCATCATGATAGGGGCGAGAATGTTGTTGAGATCATGCGCGATCCCGCTGGCCAGGGTTCCGATCGATTCCAGTCGCTGGGCGCGGAAGAATTGAGCCTCAAGCTGCTTTTTCTCGGTGATGTCCTGGGCGACGCCTGCGATCCGAAATACCAATCCGGCTGCGTCCCGCACCGGGAAGGCCCGGTCGTGGATCCATCGCACCGATCCATCCGGACGACTGATCCGATAGGTTTCATTATAGGCTCCTTCAGCCTGCTTGTCCTTCATGGCGGCCAGAATCCGGTCGCGGTCCTCGGGATAGAGCGCCTCGGCCCATTGGAGCGGCGTCCGATAGAGACTCTGGCAGGTCCGGCCCCAGATTTTTTCGTAGGCCGGACTGATGTAGAGCATGGTATTTTTCGCCGGGTCGGTGAGCCAGAAAACCTCATCAATATTCTCGGTCAGCTGCCGGAAGCGTTCCTCGCTGTCTCGCAGGCTCGCCTGCGCTTCGTTCCGCTCCGTGACATCGCGGATCATGCCGAGCAAGTTGCCTCCGGGCATTATCGTCGCGATGACCTCCGCCGCGAAGACCGACCCGTCCTTGCGCCGGAACTTCCATTCCCGATGGTAGTCGGCCCCGGCTTTGATCGCGTTCAATGCGGGCGCAATATGCAGTGTCTCCATTTGGACGACGATGTCCTTGGCGTGGAGCCGGATCAGCTCCTCCCGCGCGTAACCCAGCATCCGGCATGCGCTCGCATTGGCATCGATGTAGTAGCTTTCGCCATCCGCGATAACAATGCCATCGGGGGCGTAGTCGAAGAGTGTGCGATACTGCGCCTCGCTGGCATGCCTGGCCTCCTCCGCCTGCTTTCGATCCGTGATGTCCGTCACCACCACGACGACCAGTGACACGATATCGTCCACTTTGGTTGGCTCGTACCTAACGGTATAGTAGTGCGACCCGACTGCAGCAGGCCGGCTCAGTTCATACGTCACACGCTCACCGGCAAATGCCTGGTCGAGGCGCGGTTTGATCTGTTCGTAAAGCGGAGCCAGTACATCGGCCACGCGGAGGCCGATAATCTCCGGCGAAGCCAGGCCAAGGATCTCGGCGTAGGTGGCATTGGCGAAAGTGTAGCGCCGCTCCCGGTCGATCATGACGAGGCCGACACGGGCGTTGTCCGTGACCATCTGCAGGCGTTCCTCGCTGGCGCGCAGTCTCTGCTCGGCGTCCCGGCGCAACTGGTCACGCGCAAGGTTGTCGAGTCCGAACGAAATATCGCCGGCCGCCTCCTCCAGCAGGGCGATTTCCCTGTCTCGGAAGAAATCCGTTTCGTCGGCGTAAACATTGATTGAACCGCAAACAAGGCCTTGCTGCCGGATCGGCAGGACTGCCAATGCCCGGTAACCTGCGCGCTCTGCCGCTTTGCGCCAAGGCCCGGTGCGCGGGTCGCTCGCGAAATCGTTGCACACCGAAGTCCGGCCCTCGCGGATGGCCATGCCGATGGGCCCCCGGCCTTCCGGTTGGTCATCCGCGCTGACGGCCGCTTCCGCGATGTAATTCGTCACATCACCCGATTGGCCGGCTGCGTGGATCGCGCGCGTAACCGGATCAACCAGTCCAATCCAAGCCATTCGGAATCCTCCATGCTCCACCAACGCCCGGCAGACCTTGGTGAAAAGCTCTGCTCGCTCACGCGTTACCACGATGGCTTGGTTGACCTGGCTCAGTGCCGCGTAAAGCCGGGTCAGCCGGGCAATCTCGCGTTCATGCGCCTTCTGCGTCGAGATATCGCGAACGATTTTCGAGGCGCCGATAATTTTTCCCATGGCATCCTTGATCGGCGATATCGTCACGGAGACATCCAGCAATCGGCCGTCCTTCGTTTGCCGCACCGTCTCGAAATTCTGTACCCGCCTGCCCTGTTTGATCTGCGAGAGGATGTGGTTCTCCTCATGCTGACGGTCGGCGGGGATCAGGCGCATGATGGAGGTCCCCACCATTTCACCGGCCGTATAGCCGAAAATCTTTTCCGCGCCCGTATTCCAGCTGGTGATGATACTGTTGAAATTCTTGCTGATGATGGCGTCGTCCGACGATTGCACAATCGCGGCCAGCTGGATGGTCGCCGACTCCGCCCACCTTTGCTCCGCGGTGGCAAGGTCGGCGCGACGCCGCGTGCGATGGAGCGCCTCGTTCAGGACGCTGATGACCACGCCCGCGAACGCCACGAAGGCCTGCTGCCAGTGTTCGACCGCGGACGCGGCGTGGAAGCTGTAAATCGGCGGGAGCAGATAATAGCTGGCCAGCAGGTAGGATAATAGTGTCGCGAATAAACCCGGACCCAGTCCGCCGACATAAGCGCTGAGCATGATCGGGATGGTGAAGATCACCAGGGTCGGACGCCCGCTAAGGGTCGAATCCATGGCGAGGCGCACGCCCAGCGTCACGAAGGTCGATATGACTGCGACCACATATCCCGGCCACCACGGTGCGCGCTCCGCAACGGGACGAGTGATTCTTGGTGCGGCAGTCATGGCAATATCGCCTAGCGCAGGCGCTCGCTCTCAACCACGGGAGGGTTCGAACGGAGCGCGCGGCGGGCACGCGAACACTGATGCGGCGTGGCAGTTTGAGCGCCGGTTTCCTTGAGCAACGTTTTGAGTTGCCCGTCAGATGCATAAGGCACTTGGGGCATCGTGGCCTGCTGCGACTTGGAATTGTAGCCTAACTTGGCAGCGGCGGGATATTTTCCAACCGCGTTTTCCTCACCTGCTCATTATGTGAAGCAGCCCACGTATATACGATATATATTGGCTGCTTCATCACCAGCGGACGCAACCCCTGTCCGGGCACCTGATTGGAACGAATTTTTACGGTTGCACGAAGGCACCGCGGTTACATGGAAATCGCGCCGGTTCTCGTCACCCAATTCCCCTCTTGCCTCTCCCTTCGCGCGCCACTGTCCTTTCGTTTTCTGCCTCTGAAAATGACTTCCGCCGAGATCCGCCAGTCCTTCCTCGATTTCTTTGCCGCGCACGGCCACACGATCGTGCCCTCGGCCTCGCTCATGCCGACGGCGCCCAACCTGCTGTTCACCAACGCCGGCATGAACCAGTTCGTGCCGTATTTCCTCGGCGAGCAGGCCGCCCCGTGGAAGCGCGTCACCGACACCCAGAAATGCATCCGCGCCGGCGGCAAGCACAACGACCTCGAGGATGTCGGCTACGACACCTACCACCACACGCTCTTCGAGATGCTCGGCAACTGGTCCTTCGGCGACTACTTCAAGAAAGACTCGCTCACGTGGGGCTGGGAACTGCTCACCAAGGTCTGGGGCATCCCACCCAAGCGCCTCTTCGCCACTGTCTACTCGCCCGACAAATCCAAGGGCGACCCCTCGGAATTCGATCAGGAAGCCTACGACATCTGGGCGAAGATCTTCACCGACGCCGGTCTCGATCCCAAGGTCCACATCGTCAACGGCAACAAGAAGGACAATTTCTGGATGATGGGCGACACCGGCCCCTGCGGCCCGTGCTCCGAGATTCATTTCAACCTCCTCCCATCGAACGACGAGGCGGAAGGCCGCCAGCTCGTCAACTCGTCCTCCCCGCGCTCCATCGAGATCTGGAACCACGTCTTCATCCAGTTCAACGCGAACGCCGACGGCACCTTTTCCCCACTCGCCGCCAAGCACGTCGACACCGGCATGGGCTTCGAACGCGTCGCCGGCATCTACGCGACGACAAATGGATTCAAGGATTTCACCAAGGATCCGTCCAACTACGCGGCCGACATTTTCGCGCCCCTTTTCAAGAAAGTCGCCGAGCTCTCCGACAAAACCTACACTGCGACGGTTCCCACCAAGCGCGAAGGCCTGAGCGAGCAGGAACAGACAGACATCGCCTTCCGCGTCCTCGCCGACCATGCGCGCACCATCTCCTGCGCCATCGCCGACAACATTCTCCCCGGCAACGAAGGCCGCAATTACGTTATCCGCCGCATCCTTCGCCGCGGTATTCTCTACGGAAAAAAGCTCGGTCTGCAGGCAGGTTTCTTCGAGCAGCTCGTGACACCTGTTATCGAATCACTGGGCGCGGTCTTTCCAGAATTAAAGGAGCGCCAGGACACCATCCGCCGTGTGATTCATGCCGAAGAAGAATCGTTCGGTAGAACATTGGATAGAGGCCTCGTACGGTTTCGAGAACAGTGCAGTGGCTATGATCACGTAGTCGATGAAGGTAAGCATGAACCAATCAGCCAATTCCCTAGTTATGCGGCCTTCGAACTCTACGACACCTACGGCTTCCCGCTCGACATGACCCAACTGCTCGCGACCGAGCGCGGGCTCACAGTCGATACTGCCGGATTTGAGGAACTGATGAAACAGCAGCGCGACCGCGCGCGTGCCGCCCAGAAAAAGGAAATCATCGTCGCCGCCACTGAAGGCGGCGCGGTCGGTGACCAAACACCCACCACCTTCGTCGGCTACACGCCCTCCAACACCGCCGGCGTCCACGCTAAGCTCGTCGATATCGTCAAGACTGAGAAGGCCACTTTCCTGGTATTCGACCAGACTCCTTTCTACGCCGAACTCGGCGGGCAGGCGGGCGACTCCGGCACGGCGCTCGTGGACGGCCAGCTCGTCCACCTCATTGACTGCGTGAAGGACAAATCCGGGCGTCACCTGCACAAGGTCGCCGACGGTTCCCCTGCCGTCACGGTCGGCGCAAAGGCGGAACTCTCAGTCGATCACGTTCGCCGCCGCGCCATCAGCCGCCACCACTCCGCCGCCCATTTGATCCACTGGGCGCTGCGCAAGACTCTCGGCACACACATCCGCCAGGCCGGTACGTCCAAGACCGCCGACCGCATGCGGTTCGACTTCTCCCACTTCGAGGCTGTCACGCACGCGCAACTGCTCGAGGTCGAGCGGCTCGTGAACGAGAAGGTGATCGATAACGCCGGCGTGCAGATCTACGAAACCGAGTTCGACAAAAAGCCCGCCGACACCCTCGCCTTCTTCGGCGACAAATACGGCAAGATCGTCCGCGTCGTCGACATCGGCGGCTACAGCCGCGAACTCTGCGGCGGCACGCACGTCGCCACTACCGGTGAAATCGGCCTTATCAAGCTCACCACTGAGATGGCCGTCGCCGCTGGCGTCCGCCGCATCGAGGCCGTCGCCGGCCAGGCCGCGTTCGACTTCGTCACCCACCGCGAGGCCGCCCTCGCCGCCGTCAGCGCCCATCTTTCCGCGGGTCCCCTCGACGTCGCCAAAAAGCTGGAGTCACTCCTCACCCACCAGAAGGAACTCGAAAAGAAACTGAAGGCCTTCGAGTCCAAGGCGTCCGCCGGCCTCGCCGACGAACTCGCCACCCGTGCAACCGAACGCGACGGCCTGAAGTGGGTCTCCGCAGTCGTGACCGCCGACACCCCCGACGCCCTGCGTTCCCTCGGCAGCCAGGTCCTGCACAAGCTCGGCGACGGCGTCGTGCAACTGGGCACCTTGCTCGACGGCAAGGTCAGCCTCGTGGCCTATTGCTCGCCCGCCGCGGTCAAGGCCGGCCATCAGGCCGGCAAGCTCATCAGCGGCCTCACCGCCAAACTCGGCGGCAAGGGCGGCGGCAAACCTGATTTCGCCATGGGCGGCGGCGGCGACGCCAGCAAGCTGGCCGAGGTCCTGAAGCTATGAGGCGTGCAGCCATTTGGCATTACTAATAATGCCATTTGGCTGATAGCTCTTGCGCGGAAGCGCTGGACCACTAAGGTGCCCACATGAAAGCCCGCAAACCGAAGGTCACGACCTACGACCAGATCCAGGACAACCATGCCACGGCGCAAAAGGTCGAGGAAGGGCTGCCCGTCATGGAGGTCGTGCAGTTCGCCAAGCAGGCGGGCTTCACCAATGAAGAGCTGGCCCGGCTCATCCATATCCCGTCCCGCACCTACGCCCGCCGCATTGCCGGCAAATCCCGGCTCAAGGTGGCCGAGGGTGAGCGGGCCACCCGGTTGATGCGCCTGTTCGACCGCGCGAAGGATGTCTTCGGCACCGATGAAAACACCCGCGGCTGGTTCAATGCCAAAATCCTGGCCCTGGGCTGGAAGACCCCGCTGGAGTATGCCCAGACCGAGCCCGGGGCCCGCGAGGTCGAGAACATCATCGGCCGGATCGAGCACGGCGTGTATTCGTGAGCTCGCTGCCGGTCTGGCGGCTTTGCGCCGCCACGTATGGGGCCACGGCCTATTCCGGCGAAGGCGCCGACCTGTTCGGCGGCCGTTGGTCTCCGCCTGGCATCCGCGTGGCCTATTGCTCGGAATCCCGGGCACTAGCGCTGGTGGAAGTGCTGGCCAATGCGGATGAGCAAGACCGGCTTTTCGCGCGAAAATGGGTCGTGGTCCCGGCAGAGATCCCAGACGACCTGATTGAACGGCCGCTCCGTTTCCCAGCTGGCTGGAGGAGCTATCCGCATCCACGCGAAACCCATGCTATCGGTTCCGAATGGGCGAAGAGCCAGCGGAGCGTGGCCCTCCGCGTACCCAGCGCCGTGGTCGCCGGCGAATTCAACTACCTGCTTAATCCGGCTCATCCACACTTCACCAAGGTCAAAATCGGCGCGCCCGAGCCCTTTGCCTTCGATCCCCGCTTGAAAGCGTAGGCTGCTGGCTTTCGCCTAGTGCGGTAAGGTTAACGCACCGACTCCAAAGCCGATCCACGCCATCGCCGCCTTCCCCTTGCCGTCCGCCGCCGATGCGGCCACGTTTTGCGACCATGCCATCGGCCACTGCCGAAGTTTCCTCCCTCACCGCCATCCTCGCTTTCAACGCGGGCAACCAACTCGCCGTGCGCCGGCTGGGCTCACGGCTGGACTTGGCTTTCACGGGCGATGATCTCGCGGCGGCCTCCGCCGGACTGGAGGCCGCCTTTGCCATTCATCTCGCGCCCGCCGAATATTTTTCAACTGTGGCCGACGGACGGGCTTGTGCCGTATTCTTTACTCAGGTCAGCGGCGCGCCCGCCGATTCGTCCATGGAGTTTCATTCGCTGGACGCCCTCTCCGCGCGCGCGGCTGACCTCACGCCTGCGCTCGCCACAGTGCTGGATCAGCTCGACCCCTATCTCGTCGAGATCCCTTACCTGCACCTCGGTGAGAACGATTTCATCTACAAATTCCGTCCCGCCCAGGAGCGCAACACGGCCATCTATGCCCAGGACGCCGTGGCCGGCGCCCTCTACCAGTCCCAGCTTTGCTCCGCGATCAAGGCCATCGCCCGTCAGCACGAACGCTCCGCCGCAGCGCCGGTCACGCTCGATTTCGGCGCGGTCCAGTATGTCATCCCGAGTCACTTTGGTTTCTGCCTCGGCGTGAAAAATGCCATCGAGCGTGCCTACGAGACTCTCGCCGAGAATCCAGGTCGGCGCGTGTTCATGCTCTCCGAGCTGATCCACAATCCCTTCGTCAACGAGGACCTGCTCCGTCGCGGCCTGCGCTACCTGCAGACCGACAAGGGCGAAGCCTACACCAGCGACGGCCGCCAGGCCTCCGCCGCCCCCGGGATTCCGTTGCTCTGGGACACGCTCACGCCCGACGACATCGTCATCATCCCGGCCTTCGGCGCGACCGACGACGACAAGCGCCGGCTCGTGCGCAAAGGCATCGCCGTCTGTCACTACGACGCGACCTGCATGCTCGTCGAGAAAGTCTGGAAGGCGGCGCGCGCCTACGGGCGCGAGGGCTACACTGTCATCATCCACGGCAAGCGTGAGCATGAGGAGACGAAGGCGACCTTCTCCAACACGCGCCGCCATGCGCACGCCGTCATTGTCCGCAACCTCGATGAAGCCCGGCAGCTGGGGGAGATCATCGCCAGCGACGACTCCGCCGTCCGCCGGAAATTCTACGATCTCTTCGCCGGCCGGCATACGCCGGGATTCGACGTGGACCGGCATCTCGACCGGGTCGCTGTCGTGAATCAGACCACCCTGCTCATGAACGAGACTCTTGGCATTCTCGAGCACTTGCGCGGGGTTTACCGGGCCAAGTTCGGCGATGACACCCGCGTCGGCGGCAGCGGGCGGCGCGACACCCTCTGCTACGCCACCCAGGTGAACCAGGACGCGCTCAGCCGCGCGCTGGCCGAACCGCTCGACGCCGCCTTCGTCATCGGAGGGAAAAACTCCTCGAACACCTATCAACTTTTCCGACTGTGCGAACTCCAGCTCGGGGCCAGTGCCTTTTTCATCCAGTCCGAGGCGAGCATCTGTTCGCGTGGCTCCGTCGACCACTACGTCTACGCGGGTGGCGGCATCGGCCGCACCGAGTCCCGCCCACTATGGCGCGACGAGGCATTTCCGAAACGTGTGCTCATCACCGGCGGGGCCAGCTGTCCCGACGGCATCATCCAGCAGGTAATCACGCGCATCAACGGCTTCTTCCCTCCGGCCGCACTGCGGAGCGTCGCGGATGTGCTGCGCGACCTCGCGACTTAGGGCCCTTTCTCGCCGGCCCGCTGACGGCGCGTGTGAACGACGAGCAGGCACCAGAAAATCGCGGAAACGATCAGCGCACCAGGCAGGGCGCACAGCACCGCCTGCCGCAGGTCTCCCCAGCGATCCGACAGGAAGCCGACAAACCGCGGCGACCAGAGATCGCCAAACATGTGGATGGCGAAAATAGACGCCGCCATCGCACTCGCGCGCATGGCCACTGGCACGGTTTCTAGGATCAGCGTGTTCACGGGCCCGGTGGAAAAGAAAAGCAGGAACATGGTGGCGACGAGCGCCAGCTTGGCTTGGCCCAGATCCTCCAGCGTGAAAGCCGCGAAAGCCACGGGCGCAGCCAGCGAGGCACTGAGTGCGAGCAGCCACGCATATCCGGTCCCCGTCCGCCGCTGCCAGCGGGTCGCCCAGAATCCTCCTGCTAGCGTCGCCACAAGGCCGGTCGCGGCCAGTGAGGCACTGAAAAAGAAGCCCGCCTGGTCCAGTGCCATGTGATGCACTCGGCAAAGGAACGTCGGGGCCCACAGGGAAAATCCACCCATGGCAAATGTCTGCGCCACGTAGCCCGCCATCACGAGCAGGTAGCCGGGAAATTTAAACAGGGCCAGATACGTGCGCCAGCCGCTCGGCGGGGATGGCACCGTCGCGGTTTCAGCCGGCTCACTGGCGCCCCGCACCGGCTCCCGGAGCAGAAACAGCGTGAGCGCCAGCAACAGGCCCGGATATCCCGCCCAGAGAAACGCCGCCCGCCATCCGTAGTGCACCGCCACGTACCCGCCCATCAGGTAGCCGAGCGCGGACCCCACCGGGATCGCAAAATAGAAAATCGTGATCGCGTTGTTGCGGCGCGACGGCGGAAACAGATCCGCGATCCAACCCGGGCTGATCGTACCGAAGCTCGCTTCGCCAAAACCGACCAGCACCCGGAAGAACAGGATGGAAACATACGCTCCCGCATGCCCCGTGAGCAAGGTGCCAAGGCTCCAGACAAAAACCCCGCCCGCGATCAGCCACCGCCGGGGCAGCCGGTCGCCGAGCCAGCCAAAAATCGGCGCCGTGATGAAATAGCCGAGCATGAAGGCCGTCGCAATGGTTCCTGCCTGCTCATCGCCGATCTTCAGCCCGGCCTGCAACGCCGGCAGTACCGCCGCAAGCAGCTGCCGGTCGAGGTAATCCAGCAGATTGAGGCCCGTCAGCGTCACCAAGGTCGCGACCGGCCAGAGAGGTTTGGTGGCGTTCTGCACGCGCCCCGAGTAAGTCGCCACGCCCCGGCCATGGAAAGCACTAAGCTCGAGCCCTCGCGCTTTCCTGATCAACCCACCATGACTCACGCCGGCACAAAAAAGGCCGGGATTATCCGGCCTGCAAAAACGCGCGTGGAGGGAAATCTCAGAACCGGTAGTTCATGCCCATCCGGAAACCCGACAGGGTCGACAGGTCAACTTTCGTGGCGTAGTTGGCGTCAGGCGTGGAGATGTTCTGGTCGTAACTGCCGTTGCTCTGGTAGACCGCGCCGGCATAGGCGCCCGCCCGGTCCGTGACCTCATATTCCAAGGTCGCATCGGCATAATAGCCGGGCAGCAATTTCTCGGTCGTGTTATCGACGGTATCGATGATGCCGTTGCCCACCGCCGGGGTATAAATTTCGTCCACGCTATAGGTCGATCCGGCAAAAACCAGCGCGGCGCCTGCGCTGACCGTCGCCTTGAGCTTTTCCGTGATGGCGTAGGAGATTGACGGACCCGCCCGGAGTGTAAAATACCCGCCCTTCACCCGCCAGTGATCCGACACCACTCCGCTGGTCACCGTGGTGGTGCGGCCCAAGGGGGTGTTGCCCAGCAGGGTCGTGTTATCGACCGTCGGATTGGAAACGGAGCCATCGCTGTTGGTGACGGCAACTGTAGAGGTGGAAGGACCAGCGTAGGGCGGCATGGGCGCAGTCTGGCCGTTGAGCGAATAGTAATCGGTGATGGTCGTGATCGTGGAGGCGAGGTTTTCCGTCCGGTTGGTGTTGATCTCGTTGAGGCTAAGGCCGGCGAAAAGCTTCCAGGAGAGTTTCTTCGTCAGGTTGCCCATATCCTTGGCCACCACGACCTCGACCCCCTCGTTCTGGTCCAGTTTTTCCTGGCGCAGGCCAGGATCAGCGATACTCGCGGTGTAAGAGTGAAAGGCCAGGTTCCCGTCCGGTTGTACCTGACCGGTGTACAGATAGCTCCACGAATTAGTGAACCCATCCGGATTGATTGGAGCGGCATTGCCATCGGCATCAATGATGGTGCGAGTATCTCCCGCCACGATGCCGTCGGCGTAAGTCCGGAGAAGATTCGGCGTGGTGATATCGGCATAGGGCTGGGTGGAGACGATCGTTCCGTGACCCGTAAACGACGCCTTCGCGCCCGAGATGCCGCGGATACCCAGGCTCAGCGTGAGCTTCGGAGTGTAGATATATTCGTCGATGCCGAAGTCCGTGATGATCTCCTCCTGGGGAGCCTGTCCTTCTTGGGCGTGAAGCGCGGCAATCCCGGCGGTGAGAAGGAAGGCGCCGAACGCCAGGCGGAAGATTTTCATGAAAGGGAGGTGGGGCAAAGGTTCTTGGACGGACAAATTTTGGAAAAGTTTCAAAAAGCTTCAGGGGCGGCCCAAGTCAGGTCAATCACGGTATTGGACCTGTGGCGGCGCCGCCGGAAGGGCTGGTTCACTCGTTGAACTCGTCGGTTTTCTTGGCCGGCGGGCCATCGAGCTTGAGGGCGGCCGCGGCCTGCGGGTCGATCGCCGCCAGTTTCTCCCGGAATTCCCGGGAACGCGTCCGGAGATCCTCCTCGCGTTGCTCGAGCTCGGTTTCCTTTTCCTGCTGCGCCTGCACTTTCTCGAAGAGCTTGGTCTCGCTGTCGTCCAGGAACTTCTCGCGTTCGCGCAGCCCCTGGCGCTCTTCCTTGAGCGCGGCCTCCTGGCGCTCGAGTTCGGTCCGGAGCTGTTCCTGCGCGGCCTGCTCTTCCTTGGAAAGTCCCGCCTTCACTGGCGCGGCCTTGCGCGACGCCGCCAGCAGTTGCTCGCGCGCCAGCAAGAGGGCTTCCGTCTCCGCCAGATCCCGTTCCCGGTCGGCGAGCTTGACCTCCGTCTCCGCCACGATCCGTTCCCGCTCGGCCAGGGCCGCTTCCAGCTGCCGCAGCGACCGCTCAAGTTCGCCGGCCTGCATCTTGTCAAAGGGCGGGCCGCCCCCGAACGGCGAACGGGTCGCCTGGACCACGGCCTTGATCGATTCCCGGGCGGCGGCCGAGGACTCGGAGACTTCAAACGGGGAATGGGTCAGCCCGCGACGCCGGCGCAATACCAGTGGCCTGGGCCCGCCTCCTGCGTTCGCAGCAGGAAACTTGATGGAGCCGGGGACAGGGGCTGAGGGGTCGGACATACCGGCCTATTTGCCGAAAAGCCGGCCCAGCGAGCCAAAAAGACCGCCTTTCTTGCCTTCGCTGGCACCGCCCTTGGCCTTCATGTAATTCGTGAGCATTTCCGCCGCGCGTTTCTCCGCATCGGCATTGCCGAGGACTGCCAAACTCCGCTGCAGGGAGCCGCCCGCGGCCAGTTCCTTCCGCATCGCGGCATACTCGTCCTTGAACCACTCGATCGCGAGCGACGTCCGCGTCGCCGGCACGGCCGAGCGGGCCGCCTGAGCCAAAGCTTCGGGCAAATGCAGGCCGCGGCCACCGACCCGGAACGGCAGACATTCGGCCAGCGTGGCCTCGTCAATGTGGGAAAGGGCGTTCAGCAGCCGGCGGAAATCGCCGCCGACGATCACATTCTGCGACATGCTTTGGGCAAAAATACAGAATTCACCGAGCGTCGTAAGCTTCTCGAGTTTGCAGAACTCGATCGTATCCGTGCTCAGCGCCGTGAGCGTCATGGGGAACACCTCGGAAATTCCAAGTTTCGCGAGATTCTTGAGCAGCTGGTTGTCCTTCAGCGCGGACGCCTCGGTCTGCTCCACCATTTCGCCGAACGGAGTGTCGAATGACAGCGTCTCCTTCAGCAGTGAAATCAGGAAATCCACTTTCGACGCCGGGATACCCTTCATCGTCAGCATGGTCACCATCTCGTCGTAGCTCAGGTCGATGTAGGCCGCGGGGGTCTCTTCCTTGCCCTTCACCGGCCAGTCGGGGCCGTCCAGGTTTTGCGCGAGGCTGCTGAGGGGCGTGTTCACCATGATGGACGCAGCAAACGCCGAGCGTACCTCATCCCATTCCGTGGCAGTGCTTTTTTTCGGTGTGTCAGACATGAGCGTGAAATGTGAGCTGAGGTTACTGGCCGTGGCGCACGATCTCGGTCGCGAGCTTGCGGTAGTCGCCGACGACGTTGTCCGCCGTGCCCGGCGCCGGGGCATCCGGGCCGTCCTGGCTGATGAGCAGGACCGGCAGGCCGAGCGTCACCGCCCGGCGCACGATCATCGCATCGCGAATCTGCGTCTCAAAAATCTTGGCGGTCTGCGCCACCCGCTTCGCGGTGCGAAATTGATTCATGCGGAGCTGCATCCGCATCTTCGGCACCTCGATGTCCACGCCCGACTTGATGGAATTGAAAATCACGCCCTGCACCTGCGCGGGCACGCCCATCGAGGCCTTGCGGAAACTCGCCGACAGCTGGTGGAACTTGCCCAGCTTCTCCACGAGCAGCGTGAAGCCAATCAGGCTCAGTGCGTCGGGATTGGACGGGACGTAGATTTCGTTGCTCACAAACACGCCGCATTGCGAAGCGCGCAGGATGTTCGGCGGGCAGTCGAAGAGGATGAAATCGTAATCGTTCTCGATCTCCGCCAGCTGCTCCTGGAACACCACGTAGGGCGGACGCTTCGGGTCGCACTCGTATTCGCTTTCGAGGTCGACGAGATTGAAGGCCGTCGGCACGAGGTCGAGCCCCGGCAGGATTTTCTGCCCGTTCTTGTCCTCGACGACATCCTTGATGACGAGGTCCTACACCTTGGCCGTGCCGGGCTCAAAGATGGAGAAGAACGCGCCTTCGCCCTGGGCGTTGATCTTGTTCCAACGCTCCAAGCGGAGCAGCCAGATGCTGCTGTTCGACTGCGTGTCGAAATCAAACAACAAGACCCGCTTGCCGAGTTTGGCCAGGCAGGCAGCCGTATTGACGATGAGGGAGGTCTTTCCCACGCCGCCCTTGTAGTTGATGAAGGAGATTTTGCGCGCCATTCGTGAAGCTTCGTTGACAAGGTTACCCTAACATTCGTGAACACGCGGCTTGTGAACCAGTCCGCCAGCCAAAAACTCGCCCGGGTTTGACGAATTTTTCGCTTTGTCCCCGACGATCATGACTAGTTCCGAACATTGCCTACAAGAACGCTTTTCGCCAGCGGGCATTTGTTTCGGTTGCGGTCCGGCTAATCCTCAGGGCCTGCACATTCGCAGCTTCGCCCAGCCCGACGGCTCCCTGCTCGCGCACTGGCATCCCCTGCCCCATCACGCGGCTTTTCCCGGCGTGCTCAACGGCGGCATCATCGGCGCGTTGCTCGACTGCCACTGCAACTGGGCCGCCACCTGGCACCTGATGCAGCGCGATTCGCTGCCCAGCCCGCCGTGCACGGTCACCGCCAGCTACGCGATCAAGCTGCAGCGGCCCACGCCGACCGACGCCGAGCTCCGGCTGGAGGCGCGCGTCGTCGAGTCCGGACCCGACCGTGCTCGCGTCGAGGGCACGCTTTCGGCCGGCGGACAGCCCTGCGCCACGTGCATCGGGACGTTTGTGGCGGTCAAGGCCGGGCACCCCGCGTATCATCGCTGGTGACCCCGGAAACGACCGTGAACAAATCCCTGCTGCGCGAACGCATTCTCACCCAACTCCGCGCCACCCTCGCGCTCCAGGTCAACGCCGCCCAACTCGCCCGCGACGAGGCCATCAGCGAGGAAAGCCGGGCGGAAAATCAATATGACACCCATAGCCTCGAGGCTGGCTATCTGGCCGAGGGCCAGGCCCGGCAGGCGGCCGAGATTGAGGAGAGCATCACCAGCATTTCCGCCCTGGCCGTGCCCGATTTTCCCGCTGGAGCGCCGATCGCGCTCGGCGCATTGGTCGAAGTGCGGAACAGCCGCGGAGCCGCAGAAACGTATTTTCTTTGTCCACGCGCCGGTGGCCTGGAGCTGCAGGTGGAAGACCGCACCGTGCTGGTCGTGACGCCGCAATCCCCGCTCGGCCGCCAGCTGCTCGGCCGCCGGGTCGGCGACCCCGTGCAACCGCCCGGCCGTAGCACGGCGGCGGCCTCCCGAATCGTCGCGGTGCAGTAGGCGCTGAAGCTCGAGGTGGAGCGTGTTGCCCTCAACGCGCTGAGCATCGCCGCCCGAGTTTGATCGCAGAAAGACCCAACCAACGCATTGAGGACAATGCGTTCCACCGCGACTGCTCATCGTCACATTGCAGCCCACTACTTTCACGGATTCACCGTGAACTGCACCGGCACCGCCATCTGGAAGCGCACGGCGCGGCCGTTCCTGCGCCCCGGTTCAAACCGCCACTTCGCAACCGCACGCAGCGTGGGTGCTTCAAACACGGGATCGTTGGATTGAATCACATGCGGATTCAGCACGCGCCCGGTTTCATCCACGGTGAAGCGGACGAGCACCTCGCCCCGGCGTCCGTCGTGGCTCGCCTCATAGGGGTAAGCGGGTGGAACCTGCAGGCGCGCCCGGGGCGGATTGTCGAGCTTCGTGGAATCGACGAGCCCGGAGATGGCAGAACCCGTCCCGGCCGGATCACCGATGGGACCCGATGGAATCACGGCCGAGGGATGGATCGGTCCGGGATGCAGGATCTCCGTAGGAACCGAAACCTGCGGACGGTCGTCTGCGGTCGGAGGAACGGGCTCGTCACTGCGCACCACATCCGGCGAGCCGCGAGGGGTGACGGTCGCATCATTGTCATCCGGCACGGTCTCCGGCGGTTCGTCGGGTGGCATGGGCAGAAGCGTGCAACCCGTGAGCGAAACAGGACACGATAGCGGCTTGGCCGGAGCCGGATGAAATCCAAACAGGGCAAAGGCGTGCAGCGCCATCGCCACCGCCACAGGAAAGACAAATCGGGTGTTCATGAGTGCCTCTGGGTTGGGGGTTCATGAGGATGACGATTGGACGGGCGATTTCTTAGACTGCTTGAAGTAACGGTGAGAGGCCACGGTCCTGTTTGCCGATATCGTGGGCTTCACGCGGATCGCGGCCAGCTTCACGCCGGCGCGCACGGTCAGCCTGCTCAACGAGATCTTTTCCGAATTTGACCAGCTGAGTGAGCAGACCGGGGTCGAGAAGATCAAAACCATCGGTGACGCCTACATGGTCGTGGGCGGAGTGCCGCTTCCGCAGGCCGACCATGCCCTGCGCTGCGCGAAGATGGCGTTCGAGATGCTCGCGGCCATGCACCGGTTCAACCTCCGGCACCAATTTCAGTGGCAGGTCCGTATCGGCCTGCACACCGGGCCGCTCGTCGCCGGCATCATCGGGTCCACCAAGTTCGCCTACGATCTGTGGGGCGATACGGTCAATATCGCCAGCCGCCTCGAGTCCCACGGCGAGCCGAACGTGCCCCAGGTTTCCGAAATCACCGCCGAACTGCTCAAGCAGCATTTCGTGGTGGAGCCGCGCGGCCACATCGACCTCAAGAATCGCGGCAAGATGAAGGTCTTCCGCCTGCTGCGGCCGGTTTGAGCCCGACAGGGTCGGCCCCCTTAATTCATGCCGTCATCCTGAGCGCAGCCGAAGGATCGCTGTTATTATTTCCTCAAGCCCGCCTGCAGCAAAAGACACTCCTGCGATGTCGCTCAAGTGTCGGAATCTAACGCGGAATTAACGGCAAAGATAACAGCGATCCTTCGGCTGCGCTCAGGATGACGGACAGGAAGCAAAGCTGCACCGTCCTTGGGTAATGCAACAACCGTTGCAAATCTTCCCCGCTCACGCCGTCCACTTGAACACGACTGTGTTGAACGGCGAAAGCGTGACGTTGATCGACTGGCCGTGGCCATCGCACGCCACGTCGTCCGCTTCCCGCCCGCCCTCGTTGCCCAGTCCGCTGCCGGCGTAATACTGGCTGTTGCTGTTGATCACCTCGCGCCACTGCCCGCGGCGCGGCACGCCGATCCGACAGGTGCGCGTCGCACCGGTAAAATGCCCGACGACGACAAAAAACACCTGCTCCGCGGCGTCCGTGCGGAGATACACAATCAGGCCGGCGCCGGCATCTTGGCAGGAAATCCAGCGAAAACCCTGCGGGTTGAAATCCGTCCGGCCCAGCACCGGCTCGGCCACATACAACCGGTTGAGATCGCGCACTAGCAGCCGCACGCCCTCGTGGTCCGGATACTGGCAGAGATGCCAGTCGAGGCTCGCATCGTGATTCCACTCCCGTGACTGCGCGAACTCGCCACCCATGAACAGCAGCTTCTTGCCCGGATACATCCACATGTGCGCGTACAGCGCGCGGAGATTGGCGGCTTTTTCCGCGATGTGCCATGCGCCCATCTTGAAGAGCATCGAACCCTTCCCGTGCACCACCTCGTCGTGGGAGAACACGCTCACGAAATTCTCCGCATACTGGTAAAGCATGCCAAAGGTGAGGTCGCTCTGATGCCATTGGCGGTGGATCGATTCCTTGGCGAAGTACCGCAGCGTGTCGTGCATCCAGCCCATGTTCCACTTGTAGTCGAAGCCCAGGCCGCCGTCGGCCACCGGCTTGCTGACGCCCGGAAACGACGTGCTTTCCTCCGCGATCATCAGCGTCCCGGGATGATAGCGGTGCACCAGCCCGTTCACCTGTTTCAGGAATTCAATGGCCTCGAGATTTTCGCGGCCGCCGTATTTGTTTGGAATCCACTGCCCTTCCTTTCGCGAGTAATCGAGATAGAGCATCGAGGCGACGGCATCCACGCGCAGCCCGTCGATATGGTAGCGCTCCAGCCACGCCAGGGCATTCGCGACGAGGAAGCAGCGCACTTCGTTGCGGCCGTAATTGAAGATCAGCGTGCCCCAGTCCATGTGCGCGCCCAGCCGCGGATCGGCGTGCTCGTAAAGATGCGTTCCGTCGAACTCCGCCAGCGCGAAGCTGTCCCGCGGAAAATGTGCCGGCACCCAGTCCAGAATCACGCCGATGCCGCGCTGGTGCAGGTAGTCGATCAGCCACGCGAAATCCTCCGGCCGGCCAAAACGATGCGTCGGCGCAAAAAATCCGGTGACCTGATAACCCCACGAACCGTCGAACGGATACTCGGCCAGCGGCATGAACTCCACATGCGTGAAGCCCATCTCGCCCACATAGTCGGCGAGCTGCGGCGCCAGTTCGCGGTAGCTCAGCGGACGGTTGGCATCCTCCGGCTTGCGGCGCCATGAGCCCAGGTGCACTTCGTAGATCGATACCGGCCGGTCGATGCTCCCCGCCTCCGCGCGCCGCCGCTCCATCCAGGCGCTGTCGTTCCAGACGAACCGGGTCGTGTCGCAGACTACCGAGGCATTGTTGGGCGGCGCCTCGAAATACGTGCCATAGGGATCGCTCTTCAGTCGCACATGGCCCGATTGGTCGCGCACGGCGAATTTATACACCTCACCCTCGCCCAGCCCCGGGATGAACAACTCCCAGACTCCCGAGGCGCCCAGCGAGCGCATGCTGTGATACCGTGTGTCCCAGTGGTTGAAATTACCCACCACGGAAACCTGGCTGGCCGCCGGCGCCCACACGGCGAACGATACGCCGGGCACGCCGTCGATCACCCGCAGGTGCGCGCCGAGCTTTTCATAGATCCGGTGCTCATTCCCCTCGTTGAACAGGTACAGATCCTGCGAACCGAGTGTTGGGAGGAAGGCGTAAGGATCGAAAAATTGCCGGATCTCGCCATCTGGACGCGTGACCCGCAACTGATAGCGAAACACCGTGGGCCGTTTCGGAATGAACACCTCGAAGAGACCTTCCGATGCGACCGCAGTCATCGGCCACGCACCCTTGCCCGCCACCTCTACCACCGTGCACTCGGCGGCATCCCGGATCAGGGCCCGGACCACCACGCCGTTACTCCGGCCCTGCTTGTGCGGATGCATGCCCAGCAACGAGTGGGGCGAAGCATGTCGCGCTTGCAGCAGGGTCTGGAAATCAGTCTTGGGAAGGGGCAAGCAGTTCGGGGTTGGCTCACGGTGCCCCACGCCGGAGCGCCGGTCTAGCCCGTATTTTTCAAACCACCGCTGATGCCGTTGATCGTGAGCTCGATCACGGCGCGCACTTCGTCGGCTTCGCTGGCAGAGAGCAGCTTCTCCGTCCGCAGGCGCCGCAGCATGTCCACTTGAATATAGTTCAGCGGATCAATGTAGGGATTGCGCAGCTGCACCGAGCGCAACAGCACCGGCTCGCCCGCCAGCAACTGCCGCTGGCCAGTCACGTCGAGGATCGCCGATTCGGTGCGCTCGAACTCCGCGGTGAGCAGCCCGCCGATGCGACGGCGGATCTTCGGCTCCACGACCAGGTCGGCGTAGAGGCCCGCGATCCCCATGTCCGCCTTGCGCATGGTCAGCTGCGCGTTGTCGATCAGGGTCTGGAAAAACGGCCAGCCCGCGTGCATCTCCCGCAGCAGCCGGCGTCCTTTCGGCCCGCGCTTCAGGGCCGCGGCCAGGGCGCTGCCGAGGCCGAACCAGCCGGGAAAATTGAACCGGCTCTGCATCCAGGAGAAAACCCACGGGATCGCGCGCAGATCCGACACGCTTTGCGTCGCCCGCCGGTAGGTCGGGCGGGAGCCGAACTTCAGGTTGCTGATCTCGTCGATCGGCGTCGCCTGCCGCCAGAAAGTCAGAAATTCAGGATCGTCGTGGACCAGCGCCTTGTAGGCGGCAAACCCCGCGGCACTCATCGTCTCCATCGCCTCGCGCCATTCAGCCGGAACGGTCGCCAACGACTCGGCTGCGTGCGTACCGAGCATCACGCCATAAGTCATCTGCTCGAGAATGCGGTGGGCCAGGTCCGGATCGTGATACCGCGTGGAAAGCACCTCGCCCTGCTCGGTCACGCGGATGCCGCCATCGCGCAGTCCCGCCGGCTGAGCGAGAATGGCCTTCGCCGCCGGGCCGCCGCCGCGGGCGATGCTGCCGCCGCGACCATGGAACAGCGTCAGCTTCACACCGTGCTCCGCACCCACGCGTGCGATGAATTCCTGCGCCTGGTACAACGCCCAGTTGGCGGTGAGATAGCCGCAGTCCTTGTTCGAATCCGAGTAGCCCAGCATCACATGCTGGTGCGCCAGGGCCTTCCGGTTGGGCAGCGTAAACAGGGCCGTGAGAATCTCCGGCGCCCGCTCGAGGTCATCCAGGGTCTCGAACAGCGGCGCCACCGGCAGATTGGCGCCGGTCAGCTTTTGCAGGAGTTCCACCTCCAGCACATCCGACACGCCGTCAGTCATGCTGATGATATAGATGCCCAGCGCCGCCGGCCCCAGTGTCGTCGTGGCGCGGGCCACGAGCGTGAGCGGGTCGAGCACGTGGTGCGTCGCCGGGGAAAATTTCTCCAGCGCCTTGGAGCTGAGCGGGGTCGCGCCCGCCAGGGCCGTGAGCAGCAGCTTGATTTTCTCCGGCTCCTCCAGCCGCGGATAAAAAGGCTGGCCTAGCACCTCCGCCACCGCCGCCTCATGCAGCGAGGAATGCTGCCGCAAATCCATCCGTGCGGTGTGCAGGCCGAAGACCTCCAGTTGATCCGTCATCGTGCGCAACTCACCGCCGGTCAGCATCGCGCCCCGTCCCGCGGCCAGGCTGGCCCGGATCGTCTCAAGGGTTTCTTCCACCGTGCGACGGTCCAGGCACGTTCCGACCAGGGCCTCCGCCGTCAACAGGCTGCCATCCCGTACCTCGCCGACCGCCTGGGTCAGCCGCTCACGGAGCACGCCGAGCAGCAGCCGGTAGGGTTCGTGCGGATAGCGCTTGCTGAGCTCTTCCAAGTGCACGGAAAGATGCAGGTTGTCGCTCAGCTCCTTCTTCAACGCCGGCACCACCGAGTCCCGGCGGTCGCTCACGCTCAGCGTGCGCGACAGGTCGCGCGCTGCGAGCCGGAGTTTTTCCAGGGCCAGCCGGCGGTGCAGCAGCAGCACCTCGGCGGTCACCGGCGCCGTGACGTTCGGATTGCCATCGCGGTCCCCGCCGATCCATGAGCCGAAGGACAGCCAACGCTGTGGCGCCTGCACGTCCGGATAATGCTTGGCCAGCGCGCGCTCCATATCGGCCTGCAGCCGGGGCAGCGTGGCGTAGAGCGTGGAGTCAAAATACCAGAGGCCGGTCCGGGCCTCGTCCGTCACCTCGGGCCGGGCCGTGCGGCTGCGATCCGTCAGCCAGAGCGAGGCGATCTCCCGCTCCACACAATCCGGCTCCAGCAGGGAAATGTCGGCGGACAGCTCGGGCTGCGCCCGGTCGCGGAGAATCTGCCCGAGCCGCTGCAATTTCGTCAGCAGCGTGCGGCGCTTGGACTCCGTCGGGTGCGCGGTGAACACGAGTTCGATCGCCAGCCGGTTGACCAGCGCCTGCATCGCTGCGGAATCCACCCCGCGCTGCTTCAGCTCCAGCACCGCGGCCTCGATCGTTTCCCGCATCGGGCTGACCTTGTCCGCGCCGATAAAATTGAGCGCCCGGCGGCGGCGCAGCAGCGCCACGCGGAAATTTTCCTCCGCCAGGTTCACCAGCTCGAAATAAAGCGTGAAGGCCATGGCCTGGTTGAGCGCCGCCGCCGGGGTCAGCCGGCTGACCGCCTCGCTCAACTGCCGCTCGGCGGCCGTCTCGCCCATCCGGCGCGCCTTGGCCAGGCGGCGGAGCGACTCGACCGTCTCAAAAGTCTCCTGGCCTTCGATCCGCACGATGACGCGGCCCAGCGCCTTGCCCAGTTCGCGGATATCCGTGCCGAGCCGGCTCATTTCCTGAAGTGCGGTGGATCGACGGGTGTTGCGTTTAGCCATGGCGGCGCGCGAACCATGGGGAGCGCCGCGGCGATGCAAAAGCCAAAAATACGGATAAGTCACACAATGACACCGAGGCTTGCTTGCCTGCGCTGCGCCGACTTTGCTGCGAATCGTGACCCGCCGTTTGCTCCTATCGCTGCTGCCCGCCCTGCTGCTCTGCCCCGCCCGGGCCCGGGCCGCGGAGGCCCCGCAGCCGGTTTTTTCCAGCCAGGAATCCTCCTACGATGACCGCACGAAGGAAGCCATCGGCGTGGGCAACGCTGAACTGACCTATGGCGACACGCTGATCACGGCGGATGACTGGCGCTACAACCCCGTCACCCGGATCGTGGTTTTTCACGGCCATGCCACCCTTACCAAGGGCGCCCGCCGCCTGCTCGCCGATGTGATCACCTACCATCTCGACGACGGCACCTACTCGGTCGAGAACGTGCGCATGGGCGAATATCCGCTCTATGTCACCGGCACGAGCGCCACGGGCAACAAGACCACGCTTACCGTCAACGATGCCCGGGTCACCGTGCACGAGCCCGGCCCTTTCATTCCCACGCTGCATGCGGCCAGGATCTTTTATACGCCCGGCCAGAAGCTGCGGGCGGAAGGCGCCAACCTCGGCGTGGGTGAGGTGCGGCCGGTCATCTTCGGCCTGTTCCAGCAGAACCTGAAGGAACCCCTCATCTCGTACGTCTCGCTCACGGGCGGCTATCGCGCGTCGCTCGGCGCCTTCATCGAGGCCGGCCTCCATCTGCCGGTGGCCGACGGCGTCAAGCTGGGCGGCGACCTGGGCATCTATACCGCCCGCGGCGTGATGTTCGGCCCTTCCGGCAGCTATCAGGGAACGACGGACGGGGGCGACTATACGGGCCACTTCCGCTCGGGGTTCATCGACGACCATGGCGATCGCCTGACCGATCTGCTCGGCCGCCCGATCCCCGAGGACCGCGGCTACGTGGAATGGGTGCACCAGCAGCAGGTCACCCCGGACCTCACGTTCACCGGCGTGCTCAACTATTGGAAAGACTCGGAGATTTTGCGCGATTTCCGGCCGGAGGAATTTTTTCCGGTCCAGCAGCCGGACACTTTCCTCGAGTCGGTCTACACCGGGAACAATTACTTCGTCTCCTTGTTTGCGCGATTCGAACCCAACAACTTCGAGTCCGTCCAGCAGCGCCTGCCGGAACTGCGTTTCGACCTGCTGCCTTACGCACTGGGGAATGGCTTTTATGAGCGGTTCAACGCCAGCCTGGCCGTGCTGCGCGACGATCCGCCCGACGGCACCGGGCCGGACCTGAGCACCAATCGCCTCGACGCCTACTATGCGCTGAGCCGCGTGTTCGCGCCGCAGGACTGGCTCAGTTTCACCCCGATGATCGGCGGCCGGCTTACCTATTACAGCGATGCCCAGAACGGTCGCAGCACCTACACCCGCGTGCTGGGCGAAGTCGGATTCGACTCCGAGCTGCGGACCAGCGCCGTTTACGACTACAAGAACGAGGCCTGGAAAATTGACGGCATCCGCCACCTGCTGACCCCGCGCATTTCGTACCGCTACATCCCGGAGGCCGACAAGGGCCAGGCCTACATCCCTCCGATCGACCAGCAGACTTTCAGCACCTACCTGCCGCCCCTCGGTCTGGGCGACGTGCGCAACATCGACCAACTGAGCGCCACCAACACCCTGCGCCTGGAACTGGACAACACGTTCCAAACCCGTGATCCCGTCTACGGCTCGCGCGACCTGATGGTGCTCAATGTGGCCAACGACTTCCGCTTCACCCGCCAGGCCGGCGAACGCAGCGTGTCCGTGATTCAGGCCCAGCTGGGCCTCATGCCCGCCCGCTGGCTGCAGTTCGACGCGTTCCAGAGCTTCACGCCCCAGACGATGACGCTCCAGGAATTCAACACCGGCGTCACCGTGCATGACGGCGATCAGTGGTCGGTGCGCTTTTCCAGCAATTTCCTCCGCCAGCAGCCGCCGCTGGTTCTTCAGCCGCTGGTCGGCCAGCCCTTGGATTCCTACAACGTGGACGGACAGGTCCGGATCAACGAGGCGTACGAGGCCGTCACCCGGCTGCAGTACGACGTCGTCATGCATCGTTTCAACGAGCAGACCTACGGCATCCGCCAGAAGATCTCGAACCTGTGGGTCGCGGAATACGACATCACGATCTATAACGGCCCGCGGCGCGAAAGCGGATTCGGCTTCAATGTCCGGCTCAACGTGATCGCATTCTAAGCGGCCTCTCGCCGAATGTGATCCTGAACGAAGTGAAGGTTAACTCAAAATTTTCCGCCGGCGCAAACTGTAGGGCGGGGGCG
>CAIONS010000059.1 GCA_903859715.1 uncultured Opitutia bacterium
ACTTGCCACGTCAACTGGCAACCTAGCTTCACATTTTCTCCTCTCAGAGGAGAAAAATGGGGCGGCCAACGGGACTCGAACCCGCGACCCCAAGATTCACAATCTTGTGCTCTAACCAACTGAGCTATGACCGCCGTAAAGAGCCGGGGAACTTCGCGAGCCCATCTGGCACTGTCAATCCCTTCCTCGGATGGATTCCGCCTGCATGACTCTTGGCTCGGTTGGAGATAGTTCGCATCCCGTTGTCTCTCCCATTTTATAAGTCAGCATATGCTGTTTTGGCTTAAGAAGGCCGTTTCCTACTGGCTGATGCCGCTGCCACTTTGCCTCGCGCTCATGGTCGCTGGAATCCTGCTCCTGCGGTCCACCCGCTGGCCCCGGGCCGGGCGCATCCTGCTGGCCGCCGGCGCCTTGCTCCTGCTTATCCTGAGCAACAAACAGGTCGGGAACGCCCTGCTCCGGCCGCTGGAAAGCCAATACCCCGCCCTCCCGGAGTTTGCCCCGGGCGCGGTCCTGCCTGCGTCACTCACGGCCTGCGGTACCATTGTCGTGCTGGGTGGCGGTCATGCCGACGCCTCCGGACTCCCGGCCACGGAAAAACTCAGCACGTCCGCCTTGGCGCGCCTCGTCGAGGCGGTCCGGCTCGCCCGCCTGCTGCCCAACGCCACGTTGCTTGTGTCGGGGCCGGCCGCGGGCTCCGGCGCCACCCATGCGTCGGTGCTCGCCGCCGCAGCCGTTTCACTCGGCATCGATCCGCGCCGGATCGTCCAAATCGATTCCGCCCGCGATACCGACGACGAGGTTCAGGAAGTCCGTCGCCGGCTTGGCCCGGGCAATCCGTTCGCCCTCGTCACCTCGGCGTGGCACATGCCCCGCGCCGTCGCCCTCATGCGGCGCGCCGGGCTCGACCCGCTGCCCTGCCCGACCGACTTTCTCTCCCGGACCAGCACCGATACCCGCGCGAGTGACTGGCTGTTCGATATTTCCGGCCTCGAGCACAGCACGTGGGCGGTTTACGAGCGGCTCGGCACGACCTGGGCCCGCTGGCAGGGAAAAATCTGAGCCGAGCCGGCCTTCCCGTCTCAAAAACGGGAATCCACCCTCGCTGTTTCCTTCGTTCCCTCCTGTAAAGGCTTCGAATGGCTTGGTCTTCGTGTGCTTCGTGCCCTTCGTGGTTAAAATCCGAGGCACTGCCTTCCTTTTCTGCCGATTCATTCGCATCTTCGCTGGCCAGCGTAACGGTTTCCGTTTGATACTTCGATTGCTTTCACCCCACCCGCCAGCCATGGCCGGTTTTTCCCTCGCAAACTCCCCCACCCCGGATACCCCAAACCCAACATGATGTCGTGGCTTAAGAAAATTTTCGGTCGAGAAGAGAAGTTCTTCGACCTGCTCGAGGCCGGCGCCGGAGAGGCCAAAACCAGCGTTAACCTGCTCGCCAGCTATCTGCATACGCTCAGCGCTGGCGGCCCGCCCGCCAACCTCGACGATTTCGTCCAGTCCCGCCGCAAGGAGAAGCGCATCCGCCACGAGATGACCGAGCAGCTCAGCCGCACGTTCGTCACGCCCCTCGAACGCGAGGACATCGAGGCCCTCTCTTTCGCCCTTTACCGCATCCCGAAGGCCGTCGAAAAGATCGTCGAGCGCCTCTCCATTTATCCGGGCCGCGTGCCCCACGCCGCCTTCCAGCGCCAGGCCGAGCTCCTCAACCTCGCGGCCGATGCTGTCATGTTCATGGTCAAGGAACTGCGCGGCGGCACCCACATGGAGAAGATCCGCGAGGCCAACGACCGTCTCCAGTACGCCGAGGGCGAGGCGGACAAGGTGATGCTGACCCTGCTCAAGGACCTCTACCACGGGCCCTACGACGCCAAGGAGCTGGTCATCCTCCAGGAAATTTATGAGATGGTGGAGCAAGCCGTGGACCGCTGCCGGAATGCCGGCAACATCGTCGTCCAGATCGTGCTGAAGCACTCCTGATCCGAGCGCCGCCCCGCCGTCATGACGCTCTTCCTGCTGGTACTGCTGGCTGCGCTCGTTTTCGAGTACATCAACGGGTTTCACGATACGGCCAACGCCATCGCGACCGTCGTCTCGACCAAGGTGCTGACGCCGCGCTGGGCCATCGCCTGGGCCGCGATCTTCAATCTCCTCGGCGCCCTGATGGGCACCGCTGTCGCCTCCACCATCGGCAAGGGCCTCGTCGACACCCACTTTGTCACGATGGCCACCGTCATGTGCGCCCTGCTCAGCGCCATCGTCTGGGGGCTCTTCACGTGGTGGCTGGGGCTGCCCTCCAGTTCGAGCCATGCCCTCGTCGGCGGGTTGTGCGGCGCCGCACTCGGCACCGCGCATGGTGACTGGAGCGTATTGCACTGGTCCGTAGTCGACAGTCACGGCGCGAGCAACGGCCTCTGGCCCAAGATCGTGCTACCCATGGTCGCCTCCCCCCTCCTCGGGTTTGTCGGCGGCGCGACCCTGATGTTTCTCCTCACGGTCATCCTGCGCAAAGTCACGCCCCGGATGGTCAACCTGATCTTCGGCAAGGCCCAGCTCCTGAGCGCGGGGTTCATGGGCTACAGCCATGGCTCCAATGATGCCCAGAAAACCATGGGCATCATCGCGCTCGCCCTGTTCACGGGCACTACGTCGGGTGCGTTCAAGGATTTGCCGGCCTGGGCCTCCTTTCTCCGCACGCCCGAATTCACCGTGCCTTATTGGGTGATGATCACCTGTGCCCTCACGATGGCCGCCGGCACCGCCGCGGGCGGCTGGCGCATCATTCGCACCATGGGACACAAGATGGTGAAGCTCCAACCGGTGCATGGCTTTGCCGCCGAGACCACCGCCGCGCTCATCATTCACACCGCCTCGACCTACGGCATCCCCGTCTCAACGACCCACGTCATCGCCACCTCGATCATGGGCGTCGGTGCTACGAAGCGTTTCAGTGCTGTCAAATGGGGCCTCGTCGGTCGCATCGTCTGGGCTTGGGTGCTCACCCTCCCGATCACCGGCCTGCTCGGCTACGGTTTGGTGAACCTACTCCACGCCTTCGGCGTGTGATCCCCGAACTCCCGGAAGGGATGGCCACAAAAAGGCACAAAGGGACCGGGGCTGCGAAGAAGACTTCATTGCGCCTATAGGCGCGCGGGAGATTCGATACGAAGCCTTGGAACCCTTGTGCCTTTTTGTGGCCATCCAGGTTTGAAACTACCCCGCCGCCGGCAGCGTGAAATAAAACGCCGCGCCCTGCCCCGGCTCGCTCTCCACTCGGACTTCCCCGCCGTGGGCCTGCACCGCGTGCTTCACAATGGCGAGGCCCAGGCCCGTGCCGCCTTGCTCGCGCGAACGGGCCTTGTCCACCCGGTAGAACCGCTCGAACACGCGCGCCTGCGCCTCGCGCGGGATGCCCGGGCCGTCGTCCTTCACGCACATTTCAATCCACGCGCCGTCCATGACCCGGCTGCTCACGGTCAGCACGCCGCCCGCGCGGCCATACTTGATGCCGTTGTCCACCAGGTTGGACAGCACCTGCCGGAGCCGGTCGGGATCCGCCTGCGCCACCAAACCGGCCGGCACTGCGTTCTCCAGCCGGACTTCGCGCACCCGCGCCCGCTTGGCCAAATCCTCAAACACTTCCTGCGTCGCGGAACGCAGCGCCGAGGGCTCCGGGTGCAGCTCGATCCGGCCCGAGTCGAGTTTCGCGAGCAACAGCAGGTCGTCGATCAGCAGCGTGAGCCGGTCGGCATGGCGGTCGATGATCTGCAGCAGCCGGTCGAGCGCCGCCGGGTCGGTTTTCGCGCCGTCGATCAGGGTCTCGGCCGCGCCCTTGATGAGGGAAAGCGGCGTGCGCAGCTCATGGCTGACGTTGGCCACGAATTCCTGCCGCGCGCCCTCGAGTTCGCGCAGCCGCGTAAGATCGTGAAACACCAGCATCGCCCCGGTGCCGACCCCGGCAGTGTCGCGCAGGGAAACGGCGTTCACCTGCAGCACGCGCGGCGGCGGGCCTTCCAGCCGCAGTTCGTGATCGAGGATCGCGGTCTCCTTGCCCAGCCGGGCGGCGAGCGCCGCGACTTCATGATGCCGGACCGCCTCCAGCAGCGTGCCGCCGATCATCTGGCGTGAAAAACCAAAGAGGGTCTCCGCTGCGCGGTTGGCCAGCGTGATCCGGCCGTGCGGATCGAGCACCACCAGCCCCTCGATCATGCTGTCGAGCAGCGTCTCCAGCCGGTGCTTGTGCGCCTCCAGAGCCTCCGCGTGCCGGGTCTGCAGCTCCGTAAGTTCCTGCGCATGCCGCGCGGAGTCGGCGGTGCGCAGCCGGCGCACGTGCCACCACGCGGCGAGGGCGGCGAGGGCGAGGAGGGCGAAAAAGGCGGTCACGGCGTGAACAAAGACCGCGGCCGGGTCACGAGTCATCCTTGAAACGGTATCCTACCCCGCGGATCGTCTCGAGATAGTCCGCCGCCGGGCCGATTTTCTCGCGCAGCCGGCGCATGTGCGTGTCGACCGTGCGGGTGTCGATCGCCGTCTCGTAGCCCCACACATCCTGCAGCAGGCGCTCGCGCGTCTGGACGCGGCCGCGGCGCTTGGCCAGCACCGCGAGCAGGTTGAATTCCGTGGCGGTGAGCGTGACGGACTTGCCGTCCACGTGCGCCGCATGGTGCGGGATGTCGATCTGCAGCAGCCCGATCTGGAGCCGGTCGCCGCTGTCCTCGGCGGACTTCGTGCGCTTCAGCAGCTTGCGGACGCGCAGCACCAGCTCGCGCGGGCTGTAGGGTTTCGTGACGTAGTCATCGGCGCCGAGTTCGAGGCCGACCACCCGGTCCATCTCCGCCGCCTTGGCGGTGAGCATCAGCACGGGGATGCTGGCCGTGGCGGGATCGCGCCGCATGATCTTGCAGACCTCCAGGCCGTCCAGCTCCGGCAGCATGAGGTCCAGCACGACAAGGTCGGGCCGCTCCGCGCGCACCGCGGCCAAGGCCTTCAGGCCGTCCGTGGCGAAGATCGGCGTGAAGCCGGCTTCGCGCAGCTTGAAGCCGAGCACCTCGAGCGCGTCGGGCTCATCATCAACGACCAGGATTTTCGATTTCATTGTTCTCCTTGAGTCCGGCGTGGCGGATATCCCGCGCTTCGTAAAGATAAACCACTTCCTCCGCGATATTCGTGGCGTGGTCGGCGATGCGCTCCAGGCACTTGGAGATGACCATGAGCGCAAGGCAGCGGGAAATAGTGGTGGGCCGCTCGACCATGTAGCTGGACAGCTCGCGGTGGAGCTGGCGGTTGAGGTCGTCCACTTCCTTGTCCCGCGGGATGACCGTGCGGGCGAGCTCGGGCTTGCGCTCGACGAAGGCCGACAGCGCATCGCGCAGCATCTCCAGCGCCATCGTCGCCATGCGGGGCAGGTCGATGTAGGGCTTGAGCTGCGGCTCCTGCCCGAGGTCATGCGCGCGGCGCGCGATCGAGCACGCCTCGTCGCCGACGCGCTCGAGATTCTGGGAGATCTTCATCGCGACCGTGATGAAGCGCAGCTCGGTGGCCAGCGGGGCCTTCGTCAGGAGGTGCAGGGCGATGTCGTCCACCTCGATCTCAAACTGGTCGATGATGTTGTCGTCCTCCTGGACCTTCAGCGCGAGGCCGTCGTCGCGTTCGACGAGCGCCCGCATCGCCCGCGCTACGGCGGATTCGGAGTGGCTCGCCATCGCGAGGATCGTCTCCTTCAGCTTGTTCATTTCTTCGCTGTAATGTGTCATGGGAATGCGGGGTGGATTTGAAGGGCGCGGCGCCGGCGGCTCAACCGAAACGGCCGGAGACGTAGGCTTCCGTCTGGGCGTTGGCCGGATTGGTGAAGATATTCCGCGTGTCGGCGTATTCGATGAGTTTCCCCATGTAGAAGAAGGCGGTCTTGTCCGAGCAGCGGGCGGCCTGCTGCATGTTGTGCGTGACGATCACGATCGTGAACCGCGTGCGCAGCTCCTGGATCAGCTCCTCCACCTTCGCCGTCGCCACCGGGTCGAGGGCCGAGCACGGCTCGTCCATGAGGATGACCTCCGGCTCCACCGCGATCGCGCGGGCGATGCAGAGGCGCTGTTGCTGGCCGCCGGAGAGGCCGAGGCCGCTGGCGTTCAGCCGGTCCTTCACCTCGTCCCAGAGCGCGGCGCCGCGCAGCGACTTCTCCACCACCTCGTCGAGGCGCGCCTTGTTCGTGACGCCCTGCAGGCGGAGCCCGAAGGTGATGTTCTCGTAGATCGACTTGGGAAACGGGTTGGACTTCTGGAACACCATGCCGACGCGCTTGCGCAGCTCGATCACGTCGACGTCCGCTTGGTGGATGTCGACGCCGCGGATCTTGATCGAGCCCTTGGCCACCCGCGTGCCGTCAATCAGGTCGTTCATCCGGTTGAGGCAACGCAGCAGCGTGGACTTGCCGCAGCCCGACGGCCCGATGAAGGCGGTGACCTTTTTGTCCTCGATCTGCAGGCTCACGTCATGCAGCGCCTGGGACTGGCCGTAGAAGAAATCGACGTGGTCGATGTCGATCAGCGTCTCGGCGGCCGGTGCCGCCTGGCCGGCGGGCGCCGTGGCGGCCGGTGCCGGCGCCGTCGCCGGACGAATCGTGGGCGCGGAGGGAAGGGTATCCATGAGAATGGGGGCGGTGATTACCATTTGTAGCGGTTCCGGAGGCGGTTGCGGAGCACAATCGAGGCCGTCGCGATCAAGGCGACGATCAGCAGGAAGACGAACGCGGTGCCGTACTGCACGCGCTCGGTGTATTCGTTCTGGGGAATCTTCGAGCTGACGACGTAGATGTGGTACGGCAGCGCCATCACGCCCTGGAAGAAAAAGTCGGAGAACTTGTCCACCTGCCACGGCAGCTTGTCGCGCACGACATAGGCCGCGGTGAACATGATCGGCGCTGTCTCGCCCGCGACGCGCGCGATGCCGAGGATGGAGGAGGTCAGGATGCCCGGCAAAGCGTAGGGCAGCACGTTCTTGATGATGGTCTGCCACTTGGTCGCGCCGAGCGCGAGCGAGCCCTCGCGGAACCCCTTGGGCACGGCCTTGAGCGATTCCTCGGAGGCGGTGATGATCACCGGCAGCACCATGAACGCCAGGGTGAACCAGCCGGCAAGGAGCGAGACGTTCCAACCGAAGAAAATGACGAATATGCCGAAGCCGAAGAGGCCGAAGACGATCGAGGGCACGCCCGCGAGGTTGAGGATGGCGAGGCGGACAAAGCGGATGAACGTGCCGTCCCGCGCGTACTCGTTGAGATAGATCGCGGCGCAGACCCCGAGCGTGAGCGCGATGGCCATCGAGCCGACCACCAGCAGCACCGTGCCCACGATGCAGGGGAAGATCCCGCCGGCGGAGTACACGTAGCTGTCCGACTTCCCCTTTGCGACGTCCGGATGGGCCGCCTCAAAGGTCCGGAAGGCCGCGTCCCCCAACTCCATCTTCCGGCCCTGGTACTGGAACACATGGAGCGACTCGGGCGCCTCGGTGAAGAACGTGGTGTTGATGAACGGCGCCCGGGCCTGGAAAACCGTGCCGGCCCCCCGGACCACGATCGTGCCGATGACCACGGCCCCGCAGAGCAGGACGAAATAGGTCGCGGCCCCGAACAGGAAGAAAATGAAGCCCTCGCGCCGGCGGGCCGAAGTCAGCTGAGCCCTGAAAACGTGGTGGGTGGCGGGCATGGGATCAGCCGATGGAGATGCGATAGCGGCGCACCACGATCTGCGCCACGTAGTTGATGCCGAGCGAGAGGAAGAACAGCAGGATGCCGACGACAAAGAGCGCCCGGTAGTGGATGCTGCCCTGCACCACCTCGCCCATCTCCTGCGCGATGATCCCGGTCATGGTGTGCACCGGCTGCGTGACGACCGCGAGGCCGGCCGAAAAATCCGGGATGGCGATGCGGTTACCCGCGCACAGCAGCACGACCATGGTCTCGCCGATCACGCGGCCCAGGCCGAGGAGCACAGCGGAAATGATACCGGAGAGGGAGGCCGGCACGATGATCTTGATCACGGTCTGCAGGCGGGTGGCGCCGAGGGCAAACGAAGCCTCCTTGAAGGCGCGCGGCACGTTGTTGAGCGCGTCCTCCGCCAGCGTGAAGATCGTCGGCACGGCCATCAGGGCCAGCAGGCACCCGGCCGTGAGGATGTTGAGCCGCTCGCTATAGGGGAAACCCGGCACCCACGACAGCCAGCTGGCCTGCGACAGCGCCCGCAGGGCTTGGCCCAGCACCGCGATGCCGAAGAAGCCCAGCACCACCGAGGGGATCGCCGAGATGAACTCGATGCCGGGCTTGATGAACTTCTGCTCCGCCGGCGTGGCGATCTGGTTGACATAGATCGCCGCCCCCACGCCGAGCGGCACGGCGAGCAGCAGTGCGACGGCCGAGACCATCAGCGAGCCCACCAGCAGCGGGATCACCCCGTACCAGTCCTGCCAGAAGCTCGCCGTCAGCCATTCGCGGCCAAAAATAAACGAGGTGAGGGCCTGCACCGCGGGCACCGGCTTGGCATAGTCCCAGGACTCGAGATGCGAGACCACCGCCGGAAACCCGGAGAGGTACTCGCGCGTCAGCTGCTTGAACCGGTCCATCCGCACCTGCAGCTCGGGCGTCGGCAGTACCGGGGCCGTCGCAAGGACCTGCTCGATCCGCCTTGAAAATTCGGCGCTCGCCTCCTTGTAGGCCGGCAGGGTGCCAATGATGGGTTTCAGTTCCTCGGCAAAGTTGACGGGCGTGATGATGACGCGATCGGCATCACCCTTCCTGCCCTCGGCCATCAGCTGGCGGCGCTCCTCCTTCTTGTCCTCCATCACCGTGAATTTCTCCTTGATCGCGGAAGCCTGCTCGGTGAGGTCGGAAACCAGCGTGCGGATCGGCTCCACCGTGTCGCCGAACTGGCCGGCGAAATCGTCAAAGACTGCAAGCTTTGCGTTGGCGTCCGCCACCGGCAGCTTTGCCTCCTGCGTGTAATGGCGAAATTGCCGCAGCCGCAGGTCCGACAGATAGCGCGTGAGCGCGGTGTGGTCATCCTGCTGCGCGCGGATGAAATCGATGTATTCCAGCCCAGCTTGGCGGTAAACCGTCAGGTTCTGCCGGTTCTGGCCGAAGAACCCGGCCCCTTCCCGGAAGAGAAAGTAGGTGATGAGCGCGAGGACGATAATCGAGACAATCGCGTTGCCGCCGAAGAACACGCGGATGCAATCATCGAAACTCAGCCCGAAAAGCCGGATGCGGCTCTTGTTGACCAGTAAGTGCGAGGCGGGGGACGAGGCTTCCATCTTTGCAAATCCGATGAGACGAAGGGGCGGAAAATTTCCTGAGCCAAATCAAAGCCCGCCGGTCCTGGACCGGCGGGCTGAATTCAAGGGGGGCCAACCGGACTCAGTTGGTCACCGGAGCGACAAACCCGATCTTCTCGACGATCTTCTTGCCCTCATCGCTGAGGGTGAAGTCGATGAAGTTCTTCGCTTCACCCGTGGGTTCGCCATTGGTGTAGTAGAACGTCGGTCGCGCATAGGGATATTTCTTCGCCAGCACGGTGGCCTTGCTCGGCACGGAGCCGTCGATGGCGGCGGCCTTGATTCCGGGTTCGCTCATGTAGGCAAGTCCGACGTAGCCGATGCCATTCGGATTTTTGGCCACTTCGGCGACGATCTGCTCGTTGCCCGCCATCTTCTGCGAGGAGGAGGCGTAGTCGCGGTTCTTCGTGGCCAGGGCCTTGAAGTCCGAATAGGTGCCCGAGGACGTGTTGCGGGTGTAGATCGAGATCGTGCCCGCCGCGCCGCCGACCGCCGACCAGTCGGTGATATCGCCGGCAAAGATCTGCTCGACCTGGCGCTTCGTCAGCGCGGAGACCGGGTTGCCGGAATTGAGGATCACCGCGATGCCGTCGTAGGCGACGATCGTGGGCTTCATCGAGACACCCTTCGCCTGCGCCGCGGACATTTCGGTCGGCTTCGCCCGGCGGGAGGACATGCCAATCTGGGCGGTGCCATCGATGATGGCGGCAATGCCGGTGGTCGAACCCTCGGCCGCGATCTCAAAGGAGACGCCGGGATGGCTCGCCTTGTATTCCTCGGCCAGCGTGGGGACGAGCTTGGCCCCGAGCGTATCGGAGCCCTTGATGACAAGCTTCTGGGCCCAGGCCGTGGCCGTGGCGAAGATCGCCATGGCAATGAGAATGATTTTTTTCATGTTGGTATTTTATGTAGATTGAAGTGCGTAGCGGATTAGAAATTAACCTGCATCTGGCTGCGGACACCGTCGGTCTTGGCGTTGGCCGTCCCGCCCGTGACGGTGTCGCGCGACTGGGCGTGCACATAGCCGAGCTGTAGCTTCACGTCATTTCCACGGAAGTAATAATTTCCGCCGAAATACCATTCATCCGCCTTGTTCATGGTACCGCCGCTCGGCGATGAACGCGTGGTGTCGCTGAGGTTCACACCCCGGCCATCCGAGTCGATGGAGCTGTAACGGACGACCGCTTCAAGGTTCGAGGTCAGCATGTAGGCCGGCTGGATCCAGTAGCCTGAGGGCTTGGCGTCCCGCGTGCCTGCCGCGTTTCCATTCTGATCCTTGCCGCCGAGATATTCGGCCGAAAGGTCGAAGGGCCCGGTGTTGAGGACCCCGTAGACGGAGTAGACCGTCAGGTTATTTCCCTTGCCCAGAACCAGACCGCCTTGGTCGGGAAGATCGCCGACGGAAGCACCGAAGCGATACGTCCCGGCCTCGCCGAACTTACCCTTGTAGCCGCCATTAACAAAGTAGGCCAGATTGTTATTGGCCGCGGTGCCCGCCGACTGGACGCCGGGATCGGAATTGCCGGTAAGCGAGGAAAACTCGTCGCGCTCGGGGTTGGTGATCGCGACATTGTAGAAGAAACCATCCTGCGTCCCGCCCACAAAGATGCCCGTACGGTAACTGGCCGCACCAAGGCGCCGGCCGTTGTTCGACTCGACAAAGTAGCGCGTCGCGGGCGAGCGCTCGATGGCCTTCAGGCTGCCGCTTGAAATATCCCATTCCTCCAAGCCGAGCGGGGCCTTGCGGAAACCCACGTCGACCACCAGCTGGTCGCTTTGCCGCCAGGTGATGAAGGCCGCGTCAAAGCTGGCGCCGGCGAAGTCGTAATTGAGCGTGCTGCTCCAGCCGTTTCCAAGCTCGGCCTTGGCCCCCAGATAAATGCGGCGGAGGAAGAAATGTTCCGTCGACACCGGATTTGCCGCCACGCCGTCGATCGAGGTGCCCAGCCCGGCATATTGGATTTGCAGGCGGCCGCTGATCGAAAGCCCCACGGTGCTCTTGCCGCCGGAGATGGTCGAAATGATGCCCGAGGCCGCATCCTTGGTCAGGTCGGCGCGCAATTCTTCCGCCTCCTGGTCAGTAAGCATGCCTTTCTTTACGAGCACATCGATGAGCGGGCCGCTGTCCTGCGCGAAGGCAGAGCCGGCGGTCAAGAAGGCTCCGACAAGCAGCGCGAGCCATTTGGATTTCAGGTGAAACATGGTGGTTTAGTTTAGGGTTAGGTTTTCTGGAACCCCGCCATCATGCCCCCCGATTGTTACGATTGCGTGGCGGCCTCGTGACAAACGGGCAAAACACCCCCCGCCCCTACCCGAGTTTGCCTAAACCGCCGGCTCCGGTTTTTTCCGTTTTTCCACCAGCACCAGGAGCAAATCACCCTTCGACAAGCTGCCCAGCAGGCGACCCGTGACCGGGTCCACCACCGGCAGCCGCTCGGCCGGGAGGCCGAGAAACCGGCCCAGCGCCTCGGCCAGCGATTGTTGCGGTCCGATGCGCGGAAAGTCCTCCCGCATGATGTCGCGCGCGATCACTAATTCCGCGAGGTCCGGCTGGCCCAGGTAGGGCTTGATGTCGTGCAGTGACACCGCGCCCAGGAAACGGCCGTCAGCGTCGCACACGTACAGGTTGTTCACCCGGACCGAGAGGAACATCTCCGCGATCGCGGCAAACCGCGCGTTCGGCGCGATCACCGGCGGATTGGCCTTCATCAGGTCCTGCACCCGGCCCGCCGCCAGGTCCGGATCGGGCTCCGCGGCGGTCTTCCGCTTGAGCGACTCGCTGTAGAGCGAATTCCCCGCAATGCCCTTCGCCGTATAGTAGGCGATCACGCTGCACAGCATGAGCGGCAGGATGATGTCATAGCTCAGCGTCATCTCGAACAGCATAATGATCGCCATGACCGGCGCCCGGCTCGCGGCCGCGAGAAACGCCCCCATCCCCACCAGCGCGAACGCCCCCGGGTTCGCCGCGCCCACCGGCCACACCGCGTGCACCGCGGCGCCAAAGAGGTAGCCCGCGCTCGCCCCCATGAATAGCGACGGCGTGAACACGCCGCCCGGCGCCCCCGAGCCGAACGACGCCATCGTCGCGAGCCACTTGCAGGCGAAGACCCCGAGCAGCACCTTCCAGATCACCGGCCCATTCAGGATCTGCACGACCACGCTGTAGCCGTTGCCGCAGACTTCCGGCACGTTGACCGCCATGATGCCGACCGCCAGCCCGCCCAGCGCGAGCCGCGCGACGATCGGCAGCCGCAGCGCGAGGAAAAATTCCTCCGCCTGCCTGAGCGACCGCAGGAACATCGGCGCCAGGGATCCCGTGACCAGCCCGAGCACCACGTACGGGCCCATTTCCCACGCGGAGTTGAGCTGGAAGGACGGCACGCGGTACATCACCTGCGCCGACGTCAGCACGCGGATGGTCAGGGTCGCGACGACCGCGGACACCGCCAGCGGCCCGAGGCTTTCCATTGCGATCGAGCCGAGGATGATCTCCGCCACGAAAAAGGAACCGGCGATCGGCGCATTGTACGCCGACGCAATGCCCGCCGCCGCGCCGCAGGCCACCAGCAGCCGCAGCTGCGGGCCGGTGAACTGCCGCCAGCGTCCGAGCATGGATGCGACCACCGCCGCCAGCTGCACCATCGGGCCTTCCCGGCCGATCGAGCCGCCCGAGCCGATCGAGAACAAGGCCGCCGTGCTCTTGACCAAACTTGCCCGCACCGGAATCCGGCCGTTGCCGATGGCGATGGCCTCCATGTAGTCGGTCGAACTCTGCGCGCGCGCGAGCCGCTGGCCGTAAAGCAGCACCAGTCCCGCCGCCGTGCCGCCGAGCGTCGGCACCAGCAGGCAGCCCCACCAAGGCAGGTGCCGCATGGATTCCACGACGCCGGCGCTGGAACCGGTCAGCACCTCGTGCACGCCCTCGGCAAAGGCGGAAAAAATGAGGGAGGTCAGGCTGCCGAGAAACCCGGCCAGCGCCGCCCAGAGCAGCGTGACCTGCCATTCGGTGAGCTGGATCCTCTCCTGGATCCAGAGCCGCCAGCGCAGCAGCCGCTGCAACCGCTGCAGCAGGAGTGCCGCCGGATCCGTGGCCCCGGTCCCGCTCATCGCTTGGTCCCGCGCGCCAGCAGGGCGCGAAACTCCGCCTCCGTGCGCGCCGCCAGCAGCCCGTCGCGGATGCCCTCGGTTTTCAGCAGCCGCGTGATCGCGGCCACGGACAAAAGGTACTCCTCCACCTGCTGCTTCGGCGTGCCGACCATGAACACCAGCCGGACCTGCGGATGCTCGGCGTCAAAGCCCACGCCCGGCGGCGCGATCCGCGCCACCCCGATCACCACGCGCTCCACCGCCGTCGTCCGCGCGTGCGGCAGCGCCACCTCGGGCGCGATGCAGACCGGGGCCAGCATCGCCCGCTCCAGCAGCCCGTGCAGGAACAGCGGCGCATCCTTCACTGCCGGACTCTTCGCCAGCTCCGCGTGCAGCGCACACAGCGCGGCTTCCCGGGAATTCGCCACCAGGTCCAGGATGAGCGCATCCGGCTGGGCGAGAAATTGGGTCGGCAGGTCCACGTTCCCCCAACTTAGGGCCGCCGCCCGGCAAAACAAGCCGCGTTTGAATTTCCGCGCCGGAATATTCTGTGCATCACCGGGCGCACGGCCTCCCGTCGCTTCCCCGATGCAATCACGAAGGCGGTCCGGAGTGCTCCGCGCCCTCTGCGTTCTCTGTGGTTAAAAATCCGGCCGGCGGTCCCTCAGGACTCGTCACCGCTCTTTCACCTCGTCCGCCTCGGTTTCCTCCGGCTCCGGCTCAACCGTCATCGCCGGTTCCGCCACCACCACAGGCGGCGCCGCTGGCTCCACCACTTCCGGCGCGAGTTCCGGCACCACCTGCGCCGTCAATTGCACCAGCCCGCGCAGCGAGGTGAAATGCTGGCTCAGGTCGAAGTCGCCGCCCAGCCCGCCGATCAGCTTGTCGAACAGATCCTTCTTTGACGCCTTCAGTGCCTGGATCCGCTCCTCGATCGTGCCCGCCGTGACCATGCGGTAGACGAACACCGTGCTCTTCTGGCCGATCCGGTGCACGCGGTCCACCGCCTGCGCCTCCACCGCCGGGTTCCACCACGGGTCGAGCAGGAAGACGTAGTCCGCCGCGTGCAGCGTGATCCCGGTGCCCGCCGCCTTGAGCGACACCAGCATCGCGGCCGAGCCCTGCGCATTCTGGAAACCCTGCACAGGCTTCAGCCGGTCGAGCGTCATGCCGGTCAGCTCGTACCGCGGCAGGTCGGGGAAATTCGCCGCCAGCGCCTCGCGCACGCGGTCCAGCAGCATCACGAACTGCGAGAAGATGACGACCTTGTGCCCGCTGCCCACGATCTCGGCGAGTTTCTCGACCAGCAGGTTGATCTTGCCCGAGTCGCTCAGCGGCGACTTGAGCCAGGGCAGCATGTCGGGATCGCAGCAGGTCTGCCGCAGCCGCGTGAGCAGCGCGAGGAAGCCGAAGGATTTCTCCCGCATCGCCATGCCCACGTCGTCGCCGAGGCGCTCGAGGCCTTCCGTGCAGATGCGCGCGTACTCCGCCCGCTGCACATCCGTCATCGGGCAGAGCAGGTCCATCTCAACCTTCGGCGGCAGCTCCGTGGCCACCTCGTTCTTGGTGCGGCGGAGAATGAACGGCGCCAGTTGCGCGCGGAGCCGCTCCAGCGTGTTGACCCGGTCGGCATTGAGTGCCGCCTCGAAGCCGCTGCGCGACCCAAGCAGGCCGGGCAGCAGAAACCGGAAGATGCTCCACAGGTCCAGCTGGCGGTTCTCCAGCGGCGTGCCGGTCAGCACCAGCCGGTGGTCCGACCGCACCGCAAAGCAGGTCTGCGTGATCTTCGCGTCGGGATTCTTGATGAACTGGCCCTCGTCGAGCACCGCGTAGCCGAACTCATGCGCCTCGAGCAGGTGCCGGTGCTTGCGCAGCTGCGTGTAGCTCGCCAGCCAGACAATCGGATCGGTGCGCTGGGTGAAGTCATGCCCGGTCTTGAGCACATCGACCGGCAGGTCGGGAAAGAATTTCGCAATCTCCTCGCGCCACACCGGCACCACGCTCGCCGGGCAGACGATGAGCGTGGACTTGCCCGGCACGCGGCGCGTGGCGAGCACCGTCAGCACCTGCAGCGTCTTGCCCAGGCCCATCTCGTCGGCCAGCAGGCCGTGGCAGCCGACATCGCACAGGTGCGACATCCACTCGACGCCGCGGCGCTGGTAGGGTCGGAGGATTTCCGGGAGGGTCGGCGGCTCCGGCGGTGGCGCCAGCACCTGCTGCCGCCACGCCTCGATCTCGTGCGAGAGCGTGAGCTTCAGCCGCGCATCGTTGAAGAGGGAGAAAATGAGGTAGGGCGAAAGCGTGCCGTCGGCGTGCGTCTCGGCGATGTTGCGCCGCCACGCGCTGAATGACTCCCAGCGCTCGCCGGCCAGCGCGACGATGCCGAGGTTCGGCAGGATGACCGGCGACCCGCCGCGCCGGAGCAGCGTGTTAACCTCGGAGTCGGTCAGCATCCGTTCGCCCGCGCGGAAAATCCAGCGGAGGTTCAACCCCGTGCCCTCGTTCCCGCCGCCGCGCGTCCCGGCCGGGGCGCGCTCGGCCACGGCCTCGATCTCCACCGTGCGCGTGCCCTTGAGCAGGTTCGCCGAGCGGTCGTCGAGCTCGACCGCAAACATCTTCCGCCACGCCGGCAGCGTGGTCTTCAGGAAATTCGGGATCTCGACCAGCGACTCGAGCACATAGAGGCCCGTGTCCTGATGATAGTGGAAGTGCGCCTTGCGCGCGTAGGCCGCGAGCCCGATGAGCTTCGCGCGCTCGCCGGAAGTGACGTGGCCGTTGCCGTTCGCATGCGCCGCTGTGCCCAGCGCGGGATGGCGGATCTCACCACTCCGCTCGGACCAGTAGGCCTGGAAGGTCAGGCCGGAAGTCTTGGTCTTGAAGGCCAGGAGCAGCGGACGCGAGGCACCGTTGGCCGGCGCGGGCGCCGGGGCGGCTTTCGGCGGAACCGGGCCGTGATTATAGACCGTGCCATTCCCGTTGGCCATGCCGTTGCCATTGGACCGGAAGGAACGCGGCGGCTCACCCGGCAGCGGCGAAATCTCATCGGCCACCAGCTCCTCGATCTCGTGCAAACCGGCGACGGCCAACGCATGGGCGACGTCGAGATCGGTGGTCGAGGAGCGCACGGCCAGGTTCTGACCCTCCCACTCGATCACGACGTATTCGTCCTTTTTCTCCACGCGGCGGTGGATAATCGCGTCCTTGGCCGTCAATTCGAGCTCGCGAACCTCGCCATCCCGGTAAATCCGGCGGCCTTCCTCCAGTTGGGTCGCGCTAAATGCAGTGGCCCAGTCATTTTCGAGTCGGTCGAACCAGGATTCGAGGGAATGAGGAGTGTAAACGCGCTTAGGTCCGTGCGATTGCATCCGCTTAAAAGAGTGGACCGTAGGCTGCGCGTTTTTTCGGGCAATCAAAATCTCGGACAATCTCACCAGTGATGAATTCCGAGGTAGGGCGGGTCTCCGACCCGCCCTTGATCCCGATTGTCATTCTGAGCGCAGCGAAGAATCCAGTTGGATTGAATCGAAGCCTGCAGCTTTTTCGCACTGTTTTCTTCGATACGCTCAGAACGACAGCATCGGGAATCGGCAGCCAAGGATCGTGGCCCGCTCCCACTCGAATTTCCCGGAAACGTCACCCCAGCGTCACGCGTTCGCCACACAGGTCGGTCATGTTACGGACCAAAATCCGTCACACGCCCACCCATGTGAAGCTCACCATCGTCACCGAAACCTTCCCGCCCGAAATCAACGGCGTGGCCATGACCTTTGGCCACATCGCCAGCGAACTCGGCCGGCGCGGGCATCAGGTGACGGTCTGCCGCCCCCGGCGGGATGATTTGTCCAACGGCGCCGCCCACCCCGAGTTTCACGAGGTCGCACTGCCCGGCCTGCCCATCCCGGGCTATCCCCTGTTGCGGCTCGGCCTGCCCGCCGGCGGCCGGCTCCGCCGCCGCTGGCGCGCCGACCGTCCCGATCTCGTCCACGTTGTCACCGAGGGACCGCTCGGCACCTCCGCCGTCACCGCTGCGCGGGAACTCGACGTGCCGGTAACCTCCAGCTTTCACACCAACTTCCACACTTACACGGCGCACTATGGTTTCGCCCCGCTGCGCCATGCCGCGCTGGGCTGGTTGCGCCACGTGCACAACCGCACCGTACGCACGTTCGCCCCGACCACCGAGCTGTGCGCGGAATTGACGGCGCTCGGTTTCGTCGGGCTCCGGGTGCTTTCACGCGGGGTCGATACTGTTCAGTTCAATCCCGGCCAAGCCTCGACCGCACTGCGCGCCACGTGGGGCGCCGGCCCGGATGATCCTGTCGTGCTGCATGCCGGCCGCATGGCCGCGGAAAAAAACTATCCCCTGCTTTTCCGCGCCTTTGCCGCCCTCCGCGCGGCCGAGCCCCGCTGCCGCTTTGTGCTCGTCGGCGACGGCCCGCTCCGGCCCCGGCTCGAACGCGAGCATCCCGACTGCCTGTTCACCGGCTTCATTCCCCGCGAGGAGCTCGCGCGCCACTACGCTTCGGCCGATCTCTACGTTCACGCCAGTCTCACCGAGACATTCGGCAATGTCCTGACCGAGGCCATGGCCAGCGGGCTCGCCGTTGCCGGTTTCGACTACGCCGCCGCCCGCCAGTTTATCCGTGACGGCGAAAACGGGCTGACCGTCCCCTGCGACCAGCCCGACCGGCTGATCGCCGCCGCCGTCCGCCTCGCCACGGACGCCCCGCTGCGCACCCGCCTGCGCCGGGCCGCCCGGCTCACCCTTGAACCCCAGTCCTGGGACCACGTCATCACCCGCTTCGAGGCCGACTTGCTAGCCGTCGTCGCCGCCCACCGCTCCTCATGACCAAGATCCTCATCCTCACCGCCGGCTTCGGCGAAGGCCACAACGCCGCCGCCCGCGCACTCGCCGCCGCCATCGACCGCGAGGCCGGTGAAGGCGCCGCGGTCGTCGCGGACATCTTCGCCCTCGCTGCTCCGCGTTTCAATTCCCTCGCCCGTCACGGCTACCTCTCGCTCATTAATCGCGCACCGCACGCCTGGAGCCGCCTGTACCACTGGATCGACCGGTCCCACATCGTCGAGCGCCGCCTCTGGTTCTTCGCGCGTGAAACCCGCGTGCTTCGCCACCTGCTCGCGCGCGAGCGGCCCGACGCCGTCTGCTGCACATTTCCCGTCTGCACGTTCCTGCTCAATCACATCGCGCGCACCGGCGGCCCCGCCCTCCCCCGGTTCAACATCGTCACCGACTCCATCAGCATCCACTCGCTCTGGTACCGCGCCCCCTGCGACGGCTGGTTCCTGCCCAACGACGACTCCGCCGCCGTCGTCCTGCGCGCCGGCCTCGATCCCGCGCGCGTGCACGTCCCCGGTTTTCCGGTGCCGGCGATTTTCGCCCGGGAGGCCGGCGTGCTCACGCCACCCGAGCTCGCCACCGGCGCCGCACCGCGCGTCCTGCAGATCATCAACTCCGGCAAACGCCACGCCGCCGAAACCGCCCGCCGCCTCCTCGCTGAGGACGACTGGGAAATCACCTGCGCCGTCGGCCGCGACGAGCGCCTGTTCCGTCAGCTCACCGCCCTCGCCGCCGGCCGGAAGCGGCCCGCCACTATCCTCGGCTGGACGCATCAGATCCCTCACCTGCTCATGACGCACCACGCCGTCGTCAGCAAAGCCGGTGGCGCCACCACGCAGGAAGCCATCAACGCCCTCTGCCCGATGATCGTCAGCCAGATCGTGCCCGGCCAGGAGGAGGGTAACTACGAGTTGCTCCGCCGTCACGGTGCCGGGGCGCTTGCACCCACGCCTGACGCCGTCATCGCGACACTGCGCCAGGCCTTCGCCGACCGCGGCCGCGTGTGGCGCGAATGGCGCGCCGCGCTGGCGCCGATTTCCCACCCCGAGGCCGCGCGCGACATCGCCCGCCACGTCCTCGCCACCGTTGAACCGCGCCCCGTCGTCTCACTCGCATGAAAGCCCGCTTCATCCTTAACCCCTGCTCCGGCCGCAATGTCCGCCGTCCCTGGCTCGCGGGATTCGTCCGCGACTTCATCGCCACCCGCGCGCTCGACGCCGACCTCGTCCTGACCGAGCGCCCGGGCCACGCCACCGAGCTGGCGCAGGCCGCCCTCGCCGCGGGTTGCGACCGGGTCATCGCCATCGGTGGCGACGGCACCATGAACGAGACCGCCCAGGCGCTGCTGCACACGCCCGCTGCGCTCGGCCTCGTGCCCTGCGGCTCCGGCAACGGCCTCGCGCTCCATCTCGACATTCCGACGAAACTGCCCGCCGCGCTCGCGCTCGCCGCCGATCCCGCCGCCCGCGTCGCCGCGATCGATACCGGCACAGCCAACGGCCGGTCCTTCTTCAATGCCATGGGCTGCGGCTTCGATGCCGACGTCAGCCGCCGTTTCAACCGCCTCACGCGCCGCGGCCTCGGCGCCTACGCCCGCACCGGCTTCGCCGCCTTCCGCGCGCGGCAGCGCGAATGGACCGTCATCCACGGCGGCGGCCGCACCGAGGCCCTGCACACGTTCCTGGTCGCGGTCGCCAATTCCGACCAGTACGGCAACAACGCCCTCATCGCCCCCGGCGCCCGCGTCGACGATGGCCAGCTCGACCTGGTCGCCGTGCGGCCCGTCGGATACGCGAGCGCCGTCCCGCTCATCGCCCGGCTGTTTCTCGGCAACCTGAGCGACAGCCCGCGCGTGATCCGCCTCCGGGACACGCACTTTCTGATCGAACGCTCCCGCCCCGGCCTCATTCACACCGACGGTGAGACCCACATGACCGGTGCCACCATCGAGGTCCTGGCCCAGCCCCGCAGCCTCCGCCTGCTCGTGCCCGCCCACGCCCGCGTCATCCCTGCCGATGAAGCCCGCGCTCCCCGCGGCTTCGCCTTCTCCCCGCCATGACCGCGCTCACGCACCCGATTCCTTTCTTCCGCGATTGTCACGTAATACGTGACAATCTCACCCCGGGCCCTGGCGCCCAATGTCACTTAATAGGTGACATTGTCCGCGCTGCGGCCGGGAACCATCCGAAGCGGAAACTTCCGGCTTTCCCATGAAATCCACCCTGAACGTCCGCACCGTCATTCTCTCCGACGTGCATCTCGGCACGTCAGAGTGCAAGGCCCGCGAAGTGAATCATTTCCTCCGCCACGTCCGCTGCGACAAACTCATCCTCAACGGCGACATCATCGACGGCTGGCAGCTCCGCCGCGGCGGCCAGTGGACCAAGGCCCACACGCGTTTCATCCGCATCATCCTCAAGAAACTTGAGAAGCGCGACACCGAGGTGATTTACCTGCGGGGCAATCACGACGACATCCTCGCGTCGTTTCTGCCCCTCGACTTCGAGCAGCTCCGCATTGTCGAGGACTACGTGCACGAAAGCCCGCGCGGCCGCTACCTCGTGTTGCATGGCGACGTGTTCGACACCGTCACCCGGAATTTCGTCTTTCTCGCCCACCTCGGCGACTGGGGCTATCGGATCCTGCTCAAGCTCAACCGCGCCTACAACGCGTGGCGCGCGTGGCGCGGCAAGGAGTACTGGTCGCTCAGCAAGGCGATCAAGGCCCGCGTCAAGGAAGCCGTCAGCCACGTATCGAACTTTGAGGAACACATCGCGCAGCTCGCCCAGGAACGCGGCTGCACCGGCGTGATGTGCGGCCACATCCACACCGCCGCCGACAAAATGCTGGGCAGCGTCCACTATCTCAATTCTGGCGACTGGGTCGAGTCGCTCACCGCCGTCGTCGAGCATCTCGACGGCCGCTACGAGTTGATCGAGTACGTGAACTTCATCCGCGAATTCCCGCCGGAGCCGGAAGCCGCCGAGGAGGCCAGGGTCGAAACCGCCGGCGCAATGTAGGGCGGGGTCGCCGACCCCGCCAAACCTCCGTCAACCTTCCTGCAGATATCCCGGATCGATCCGGATAAATTCCGGTCATCCGCGAAGATTCGCATAATTCGCGGGAAGGTACTCGCGGATCGATCAGGCGGGGTAGCGACCCCGCCCTACATCCCCAGCTTCGCCAGCTCCTCGCGGATCACAGCCAGCGTCCGGTTCATCGCGCCGGCATTATCCCGCCGCCACTCGCCCGCGGCCGCTGCGATTTCCGCCCGTCGCGTCGCGTCGCCCAGCAACTCCGTCGCGCGCTCCGCCAGCACCACCGGATCCGTGACCTCAATGGCAGCATGACGCGCCAGCAGGTCGCGCGCGATCAGCCGGAAATTTCCCATGCCCGGCCCAAACAGCATCGGCTTTTCCAGCGCCGCGGCCTCGACCGGGGTTTGGCCCTCCGTGTGCGGCGGCAGGCTCTTGCCCACGAAGACCAGATCCGCCAGCTGCAGCAACTGGCGCAGCTCGCCCGTCGTGTCGGCCACCGCCACATCCACTTCGCCCGCCGCAGACCCGCCCGAACGAAAATGAAACCGCAGCCCCGTGTCCCGCAGCAGGCGTTCCAGCTCGGCCCGACGTTCCGCATGCCTCGGCACCAGCAGCAGCGAACAGTCCCGACCGGCCGCGCGGCCGCGGCGCAGTGTTTCGATCAGTGCGGCTTCCTCTCCCGGCCAGGTCGACGAACCCATCAGCACGAGTCCGTCGGGCAGCCCGAGCTCGCGGCGCAGGTCCGCCTTCCTTTCCGCCGTCAGCCGCGGAATCGCGACATCGAGCTTGATGTTTCCGGTGGTGGTGAGCCGCCCCGGCGGAAATCTCAGTTCCAAAAACCGCGCCGCATCCTGCGCCGAGCAGGGCAGCAGCCGCGTGATGTCCTCCAGCATGAGTCGCGCCGCCGCCGGAAACGATTTCATCCGGCGAAAGCTGCGATCGGACAGCCGCGCATTGATGCACAGCACCGGCACGCCGCGCGCCGCCGCCTGGTGGATGTGCTCCGGCCAGCGCTCGCCCTCGGTCAGGATCACGAGGTCCGGGGCAATCTGCCGCCACGCCCGGTGCGCGAACGGCCACCAGTCGAGGGGAAAGTAGCCGAGGCCGATGGTCTGGCCGCGGTGGCGCTCGGCCGCCAGCCGGTAGCCGGTGCTGGTCGTGGTCGTGAGATAGAGTTCGACACCGTCCGTCTTCACCAGCGCCTCGATCAGCGGCGCGATGGCGAGGACTTCACCCACGCTCACCGCCTGCAGCCAGACCCGCCGGACGCCCGGGCGTTTGGCCGGCAGTCCCGCGTGCGCCCCGAACCGGTGCAGGAAATTCTCCCCGTAACCGCCGCGCCGCCGCATCCGCCACAAGTAGGCCGGAGCCATCACCAGCAGCACGGGCAGGAAGAGAATGCGGTAAAGCCAGAGCATCAGCGTTGGGGGAATGTCCCAAGGGCCCGCCAGCCCCCCGTGTCATTCTGAACGAAGGGAAGAATCCCGTGAGAGCGTGCCGCGCCTTTGGCCATCATCCCACTGGATTCTTCACTTCGTTCAGAATGACAATCCCCGTTTGAAAACACCCGCGTAGTTCAAAAGGACCAAAACCATTTGCCGAGACTTTTGTGCTTTTGGTTTCAGCGCGCCAAACGCAGTCTGCCCCTCATGCCCAAGTTAATCCGTCTCCTCGCTTTCGCCCTCCTGATCCCGCTCGGTTACGCCGCCACGCCGGCTCCCGTTACGCCGCCCACCCCGACCCTGCCGGGCTTTGCCCAGGCCACGAGCGACCTCACCGCCGACCCCGCCGCGCGCTTCGGCACGCTGCCCAATGGCTTCCGCTACGTCATCTATCCCAACCACGAGCCCAAGGGCCGCGCCTCCCTGCGCCTGCTCGTGATCGCCGGCTCGCTCCAGGAGACCGAGGAGCAGCGCGGCCTCGCGCATTTTCTCGAGCACATGGCCTTCAACGGCGGCACGCACTTCAAGGCCGGCACCCTCGTGGAATTCTTCCAGCGCATGGGCATGAGCTTCGGCGGCGACACCAACGCCAGCACGTCCTTCGACCGCACCCTCTATCAGCTGGAACTTCCCGACACCAAGGAAGCGACGCTCACCGAGGGCCTGAGCGTCCTCGCCGACGACGCCGGCGGCCTGCTCCTCCAACCCGATATGATCGAGAAGGAGCGCGGGATCATCCTCAGCGAGAAACGCACCCGCGACTCCGTGGGCTACCGTATTTTCGTCTCCCAGTTTGAAACCACCCTCGGCACCACCCTGCTGCCCAAGCGCGTGCCCATCGGCCTCACCGAGGTCATCGAGCAGGCGAAGCGCGACCGCTTCGCCGACTTCTGGAACACGTGGTACCGCCCCGAGCGGATGGTCGCCGTCGTCGTGGGCGACATCGATCCTGCCGCGGTCGAGAAACTCATCGTCGCCGCGTTTTCGTCCGTCACCGACCGCGCCCCCGCCCGCCCCGAACCCGACTTCGGCACCATCGCCACGTTCACCGGCGTACGCACCAACTATCACGCCGAGCCCGAGGCCCCCAGCACCACGGTCTCCCTGAGTTCGATCACGCCTTACGCCCACGAAACCGACAACGCCGCCAACCGGCTCAAGGACCTCCCCCGCGATCTCGCCGTCGCCATCCTGAACCGCCGGTTTTCCGAGCTCGCGAAAAAGGAAAACGCGCCCTTCAGCCAGGCCGGCGCCAATGTTTCCGAGGAGTTCGACTTCCTCCGCGAGGCCGATGTGGATTTGACCTGCAAGCCCGAACAATGGGCCGCCGCACTCGCCGTCGGCGAACAGGAACTGCGCCGCGCCCTGGACTATGGTTTCTCCGCCGCCGAGTTGAAAGAGGTCGTCGCCACCTACGTCAACGCCCTCGAACAGGCCGTGAAGACCGCCTCCACCCGCCGGTCCGACGCCCTCGCCGAGGAGATCGCCGAGAGCGTGCTGCATCGCGAGGTCTTCACCACGCCCGCCGCGGACCTCGCGCTGTTCGGTCCCGCCCTCGCCAAAATCACTCCTGCCGACTGCGAGGCCACGCTCCGCACCGCGTTCAATATTCCCGGGCGTTACCTCCTCGTCGCCGGCAATGCCCGGATCGAGGGCGACGCCAACGCGGCCATCGCCGCCGCCTACACCCGGTCGCGCACCGTCGCGGTGCAGCCGCTCGCCGCCGTCACCGACCTCGCGTGGGCTTACACGAATTTCGGCCCCGCCGGCCAGGTCGTGAAGCGCGAGCACGTGGCCGATCTTGACCTCGACCTCGTCACCTTCGCCAACGGCGTCCGTCTGAATTTCAAGAAAACCGATTTTGAAGCCGGCCGCATCCGCGTCTCCGCCCGCGTCGGCAGCGGCCTGATCACCGAGCCCGCCACGGAACGCGGCCTCGTCGGACTGGCCGGCGGCACCTTCGACGCCGGCGGCCTCGGCCGGCACAGCGCCGACGATCTCCGCCGGATCCTGGCCGGCAAAAACGTCGGCGTCGGATTCCGTCCGAGCACCGATGCCTTCGATTTCGCCGGCGCCACCACCCGCGACGACCTGCTCCTCGAACTCCAGCTCCTCGCCGCGAAGCTCACCGATCCCGGCTACCGCCCCGAGGCCCTCCGCCAGGCGCGCAAGGGAATCGAGCAGCTCTACCTCAGCTTCGACCACACGCCGAACGGCCCCTTCGCCACCGAGGTGGCCAATCTCCTCGCGAGCGGCGATCCGCGCTTCGGTCTGCCCGCCAAGGACGTTATGCTCGGGCACACGCTCGACGAGGTCCGCGCCTGGCTCACACCGCAGCTCAGCCATGGCGCCATCGAACTGGCCATCGTCGGTGACCTTGATCCCGACGCGACCATCGCGGCCGTCGCCAAAACCCTGGGGGCGCTTCCACTCCGCCAGCCCAAACCCGCGCTCGACGACTTGCGCCATGTGGCTTTTCCAGCGCAACCGTTCACCAAGGACTACACCATCGTCTCGGAAATCCCGAAGGGCGTCGTCCGCCTCTACTGGCCCACGACCGACGGCTACGACGTCAAGCGCACGCGCCGGCTGGCTCTCCTCGCCAGCGTGCTGAACGACCGCCTGCGCGTGAAGGTGCGCGAGGAAATGGGCGGCACCTATTCCCCGCAGGCGGGCAGCAATGCGAGTGATGTTTTCCCCGGCTACGGCTACTTCTCCGCCAACATTGATATCGCCCCGCCCACCGCCAAGAAAGTCACCGATCTCGTGCTGAGCATTGGCGACGACCTCGCGAAGAACGGCGTGACCGCGGACGAGCTGATCCGCGCCAAGCAGCCCATTCTCACGGCAATCAAGGAATCGCTCCGCAACAACGGCTACTGGCTCGGCGCCGTGCTCGCCCGGGCGCAGGAAAAACCCGAGACCCTCGACTGGTGCCGCACGCGCGTCGCGGACTTCGAGTCCATCACCACCGCCGAATTAAGCGCCCTGGCCAAGGCCTACCTCACCCACGACCACGCCTCGCGTGCCACCGTGCTGCCCGCTGAAATCCCCGTTCCGGCGCCCGCCACACCGATGGCCAAGTAAATCTCGATGATGGGAATGCACCATGCATTCCGCGCGAAGGTTTTAATGGTAGGGCGAATCCTTCGTGCGCTCCGTGTTAAAAATCCGCCGCGTCAGACGCGGCTGACCACCAGCGAGGCGTTGGTGCCGCCGAAGCCGAAGCTGTTGGCGAGCGCCGCGTGCACCGTCCGCTTCACCGCCACATTCGGCGTGAAGTTCAGGCCCGTCGCCGCGCACTCGGGGTCGACGTTCGTGAGATTGATCGTCGGCGGGACAATGCCGTCGCGGATCGCCAGCACGCCGGCAAACAACCCCATCGCGCCCGCACCGCCGAGCAGGTGCCCGGTCATCGACTTCACTCCGCTCACGCTCAAGCTCGCCTTATTCTCAGCGAACACCGTCGCGATCGCCGTGGCTTCCTCGCCATCGCCGCCGGGCGTCGAGGTCGCATGGGCCGACACATAGTCGATGTCCGCCGGCACCAGCCCCGAACGGGCCAGCGCGGCGCGCATCGCGCGGGCCGAGCCCTCGGCGCCGGGCGCCAGCGAGGAAAGATGATAGGCGTCGGCCGACGCGCCGTAACCGCGCAGTTCGGCATAGATGCGCGCCCCGCGCTTCACCGCCTGCTCGTACTCTTCCAGCACAAATACGACCGAGCCTTCCGCGAGCACGAAGCCATCGCGATCCTTGTCGTAGGGTCGCGAGGCCTGTTCCGGCGCATCGTTGCGGGTCGACAGCGCGCGCATCTGCGCAAACGCCCCGATCGCCAGCGGCGTGACCGTGGACTCGGCGCCGCCCGCGATCATCACATCGACATCGCCCCGCGCGATGGCCGCCGCGGCTTCACCGATCGAGTGGCCACTCGTGGCACACGCCGACGCCACGCTCATGTTGGGTCCACGGAAATCCAGCAGCAGGCTCACTTGGCCTGCGAGCAGGTTGGGCGCGATCTGGATGATGAAGAAAGGCGAGATTTTCCGGTAGCCGCCGGCCTTCCATGTATCATGCATCGCCTCCATCTCGGGCAGGCCGCCCAGGCCGACGCCGAGATTCACGCCCATCCGGTCGGAATCCAGCGCCGCGCGGTGCGCATCGAGCCCGGAGTCGGCATAAGCCTCGACCGCGGCCGCCGCGCCGAGATGGGTGAAGCGGCCGAATTTCTTCACGTCCTTCTGCGTCATCGACTGGGCGAGCGGCTCGGCCGCCGGTCCGCGCGGGTGCAGCACCGCGGGCAGCGCGCGCGCGGGATCGAAGTTTTTCACTTCCCCGGCGATCTGCGCCGTGCAGCCGGCCGGGTCAAACCGCGTGATGCGGCCCAGGCCGCTGCGGCCGGCGATGAGCGCGGCCCAGGTTTCGGGCGCGGAGTTGCCGCAGGGAGTGACGGCACCGAGACCGGTGATGACGACGCGGCGGGCGGGAGTGGCAGGCGGGTTGTTCATGAAGTAGAGGAGGCGAAGGTTTTCCGGAGCATGCGGCGCGAGGATGACAGCAACGCATCGCTGCGTGCCGGATCGTCCATGGCGCGGGCAAAGATCAGCGCTCCGACCAGTGAACTCATCAGCTGGGTCACGCAGTCGCGGTTTTCCCCGGGATCACGCGCCAGGCGCAGCGCGTCGCACAGCCGGTCGAGATGCCGCGCGAACCCGCGCGAATAGTCGCCGCGGGGCGAATCCGTCAGCCGCGCCATGTCCGCTCCCACGGCGACCACGAGGCAGCCCGAGCCGCGGTTGTCGCGGTGATGCGGGGAAAGATAACTGTCGATCAGCAGCCGCGCGCGCTTGGCCGCAGTCGGCTGGGCCGCGATGCGGCCGAGATTTCCGACGGCTTCGTCAAACGCCTCCGCACACGCCTCGGCGACCAGTTCGGACTTGTCGCGAAAGTGCGCATAAAAGCCGCCGTGCGTCAGCCCGGCCCGCCGCATGACTTCGTCGACCCCCGTGCCTTCCACACCGCGTTCCCGAAACGCTGCGCTCGCTGCCGTGATGATCCGGCGACGCGTGGCATGCTTGTGGGCGGGTGGGTAGCGCATGGGAAAACTTTAAATGACGGTCGTCATACCAATTCGCAAGGGCAATGTAGCTAGAAGGAAGCACCGGTACCGCCAATCCCAAGGCGCGCTCCCCAAAGCCCTGCCCGCTTGCATTTTAGACCGACCCAAAAGGCATCGCCCCGAAAACCACGAAGCCTTTGGACCGCCTGAATTCTCCTCCGGCATCCGAAATCCGCCCTCCGCCAGTGCAGCGGGCTTTGACTTTGCCCGGGGCGGCCTTTTTGCTGCGCGACCTTTGAACATGCAGCAGCTGCACGCTTATTGGCGCATGGCCTACATCGAGGCACCGCGCTATCCCGCCGAATTCAAGCGCCCCTTCACCGAGCTGCCGGCTATGGGCGATGATCGCGCCGCCTTGATCGTCCATCGTTCGGCCCTCTCCTATCTCGTTCTCAACCGCTATCCCTACAATCCCGGCCACCTGCTCGCCGTGCCGTTCCGGGAAGTGAATGACCTGGAGGAGCTGACCGTCGCCGAGCGCGCCGACCTGATGGAGGAGATCGCCCTCGCCCGCCGGCTGCTCGCCGCCGCCTTCAAGCCCAACGGCTTCAACATCGGCTTCAATCTGGGCTCCGCCGCCGGCGGCAGCATCGCCCATCTCCACGGCCACATCGTCCCGCGCTGGAACGGCGACAATAACTTCATGCCCGTCGTCGGCCATACGCGCATTCTCCCGCAGTCCCTTGAGGCCGTGTGGGACCGCCTCAGCGGCGACACGGCCACCCTGAAACTAAAGAAGGCCAAGCCCCGGACCCGCCAAGCCGCTTCCCGCCGGCCCAAACCGGCTTGAGATCTGCTGCTCCAAGGTGACGGCTCCTCCGCCCTGCCCGGTATCCGTCCGCCGAAATCCGCGATTGTCCAAGACCCTCCATTTTCCCAGCCCGCGCCATCTCCACTCGCTCTACGCGGGGCGGGAGGAAAATCTCGCGCACGCCGAGCGCGCGCTCGGCGTGAAACTCGTGACCCGCGAGGACTGGCTCAAGATCGAGCCGCCCGCCGGCGCGACCGCCGCGTCCGCCGCCGAGCCCATTCGGCGCACCGAGGCGCTCTTCCATTTTCTTAACGAGGCTCGCGGCCAGGGCATGACGATCCGCACACCAGACTTCCACCGCATCACCGACGGCTTCGCCCGCGGCGAAGGTGACCAGATGCGCGCCCTCATCGACGAACCGCTGGTCATCGCCACCAACCGCAAGAGCATCGTCCCGAAAACCCTCGGCCAAAAACTCTATCTCCAGTCGATGCTGGCCCATCCCGTCGTTTTCGGCATCGGCCCCGCCGGCACGGGCAAGACCTACCTCGCGATGGCCGCAGCGGTCTCCGCGCTCCTGCGCAACGAGGTCGAACGCATCATCCTCACCCGCCCCGCCGTCGAGGCCGGCGAGACGCTCGGCTTTCTGCCCGGCGACCTCCGCGAAAAAATCCTCCCCTATCTCCGCCCGCTCTACGATGCGCTCGGCGACATGCTCGACCCCGAGGACACTGCGCGGCTCACCGAGAAGGGCATCATCGAGATCGCCCCGCTCGCCTACATGCGCGGCCGCACGCTCTCGCGGTCCTTCATCATCCTCGATGAGGCGCAGAACACCACGCCCGAGCAGATGATGATGTTCCTCACCCGGCTCGGCGAGGACTCGCGCATGGTCGTGACTGGTGACATCACCCAGATCGACCTGCCGCGCGCCAAGCAAAGCGGACTCCTCGAGGTCCGCCATATCCTCGCCGGCATCCCGGGCATCGATTTCCACACCTTCAGCGGCGCCGACGTCGTCCGCCACCCGCTCGTCGGCCGCATCATCGCCGCCTACGAAGCCTACCGGAACCCGATGAACCAGGAAAACGGCACCACAGGCAAAGCCTAGTTCGCTTCACCCTGCTTCACTTTTCGAATTTCGGATTTCTACCTTCGAATTTTCATTCCCATGTCCGTCCGCAACCAGCTCAAGCTCCTCGTCGGCGGCCTCAACGCCCGCCGGGCGGGACGGCCGGTGCCGGCGCATTCCGCCACGCGGGAGTTCTTCGACCGGAGCCGCGCGGTCGCGATGCTCATCTTCTTTGCCACCGTCACCGCCATCGTGCTGATCAGCTCGGCCGGCCTGACCACGCTCAACGTTCCGGTCCTCCCCAACCAGCTCGCGACTGTGCGCGTCGTCGCCCGCACCGCGTTCACCTACGAGAGCAGCGAAAAAACCGACGCCCTGCGCGAGCAGATGACGAACCGCGTCCCGCCGGTTTACCGGCTCGATCCCGAACCGTTCCAGCGCTTCGAGGCCGCCGCCCATGACCTGCTCGTGCAACTGGAGGCCTTCGAGCGCACCCACCCAGCGAACGTCTCGCTCCTCGGCAACAGCCGCTCCGATCTCGCCGAGGTCGTCGACGCCTTCAATGCCCGCGGACCGTACCATGCCACCGTCGAGGACGTCGCCGCGGTCCTCGCGGCCGGCGATGCGAAGGTACGCGCCGCGCTGTTTGAGAACGGCCTCTCCGCGTTGCGCGATCTTTCCAACGAGGGAGTCCATGATGACGGCCTCGGCAGTGCGAACCCCGACAGCGTCCTGGTTTTCCAGATTGCGCGTCCCTCGGGCGGCGTAGCGGTCCATTCCGTGCAGTCGCTGGAGGACGCGATGACCTTCCTCCGGGTGAATCTCGCCGTCGAGGGATTGCCCCGCCCCGCATCCCTCGCCCTCTTCCGTCTCTTCCGCGTCGGCCTGGCGCCCAACCTGGTGTTTGACCGCGAAGCCACCCGGCAGCGCGAGGCCGAAACCGGGAGCCAGATCAAGCCCGTCATGGTCAGCGTAGCCCGCGGGCAGACCATCATCGAGCCCGGCGAACGCGTGGCGCCCGAGCAATACGAAATGCTCATGGCCTACCGCCGCTTCGTCCGCGAGCACACCGACTCCGAGTTCAGTGAGAACCTTACGCTGTTCGGCCGCATTCTCCTCGTGCTCGCCATGGTCATCGCGAGCGTCATCTACATCCGGCTCGAAGACCGCGAAACCCTTCAGAGCAACGGCCGGCTCGGCCTCCTCGCTCTCGTCGTCATCGTCAACCTCGCCCTCGTCCGGCTCGTCTACTCCCTCGGTGGCGCGGATTTCTTCATTCATGACGGCTCGTGGGCCTCTACCCTCCCCTTCGTCGCGCCGACCGCGCTCGCGCCGTTGATCGTCGCCATCCTCATCGATGCCGGCTCGGCCATCTTCATGGCGCTGCTGATCTCGATTTTCACCGGCATCATCTATGGCAACCGGCTCGACCTGATCGTGCTCACCTTCCTCGCCTCGCTCGTGGCCATCTTTGGCTGCCGCGAAGTGCATAAGCGCGGCCGCGTCGTCCGCGCCGCCGCCGCCGGCGGGCTGACGCTCGCGCTGTTCGCCCTGCCCATCGGCTTCGCCGACCAGGTGCCGCTCGCCACGCTGCTCCGCCAGATGACCGCCGGCGTCGCCACCGGCCTGCTGACCGGCATGGCCGTGGTCGGCGTGCTGCCCGTGCTGGAGTCACTCTTCAAGCGCACCACCGACATCACGCTCCTCGAGCTCACCGACTACAATCATCCGCTCCTGCGCCTCATGCAGCTCGAGGCGCCCGGCACCTACCACCATTCGCTTGTCGTCGCCCAGCTCGCCGAGAACGCCGCCAACGCCATTGGCGCCAACCCGCTCCTCGCCCGCGTCTGCGCGCTGTTCCATGACATCGGCAAGACGCCCAACGCCGCCTATTTCACCGAGAACCAGCGGGACCGCGTCAATCCCCATGACAGCCTGCCGCCCGCCGAATCCGCCCACATCATCAAGCAGCACGTGTCCGCCGGCGTGGAGCTGGCCCGCCGCCACCGCCTGCCGCGCGCCGTGATTGACGTGATCCAGCAGCACCATGGCACCACGCTGGTGCGGTACTTCTACGACCGCGCGGTCGCCGCTTCGCGCGCGCCGTTCGCCAGCATCGCTGGAGCCGGCGACAGCAATCACCCGCTCGGACATGCCTTCACCGCCGTGCCCGAGCAGGTCTACCGCTACGACGGCCCCCGACCGCAGTTCAAGGAAAGCGCGATCATTTCACTCGCCGACGGCACCGAGGCGGCCACGCGTTCCCTGCGCTCGATCACGGCCGGCCAGCTCGCCCCGTTGCTCGACCGCATCTTCCGCGACCGCATCGCCGAGAGCCAGCTCGACGAGGCGCCGCTGACTTTCGAGGAACTGGCTAAGATCAAGAACAGCTTCCAGTTCACACTGCTCAACATGCTGCACGCCCGCGTCGCCTATCCTCTTGCCGAGCAGCCGCCCGCCAGCGAGGCCAAGGCCTGAGAGGTCGGCTCAAACAAAGCGCCATGGCTGACGTCGCCGGCTCCAAAATTCGAAAATTGAAATTCGAAATTCGAAAAATTACCCCGATCTCAATCGCGCCGGCGCCATCGATCGGGAATCGAAAATCAAGAATCGAAAATCGAAAATCTCTCCGCCCGGTCTCCATCGCCAACCGCCACCCACGCCTGCGTCTCGACCGTCACGCCGTCGCTCGGGTCGTCCACACCCTCGACGCCCATTTCCACGCCGCATCCGCCGCGCAATCGAAAATCGCGAATCGAAAATCGAAAATGAGCCCGCCGCCAGGCGAACTCTCCGTGGTCTTCCTGACCGACACCGCGCTCGCGCAGCTTCACGCCGACTTTCTCGCCGATCCGACCCCGACCGACGTCATCACCTTCGCGGGTGACCCCGCGCACGGCACGGCCGGCGAAATCTGCGTGTCCGTCGACGCCGCCGCTGCCTACGCCAGAAAATCCCGGAGTGATTTCAGCGCCGAGCTTACCCTCTACCTCGTCCACGGCTGGCTGCACCTCGCCGGCTACGACGACCTCGAGCCCGCCAAGAAACGCGCTATGCGCCGCGCCGAGGCCCGCGCCATGAGATTGCTGGAAGCGAATGAAGGTTGCCTGTCCCGCTTCCGCTGGGCTACATGACGCCTTGTCATGAACCCAACTTTTCCCCGGTTGATGGTCCTGGCTTTCGCGTTCCTCGCGCCCAGCTGGGCGCTTTGCGCTGCTTCTCCCACGAGCTCATCTCGGGCACCGTCGTCAGGCACTATTTCTCCGCCCTACGACTTTCCCCAGCCATTCCCAGTCGGCGACAAACAGGTCACCACGAGCGTCGTACTGCGACCCATCGTACCAGTCTACGCCACGCCTCCGGCCGTCCTCGCCGTCTCTGCTGCCCCCGGCACAAGGTTCAAGATTTCGGTTCCTTTGGCCGACGATGCCATCGCTTCCATTTCGTGGTTCAAGAACGGCCTCCCGTCCGGGATCACAGCCACAACGCTGGACCTTCCATCCGTTGGCGCTGGCGACGGAGGCACCTACGGAGTTTCTGTGACCGGCATCGACGGACAGGCCAAGAATTTCGAAAACATCATTCTCCGCATCGAAGCATCCGGGGCTTCCCAGCGGCTCGTCAATCTTTCCACCCGGGCGACGATCAATTCTTCACAGCGGTTTTTCATCAGCGGATTCTGTGTTTCATCCTCATTCGATAATACTTCGAAGAGCTTTCTGATCCGAGCTGTGGGCCCGACGTTGGCCAATTATGGCATTACCGACCCGCTCGCAGACCCAGAAGTCCATCTCTACGCTGCAGACGGAACGGAAGTTCCTTTCCCGCCCGCGGTCGCCATTTATCCCAGCTACGCCGATAACGTTTTTTCGCTCGTCGGTGCGTTTCCTCTTGTTTCACCCAAGGATGTGCGGGTCTTGTTCACTCTTCCTCCGGGCGTGTACACCGCAAAGGTTGAGATTGCCTCGATTTAGTGGACACCCGACCAGCGCATGAAACGTGCGCTGTTTGGTCGCTTCCGAGGACAGGAGCCCCAAGGCTTGCCGCAGGAAGCGACC
>CAIONS010000060.1 GCA_903859715.1 uncultured Opitutia bacterium
TGGCTCGATGCCCTTCAGGGCTTCAAGACCAACTTTGGCTTTCAGATCGGGACTGTGCAGACGTCGTTTCTTTGACATTGGGATCGTTGTTCTGAGTTTGGATTAACGATCCGTCCTGTCCAACTTTTGGGGTCCACTTCATGCTGATGTCGTCGCATGGTACGGATGGCGCGATGGGCGTGGTCCTCAACCGCCCGCTCGGTCAACGGTTGGGCGAGTTGAACGGGGAGTTCGCGCTCGGCCCGCTGGCGGCGGTGCCGCTGTACAGCGGCGGGCCGGTGGAGACCAAGCAGTTGTTGCTGGCGGCGTGGCGGACGCGGGAAGACGGATTTCAGCTGCACTTTGGCATCGAGCCGGAAAAAGCGGCGCAGTTGTTGGGGGAGGAAGGCACGCATATCCGGGCGTTTTTGGGTTACTCGGGCTGGTCGAAGGGTCAGCTGGAGAATGAGCTCAAGCAGAACACCTGGGTCGTGGCGGACGTCCCGGTCGATTTGCTTGATCATCCGCAGGATGACGGACTTTGGCGGGGCGTGCTTGGGGGCATGGGCGACGACTGGCGCCTGCTGGCCGACGAGCCGGACGATACGAGCCGGAACTAGGACACTACCCGCCGGACATTTCGGTTGACAGGGCCAAGGGTGCGCTCTGTTTTGGTTTCTTTTATGAAAGTCGTTTCCTCCATCAAATCTGCCAAGAAGCGTCACCCGGCCTGCCAAGTGGTGCGCCGCAAGGGCAAGATCTACGTCATCAACAAAGTCGAGCCGCGCTACAAGGCGCGTCAGGGCTGATCAACCTCCTATTCCCGCCGTGAAAGCCGAAGGCCATCCCATTCTCAACAACGTCTGCTACCTCGATATCGGTACCGGCAGGCGTTTCCTCACCAAGTCCACGATGAAATCCGCCCGCAAGGAGCAGATTGACGGCGTGGAGTACTTCATCGTCGCCCGCGACGTCACGATGGACTCGCATCCCGCCTACACCGGCGAGAAGCGCCTCGTCGACACCGCCGGCCGCGTCGAGAAGTTCACCTCGAAGTTCAAGCGCGTGACGAAGAAGTAACCCGCGGTTGCTTCGGTCATTTTCCAAGCCCTCCGTTTCGGAGGGCTTTTTTGTTGCCCGCAGGTTGGTCGCGCTGCCTGTGTGAGGCGTGCCCGCGACCAAACTTATCTGCCTGGACTGTGACAGTACGCTGAGCGCCATCGAGGGCATCGATGAGCTGGCCCGGCTGCGCGGGCTGGCGGTGCTGGGACGGGTGGAGGAGATGACGAACGACGCCATGGAGGGCCGCCTGCCGGTCGAGAGCGTGTTTGAGCGCCGCCTGGAACTCATCGAGCCGCGAAGCGAGGACCTTGCGGCGGTGGGGCGGCAGTATGTCGCGACGGTGGAGCCGACGGCGCGCGACACGATTGCGGCGCTGGTGGCGCGGGGGTGGACCGTGGTGATCGTGAGCGGCGGGTTCACACAGGCGATCCAGCCGCTGGCGGATTACCTCGGCGTGACGCGGATCGTGGCGGTGGAGTTGTATTTTACGCCGGAAGGCAGCTATGACGGCTTTGATGAGTCGGCGCCGACGGCGCGCTCGGGCGGCAAGGCGGAGGTGCTGGCCCGGTTGCGCGAAGAGCTTAAACCGGAAACCACCGTGATGGTGGGCGACGGTGTGAGCGACCTGGAGGCGAAGCCGCAGGTGGACCGGTTTATTGGTTTCGGCGGGTATGTCGTCCGGCCCAAGGTCAAGGCCGGGGCGGATGCGTTCATCGTTTCGCTCGCCGAGCTGCTGAAAATCCTATGATCACGCCGCCGTTTTTTGCCACGGCCGGGCTGGAAGCGATTCCGCCGGTGCTGCTGGCGCCGTTCGGGCTGCTGCTCCTGCTGATTGCGATCATGCCGCTCACGCCCAGCCGGGCGCACCACTGGTGGGAGCGGAATTATCCGTTCGTGTCGGTGGGCCTGGCCGTGCTGGTGGGCGGTTACTACCTGCTGAAAGTGCCGGCGGGGGCCGCCACGCTCGCTCACTCGCTGCACGAATACGTGTCGTTCATCGCGCTCATCGGGTCGTTGTTTGTGGTGGCGGGGGGAATTCACCTGCGGGTGAAGGGCGAGGCGACGCCGCTGGAGAATGTCGCGTTCCTGCTCATCGGCGCCGGGCTGGCGAATGTCATCGGCACGACCGGCGCGTCGGTGGTGCTGATCCGCCCCTGGATCCGGATGAACAAGATCCGCATCAGCGCCTATCACATCGTGTTTTTCATCTTTGTGGTCTCGAACGTGGGCGGCGCATTGACGCCCATCGGCGATCCACCGCTGTTTCTGGGGTATCTGCGCGGCGTGCCGTTTTTCTGGCTGATCGAACACCTGTGGGCCGAGTGGCTGGTGACGCTGGGGCTGATTCTGGCGGTGTTTGCCGCCTTCGACCGACGGAGTTTCAAGCATATGCCGGCGCAAGTGCAGGGCCAGGTGACGCAGCACCGCGACACCTTCAAGCTGGAAGGCCTGCCGAATCTCGGCCTGCTGGCCGTGATCGTGGCCGGAGTGTTTCTGCCCGAGCGCTATTTTATCCGGGAGCTGGTCATGCTCGGCGCGGGGGCGGCTTCGCTGCTGACCACGCCGAAGGAGATTCACCGGCAGAACCACTTTAATTTCGGTCCGATCAAGGAGGTGGCGTTCCTGTTCATCGGCATCTTCACGACGATGATGCCCGCGCTGAACTACCTCGAGGCGCACGGCAGCCAGCTCGGCTTCACCCGGCCCAGGCAGTATTATTACGCGACGGGCGGGCTGTCGGCGGTGCTGGATAACGCCCCAACCTACGTGAACTTCCTGAAGCTGGCCGAGACGACCTTTGTGGACGAGACCGCGGTCGAGCAGGGGGAGGGCAGTGGCAGTTACGACCGGCGGGCGGTGGCGGTGCTGCTGAAAACGCACTCGCCCATCGTGGCCGCGATCAGTCTCGCGGCGGTGTTTTTCGGGGCGATGACCTACATCGGCAACGGACCGAACTTCATGGTCAAATCCATCGCCCAAGGCGCCGGCGTGCACGCACCGGGGTTCTTCGGCTACATCTTCAAGTACAGTCTGCCGATCTTATTGCCGATCCTGCTGCTGGTGGGATGGATTTTTCTATGACCGGAAGCCTGCGCCTAAAACTCCGGAGTTTTTACAGAAGGTCGCAAAGGACGCAGAGAGAAAACCGAAGAATACCGATGGGGCCTTTCTTCGCGCTCTTTGCGATCTTCTGTAAAATCCGGGCCGCGGGTTACGGAAACAGCCCGCGGGCGGCCTTGGCCTCGGCGACGCGGCCGATGCCGAGGGTGAGGGCGGCGAGGCGGCGGCTGAACTTGAACTTCCGCTTCTGCGCGTCGACGGACTCCTTGGCCTTGTCGAGCATGCCGTAGAGTTTCGTGAGGACCTCGTCGCGGGTCCAATAGAAGCTGGAGAGATTCTGCAGCCATTCGAAGTAGGAGACGATCACGCCGCCGGAATTGCAGAGCACATCGGGGATGATCTCGATGTCGCCGCGACTTTCGATGAGCTTGTCGGCGGCGTTGGTGGTCGGCCCGTTGGCCGCTTCGGCGAGCAGGCGGCATTTGAGCTTGGGGGCGTTTTTATCGGTAATCACGCGCTCGAGCGCGGCGGGCACGAGGACGGTGCACTTGAGCTCGAGCAGGGCCTCGTTGGAGATGGGCTCGGCGCCGTCGAAGTCCTTGAGGACCTTGGCGTATTGGATGTAGGCGAGGGCCTTCTTGATATTGATGCCCTTGGGATTGTAGACGCCGCCGGTGTAATCGGAGATGGCGATGATCTTGGCCCCGAAGTTCTCGAGGGCGAGGGCAGTCTCGCTACCGACGTTGCCGAAGCCCTGGATGGCGACGGTGGCCTTGGTGATCGGGACCTTCATGTCCTCGAGGTACTTCTTGATGAGGTAGGCGACGCCGGCGCCCGTGGCTTCACGGCGGCCCTGCGAACCGCCGAGGGCGATAGGCTTGCCGGTGACGACGGCGGGAGAGAGATGGCCGACATGGGTGGAGTAAGTGTCCATCATCCAGCCCATGATCTTTTCGTTGGTGCCGACATCGGGCGCGGGCACGTCCATGTGCGGCCCGACAAAGTTTACCATCTCCTGCATGTACCGGCGGGAGAGATGCTCGAGCTCGGATTCGGAGAGCTGCTTGGGATCGACGATAACGCCGCCCTTGGCGCCGCCGTAAGGCAGGCCGACGAGCGAGCACTTCCAGCTCATCCACATCGCGAGTGCGGCGACCTCGCCGATGGTGACGTCCTGATGGAAACGGATGCCGCCCTTGGACGGGCCGGTGGAGACATTGTGCTGGACGCGATAGCCCTCGAAGACGGTGACGCTGCCATCCATCCGCCGGACGGGCAGGGTGACGGCGAGACAGCGGCGGGGATACTTGGTGCGATCCCGGATGGCCTCGGGAAGGTTGATGGCGTCGGCGGCCTGGTCGAACTGGCGGCAGGCCATTTTGAAAACGTCAGAATCGTAGAGACTGGAGATAATCGCTTTGGACATGGAACAAACGGGTTGAGGGGCGGTTGAGGTGGGGTACCGATCCGATTGACCCGAACTTGGGCCAAAGCCCCGGGTTTAGCAATTGGCTTCCGGTCAAGCCGCACCTTCAATGACCCGCACTAATCGCGCTGAAAACGGCGCATGATACATGGGTGTGTTGCTCAAATTCTTCCGCTGGCTCTTTGAAAAGACCGCCACGGCCGGCCTCATTCTCGGGCTGGCGCTGGCGGCCTGCGGGCTGTGGTTTTTCCTGAAGGACAATGTGGATTTCGACGAGTGGCGGCACGACGTCCTGCGCACGCTCACCGGCGAGCGGGCCAAGGTGCAGTCCGCACTGGACGACGTGCAGCACCGGTTGAACCAGACGACGGCGGGCATTGCGGCGGAGCAGGAGCACATCCGGCAAACGGACAAGGTGATCGTCCAGCTGAAGGAGCTCGACAGCACATGGGACCGGATCACGGGGGACGCGCAGCAAAAGGCCAACCTGGAGCGGCGGGCGAAAATGGAGCAGGTCAACACGGACGCGGCGGCGCGAATCGTGGCGCTGCAGACGGAGTTCAAGCGCACGACCTGGGAACGCGACGGGTTGGAAATCGCGCTGGGCAAGATCGACGTGCAGCTGAAGACCATCGAATCGAAGCGCTCGAAGGTGCTGCATTACCTGGAAGTGGCTTGGAATTACCGCGTGGGCCGTCTCACGGTGAAACAATGGGTGCTCATCGCGCTGGGACTTTATTTCTTCGGGCCCACCTTGGGAAAACTCGCGATGTACTTTTTCGTGGCGCCCCTGATCACGCGTGGCCGGCCGGTGCGGCTGGCCGAGGCGTTGCCGGAGATGCCGGGCGTCGGGCCAAGCCATGTGTCGGCGGATGTGACACTTCAGCCGGGAGAGCGGCTGTGGGTGCGGGAGAAATTCCTGCAGGCTTCCGACGAGGGCTTGGTGCGAAAAACCCGGTTCCTGCTCGACTGGCGGATTCCCTTCACCTGCCTCGCGAGCGGCTTGGTCGAGCTGGTGGAGATGCGGAACCGGCGGATCGAGGGCGGCTATGGCTGCACGCTCTCGAACCAGTCCGATCCGCACAGCGAACTGGCGGTGATCCTGCTCCGGCCGGGCGTGAGCATCGTGCTGCGGCCGAGTTTTCTGGCGGGGATTGCGCGGGCGGACAGCCAGCCGCTGGTGATCCGACGGCGCTGGCAGCTCTTTCGCTGGCAGTCGTGGGTGACGCTGCAGTTCCGTTTCTTTGAATTTGTCGGGCCCTGCCGCCTGATCGTGGCCGGCAGCCGCGGGGTTCGCGCGGAATGGCTGGCGAATCGCGAGGGCAATCCGCATCCGGCGCGCCGGGCCAACCAGGATGCGACCATCGGGTTTACGCCCAACCTCGACTATCAGCCGGCACGGGCGGAGACGTTCTGGAGTTACTACCGCGGGATGAACCCGTTGTTCGACGATCTCTTCGCGGGGCAGGGATTGTTTCTCTGCCAGCAAGTCTCGGCGGACGGCGACGCCAAAAAGGCCCGCAAGTTTTGGTCGAATGTCTGGGGCGGGATGCTGAAGGTGTTTGGGTTGTGAAGGAGGAAACCCGGAAACCAGGATCAGGTATGGAGCAGGAGGAACTGACCGGAAAGATCATCGGCGCCTTTCGCTTCCGTTACTGTCCAAGTAAAACGCGTCGAACCGGAGTTGCCTTCGCGGGCATAGCAGATTGCTTCCGGGGTTCATGGCTTCTCTCTTCAAACTCAAGGCCGATTACGAACCCAAGGGAGACCAGCCGCAGGCCATCGAGCAGCTCGTGGCTTCGATCAAGGGCGGCAACCAACACCAGACGCTGCTGGGCGTGACGGGATCGGGGAAGACGTTCACGATGGCGAACGTCATCGCGCAATGCGACCGGCCGACGCTGATCATCTCGCACAACAAGACGCTCGCCGCGCAGCTCTACTCGGAATTCAAGAATTTCTTCCCGGACAACGCGGTCGAGTACTTCGTCAGCTATTACGACTACTACCAGCCGGAGGCTTACATCCCGTCGAGCGACACCTTCATTGAGAAGGATTCGTCGATCAACGAGGAGATCGAGCGGCTGCGCATCGCGACCACGAGCTCGCTGGTATCGCGGCGCGACGTGATTGTCGTGGCCAGCGTATCGTGCATCTACGGTCTCGGTTCGCCCGAGGAGTTCACTTCGATGCGGATTCCGCTGCGGCGCGGCCAGCCGTTCGGCCGGCACCGGTTGCTGGAGCGTCTCGTGGACAATATCTACGAGCGGAACGACTACGAACTGAAGCCCGGGCGCTTCCGGGTGCGGGGCGACGTGGTGGACATCATGCCTGCCTACATGGAGAATGGCCTGCGCGTGGAGTTTTTCGGCGACGACGTGGAATCGCTCAGCGAGTTCGAGCCCCTGACGGGCGAAATCCTGCGGCCGCTCCACCAGTTCGATCTTTATCCGGCGAACCAGTACGTTACGAGTCGCGGCAAGCTCGAGCCGGCCATTGCCGCCATCAAGGCGGAGCTGGATGAGCGCGTGGCATTCTTTGAAAAGAACGCCCAGTATCTCGAAGCCCAACGGGTGCGGATGCGCACCAACTATGACTTGGAAATGCTGCAGGAGATGGGGTTTTGCAGCGGGATCGAGAATTACTCCCGCCATCTCACGGGGCGAAACGCCGGCGACCGGCCGTTCTGCCTCATTGATTTCTTTCCCAAGGATTTCCTGCTGATGATCGATGAGAGCCACGCGACGGTCCCGCAGATCGGCGGGATGTACAACGGCGACCGCGCGCGCAAACAGACGCTGGTGAACTTCGGGTTTCGGCTGCCCTCGGCGCTCGACAATCGGCCGCAGAGCTTTGCGGAGTTTCAGCAGGTCACCGGGCAGACCCTGTATGTGTCGGCGACGCCCGCGGAGTTTGAAATGAAGCTGTCCACCGTGGTGGCGGAGCAGCTGATCCGGCCGACAGGTCTATTGGATCCCCTGATTACGCTGCGGCCGTCCAAGGGCCAGGTAGAGGATCTGATCGGCGAAATCCGCCGGGCGACCGGGGCGGGGGAGCGCGTGCTGGTGACGACACTGACGAAGCGGCTCTCCGAGGACCTGACCAGTTTTCTGCGCGAGGCGAAGATCCGCGTCGAGTACCTGCACTCCGACATCGACGCCATCGAGCGGGTGGAAATTCTGCGCAACCTGCGGCTGGGCAACTTCGACGTGCTGATCGGCATCAACTTGTTGCGGGAAGGCCTCGATCTGCCCGAGGTCGCGCTGGTGGCGATCCTCGACGCGGACAAGGAGGGCTTTCTGCGCAGCGAGACGAGCCTGATTCAGACGGCGGGCCGGGCGGCCCGGCATGAAAAGGGCCGGGTTATTTTCTACGCGGACAACCTGACGGAATCGATCAAACGCACGATTGCGAAGGTGACCTACCGCCGGGAAAAACAGCTCGCCTACAACGAGGCGAACGGGATCACGCCGCACAGTGTGAAGCGCTCGGCGCAGTCCAGTCTGCGCACGTACGATGGCTCCGGCAACCAGGAGGAGGCCGTGGTGGCCGAGGCGGTCGACGATGTCGCGGCCGTGATTGCCGAGCTGGAAGACGAAATGCAGGAGGCGGCGGGCAAACTAGAGTTCGAACGCGCAGCGGTGCTGCGCGACCAGGTCAACGCGCTCAGGTCGGGCGATTATAAGAAATCCGCGCGAACGGCGGGTAGTAACTACCCGACCCGGAGCGGCGGGAAAGCGAAGGGAAAATCCCGGCGGTGAACTACAGAGCTGTTTGAATGTGGAACTCAGGAAATCAGGAATAAGGCATCTGATTTCCTGAGTCCCTGAGTTCCAGATTACTTCAGGGTGACTTCTGGCGCTCGGCTTTGAGGACGCCGATGCTGGTCAGGTTCCGGTAGCGCTCGGCGTAGTCCAGGCCATAGCCGACGACAAATTTGTCCGGGATCACAAAGCCGACGAAATCCGCCTCGAAGGGGACCTGACGGCGGCCCTTTTTGTCGAGGAGCACGCAGACGCGGAGACTGGCGGGCTGGAGCCCGCGAATCATGCCACTGACGAGCGCGAGGGTCTTACCGGTGTCGAGAATATCGTCGACGATGAGCACATGGCGGTCGGTGACATCGAGGGTCAGGCTGTGCACGAGCTTGGGTTTGCCCTGGGATTCGGTGGCGTTGCCGTAGCTGGAGATGCGGATGCAATCGAGGCGGACGGGGTTGTCGATCTGGCGCAGAAGATCCGCGGTGAACAAGATGGCGCCGTTCATAAGGGCGATCACGGTCAGTTCCTCGCTGCCATAGACGCGCTTAAGCTCGGCGCCGAGTTCCCGCACGCGCTGGCGGATGGCTTCCTCGCTCACGAGGACGGTTTCGATGTCGGGGTGCAGGGCAGGGGTAGATGCGGCCATGATGCGAAGGTCCGAGCGAGACAAACGGCGTCGGGCGTGGCAAGCCCGCCGAGGGCGGGAAGCACGAAGGTCGAAATCCGAAATTCGAAGCGGAGCCACCCAGCAAACGATCACTTCGATACAGGGCCAGGGGCCGCACTCTAGTCGAATTTCGAATTTTCCCGCTTCGTGCTTCCGCGGCGTCCGCCGCGGCCGTATTCCTTTGACTTGGCTGGAGGCGAAACCTTGTTTCGGCGGCGATTAACCCGCGCGCATGATTTCCATCCGCATTCAGAACCTGACCAAGCGCTTTGGGACAGTGACGGCGCTGCACCACCTGGATCTGACGATCAATCCGGGTGAATTGTTTTTCCTTCTCGGACCCAGCGGTTGCGGCAAAACCACGCTCCTGCGCAGCCTGGCAGGGTTCTATATCCCGGAGGAAGGGCGGATCTTTTTTGGCGACGAGGAAGTGACCCGGCTTGCCCCGCACAAGCGGAACACCGGCATGATGTTTCAGAGCTATGCGCTCTGGCCGCACCTGACGGTGGCGGAGAACGTGGCGTTCGGGCTCGAGGAACGAAAGGTCGCGAAGCCGGAGCTCAAGCGGCGCGTGGCTGAGGCGCTGGAGTCGGTGCGCATGGCGTCATATGCGGAGCGGCGCCCAAACCAGCTTTCCGGCGGCCAGCAGCAGCGCGTGGCGCTGGCGCGGGCACTGGTGATCCGGCCGCGCTGCCTGCTACTCGACGAGCCGCTGTCCAATCTCGATGCCAAGCTGCGGCTGGAAATGCGCATGGAAATCCGCCGGATCTGCAAGGAGTTCAAGCTGACGACGGTCTATGTGACGCATGACCAGAAGGAGGCACTGTCGATCTCCGATCGCATGGCGATGATGGATGGCGGGAAAATCCTGCAGGTTGGTTCGCCCGGGGAAATCTACCGGCGGCCCGCCTGCAAGACCGTCGCGAATTTCATCGGGGAGACGGATTTCGTCGCCGGCAAGGTCACGGGGCTGTCCGGCGGCCGGATCACGATCGAGACAGCAATCGGCCGCTTTGAGGGCGTGGCGGGGGATCCCGCCGCGTCCGTTGCCCTGAACGATACGGTCACGCTCTCCATCCGCCCGGAGTGCTGGACGCTCAGCCGGGAGCGACCCACGGGAAATGCGGTGGCGGGACGAATCGGTGAGTCGGTGTATCAGGGCGAAGTCGCGCAGTATGATTTTATCACCGGCGGCCATACGCTGAAGATGCTCGAGCTGAATCCGCGGTTTCTCGATCCCGCGACGTGCGGGGAGCTCTTCGCCAGCGTGGCGCCGGAGGACGTGGTCGTGTTGCGAAACTGAGGGACGCGCATGATCAAGCGGACGATCATGATCGTGGCGCTGGTGGCGGTCGTGGCGCTGCCGTTTTTGCTGCGCTCCAAGCAGGCCGCGCCGGAGCGGGCCGATGTGACGCTGGTCATCATCACGCCGCACAACGAGGCCATCCGGTCGGAATTTGCCCGGGGCTTCCGGAAATGGTATCACGAGCGCACGGGCAAGACGGTGCTGCTGGACTGGCGGGTGATCGGCGGCACGAGCGACATCACGCGATTTCTGGAGGCCGAGTATGTGGCGGCGTTCCGGAATTACTGGACGGAAAAACTGGGCAAACCGTGGAGCGCGGAAATCCAGGCGGGATTCACCAACCCGAAACTCGCGGCCGATGCGCCCGCTGTGGTGCGGGAGGCGCGCCGCGCATTTCTTGAATCCACGGTGACCTGCGGCATCGATCTGTTTTTTGGCGGCGGCAGTTACGATTTTGTCCGTCAGGCCGACGCGGGACGGCTGGTGCCATCGCAGCTGCTGCAGGTGCATCCCGAATGGTTTGGCGACGACGTGATTCCGCAGACCTATTCCGGCGAGGTTTACTGGGACCGGCAGGGATTGTGGTTTGGCAATGTGCTGAGCACGTATGGGATTCTTTATAACCGGGATTCCATCGCCCGGCTGGGCATCCCGTCGCCGCCGGCCCGCTGGGACGACCTGAAGGATCCGCGACTGGTGGGGGAAATCGGGCTGGCCGATCCGACCAAGAGCAGCTCGATCGCGAAGGCGTTTGAAAACCTGATCCAGCAGAAAATCCAGAAACGGCTGGCGCTGCTGCGGCAGGCAAACGGAGGGCTCACGACCAAGGATTTGGAGGCCCAGGCGGTGCGGGAAGGCTGGGGCACTGGCCTGCAGCTGATCCAGCTGATCGGGGCCAATGCGCGGTACTTCACCGACAGCTCGCAGAAACCGCCGATTGATGTCTCGCAGGGGGATTGCGCGGCGGGCATCGCGATCGATTTTTATGGCCGGGCGCAGGCCGAGGTGACGGAGGAGCGCGGCACGGGAAGACCCAGGCTGGTGTTTGTGGCCCCGCATGGCGGCTCGGTCGCCTCGGTGGATCCCATCGCATTGCTCCGGGGAACGAAAAACCGCGAGGTGGCGGAAGCGTTCATCGAATATACGCTGTCGATGGACGGGCAGAAGCTGTGGAACTTCAAACCCGGCACGCCGGGCGGGACGGAGCGGTTTGCCCTGCGGCGGATGCCGCTGCGGAAGGATTTTTATGCGCACAGCGAATGGAAACAGTACCGCAGCGATCCCGACGCCTCGCCCTTCGACGACGAGGATCATCTCGTCTATCGACCGGAGTGGACGGGCGGCCTGTTTCGGGAGCTGGCGTTCGTGATCCGGGTCATGTGTCTCGACACACACGACGAGCTGGCAGCGGCGTGGCGGGAAATCATTCGGGCGGGGATGCCGCCGGCGGCGCTGGAGGCGCTCGGGGATATGTCGGCGATCAGCTACGGGCAGATGGACATCATCAAGCGGACGCTCAATTCCAAGGACAAGGTCGACGAAGTCCGGCTGGCCAAGGAGCTCGCGGCCCGGTTTCGCGAACAATACCGCCGGGCGGCTGAGATCGCCCGGCTGGCTCCGCGACCGGCACCACACTGATGAAAGTCGGGCGACTTCCCTGGGCGAGCCTTCGAGCGGATGTCATGCTTGTGGGGCTGATGATTGTTGCCATGGGGCTGTGGCCGGTAGGGCGGTGGTGGGCGGGGTCGAGATTGCTCGAGAACCGTCCGCATTTTTGCATCGAGATGTTCAGTGACACGGACTCGGTCGCCCAATTGTTCTACGATGGCGGAGAGGGCATCAACGAGGCGCAGTCCGATACCTTGTTTGTCCGTCACGGGCAGATCAACCGGCTGGTATTCACGGTTTCCGTCCCGGTCATCAAGGGAATCAGGTTTGATCCGCTGACCTCGGGAGGCACGGTTCGGATTTCTCGCGTTTGGTATGAGGATGCCACCGGAACCCGGGTGATCGAACTTCCAACGGAAGGGTTCAAGCCGGCGAATCAGATCGCCAGTATCACCCAGACTGGGGCAGCGGTCACGGTGGTCATGCCTGCGGGCGTGGACGATCCGCAGTTGGTGCGATCCTGGGCGACGCCTTTGGTTTTCCCCGGGCGGCCTCCGCCCTGGATGGCGATCGGGCTTTTGGTCGCGGGCTTGGGTGCGGTGGTCGTTGCGCTGAGCAGCAGGAAGCCGATCACGCTGAGCGGCGCGGGTGCGGCGGCGGTGGGCGTCGCGCTCGTAACTGTGACATTTCTATGGCCCCTGCACCGGACGCTGGATTATCCGCTGTGGGACGAGGCCAATTATCTCGGCTGGGGACAGAATTTTTGGCGCACGGGAAACCTGGGGGAAATCGCGGGATCGCCGGGATATCACCTGTGGTACGCAGCCTTGAGCACACTCTGGGGCGGGGGTGCCGCGATCTTCGCGAGCCAGTATGCCCTGAAGGGCCTGCTGGCAGGGCTGACCTTGGTGGTGGCCCGGCGTTGGTTCGATTCGTGGTTGGTCGCCGGCCTGGTCGCCGTGAGCGTCGCACTCTCGCAGTGGCAGCTGACCTTTCCGCTCTTGGTTTATCATGCGGCGTTTGCCTGCTTCCTCGGGGCGATTGCAGTGGCTGACCGGAGCCGATGGGCGGCGATCGGATTGCTGGCGCTGGCGGCGCTGACCCGGCTCGAATATGCCTTCGCCGCGATGGTCACTGTGACGCTATGGTGGGCCGTCTGGCGCCGAACCGCGGTCCCGGGAAATTCGGCCGAAAGGTCACGGCGATCCCTCGGGATGAAACTGGGAGCGTTTCTTCCTCTACTCTTAGCGGCTTACGCCACATGGCATGTGCAAGGCTGGGCGTTGGGCGGTCAGCGAGGGTGGTTCGCGTTTCAGCAGCACTACACGGTCGGGCTGGCGGAGACCGGACAGCTCCCGGGCCTGAATCCCTGGCTGGATTATCCCGGAATTATTAAACGGGATTTCCCCGGGGCTCATTCCTTGGCGGAGGCGTGGCGCATCAATCAAGGCGCGGTGATGCACCATCTCGGGAGAAACCTTGCGGCGGTCCCAGCCCGGTTGGGGGATTTTTTTATCACGCCGCATCCTGGTCGTTATGGCTGGATGATGGCCCTGACCCTTGGCCTGGCGGCGTTAGCGGGAGCAGCGACGTTTTCGTCTGGCGGACAACTCAGTTTCGCCGACTGGGTGCGGCCTCGACGTTGGGGCATCGCGGTCACCCTGGCAGGAGCGGTGGCTACGCTGCCGGGGATGATGGTCTACGCCAAGACGGCCTACCTGCTGCCGATGATCCCTCTGGTGTGGCTGTTGATCGCGGTCAGCGCGGCGTGGGTGAGATCGAACCTGCCTGCGACCGAGGGGCATGCCCGTAGCTGGGTCGGGGCCGTCGGGCTCACTCTGATTGGCTCTGCCGTAGCGCTCACTGCGCCGCGGCCACTGGCGGTCCCGCAAGCCCAACCGGTGCGTCAGGATCTCGCCGTCATCCGCCGGGAATGTCCGCCACCGGCAAGGCTGCTCGGCTTGGGATCAGAATCCTATGCGGTGTACCTCGGTCCCGGTTATGCGGGAATCGAGCCGCTCAACAGTGGCGTCGGCCGCGCCAGCACGGGTCCCGAGGCGACCTTGGCGCAGCTGCTGGAGTATTATCATCCCGACGCCATCCTGGTGACGGACATGTGGCGTGCCTCCGCCTTTTTAAACTCAAAGGAGTTGGATGGTCTGCTTAAACAAGGGTGGCGCAAAGTTCCACTGGCCGAGGGAGAATTGTACCTGGCGCGAACGGTTCCCTCACCGAGTCAGGACCGGGATGCAGGACGCCGGTAGACATCGGGATCGAGCTTTTCCATGTAGCGATCCGGATGGGCGACGGCAGTGAAGCCGTGGCGGGCGTAAAGCGAATGGGCGTCGCGGGTGACCAGGTTGAAGCGGCGGAGGTTCTGCAGTTTCGGATGTTCCAGCGTGGCCTTGATCGCGGCCTTAGCCAAGCCATGCCCGCGATGGGGCTCGAGCACATACACATCGCAAAGGTAGGCGAACGTGGCGTGGTCGGTGATAACGCGCACCAATCCGACCTGGGCGTTATCGGCGGTGTAGATCCCGAGGCAGAACGATCCGGTGAGTGCGCGGGCGACGGTTTCTCGCGAAATACCCGCGGCCCAGTAGCTGGTGGTCAGGTACGCGTGGATGGCGTCGACATCGAGCCGGGCAGGGTCGTCCGAAATGACGTAGGCGCCGTGCGTGATTTCCACGGGTCAGGCCAGGCTGGAAATGTCAGCCGCGAACTTGGCGCGATCGGCGGCGCGATAGAACGATGTGCCGGCGACAAATGTGTCCGCGCCTTCCGCCCGGCATTCGGCGGCCGTGGCCACATCGATGCCACCATCGACCTCGAGGCGAAACGTCAGACCAAGTTCGCGGCGACGGTCGGAAATCCGACGCAATTTCGGCATCACGTCCCGTCGAAACGGCTGGCCGCCGAAACCGGGCTGCACCGTCATCACGAGCACCAGGTCAACCAAGGGCAGCACAGGCTCAATGGCAGTGGCGGGCGTGCCGGGATTGAGGACGATGCCGCACTTGCAGCCGAGCGCCCGGATCCGGGCCAGTGTGCCGGCGTGGTCGTAAGCCGGCTCGATGTGGATGCTGATCTGATTGGAGCCGGCATGGGCGAAGGCCTCGATGTAGCGGTGCGGCTCATCGAGCATCAGGTGAGTGTCGAAGAACAGCTTCGAACCCGGACGGATCGCCGCGACCGTCTGCGGCCCAAAGGAAAAGTTCGGGACGAAGTGCCCGTCCATGATGTCGAGATGGATCCACGACAGGCCGAGTTCCTCCACTGCGCGAACACTCGCCCCGAGCTGGGCGTGGTCACCGGCCAGCAGCGAGGGAGACAGGATGGGTGCGTGCATGGCGCTCACCAGACGTCGAGGACGGTGTGGGAAATCTTCTGAGCGATGGCCTCCGCGAGCAGCGGCAGGGTCTGATACTCGGATTGCAGCTGACCGCTGTCGGTGTAGGCATCGCGCGTCACGCTGACCTTGCGGGCGGTGAAGAGCTCCTTGCCGGTATGATTGTCGCGCAAGGTGCACTCGGTGGTGAGCGTCAGGGCGAATTTTCGCGCCAAGCCGGTGTCATCCTCGCGCGCGGCGGTGACATCGCGGTGGAAGTCGTGGATCACGACGCGGAGGGTGGCGTCGGCCTCCTCCGCGGAATTCACCAGCGTCACGCGTCCGTCATGGAGGAAGGCTTCGCGAAGCTGCGTGCTCACAATGGCCTGGGCCTGGGGCAGGAGGGTCTTGTTCGAGGCCGGCTCGACATACAGGGTGGTGAAACCGGGCTTGGCGTCCGTGCCGAGCTGATAGTGCGCGCAGCCGGCGAAGCAGAGTGCGGCGGCGAGCAAGCCAACGAAAATAGGGCGGAGAGCCATGCGCTGGTCAGTTGAAAGTTGAACGGTGAAAGTTGAAAGCCGGAAACGGAACTAACTTACGGCCATTGGACCATCCGGACTTCGACCGGTCTTTCAACCTTCAACCCATCACTTTCAACCCTGATCGCCGGAAGCGGCGATCAGAACAGCCAGAAGTGCTTCTTGTGCGGCGCGGTCTCGACGGGTTTGCCCGAAGCCTTGGCCTCGACGGTGGCGAGCATCACCTTGGCGCGCTTGGCGACGTCCGAGTCAGGATAGGCGGTGATGGCCTCGTTGTAGAATACCTTGGCGGCGACATAATTGTCGCGCTTGTAGAAATAGAAATCGGCGATCTTGATTTTACTCTCGGCCAACAGCTTTTTCATCGTGTCGACTCCCTTCGCCGCCTCGCCGATCTTGATGTCACTCGGGTAGAGAATCATGAAGTCCTCGTAATACGTGATGGCCTCCAGGGTGGAGGCCTGGTCGTAGTAGGGACCCTGGACGAGCGAGGCGTTGGCCTTCGCGATCAGCAGATAGGCCTCGGGCGCGAGCAGGCTCTGCGGGTAGGTGTTGATCATCCGGTCGAGGGCATTGATGGCGTCCTCCGTGTTCTTCAGCAGCAAATGACCGCGGGCGATAGTCATCAGCGCGAGCGGACCGTAGTCCCCGTAGGGCGCGTCGATGAGAACAACCTCAAGGAAATCGATGCCGCGGCTGCGGGCGGTGAAGCCCGGGATGATGCCCCAGAGCCGGGGACGGCCGCCATCGACGAGGATGGAGGCGATGCGGTAGAGTTCACCGATGATCTCATTGAAACGCTTGGTATTCGGGTAACGGCCGACGACCTGCTGAAACGCATCGAAGGCATCAATGTACTGCTTCCGCGCCAGGCGCAGCTTGCCGACCCGGTAAAGGGCCTCGGGCGCATACACTGAATTGGGATATTTCTTGCCGACCTTTTGGTAGCTGCTGATCGCCGAGTGAATGCTCCCGTTTTCCTCGGCGGTCCGCGCCTTGTTCATGAGCTCGACGGCATTGCGGCTCTCGCTCCCGGTGACGCCCGCGAGCGCGCCGCCTTCAATCCGCCAGCCGGTCTGGGGACTCCACACCAATTCAGCCGCGAGGCGGCCGGGCAGGCAGGAAAGGACGGTCGCGAGAATGAGCCCGAATGGCAGGCGACGGAGCAAGAAAGGAAACATGATGATGGAAATTACCAGCGAATCAGCGCGGACCCGTAGGTCAAGCCCGCCCCAAATGCGACCAAGAGGGTGATGTCCCCGGACTTGATGCGACCGGCCCGGCGGGCCTCGTCGAGGGCGATGGGAATGGAGGCGGACGAGGTGTTCCCGTAACGGCCCACGTTGACGTAAAAGCGCTCCATGGGGAGCTCAAGGTACTGGGAGATGGCTTCGATGATGCGAAGGTTGGCCTGATGGGGGATCACGAGCCCAATCTGATCAGCCCGCAAATGATGTTGTTCCAATATATCCCGCGCCGCCTCTTCCATGGCGCGGACGGCGATCTTGAAGACTTCCTTGCCCTTCATCTTGAGGAAATGATCGCCGGCGGCGATCGACTCGAGCGTGGCCGGGGACGAACTGCCGCCGCGCGGGATGCACAGGAGGTCGGCGCTGTCGCCATAGGCGCCGAGCCGGGTGCCGAGCAGGCCGATCCCGGGCTGGTCGCTCAAGCCGACCACGGCGGCGCCGGCACCGTCGCCAAACAGCACGCAGGTGGTCCGGTCCTTCCAGTCGACGATGGAGGAAAGCTTTTCCACGCCGATGACGAGTGCGCGGCGGTAGCGGCCGCAGCTGAGCATGGCGCAGGCGGTGTCGAGTGCGTAGACGAAACCGGAGCAGGCGGCGTTGAGGTCAAAGCAGGCGGCATTGGTCGGCACGCCGAGCTTGTGCTGGATGGTGCATGAGACGGCCGGCACGGTCTGGTCCGGCGTGACGGTGGCGACGATCAGGAGATCGATGTCGGCGGCGGTGAACTTGGCGTCGGCGAGGGCGGCCTTGGCGGCGGCCACGGCCATGTCGGACGTGGCCTCGCCCGGGGCGGCGATATGGCGCTCGCGGATGCCGCTGCGGGAGAAGATCCATTCGTCCGAGGTGTCGACCATCGTGGCGAGATCGGTATTGGTGAGGATCCGCTCGGGCGCATAAGAACCGGTGCCGAGGATGACAGTGGAGGCGGTGGCCATGAAAGGGAGAGGGTGAGGGAGGATGGGGAGCCGCGGCTCAGACGCTGGCGGTGTCGCGCAGGCGCTCGTTGGCCAGGGCGATGTCGGCCTCGATGCGATGGTTCATGTCCGACTTGATGATCTGGCTGGCGGCGTGGATGGCGCTCTTGATGGCGTGGCGGTTGGAGGAGCCGTGGGCCTTGAGGATGTTGCCCTTGAGGCCGAGCAGCGGGGCGCCGCCGTAGCGCTCGGGATTGATGCGCTCCTTGAGGGCGCTGAAGGCGGATTTGGCCAGCAGGGCGCCGGTGGCGCGCATGGGATTGGCCTGCAATTCCTCGCGCAGCATGCTGGAGAAGAAGCGCACGAGGGACTCCCAGCTCTTGAGCATGATGTTGCCGACAAAGCCGTCGCAGACGACGACGTCGACATGATCGGCAAACACCTGGAAGCCCTCGATCGGGCCGGCGTAGTTGATGATGTCGCCGGCCCGGCGGAGCAACTCGTTGGTCTCGGTGATGAGGGCGTTGCCCTTGCCGTCCTCGGTCCCGATGGTCATGAGGCCGACGCGCGGCGAGTTGATGCCGAGCACGGCCCGGCAGTAATGGCTGCCGAGAATGGCGTTGTGCACGAGGTGCTCGGGCTTGGCCTCGGGATTGGCGCCGGCATCGATCAGGACAAAGTGACCGTTTTCCCGGGGCACGACCGCGGCGAGAGCCGGACGGGCGACGCCTTCCATGGTTCGCAGCCGGAGGGTGCCGCAGGCCATGAGTGCGCCGGTATTGCCGCAGCTCACCACGACGCTGGCATGGCCCTCCTTGACGAGTTCGATGGCCCGGACCATCGAGGAATCCTTCTTCCGCTTGAGGGCCATCAACGGCTTGTCGTCCATCGTGACGACCTCCGAGGCGTGATGGATGATCACATGATGGCGGCGGCTGATGCCGGCATCATGGAGGAGCGGGCGCAGGATGGCCTCATCCCCGACCAAGGTCACGGGGTTGAGCGCGGGATACTGGCGCAAGGTCAGCTTGACGGCCTCGACCACCTCGGCAGGGCCCATGTCGCCCCCCATGGCATCGACTGCAATGCGCCCGGTGTCGCCGGAAGAAGTGCCCATCGCGAGGATGGCGGGGGATGGAAAACGCGAGGTTTAGACCTCGACGTTAAGGATCTGACGGCCGCGATACATGCCGTTCTTGGGGTTCACCCGGTGAGGGCGAAAAGCGCTGCCGTCCGTCGGGTCCTTGGCGAATTCAGGAGCCTTAAAGGCGTTGGCGGCGCGGCGGTTGGCGCTGCGGCGTTTGGATTGTTTGCGTTTCGGATTGGCCATGGGAGGAAGGAGGTTGGGAGGGTGGAGGGGCGATGGGAAAAGGCCCGCGCGTCGTGTGTAAGGTGGCTGAGTAAAGGGCGGCGCCAAAGCGGGTCAAGCGCGATAACCGCGGGAAAATCAGCGGCTAAAAACGACGGAAATCCAGCGCGCGCTGGACGGCGGCGGAAAGGGCGTCAAGCCTCCGCCCCGCCGAACGCCGGCCACGCCCTTATGTCGCCTACCTTTCTTCAAATCATCCTGTTGGGACTTATCCAAGGGGCGGCCGAGCTTCTGCCGGTCTCCAGTTCGGCGCATGTCATCGTGGCCGAGAAACTCATGGGACTGGACCCCGCCCGGCCCGAAATGACCTTCCTGCTGGTGATGCTCCACACGGGCACGATGTTTGCCGTGATCGCGTATTTCTGGCGGGCCTGGCGGGAGAATTTCTTCGGCAGCGCGGCGCACTTGAAAGAGACGGTCAAACAGGTGGCCGTGGCCACCCTGTGCACGCTGGCGGTGGGTGGGCTGCTGAAGCTGGTGATCGAGAAAGTCATCCTCGGGGGCGACAAGGCGGAGTTCGAGCAGCTGTTTGCCTCGCTGCCGTTGATTGCCGGCGCGCTGGTGGCGTCGGGTGCGCTCATTCTGATTGCGGCGATGCGGACGTCACGCGACACCGGACGCAGCGAACTCACGCTGCGTGATGCCGGATGGATCGGCGCTGTCCAGGGCAGCATCGTGATCCGCGGATTTACCCGCTCGGGCACGACGATCTCGACCGCCATGCTCACCGGAGTAGGGAGGCGGCGGGCCGAGGAGTTCAGTTTTGCATTGGGGGTGGTCATCACGCCTCCGGCCATCGCGCTCGAGGCCTGGCGCCTGCTGAAATTCCATGGGACGATCGCGAGCCCGTTCCATCTGGGGCAACTGGTGCTGCCCGGGCTGATCGGCATGATCGCGAGTTTTCTCGCCGGCCTGCTGGCCTTGCGCTGGCTTTCGCGCTGGCTTGAGGCCGGACGCTGGCAGTATTTCGGCTATTACTGCCTTGGAGCGGCGGCGGTGGTTGCCCTGCTGGCGCATCGCGGATTCTGATCGGTCGCCGCGAGGCTCGCGCAGGATCATTTGTAATTGCAGGTCGCCGCGCGGTCGGCTCTTTCAGGCTTCGCGCATGACCGAACTCGCCGCGCTTACCTCGCAACTCACCACCGGACGGGATCTCACCGCCGCTGAAGTGACGGCTGTGGCCGCGGTGCTCGCTTCGCCCGAGGTGGCGGATGAGGCCAAGGCGGCGTTTCTCACGGCGCTTTCCCATAAAGGTGAAACGGCCGCGGAGGTCGCGGCGTTTGCCAGGGCTTTTCGCGGGATGGCGGTAAATCCGGGGGTGGAGGCGTGGGCGGGCCGCGCGATCGATGTCGTTGGCACGGGTGGCGACCATGCGGGCGGGTTTAATATTTCCAGTCTGGTCACGCTCGTGCTCGCGAGTGCCGGGGTCGTCGTGATGAAGCACGGCAACCGTGGGATCACCTCCAAGTGCGGCAGCGCCGACCTGCTTGCCGGCCTAGGTGTCAATCTGGAGGCCTCGCCGGAAAAAATCCGTGGCGCGCTGGATGAGCTTGGCTTTGCCTTCTTTTTTGCGCCTGCGTGGCACCCGGCCTTCAAAGCCATCGCGCCCACGCGCAAGGCGCTCGCGGCACGCGGCCAGCGCACGATTTTCAATATCCTCGGTCCGCTCATCAATCCCGGCCGGCCGGCGCATGCCTTGGTCGGGGTCGCGACGGCTCCACTGGTGGAAAAGATCGCAGCGGCGCTCGACGCACTGGGCCTTGAGGCAGGACTGGTAGCGCACGGGATCATCGCGGCGAATCGCGGAATCGATGAACTCACGTCTGCCACCACCAACCGCGTGCGTGGCGCCGGCCGGCTGCGCGAACTTTCGGCGGAATGGAAGGCGGAGGATTTCGGGCTGACGGTGTCGCCGTTTGCCGATCTGCAGGGGGGCGACCTTGCGGCCAATCTGGCGATCACGGACGCCGTGCTGTCCGGGCGCGGTCCGACCGGGCTGATCGATACCATCGTGCTCAACGCCGCGACAGGACTCTGGATCAGCGGCCGGGTTGCAACCGTGCGTGACGGTTTGGTGCCGGCGCGGGAGCTACTGCTGGGCGGTGCCGTCGCGATGAAAATTGCGGCGACGCGGGAGTTCTACCGCTCATGAACCGGAGTTATTTTGGCACGGACGGCGTGCGCGGACCCTATGGCGGCCCGCTCATCAACGAAGTTTTTGCGGAGCGGCTTGGATTCGCGGCGGCTGCTTGGCTGGCGAAAAAGGGTCGGGTGTTCATCGGGCGTGACACCCGCAGTTCGGGCGCCTCGCTCGAGGCTGCGGTGGCGCGCGGACTGCGGGCCGGTGGCGCGGAGCCGGTTTCGCTGGGCATTGTGCCTACGCCGGCCGTGGCCCGCGCCGTGCGGACGGATGGCGCCGTGCTGGGAGTTGTGATCACGGCCTCTCACAATCCGGCGGCGGACAACGGCATCAAGTTTTTCGGTCCCGGCGGAGTGAAGCTGACCGACGCCGAGGAATATAGCATCGAACAGCTGCTGTCGGCGGCGGTGGCACCAGTATCGGAGTTCGGGCGTCTGCCGACCTTGGACGCCTCGGCTGCCTATATCGCGGCAGCGGCCAAGCTGCTGCCGGCCCAGGCGCTCCGCGGCTGGCGCATTGTGCTCGACACGGCCAACGGTGCGACGTGTGCGACCAGTCCTGTGGTTTTCCGTGGCCTGGGTGCCGAGGTGATCGGCCTGGGGGATTCGCCCGACGGGCAGAACATCAATGCGGGCGTGGGCAGTGAACATCCGGCCCAGCTCGCCGCCAAAGTGAAGGCGAGCGGGGCCCGACTGGGAGTCGCCCACGATGGCGATGGCGACCGGTGTGTCGTGTGCGATGAACTGGGCAGCGTGCTCGACGGTGATGAACTGCTCACGCTGCTGGCGACCCATGCACTCGCGCGCGGGACGCTCGTGAACAAGACACTGGTCGTGACGGTGCAAAGCAATCTGGGCGTGGATGCCGCGATCACCGCCGCGGGCGGCCGGGTCAGCCGGACCTCGGTCGGCGACCGGTATGTGATCGAGGGGATGGCGAAGGAGCGGGCGACGCTGGGCGGTGAGTCGAGCGGTCATATCATTTGCTCCGAAATCTCGCCGACGGGCGACGGGCTTGTAGCGGCGCTCAAGGTGATCGAGGTTATGCTGGAGACCGGAAAACCGCTGTCGGAGTTGCGGCGAGTGCTGGTGAAGTTTCCCCAACTCACCGCGGCGCTCACCGTGGCGGAGAAAAAGCCACTCGACTCGCTGCCGGTGTTGAGTGCGGTGATTCGCGTGCTGGAGTCCGAGCTTAGGTCGCAAGGTCGCGTGCTGGTGCGCTATTCCGGCACGGAGCCGAAGCTGCGGCTGCTGATCGAAGGCCCGAGCGAGGACGTGGTGCGGGCCGGGCTCGCGCGACTGGAAGCGGCGGTCCGGGCGGAATTGACGGTGAGCTAAATTTCGCAGGGAAGTGGCGGAAGCTTACTCTGACGTTGACCCGTGGGATTGAACGAACCTGCTCCGTGATGCCGTGCCTGAGATCACCCTCGCATCACTCGACGACCGGCAGCGGAAGCTGATCGAGAATGCGCGCATTGCCTCGGGGTGCGGGCAGCTCGGGTATGTGATCGCGGTGACGGGAGAAATCCTGCGCGAGATGCCGGCCTGTGTGGCGGCGCGGCGGTTGCAGCGTGACGCGCAGCTGCGTCAATTCGAGAGGCAGGGCGGGTTGCTGGCCAAGGTCAAAGGATGGGCCGGCGTGGTTGCATTCCTCCTGAGCCCAACTCCGAAGCACGCGGGGCAAACGCTGGCGGCAGCGGAAAAATTGCTCGAGCGCGATCCCACGAGTGTGCCGGCCCTGAAGCTATTGGCGGACGCGGCCTTGGAGTTGGGCTGGCCGGAGACGGCGGCATTTGCCCGCGAGGCGGTGCGGGAATTGCGGCCGAAGGATCAGGACAACCTGATTGCGCTCGGCGAAGCGTGGCTCGGGGCGGGCCGGCCGGCTGAGGCGCTGCAGCTCGCGGAGGAAGTTCTGCGGCTGCGCCCGGTGGATGGCCCGGGATTAGAGCTTCTGCGTCAGGCTTCGATCGCGCAGACCGTGGCGGCGGGTCACTGGGATTCGATCGGGACGTTTCGCGAGAAGCTGCGGAGTTGAGCGTTGGCCGGCTTCAAGACCAGCCTCCTTATGTCGGCTGCTACATCCCTGCTTGGGAAAACTTCCGCCAAAGGATCACGGCGGCGATGGCGGGGAGTCCGAAGATCGCCAGGAAGACGGGCAGTTCCTCACGGACTCCGTAACCGGCGCGGGTAACGCCAACGTACATGTTACAAGCGGCGACGATCAGCCATAGTGGCAGAAAAAGCCGGGCTCCGAGCGTCCGCGCGCCGGGTCCGCCGACTGTGCGGCCGGCCAGAAAACAAAGCCCGAGCAGCAGGAAGCCTCCGAGGATAATGAGCAGGGTGCGCATGGGATGCGGGGGATCGGCCGGACGATAAGCCGAAGCTACGGGTCGATACGCTTGAGCTGATCCTTGGTGAAGGCGTTGCGGGTGTTGCCGGTGTTGAGCGTGCTGGCGGGTTCGAACAGCACGACCTCGGTTTCTTCCGGCGCATAGGGCTGATGCTCGACTCCGCGGGGCACGATATGGAACTGGCCGGCGCCAATCTTCACGACGCCCTCGCGCAGTCGCATGTGCAGCACGCCGCGGTGGACGAGGAACAGTTCGTCCTCGTGGTCGTGATGATGCCAGACGAATTCGCCGAGGAGCTTCACGCACTTCACCAGCTGGCCGTTGAGTTCACCGACCACATGGGGATCCCAATGGGTCGTGATCCGGGCAAACGCGCGGTCGAGGTCGACGGGATTCATGGCGTGAGCTTTTTGAAGAAAATCACCGTGAGATGCAGGCGGCCGTCCGGGGTGCAGGCGTAGTCAGGAATCGCCCCCGCAACGCTCCAGCCCAGCTTCCGGTACAGCGCCTCGGCGGGTTGATCCGGTTCGGTGTCGAGGTACAGCAAAGTCCGGCCGGCGGCACGGGCCTCGGATTCAATGGCCGACATCAGAAGGCGGGCATGTCCTTGGCGTCGGGCCGAGGTGTGGACCAGGAGCTTTTGCACTTCAGCCCGGTGCAGTCCATTGGGTTTCAAGCACAGACCGAGCTGGATGCTGCCGACAACCATGGATCCGTCGCGGAGGATGAGCAGCAGGCGGGAGCCTTGGTTGACGTCACTGATCACGCCGTGCCAAAAGCGCTGGGCGATGTCGGCTGAAAGGGGACGGAGAAATCCGATGGAGGCGCCGTCGTTCACGGCATCTTGGAGCAACGTCACCAGTTGCGGGAGCAAGGCGAGGGCCTGGGCCTCGGTGAGACGTTCGAGGGTGGGCATCGGGAAAGGCGGGGTCAGCGACCCCGCCCTACATCGGAGGAGTGCCTCTCGGCGATCCATACGCCGAGGATCATCAGCGCGCCGCCGATCAGCAGGCGGGGCAGGTTGGCGTGTTCGCCGAAGAAAAGCAGCGAGCAGGCGATGCCGAGGGGGATCTTGGCGTTGTTGAACACGGCGAGGGTGCCGGTATTGACGCGGGTCGCGCCGACATTCCACCAGAAGAAGCAGAGGCCGGAGGAAATCATGCCGAGGTAGGCGAGGATGCCCCATTGCGTGAGCGTGAGGTGAACGGCGGTCCAGTGGGTGAAGAAAATCGACCCGAGGGCGCAGGCGGCAACGGCGCCGGCGTAGGGCAACGCGAAGAGGGAGGCGCTGCTGATGGAGGCGGCGAGTTTTCCGCGTTCGTGCCGCCATGCGACCTGGCCGGCAGCGAAGCACACGTTCGCAATCTGGATCAGCCAAAAGCCCTTGAGGAGATCGCCTTGGAGCGGGTTGTTGAAGCAAACCGTGGCAGAACCCAGCAGGGCGAGTATGGCCGCAAGGAGGTAGCGCGCATACAGCCGTCGTTCGGCCAGGGCATCGATCAGGGCGAGGTAAAGCGGCGTGGTGAGCGTGAAGAGCACGACGGCGTACGCCGGCAGATAGACGTAGGAACGCTGGTAGAGCAGGTACATCAGGCCGAATTGCACGGCGCCGATGAGCGTGAGCCGCCACGCGGTCCGCAGGGTCACCGCGGAAAGGCGCAGGAACGGAAGGAACACCACCAGGGCCAGCACGAGCCGCAGCGTGGCGATGGCGGTGCTGTCGATGCCGGCGAGCTGCTTGGTGAGCCCGAAGGAAAAAGCCCAGATGAGGGAGACGAGGAGCAGGAGGTACATGGGGCTTGTTTTACGTGAGGGAAAAACGAGACAACGGAAGGTTCACCACGAAGCTCACGAAGGTTTCCGATCCCCAGTCATGAGCGTTCATACCCGGAAAAGGGCGCCGAGTTTTTTGCCCAGCAGGACGCTCAGGCCGGCGAGAGTGATGCCGAGGAAGACCATGGCCCAGACCCCGAGCGCGCTGGCGATGAATTTGCCGTCACCGAGGAGCTGGAAGAGCTCCATGATGGCCTTGGTGATCGGATAAAAGGCCTGCTTCTGCGCCAGGATGAGCGAGTCGCTGACCTCGAGCATCGCGAAGGCAAAGGCGAGCAGGCCGCCGGCGATGAGGTTGGCCATGATGAGCGGGAGCGTGACCTTGATCATCGCCTTCAACGGCGGGCAGCCGAGGTTCTGGGCGGCTTCCTCGAGGGTCTCGCTGGTCTGCTCAAAGCCGGCGGCGGCGGCGCGGACAACGTAGGGCAGCCGGCGCACCGAGTAGGCGATGATGAGGAGAACGGTCGGGTCGCGCACGGGATTGAGGAACGCGAAGAGCCGGCCTTCCTGCGACATGGCGAGATAGCCGAAGGCGAGCACGAGTCCCGGCACGGCCAGCGGCAGCATCGCGAGAAAGTCGAGCACCTGCCGGCCGGCGATCCTGGAGCGCACCACCACATAGGCGATCGCGATGCCGAGGAGGAGGTCGATGACTGTGGAGATGCTGGCAAACTTCAGGCTGTTGGCGATCGCAGGCACGGTGAGGTCGTGGCCGAGGGCGAGGCGGAAATTATCCAGGGTGAAGGCGTGGGGCACGACGGTGGCGTACCATTCGCGGGAGAACGCGACGAGGATCACACCGACATGGGGCAGGATGGCGAAGCCCACCACACCGGCAAAGAGGGCGGTGCACAGGAGGGCCGGTCCGCGGGGCAGGGCGCGCGGTCCGCCCGAGCTGGTGGCCTTGGCCATCATGGCATAACCGGCGCGGCCGAACAGGCCCTTGCCCAGCGCGTAGATCGCGATGGAGCAGGTGAGCATGAGGGCGACGAGGGCGAACGGGAACGGGTTGCCGCCGATGTCCCGCAGCCCGTAGTAAATCTGGACGCTGGTCACGCGGGCGTAGTCAAAGATGAGCGGTGTGCCGAGTTCGGTGAACGACCAGATGAAGACGATGGTGCCGCCCGCGAAGAGGCCCGGCCGGATGAGCGGCAGCGTGATCTTCCAAAAGCGCCGGAAGCCGGTGCAGCCGAGATTCTGGGCGGCCTCCTCCATGGCGGGATCGATGTTGGCGAGGGCGGCGACGGCGTTGAGGTAGATGATGGGATAGAGCGATAGGGCCTCGACGAGGGCGATGCCCCAGAACTGGTTCGCGGCAAACCAGTCGAAGGTCCAGCCATGCGGCCGCAGGCCGAGTTCGATGATCAGGGCATTGAGCGCGCCGTATTGGCCGAAAATCTGCCGGATGCCGATGGCACCGACAAACGGCGGCAGGATCATCGGGATGAGCACCAGCGAGCCCAGCAGGCCCTTGCCGGGGAAAACAAACCGGTCGCTGATGAAGGCCAGGGGCAGCGCGACGAGCAGGGCGAGCGTGGTCGTCGCGCAGGCGATCAGGAAGGAGTTGATGAGGCCGTCGCGATAGGTCGGATCGGCGAGCAGTGCGGTCAGGTAGGAAAAGGTCAGGTGGCCGTCGGCGTTGATGAAGCCGCCCTTCAGGATCTGGCTGATGGGCCACAGGAAAAACACCGCGAAAAAGGCGGCGGTGAACCCAAAGACGATGCGCGCAAACGTTTTCGACATCGGCGCGCAGTGTGGTTGCGGCGCGCGGCGCGCGGCAAGGCGGAAGTCGGGCAGGACGGTTGCGGAGGGCGGATACCGGAAACCGGATGGTTCGGAGAGCTGAACTGCGAAGACGAGGTAGCAGCCGACGTAAGGAGGCTGGGGCAGGCCGTTCAGCTCAAGCCAGCCTCCTTACGTCGGCTGCTACAAACGCCGGCGCTCTTTCGTCCTGCTCAGGCTATCCGGTATCCGCCCTCGGCAATCGTGCCCGGCTACGGCGTAGTCCGACGCACGTGCCGCTCGAAGGCGGCGAGCGTCTGAGGGCTGACGTGGTGCTCGATGCCCTCGGCATCCAGCTCCGCGGTTTTTTCCGGAATGCCGAGGGCGCGCAGGAAGGCGACCACCACGGCATGCCGCCGATGGCACTCGGCGGCCAGGCGCCGGCCGGCCTCAGTCAGGAAGATGGCGCGGTAAGGGCGCGCGATGACGTAACCGTCCCGCTGCAAGCGGGCCAGCGTGCGGTTGACGGTCACGTGGGTGACTCCGAGCCGGCGAGCCAGGTCCACGACCCGGGCCTCGCCCTGGGACGCGGCAAGGTCGGCGATCGCCTCGGCGTAGTCCTCGGAGATTTCGGACGCGTGCTCGCGCCGGGTCTGGCGCAGGCTCTCGGCCTGCAGGGCCGAGGGCCGCACGAGCTTCCGGGTTGGTCGGGAGGACGGTTTCACGGCTGGAAGCAAAGCAAGGATTCAGTTGACAAGTCGAGCGGAGATTATGTAGCACTAGCTACATCATGTTGAAAAAGCTACATCGCCTGCCTTTCATCCTTGCGACAGTCGCCGGGCTGGGGGCGGACCCGATCCGGGCCGGGGAGCCGCAGGCGGCAACCATTCCGGCCGGGGCGGTGGCGGAAGGTGCCCCGGCGGCCGGAGCGCTCCGTGACCTGCAAAGCGACCGGCCGGACGTGACGGAAAGCCCGTATACGGTGGATGCCGGTCATGCCCAGCTGGAGATGGATTTCGCCAACCTAGCAATCAACCGGGAGGACGGCACGCGGACGGTGGCCTGGGGGGTGGCGCCGTTCAACCTGCGGCTGGGCCTGACTCCGAGCGTCGAACTGGGCCTCTTCCTGGAACCTTTCCGGCAGGTGACGGCGACCGCGCCCGGAGACGCCCGGGCCACCGCCAGCGGCATGGGGGATTTTACGCTGCGGGCCAAATGGAACTTTTCGGGCAATGATGGTGGACCGGCATTCGGGCTGATCACCGACCTGAAATTGCCGACGGCGGCGCGAAGCCTGGGCGACGATGCGGTGGAGGAAACGGTGCTCCTGCCGGTGGACCTGGAATTCGGCGGATGGGACCTCGGCGCGATGACCGGGGTGGATTTTCGCCGGGGCATCAGGACAGGCCGACGGGGGGTGTGGATCAACAGCATCACGACCGGCCATGCCCTTGCCGGCAGCCTTGCGGGCTACGTCGAGCTCGCCTCCCAAACCGGGGAGGGCGCGCAGGTAGCCACGTTTGACACGGGTCTGACGTACAAGCTCGATGCCAACACCCAGCTTGATATCGGCGCCCAGTTTGGGCTTTCCCGCGGGGCCGACGATCTGCTGATTTTCAGCGGTCTTACCCGCCGGTTCTGAACCGACTGACTTTATGAGCGACGTTCCACCCGATACTTCCCCGTCCGAGAGCGGCTGGCATACACCGGCGGCGGCACCCAGCCTGCCTGAGTCACATCGCAGCATTACGGTGCCCGCGGATGCCTCGTTCTGGCGGAAGGTGCTCGCCTTTTCCGGACCGGGATTTCTGGTCGCCGTCGGCTACATGGATCCGGGCAACTGGGCCACGGACCTCGCGGGCGGAGCGAAATTCGGCTACACACTCCTTTCCGTCATCATGATTTCCAATCTGATGGCGATCCTGCTCCAATACCTGTGCATCAAGCTGGGCGTGGCCACCGGCCGGGATCTGGCGCAGGCTTGCCGGGATCACTATTCCCGTCCCACCGTATGGTTCCTCTGGATCCTGTGCGAGCTGGCCATCGCCGCGTGCGACTTGGCGGAGGTAGTGGGGTCGGCGATCGGACTGCAGCTGCTCTTCGGCATTCCGCTGGTTTGGGGCTGTGTCATCACCGCATTTGACGTGATGATCGTGCTGCTGCTCCAGCACCGCGGCTTTCGGCACATCGAGGCGCTGGTGATCGCGCTGATCCTGACCATCGGCGGATGCTTTGCGGTGGAACTGTTCGTGGCGAAGCCGGACCTGGGCGGGGTCATGGCCGGGTTCATCCCGCGGCTCGAGATCCTGCGGAACTCCGAGATGCTGTACGTCGCGATCGGCATCCTCGGAGCCACGGTGATGCCGCACAACCTCTACCTCCATTCATCGATCATCCAGACCCGGAAATTCCTGCAGAATTCGGCGGGCAAGGCCGAGGCGATCAAGTTCGGCGCGATCGACTCCACCTTTGCCCTGATGTTCGCGCTCTTCATCAACGCCGCCATTCTTGTGCTGGCCGCGGCGGCGTTTCACGGCAACGGCCATGAGCAGGTCGGCGAGATCCAGGAAGCGTATCACCTGCTCGACGGCGTGCTGGGAGTCACTTTCGCGGGTACGCTGTTTGCCCTGGCGTTGCTGGCCTCCGGCCAGAATTCCACGCTCACCGGCACGCTGGCCGGTCAGATCGTGATGGAGGGATTTCTCAACATCCGCCTGCGCCCCTGGCTGCGGCGGCTGATCACGCGGGCCATCGCCATCGTGCCGGCTGTGGTGATCATCGGCATTTACGGGGAAAGCAAAAGCACCCAGCTGCTGGTCGGCAGCCAGGTGTGCCTGAGCATGCAGCTCGGTTTCGCCTGCTGGCCGCTCATGCGTTTTACGGGCGATCGCGCCAAGATGGGAGAGTTTGTGAATTCCTGGTGGATCAGGCTCCTGGGGTGGGCCACCACGCTTGTCATTATCGTGCTTAATGTAAAACTGCTCGCCGACATCCTGCTGCCAGACCCGTGGAGCCAGTGGCTCTACGCGCATCTCGGTCTGCCCCCTTCCACCTAAGCCAGATTTTCCATGTACCGTAAAATACTCGTCGCTCTGGAGAACGGGCGGGCCGATGACACACTCGTGCCGCACATCGCGGAACTGGCCCGGCGGCTGGGCTCGGAGCTGCTGCTGGTGCATGTGGCCGACGGGTGGGCCGCCCGCAATTTCAACCAGCTCAAGCTGGCCGAGTCGGCCGAGATGAAGGCGGACCAGGCCTACCTCGACGGTGTGGCAGCGCGGTTGCGCAGCGGCGGCCTGACGGTGGGCAGCGAACTGGTGCTCGGAAATCCGCCGACGGAGATCCTGAAGACGGCCGAGGCCCGGGCGTGCGATCTCATCGCGATGACCTCGCATGGCCACAAATTGATCGGGGATTTTTTCCTGGGCAGCACGATCGACAAGGTGCGGCACAATACGACAATTCCCATCCTGGTGGTCCGGGCGGGCAGCGGGACGGCGGCGCCGTTCTGAACGACAGAGAAAGTGGCACACGCATGAGTCTGACGGACAGCCACGTTCATCTCTATCCGCCGGCGGTGAACCGGCATCCGCCCGGCTGGGCGAAGAAGCAAGGCGAACCGCACTGGGCGCTGCTCTGCACGCGTCGGCGCAAGGACGGCCGGGCGGTGCAGGGATTTCCGGGCGTGGCGGCATTGCTCCGCGCCATGGATGCGGCGGGCGTCGCACGGGCGGTGCTGCTCGGCTGGTACTGGGAAAAGCCGGAGACCTGCGCGCAGCAAAACCGTTTTTATGCGAGCTGTGTGCGGGCGCATCCCGACCGGCTGGCGGCGTTTGCCACCGTCCAACCTGCGGCCGGACGAAAGGCGGCGTTGGACGAAGTGCGGCGCGCGGCGGGCGAGGGATTGCGCGGATTGGGCGAGCTCTCGCCGCATTCCCAGGGATACCGGGTGGACGATGCGATCTTCGGGGCCGTGCTGAAGCTGGCGGCGAAACTCAAGCTGCCGGTGAATCTGCATGTGACGGATCCGGACAGCCGAGATTATCCGGGGCGTGTGGCGACGCCATTGAAAGATTTCGTGTGGCTGGCGCAGAAACACCCGGAGACGACATTCATCCTCGCTCACTGGGGCGGGCTGCTCCCGTTGCGAAATCCAGCGGCGCTCAAATTGAAAAACCTATTCTACGACACGGCCGCATCACCGCTGCTTTACGATGAGGGAATATGGCGGAAATTTCTGACGCAGGTGCCGGCCGAGCGCGTGCTTTTTGGCTCGGATTATCCGCTGAACGCCTATCCGCGAATCGATGAGGAGCCGGTGATGGCCCGGTTGGTGGCCGAGTTGCACCGGTCCGGGCTGACCGCGGATCAGTTGCGCGCCGTGGCCGGCGGCACTGCGGCGCGACTGCTCAAGCGGTGAGATTTACCACGAAGGGCACGAAGCACACGAAGATCGTCCATCCGATCCATACATTTCACCGCAAGGAGCGCGAGGCCGCGAAGACAGAAGCCTGATTGCTTGGTTCGGAGCTTCGCGTCCTTCGAGCTCTTTGCGGTAAAAAATCAGGTGGCTTGGGCTTCGTGATCTTCGTGGTGAAAATGAATTGGGTCCGATCAAGGCGCGAGCGGAGCGTTGGGGTGGTTCGGGCCGAAGTGCATCAGGATTACCAGCGGTTCGCATGGACTGAGGTTCACCACTTGGAGGCCATTACACGCGGCCGACTCACTCACAAAGAATTCGTCGGCACTCGGCTGGCCGTAACGCAGCATCGTCGCAGACTCGACGGGGAAGGCCCCGAAACGGCCATGACCCTGGATCGCGATGCAGCCGAAGGCGACGGGCTCGACGAGTGAGACAGAGCTACCCGGCGGCAGGGTAAACTCCTTGGCGCTGAAATACGGATTGCCGTAGGTGATCCACGTCACGCTGGCCGGCGAAGGCGCGGCGGGATCCGGCAGGGGCGGACGGAAGTAATGCCGTTTGTAATGTGGATCGGTATTTTTCTCCCAGTCCATCAGGGACAGGAGCGTGTCGAGATCGGTGCGTCCCGGCGGACAGTTCTCGTCCAGAAAGGAGCGGGGATAAATTTCGCCGGCGACAATGTTCTCATGGACGGAGTTCACGTCGCTGTTCCATTGCGGCTCATAGGTGAGGACCGATCCCGGGGCGTGAACGACGCCGGGCGGAGTATACCAGCCGGTGCCGAGTTCGATCCGGTGGGCGCGCGACAACTCGGTGATGCGGGTGTCGCCGGCTTCGAAGCGAGAGAGGCGCTCGCGCACCTCGGCCCGCGTGCAATCCGGGTCGTAGCCGAAGTAGGTGTGGGGAAACGAGCCGAGATGGTTGTTCAGCTGGCGCGGGAAGAAATAAGCCTCGGGTTTGCCGAGCCGGCCAATGGCGGCGGCTGCGTCAAACCCCAGATGCAGGTGGTGAAAGAGCGGCGTCTGGTAGTCGAAGAACTTGGAATAGACCGGCCAGCCGCCGTGCCGGCGGATGAGTTCGTCGCCTACGAGCGCCGCGCCCAGTTCGGCCTGGGTGTCGGCGAGGGTGAATTTCTCCTCCGGACGATTGGAAAGTGGCAGCACCTGGCTCAACCCCTCATCCGGCGCGGCGAGCGGGCCGTTCATGCAGCGGATGACCGAGCTGAACCAGCGTTCCTTGATCGAACCGCGGGCCGTGCCGAGCGCGTAGTAGTCGTCCGGGTGGAGCCGGAGACGCCGGCCGGCCTGTCCAAAACGGCGGGGAACGAAGATGGGAATAAGGCGGAGGACGCCTTGGCCTTGATCGAAGGTGGAGTGAATGCGCTCGCGCAGGCTCATGGGGTTGGGGATGGCCGGAAGCTGGTGATTTCCGAAGCGGGCGCAATCTTTCCAATCTCCAAGTGCCGCCTCGCGCCGATTCGATTCCATGCATGCGGAGACTTCGGAGGCGCGACTAAGGCCGGCCCTGTTTCGGGCAGGTATTACAAGCGTAGCTGGTCCGGGCAGGTTGACAAAGCCCATGAGACCACGGGGCTGCGCGGGTGGGGAATGATGATCTGAAGGCCTGTGCTCAGTCCGGATGGCAAGGCCACGGGTATGGTCAAGACGGGCAGGCCGCCGATGCTGGCGGGGGTTGTGAGTGTCAGGATCCTCAGTCGGTTTGCCAGGGTGCAGTCGGCTTTGGTCAGGGCGGCAAAGGGCGACGCGGGCAGGATTAGAAAATCGAACGTGCGGAAATACTGCTTGAAAGCGTTTCGGATCGTGGCGGTGGCGTGTTGGGCGGTGCTGCGTTGTGCGGTCGTCAGGCTATGTACGCGGTTGAGGCGTTGCCAGACGCCGGGGTCGTAGCGCTCGCGATATCGCTCGGCCCAAGGGTGGTGAATGGCCCAGGCTTCGTCGGCGACCGTGGTGTTATAGGCGTCAACGCTGGCGGAAAAGGCCGCGAGCAGAGCGTCCCGGGTCGTGGCATCGGCAGCCGGAGCCAACGTTGCAGCGGCCTCGCGACAGGCTGCAGCGACTTCGGGGTCGAGCCCGGGTAATTCCAGATAGCAGCCACCGGGTGCCTCCAGGCTCGCGGGCAACCCGATCAGGGCGGTGATCGCAGTCTTCATGTCGCCAGCGGTGGCCGTGAACCAGCCAGCGGTGTCGTAGCTTGGCGCCAGTGGAAACGCATCGGCGATGAGCGCGTCGTGCGGTGTTAGTCGAAAACCGAACAGTTCGCAGAAAGCCGCCGGCAGACGCACGGAGCCGCCGGTGTCGGTGCCGATGGCCAGCGGGGCGATGCCGGCGGCAACGATCGCGGCCGAGCCGCTGCTGGAGCCGCCCGTAGTCCGGCCGGGAAAGCGGGGATGCTCGCAATCGCCGTAATGCGGGTTCTCGCCCGTGATGCCGTAGGCAAATTCATGCAGGTGCGTCCGGCCGGCCAAAACCCCGCCCGCGTCCTGCAACGCCCGGACCATGGCACAGTCCTGATCCGCGGGTGGAAAAACCTCGGGAAGAAACGTGGAGCCCGCAAACATGGGCTGTCCGGCCAAGGGAAAAAGATCCTTCAGGAAATACGGCACGCCACCCAGCGGGGCGCCCCGTGAAACCCGGGCGAAAACTTCTGCAAGCGCAGCCTCGTCCGGCAGCGCGGCGATGACAGCGGGTTGCTGGCCGGGAGCCAGCCGGGTGCGGATGCGGTGGTGGACCTCGCGGGCGGCTTCCGCCGGGGGGAGTTGCTGCCACTCGGGGAACGTCATGCGGGGAGGCTTGATGCTGACTGGACTCGGAGCAACTCCGAGAGACGGCGAGGAATCAAGACATGAAGTAGGGCGGGTCTCTGCCCCGCCAATCTCACGCACGATGTCTGCCCATGCGGCGCAGGTGTTTTACGTCAACCGCAGAGGGCGGGTCAGAGACCCGCCCTGCTCATTCACTTGGGGCTCGCGCTGTGCGGCGGGCGGTTTCCAATGTGGGCATGCGTCGCGTTTTTCTGACCGTCTCCGGCTTGAGTCTGGTGCTCTTCCTGCTGGCGGGCTGTGCCCGGCAGGAAGCCCCAGTTACACCTGCGGCGGGGTTGTGCAGGGTGGTGCTGCAGACGGACTGGTTTCCCCAGGCGGAACACGGGGGATTCTACCAGGCGCTGGCGAAGGGATATTACCGCGAAGCCGGGCTGGATGTGGAAATCCGGCCGGGCGGCCCCGGCATGGCCATCAAGCTGGATGTGGCGAAGGGCGTGGCGGATTTCGGCATGTACCGCAGCGACGACATCATCGTGGCTGCGAGCCGGGGTATGCCGCTGATGATTGTCGGCGCGGTGCTGCAGCACGACCCGGAAGGCCTGCTCGTGCATGAGGCGAGCCCGGTCCGGACGCTCGCGGATCTCAGCGGACACAGCGTGATCGCCCCGCCGAGCATGACCTGGATTCCCTATGTGCAGAAAAAATACGGCATCAAGTTCGACCTGCGCCCGCTCACCTACAGCGTCACCGCCTTTCTCGCCGACAAGGAGACGATCCAGCAGTGCATGATGACCAGCGAGCCCTTCTTCGCGCGGCAACATGGCGCCAAGGTCCGCGTGATCCGCATCGCGGATTCCGGCTACGATCCGTACCACACGATCATGTGCCGGCGGGAGCTGGTGCGGACGAATCCGGAACTGATCCGGGCCTTTCTGGCGGCGTCGATCCGAGGCTGGCACGACTACCTGGAGAATGACCCCGCGCCGGCCTTTGATCTCATCCGGAAGCGCAACACACAGATGTCGCTGGCACAGCTGACCTTTTCACGGGGAGAACTGATCGCGCATGCCCTGGTGACGGGCGACGCCGCGCACGGCGAAGAGATCGGAAAGATCACTCTTGCGCGGATCGCGCAGCAAATTGCGACGTTGTCGGAGTTCAAGATCCTCGAAAAACCCGTGACCGCAGAGAGCGTGGCCAATCCGGCATTTCTGCCGTCGGCCGGATTGCGCTGATAATCTTTGTCACCGCGGAATTTTCTCCCCAAATCCTTTTCCCATGAATCCTGAAGCCAAACTCGCCGAACTCGGTCTCACGCTCCCGAATCCGCCCGCCGCCGCGGGCAGCTATGTGCCCACCGTGCGCACGGGCAACCTGCTCTACTGTGCGGGCACCATCTGCATGGTGGCCGGCCAGATGACGCACACCGGCCAGGTGGGCAAGGAGCAGACCGTTCAGACCGCAAACAAGTCGGCGGAAATCTGCGCCTTGAACACGCTCGCCAACATCAAGGCGGCGGTCGGCTCGCTGGACCAGGTGGCGCGCATTGTCTTCGTCAGCGGCTTTGTGAATGCCGTGGATGGCTTCACCGACAGCCCGGCGGTGATCAACGGCGCCAGCGATCTTTTCCTGAAAGTCTTCGGCGAGGCGGGCAAGCACGCCCGCGCCGCGGTCGCGGTCAACGGCCTGCCCAAGGGCTCGACGACCGAGGTTCAGGTCGTGGTCGAGCTGAAGAGCTAGGCCCGCGCTTTCTACCCCAACTCCATACCCCATCATGAAACGGTTCGCCGCTTTCCTCGGCGCGTGTGCGCTCATTGCCGTCGCGTCGGCCCAAACCTACGACATCGCCGTCGTGCCGAAGGGCACGACGCACGAATACTGGAAATCCATCCATGCGGGAGCGCTCGCGGCTGCGGCGGAACTCAAGAGCGAAGGCGTGACAGTAAACGTGATCTGGAAGGGTCCGCTCCGCGAGGACGACCGGGAGCAGCAGGTGCAGGTCGTGGAGAATTTCACGAGCCGCCGGGTGAGCGGCCTGGTACTCGCGCCGCTGGACGCGCGCGCCCTCGTCGCGCCGACGGAGGCGGCGGTGCGCGCCGGCATCCCGGTGGTGATCATCGATTCCGCACTGAACTCCCCGGCACCGGTGAGCACGGTTTCGACCGACAACTATCTGGGCGGCGTGCTCGGCGCGCGGCGGCTGGGCGAACTGCTTGGCGGAAAGGGCAAGGTCATCCTCCTGCGAGTGATGGGTGGATCGACGAGCACGGAGCAGCGCGAAGCAGGATTCCTCGACACGATGACGAAGGCGTTTCCCGGCATTGAGATCCTCTCCAGTGACCAGCATGCGGGCGCCACGCGTGACACAGCCTACCGGACCTCGCAGAACCTGCTGAACCGCTTTGGGCGCGAGGTGACGGGTATTTTTGCGCCGAATGAATCATCTGCCACCGGCATGCTGCTGGCGCTGAAGGACGCGGGGCTGGCGGAGGGCAAGGTCAAGTTGGTCGGCTTTGACAGCGGGACCCAGACGGTGGCGGCGCTCAAGTCCGGCGACCTGCAGGGCCTGGTGGTCCAGAATCCGTTCCGGATGGGTTATCTCGGCGTGAAGACGGTCGTGGCCAGTCTGCGCGGCGCGAAGGTCGAGAAAGTGATCGATACCGGCTGCGGCCTGGTGACACAGGAGAACATGGCGCAGCCCGCGATGGCCGAACTGCTGCATCCGCCATTGGAGAAGTACCTGAAGTGAAGGCTTTGTCGTCGAAGGCATCCGGAGTAGGGCGGGTCTGTGACCCGCTCTCTGCGACGCAGAAGGCGGGTCAAAGACCCGCCCTACCGTCAATCGAATGACAACAGCACGCCTCCGCCTTTCCGGCATTCGCAAGGCCTTTGGCGCCACCCAGGCGCTGCGGGACGTCTCGCTGGAGATTGCCGCCGGGGAAGTGCATGCGCTTGTCGGCGAGAACGGCGCCGGCAAGAGCACGTTGATGAATGTGCTCAGTGGCGGTCTTTTTCCCGATGGCGGAGCGATGGAGCTGGATGGGGCGCCGTATACGCCGCGCGATACGCTCGATGCGCGCGACCGCGGCGTGGCGATGATTCACCAGGAGCTGAGCCTCGCGCCGCATCTGACGGTCTGGGAGAACATCATGCTCGGCGCCGAACCACAGCGAGGTGGCTGGTTGAAGCGGCAGGAGGCCAAGGCGCAGGCGCGAGCGGCGCTGGCCCGCCTGGGCTATGGGCAGCTTGAGCTGGACCGGCGGGCAGGGGATTTTTCGATCGCCGAGCAGCAGATCATTGAAATTGCCCGGGCGCTGCGCACCGAGCCGCGCGTGCTGATCATGGATGAGCCGACCAGCAGCCTGGCGCAGGCGGATACCGAGCGGCTCTTTGCCGTCATCCGCCAGCTGCGTGATCGCGGTGTGAGCGTGATCTACATCAGTCATTTCCTGGAGGAGATCAAACGCCTGGCCGACCGCTTCACCGTGCTCAAGGACGGCCAGAGCGTCGGCAGCGGGGCGATGGCGGACACTTCGCAGGCGCACTTGGTCCGGCTGATGGTGGGTCGCGAAGTGACCGAGCTTTATCCGGCGCGCGTGTCTGCGGCCGGACCGACGGTGCTGGCGGTGAGCGGGCTGAACGCCGGGCCGCGCCTGACCCGGGCGGACTTCACACTCGCGGCGGGCGAGATCGTCGGGGTGGCCGGGCTGATCGGGGCCGGGCGCACAGAGTTGGTGCGGACGTTGTTCGGGCTCGACCACTGCACAGGCGGAGTGGTGACGCTGCAAGGCCGCGAGGTGACCGGACAGCCGCCCGGCGCAGGCTGGCGATCCGGCCTCGGCTTCCTGAGCGAGAACCGCAAGGAGGAAGGGTTGATGCTGACGCTCTCGGTAGCGGAGAACACGGTGTTGCCGAAGCTCGGGAAGTTCAGCCGGCTGGGCTGGTTGAATCGACGCGGGATGGAAACCGCCGCGATGTCGTGGATCGGCCGGCTTGGCATCAAGGCGCATGGCCCGGCGCAGCGGGTGGGCGAATTGTCGGGCGGCAACCAGCAGAAGGTGGCCCTCGCGCGACTGCTCGAATACCCGGCGCAGATCTTTCTCCTTGATGAACCGACGCGCGGCATCGACGTCGGCAGCAAGGCGCAGGTTTACGAACTGATCGCCGGGCTGGCCCGCGAGGGTCGGGCGGTGGTGCTGGTGAGTTCGTATTTACCGGAGCTGTTCGGCATGTGCGACCGCATCGCGGTGATGCGGCGCGGCGAACTGGTGGACTGCCGGCCGAGCGCGGAGTGGACGGAGCCGTCGCTCATGGCGGTGGCAGTCGGGGCGGCGGCTTGAATTTTCCATGAACACCAAATCACTCCTCGCCAAGCTCGGGCCCTTTCTGGGGCTACTGCTGGTGATTGCACTCTTCTCGATCCCGACGGAGGTGCGTGGCTATTTTCTCACCTACGCGAACTTCAAGATCATCCTTACGCAGACCGTGATCGTGGCGATCGGTGCGCTGGGCATGACGCTGATCATCGTGAGCGGTGGCATCGATCTCAGCGTGGGCTCGAGCATCGCTTTCACCAGTGTGGTCGGCGCGCTGCTGATCCAACGGGACTGGCCGACCGCGGTGGTGGTGGCTGCGGTTATTGCGGCGGGAGCGGGCATCGGCCTGCTGAACGGCGTGGCGATCGCCGGGCTGCGGATGATGCCCTTCATCATCACGCTGGGCATGCTCGGGGTCGTGCGCGGAGCGGCCAAGTGGCTGGGTGGAAATGAAACGGTCAATTACGACACCTCGATCATCAATACCTGGATGACGACGCCGGATCCGTTTGGCTGGTCGTTGCCTGCGGGAGCGTGGGTCGCGGTGGTGGCGGCGATCGGGACGGCGGTGATGCTGCGGCAGACCGTGTTTGGCCGGCATATCTTTGCCCTCGGGTCGAACGAAGCCACGGCGCGGCTGTGCGGCGTGCCGACGGTGCGGACCAAGATCATGATCTATGCGGTGGCGGGTGCGTTCTTCGGACTGGCGGGCCTGATGCAGCTGTCGCGGTTGCGGCAGGGCGACCCGACGGTGGCGGTCGGGCTGGAACTCGACATCATCGCGGCGGTGATCATCGGCGGCGCGAGCCTCAGCGGCGGGATGGGGACCGTGCTCGGCTCGATGATCGGGGCGCTGATCATGGCGGTGCTGCGCAATGGCTCGCAGCAGATGGGGTGGCCGACGTATTTCCAGGAAATCATCATCGGGCTGGTGATCATTGCGGCGGTGTTTCTAGACCGGCTGCGGCAAGCGCGGAACACATGACCAAGTCCGGCGTCGCAGCGATGGCGCGCCCCGGGCGGGCAGCCGGGCGCCGCTATCCCGGTTTGGATCTCCTGCGGGCGATCGCGATCCTTTGGGTCATGCTCTTTCATGCGATGACGGAAGGCCTCGGCCGGCCCTGGCGGCCGGTGGGCAACCTCGGCTGGATGGGAGTGGATTTGTTCTTCGTGCTGAGCGGCTACCTGATCGGATCCCAGCTCTTGAAGTCCTATGCGCGTGGTGAAATCCCGGCGATCGGCGCGTTCTACCTGCGCAGGGCGTTTCGCATTCTGCCGGCCTATTGGGTGGTGCTGGCCTGCTATCTTTTGTTTCCGACGGCGCGGGAGGCGCGGGGGATGCAACCCACCTGGCAATTCCTGACCTTCACGGAGAACCTGCTGGTCGATTATCAGCATAACCAGGCATTTTCCCACGCATGGTCGCTGTGCGTGGAGGAGCATTTTTATCTGTTCGTCCCGGTGCTCATCTGGCTGCTGATGCGACGGTCATCGTGGAAGGTCTCGGCCACGGTGTGCGCCGTTATTTTCGTGGGTGGAATGGCGCTGCGCGCCTGGATCTGGCGCGATGGGCTGGACGGTGGCGCAGTCCTGGCCACCCAGCCATGGCGGTTCGTTGAATTGATTTACTATCCGACTTACGTGCGGCTGGACGGCTTGATGGCGGGCATGATCCTGGCCGCGATTCAGTCGTTCAGGTCGGAGTGGTGGCGGCGCGCGATGGACCGGCCTTACTGGCTGCTCGGCGCCGGTGTGGCCGGCATGGCGGTTGCCATCGGGCTGACCGGGAGCCGGACCGGATTCGGGGGCTGCGTCTTCGCCTTTCCGTTGCTTGGGGTGAGCATGGCGCTGATCGTCGCGGCGGCAGTGAGCCCGAAAAGTGTGCTGGACCGATTCCGGGTGCCGGGCGCGGGCGGGATCGCGGCGATCACGTTCAGCCTGTATCTGAGTCACAAGATGACGTGGCACGTCGTCCAGACGCGTCTGCCGCGCCTCGTGGCGGGCGGGGGCTGGCAGGCGTTTGTGGTGTATGCCGCGGCGGCGTTGATGGTGGGGACGGCGCTGTACCTGCTGGTCGAGCGGCCGTTTTTGCGGCTGCGCGATCGGATGAGGGATCGGCGGGCGACGGTGCCGGCCGCTCGGGTAGAACGGTCGCGAGTCGAGACCGTATGACAAGGCGGGGTCGGCGACCCCGCCTTACAATCAGGCCAGCTGCTTGACGAGGACCTTGGCGTTGCGGCCGCTGTCGTCGTAGAGCTTCAGACGGGCCTCGGGCAGGACTTCCTTGGTCGTCTCTTCGAAGCCAAGCACATTGGAGAAGAAACCGAAGCTTTGCGTGGAGAGGGCGATGACGCGGGTGGCGCCCCGCTCCTTGGCCATCATACAGGCATATTCGACCATCTTTTTGCCGATGCCGCGGTTGTGGTAGAACGGCAGGACGTAGAGCGAGCCTACCTCGGCGAGGTCGGGCATGTCGGGGTAAAAATAGAGGGTGACGCAGGCGATGATGTTTTCGTCGATCTCGAAGACGAAGAATTGGTCGATGTTCTTTTCGATGGCCTGCTGTGTGCGATGGACGAGCTCCTCGCGGCGGACGGCGTTGCGCGTGAGATTGTAGATCAGCCGCACGTCGCTGCGCTTGGCTTGGCGGATCTGCTGGTAGTCGTTGCCGTAGACCAGCGAGCCGACGCCCTCGCTCGAGAAAATCTCATTGATGAGCCCGTCGAAGATGCGGCCGTCGACGATGTGCACGCGCGGCGTGCCGGTCTCGATGGCCTTGACGGCGTGCGCGGCCTTGCTGCGGGCGGGCTCGGCGATGAGCTCGGGCTTGTCCTTGAGGATGGTGCGGAGCGCATCGACGGAGATTTCCCGGCGGACCTTGCCGTCGATCTCGAGTCCGCCGGACGGCGTGAGGTAAATGATCTTGGTGGCGTGCAATGCCTCGGCGAGCTCGGCGGCGAGGAGGTCGGAATTGACGCGGAGGGACTTGCCATCGGGACCGAAGGCGACGGGCGAGACGATGGGCACGACCTGCTTGTCGATGAGTTCGCTGATGAAATCCTTGTCGATGCGCTCCACGCGGCCGGTGAACTGCTGGTCAACGCCCTTGATGATGCCGACGGGCAGGGCGCGGATGGAATTGGTGAGCACGCATTTCAGACTGTTCTGCGTGAGGCCCTCGATGAGGGCATGGGAAACGCGGGAGGAGGCGCGGATCGCGAGGTCGAGCGTAGCGGCGTCGGTGAGGCCCGTGCCATAGGCGTCGGTGATCGGGACGTTGCGCAGCGTGGCGAGCTCAATGAGCTGCTGGCCGATGCCGTGGACGAGCAGGACCTTAATCCCGAGGCTGCGGAGGACGGCGATGTCGACGAGCAGGTTGCCGAGGTTCTCGTCGGCGACGATCGCGCCATCGATGGCGATGATGAAAATCTGGCCCTGAAAACGCGGGACGTATTTCAGGATGCCGCGCAGGTCCGTGGGCTTGATCGTCGTGGCGATGGCGCTGGACGCAGGAGGCGGAGTGGATTGGCCGTTGCCGGTGCTCATCAATAGTGGTGGGAGGCGCTGTTCTCGACGATGCGGCGCGGCGCGTCAATGCACTTGCAGCGTCCAGGCCTTCGAGGCGCGGGCGCCGACGAGTATGACGTGATACTGCCCGGGCTTCAGCGCGCCGGCGGGCACGGTGAGCCGGATGAGGTTTTCGCGGCTGCGCGAGAGCAGGCCGCCTTCGAGACGGTCAAAGTCGGGCGCCACGATGATTTCCCCGCCGCGCACGTAGAGATCGGCGCCGGCCAGCTGCTGCTTGTTGTCGGGGAGCGTGCATTTGAAACCGATGGCATAGGTGAACATCACGTTGGCGGTGGGCGCGGCGGAGACGCTCACAATCTCGGCGGGGAGCTTCGGCTGGTCGATGAGGGTGTCGCGCAGGGTGGCGGGCAGACCGGCGAGCGCCGAGGAGGTGGGCGCGCTTTGTCCGGGCGACACGGGATCTACGGGCAGCTCGGCCTCGAGGGTGATCCGCTGGTAGCCGGCATCGAGGAGGCGGACGGTGTTGGCGTGGTCCTTGATGTCGGCGTAAGGGCGGAAGGCCGGCCCGGCCTTGCGGTAGTGCAGGGTCAGGTAGGTGTAGAGGACGAGGCTGACGACGATCGCCAGGACGATCCACTTCATGGACCAGGGCTGGCGGGAGCGGGAGGCGGCGGACATGGCGGGAGCGGGATTAACTCCGGCCCCGGACGCGGTCGCAAATAAATTTGCGCCGGTGTCCCGGGGCTGTTTCGTTGCCCAACTTCATGAAACTCTGGTCGCAGTACTTTATCCCCACGTTGAAAGAAAGCCCGGCGGATGCCGAGATCGCCTCGCACAAGCTGCTGATCCGGGCGGGACTCGTCAGGAAGCTGGGCGGCGGCCTCTATACCTACCTGCCGCTGGGGCTGCGTGTGATGCAGAAGCTGACCCAGATCTGCCGCGAGGAAATGGAGCGGGCGGGCGGGATTGAGCTGCAGATGCCGCACCTGCATCCGGCCGAGAACTGGCAGCAGGGTCCGCGCTGGGCGGCGGCCCGGGAAATCATGTTCCGCGCGGACAGCGCGGGCGAAGGCAAACGCGCGCCGCGGGAGCCGGAGTTTGTGCTCGGGCCGACGCACGAGGAAGTCATCACGCCGCTGGTAAAGGCGGAAATCACGAGTTACCGCGACCTGCCGAAGAATTTTTTCCAGATTGCGACCAAGTTCCGCAACGAGATCCGGCCGCGCTTCGGTCTGATGCGCGCGCGCGAGTTCGTGATGATGGACGCGTATTCCTTCGACACGACGGATGACGGCGCGATCAAGAGTTACCATGCGATGAAGGGCGGCTATGAGGCGTTCTTCCGGCGCATCGGCGCGACAGCGATCGCCGTCGAGGCCGACACGGGCGTGATGGGCGGGAGTTTTTCGCACGAGTTCATGGTCCCGGCCGAGATCGGCGACGATGACGTGATCTATAATGAAGAGAGCGGCTACGCGGCCAACCGGGAGAAGGCCACGAGCGCACTCGTGCCGGCCGACCTGAAGGACGCGGCTCCGGCGGGCGAACTCGAGGAATTTGCCACGCCTGGGGTCGTGACGATTGCGGCGCTGGCGGCGGCGCCTTACTCGGTCGCGGCGGACCAGCAGTTCAAGACCCTCGTGTATGTGGGCGACGGAAAACCTTTCCTGGTAATCCTGCGCGGCTGCGACGAACTGGAGGAAGCCAAACTCGGCTCGCTCGGCTTCACGGTTTTCCGCCCGGCGACGCCGGACGAGATCGAGCCGGTCATGGGCGCCAAGCCGGGCAGCCTAGGCGCGGTCAAAGGCACGATCAAGAACCTCGGGGCGCTGGCCGGAATCTTTGCGGATCATGCGATCCGCCTCGTGGGGAATGGCGTCACCGGTGCAAACAAGGACGGATTCCATCTGCGGAACGTCAATGTCACGCGCGATCTGGCGGTCACGCGGTTCGGCGATTTCCGCCGCGTGCGTCCGGGCGAGCCCGATCCGAAGTCAGGCCAGCCGCTGAAGGTGCGCCGGGGCATCGAAGTGGGACACATTTTCAAGTTGGGCACCAAGTACTCGGAGAAGTTTGGCGCGACCTACACCGACGACCAGAAGCAGAATCACCTGATGGTGATGGGCTGCTATGGCATCGGCATCAGCCGGACGCTGCAGGCGCTCATCGAGCAGTCGCACGATGCCGACGGCATTGTATGGCCGTGGACAGTGGCGCCGTTTCAGGTTCTGATCTGCGTGCTCGATCCGCAGCTGCCCGAGGCGATGGACCTCGCCCGGTCGCTCGCGGGCGCGGCTGAGCAGGCGGGAGCCGAAGTGCTCATTGATGACCGGGCCGAGCGGCCGGGCGTCAAGTTCAAGGACGCCGACCTGATCGGGGTGCCGCTGCGCCTGACGATCGGCGGCAAGGGACTCAAGGAAGGCATCATTGAACTGAAGTGGCGGACCCAGAAAGACGTCGCCAAGGTGCCGCTGACCGAGGCTGCGGCAAAACTGACGGCAGCGGTGCACGAAGCCCAAGCGAAGGCATGACGAAAGCCCAGGCCAAGACCCAGGAAACCTCCGCGCCGCAAGCCGACACGGAACTCGCGCTGCAGGGCGTGTGGCGCGTGGTCGTGTTGAACGACCCGGTGAACCTCATGTCCTATGTCGTGCTGGTGTTCAAAAAGGTGTTTGGCTTCGACGAGCAAACCGCGCGCCGGCACATGATGGAAGTGCATGAGCAGGGCCGGTCGGTGGTCTGGAGCGGGTTGCGCGAGAAGGCGGAGGCCTATGCGTTTACGTTGCAGCAATGGCATCTCACGACTGTGCTGGAGGCCGATGAAGCGCATTGAAGTCAAACTGGCGCTGCCAGTCGTCGCGCCGCTGCTCGATGTGATCAAGGGCATGGCCGACAGCCTGCGGCGGAACCTGGCGGCGCCGCTCGGGCTGACGGACCTCGACAACGAGTTCAGCTCGGCGTGGGCGGATGAACTGGTCGCGGCGCAAAACGAGGATGTGCAGACGCTGCTGGCCCTGTTCAACGATGAGTTCTTTGCGGACGGCGTGATCGCCTTTGACGAGGACAACGCCGAGCAGATTGTCCGGGCGACGGCGGCGGTGCGGCTGAGGCTGCGGGAATATTACCTGAAACCGCTGGGCGACGAAACACTGGAGAGCGGCAACGTGGAGCTGGAGCAGCTGGACGAGCCGCTGCGGAAGGCGTTCATGTGCTACCTGTTTCTGGCGACGATCCAGGAGTTGATCATCCAGCATTTGGATTCGAGTATTCTGGAGTCGTGATTGCCGAGAAGCACGAAGGTTGAAGTTCGAAGCTCGAAGGAATTTCGAACAACCGGAGATAGGCGAATTCCAAAGTCTGGCGGCATCTGAACTGAGAATGCAGGAATGAGGGTCTCAGAGTGCTCGGTTCATATCGGCTCGTCGTTGCGCTAGCGGGTGCTACAATGCTTTAGTCCCTGTCGCCGGCGGGAAATAACCATAGCAGGAAGACGAAGAGACCCTCAATGAGCACCACTTATCGTAAACTGACTCAATTTGGCGTGCTGGTGTTTGTTGCCTTGGGACTATTGGGCGCCGCCGAACTCATCTACGGCTCAAGCGATGGCGGAATAAATGTCCCAATTGATTTTTGGGGGCAAGTAGTGGACCAAACGGGTGCGCCGATCAGCGGAGTTCGCGTGGAATACAGTTACACCACCACCAGTATCGCGTTCGCCTGGGGTGTATCACGGGACACAAGAAAAGTAACTGTAACTGACAAGGACGGTTCGTTTTCAGCCCGGGGCCTTCGCGGCACCTGCCTGAACGTTAACTCCTTATCCAAGGATGGCTATGTCTCATCGAACCGGTTTCCCACATCGGGGATGATCTATAATTACGCGGGACATACTTCAGAGCCGAAGTTTGTTCCAAAGCAGAACCAACCGGTCGCGTTTATGTTGCTACGAAAGGAGGTGGCGGAGGCGCTCATACCCTACAACTCACGGCTGCACCTACCGGGTAATGGCATTCCCGTTCGATTTAACCTCGGGACTGGGCGTCAGGACCCCAAGGGCGAGTTGCAGTTTACACTGCATCGTGACCCTTCGGTCTACGTCTCAGGTCAATTGAAGTGGGAGGTGAAAGTCGAAGTGCTCGGCGGAGGCATCCAAGAAATGGATGAGAAGAACATCACATTCTATTTGGCCCCCATATCGGGCTATCACTCTGAAGGGGTCATCTGGACTACAAATCCTCGGGGTTCGGTTTTTATCAAAACCGCGCAAGGTCGGTATTGTCGTTTGAGGATCGAAATTTATCCTAACGACGAGGGTGACTTCGGCAGATGTTTTTTCGAGGGCTATCTAAACCCCACCGGCTCGCGGAATCTAGAATACCTTCAGGAACTCCCGCCCAACCACACGATTGGGGGATAATATTAGTGTTGCGATATCAGCCACGTAGTTTGGGGCCAAAAGTTGCAGCCAACTGCACGGCTCAATTTAAAATTGAAGGCCTGAGTTCTTTCGAGTTTCGAACTTTGACCTTCGAGCTTCCGCTGGACCTCCACCGGTTCCGCGATTGGCATTTGACGGGAGCGGTGGGCGACCTACCTTCGTACCCGACACCCTGCAGTGTTCGAGGTGCTTTCAATAACTGCTCTTTGCCTTGAAATTATTACGGGAGCTGAACCCGCCGCGGAAGATGCTAGGCCGTAAACCGGAAAGCAGACGCTGTGGAGGAGGCGCCCACCTTAACTTAAAAAGGTCCTGAGCCTTTGGGCATACGGCACACGCGGGGCGTCACTCTTTTATCATGGATCCGGTCTACTACAAAATCCTCCACGTCTTTGCGCTGCTCGTCCTGACCGCCTGGACCTTTGCGGCTTTCGCCAATCCGGCGCCTGAGACCCGCAAGCAGACGCTGATCATCACGGGCATCGCCAGCCTGCTCATGCTCATCAGCGGGTTTGGCCTGGTGGCCAAGGTCTACGGCGGCCATTTCTTCGGCTGGATGATCGTGAAGGTCGTGTGCTGGCTGGTGTTTTCCGCGCTGGCCGGCCTGGCGTATCGCCGGCCGCAACTGCGGGGCAAGTTTGCGCTGCTCGGCTTCAGTGTGCTCCTCATCGCACTGGTGATGGTGTACATGAAGCCGTTTTAACCCGGCGGGTTCATGGCTGACACGATCTGCGGACTGTGGATCGCCGAGGATGGCCAGGCGCACCTGACGATGGCGACCCCCGACGGCGGACGTGTGGAGCGGACGAAGAGCTTCCGGCCCTTTGCCTGGCTCAACGATACGCCGCCGGAGACCAACCTGCACGGATTGAAGATCGAGCGGCTGGCGGGCGAGGGTCCCTATGACCGCCTGGTGCATGCGGACGACCTGGGAACCTTCGATGCGTTTCTCAAACAGGCGAAGGAAAGGGTCGGAGTGGATGTCATCCGGCCGCTGGAGAGCCAGTTTTTGTTGCAGCACCGGCAGCGGCTGTATGGCGATCTCAGTTTCGGCCACGTGCGCCGCTGTCAGCTGGACATCGAGACCGCGTCGGAGGACGGCAGCTTCAGCGATGCAGGCAAACCCGGGGACCGCGTGCTCGCGATCGGGCTGCGGCTCGGGGGCAAGAACCGGCTGCTCCTGCTGGAGGCGATGACCGATGCGGCGGAGAAGAAGCTGCTGGAGTCCTTCAATGCGGCGCTGCAGGAAATGGATCCGGATGTGATCGAGGGACACAATCTCTTCAAGTTCGACCTCGATTACCTGCGTCAGCGCAGCCGGCGATTCAAGGTGCCGCCGCTGTGGGGGCGCTACGGGCAAAAGGCGACGTTCCGCAACAGCCGGGTCAAGGTGGCGGAGCGGTGGATCGATTTTCCGCGCTGCGACCTGCCGGGGCGCTCGATCGTAGACACCTACCTGCTGGTCCAGCTCTACGACATCACGACGCGGGAGCTGACGGCCTATGGCCTGAAGGACGTGGCGGTTTATTTCGGCATCACCGATGAGGACAGCGCGGACCGGACGTACATCGAGGGAAGCAAGATCCACGAGACCTTTGTGAACGACCGGGCGCGGTTTTGCGCGTACCTCGAGGATGACCTGCGCGAGACGCAGGGACTCGCGGACCAGCTGCTGCCGACCTATTTCGAACAGGCCCGGACGTTCCCGACGCTGTTGCAGGAGGCGACGCTGCGCGGGGCGACCTCGAAGATCGACCTGCTTTTCCTCGAGGAGTACTATCATGCCCGGCAGGCGTGTCCGCTGCCGCCGGAAGTGCAGCCGTTCGACGGCGGCTACACGCGGAGTTTTCAGGAAGGGGTGTTTCGCCAGGTGCTGCACTACGACGTCGCGTCGCTTTATCCCAGTTTGCTGCTGAGCATCGCGCGCAATCCGAAGAGCGACACGCTGGGGGTGTTCATTCCTCTGCTGCGGCGTCTCCGCAATTATCGCCTGAAGTACAAGGTGCTCGCCAAGACGGCGCCGACTGAGGACGAGCGCGCCGAGGCGCAGGCCCGGCAGGCGAGCTTCAAGATCCTGATCAACTCGTTCTACGGGTACCTGGGTTTTTCCGGGGCGCGGTTTGGCGATGGGGAGCTGGCGGCCGAGGTCACTCGTCGCGGGCGGGAGCTGCTGCAGGCGCTGATCGCGGAGTTCGCGAAGCACGATTGCACGATCCTCGAGGCGGACACGGATGGAATCTATCTGGCGTCCCCGAAATTTTATGAGAAGCCGGACGACCTGCTGGCCCTCGTCGCACCGATCCTGCCCGAGGGCATCGAGCTGGAATACGACGGCCGGTATGAGGCGATGTTCTGCTACAAGATGAAGAACTATGCGCTCTACGACGGGAAAAAGATCACGCTGCGCGGCAGCGCGCTGCGGTCCCGGGGCATGGAGCCGTATCTGAAAAAACTCAGCAACCAGCTCATCACGTTTCTGCTGGGCGTGTCGCCGGAGTCACCGGTGGTGCTGCTGGAGGACTACCGTCAGCGGCTGGCAGTGCGGGCGATGCCGGTGGAGGAACTGGCGAAGAGCGAGACGCTCAACCAGAATCCGGAGGCCTACGAGCGGTTCATGGCCGAGGGTGGCAAGCCGCGGCGGGCCTCGGCGGAGGCGGCGCTGCAACTGACGCCGCGCCCGCGCATGGGCGAGCGGGTCAGCTATTACATCACGGCCAAGGCGAAGGGCAAAACCAGCGACTGGCAGCGGGCGAGGGCGCTCGCGCTCCATGATGCGAGCGCGGCACCCTATGACCCGGGTTATTACACCGACAAACTCGACGACTGGCTGGAACGCTATGGCAGCTTTCTCGGCGTGAAGCCGGCGGTGAGCGACCAGGGCGAGCTGTTTGGCGGGTGACGGGTGCGCGCGGTGGACTCTGCCGTGACGCCGTTCTGAATGCGGGCGCGAGATGTGCCCGCCCAGCGCTTACTTGCTGGTGCTGCGCTTGACCACCCAGTCGATAATGGCGGCGTCGTTGTTCTCGTGGCGCCAGACCAGGCTCAGGAACTCGGCGGCCAGGATATCGTTTGTCCGGAGGAAGCGACGATCGCCCCCGCAGCTGTACATGATGGAGGCGGGCATTTCGCCGCGCAGCTTGGCTTTGGCCTTGGGGATGATGCGGGGGAGCCACTCGATGCCCTGGACCGCGGCGGTCTTGGCCGGCAGCTTGGATTCGTCGAGGAGGGTCGTCGAAGCGCGGCCGCCCTGCACGTTCAGGAAATAATCGCGCCGCACGAGTTCGATGCCGAGGGCGTTATCGTAGCCGGGTTCGCCACCGTTGAGCTGATCCTCGGCATAGTCGTACATATGCTGGGCGGTGATGCCGTTGGCCGCGAGGAAGGCGAGCTGAGTGGCGTCGAAATAGGTGGAGGCATCGCGCTGGCCCTTGGCATAGAGCGCAACGGCCTGATCGTAAACGGCGCGAAATTTCGCAATAAAGTCGTAGTTTTTCATGAGGGACTGAAACTATGCCAGAAGGCGTCGTCGCGCAACTTGGGGAGAGGGCGGGGTCGAGCCAGCCTCCTTACGTCGGCTGCTGCTGGCGAAGGAGCTTAGTCACGCACCGGGGCGAAATCGATCAGGCGCTTGAAGCGGTCGACTTTGTCGACGACGACATCGAGGCGGCCGTTGAGGGCGAAGCGCTGCTTGGTACGCCGGCCGACGAGGGCGGTGCCGTCGTCGCTGAGCGTGTAGTGATCGCCGGTCAGGTTGTCGGCGGAAACGAAGCCGAAGGTCATCGACTCGATCAGCTCGATGAAGAAGCCGTTGGCGCGCACATCCGTGATCACGGCGGCGAAACGCGTGCGGGGCTTCTTGTCCAGTTCCCGCTCGAAGAACTCGAGCAGCTTGATCTTCACGCTTTCGCGCTCGGCCTCGGCGCTGCTGATTTCCGTCAGGCTGAGATGCTCGCCCAGGCGCTCGATGCGCGGAAGGTCATAACCGGCGCCGCGGGCGGAGATCGGATGACCGCTGTGCTTCACGAGATAGGACTCGAACACGCGGTGCACGACGAGGTCGGAGTAACGCCGGATCGGCGACGTGAAGTGGGTGTAATCCTTTTTGTTCAGGCCGAAATGTCCGTCGGGCGTGGCGCGGTAGGCGGCCTTTTTCAGACTGCGCAGCAACTGGGTGCGCAGCGTGTAGCCCTGCGGGTGGGTGCGCAGCGTGACCAGCAGCTTCACCAGCTCGGCGCGGACGGTGAGGTCGCCGACCTCGATGCCGAAGGTGGCGAGGAGGCTGCGGTATTCCTCCAGTTTCTCGATGTCAGGTTCGTCGTGGACACGGTAGAGGGAGGGCAGGGAGTGGGTGCGCGTCAGGCGGGCGACAGCCTCGTTAGCGGCGAGCATGAACTCCTCGATGAGCTGGTGGCTTTCGTCGTGCTCGATTTTCTCGAGACGGTCGGCGTAGCCTTGTTCGTCGACGAAGATCTTCGTCTCGGGCATGTCGAGATCAAGACTGCCGCCGGTCATGCGGTCCTTGCGGAGGCGGCTGCCGATGGTCCAGAGGGCGCGGATCCACGTCTTGAGGTCGGTGAGCTCGGCATCGCTCATGTCCCGGAGCGCGCGGCCGGTTGAGCCCGTCTGGTGCTTGGGCGGGAGCGGCAGGGCGCGGATGCGGGCGAGGTCGTCCTCGAACATGAAGGCGTAGGCCTGCTTGTACGTGAGGCGCTTGCGGCTGCGGATGACGGTGTTGGCGTAGGTGGTTTCCTTGATCCGGCCATTCCTGGCGAACGTCAGGAAGACCGCCTTGCAGAGACGGTCCTGCGCCTCGACGAGGGAGCAGAGGCCGTTGGAAAGCTTTTCCGGCAGCATGGGAATGACCACGCCGACCAGGTAGGTGGAATTGCCGCGGCGCTGGGCCTCGCGGTCGATGGCGGTGCCGGGGAGCACGTAATGGGCGACATCGGCAATATGGATGCCGATCCGCACGTCACCGCCGTCCAGGGGCTCGTACGAGAGTGCGTCGTCGAAATCCTTGGCGTCGTCGGGATCGATGGTGAAGACGGATTTCTCGCGGTAATCGAGCCGGTTGGCCAGATCGGCGGGCTGGACGCGGTCCGGAATGGCGGCGGCCTCGCGCTCGACGTCAGCGGGAAATTCCGTGGCGAGCTCGTACTTGAGGAAAATGCCGAGGAGCTCCGCGCGCGGCTCGTGGGTCCGTCCGAGCCGGGCGGTGAGGGTGCCGGAAAGTGGATCGCGGCGGTTCTTCCACTCGGCGAGCTGGACGACGACCTTGTCGCCTTCCTTGGGCACGGGCGTGAGACCGCTGCGTGCGGGTTCACCGACCATGATTTCGTAGCTGAAGCGCGGGTCATCAGGCTGGACGACGAACTCGCGCCGACCGCGGCGCAGATTGCCGACGATGGTATGACGGTCGCGCTCGAGCACGCGCACGATGCTACCGATCTTTTCGCCGGGCCGGCGGCCACGGCGGCCGGGCGTGATGCGGGCGATGACACGGTCGCCGGGCAGCGCGACTCCGGTATCCTCGGGGAAAATTTGCACGGATGGCTCCTTGGCGGCGCCGGGCACATCATCGCGGATCACGAAGGCGGAACCGCCGGCGCGAAATTGAATGCGGCCGGTGAGCTCATCCTTGCCGAGCTTGGGTGCGGCGGTGGCGACCGGGTCGGCGGCCGCGGGCGCGGATTTTTTTGGCTCGGGCCGGTGGTGGCCCTGACTTGCAGGAGGGACAGGGGGCTGGGGGGCGCCGCGTTTCGTCGGAGTGAATACCGGGCGGGTGGTGGTGGAACGCTCGGGTTCGGGTTTGGCGCCGCGGGCACTGATGCGACCGCTCTTGGCGCGGACGAATTGGCCGGTTTTCAGCAGGAGGCGGACCTCATGAGCCAGCATGGCGCGCTGTTTTTTAGCGAGACCGAGGCGGCGGGAGAGTTCGAATTCGTTAGCGGGCGAGTAATTTGCCTCGCGCAAATGGGCGAGGAGGCTGTCTCGAAGAGTCATAGAGTAATAGCTGCACGGCGCGCAGGCTGTGCTTTCGTTGTTGGCCTGACGAAAGGCGCATGTCTACCGTGGCGCGATGAAAATCGTCCACGTGGCGAGTGAATTGTTCCCGTATCTGAAGACCGGTGGGCTGGCGGATGCCGTCGCATCGCTGGCCGGCACGCTGGCCGACAATGGCCACGAGGTCTCGGTCTTCCTGCCCGGCTACCGGACGGCGCTGGAACACAAAGACGCCGCGCAGGCCGAGCGGAAGCTGCGGTTGAAAATCGAGATGGGTGACCAGTTTCTCTCGGGCGATGTGCGGGTATTTTCGCCACGCAAAAACCTGAACGTCTACCTCGTCTGCCGGGAGGAGTTCTTCGACCGGCGCAATCCCTACGGCAACGGCGAGCGTGACTACGAGGACAACGCGGACCGGTTTATTTTCTTCTGCAAGGGCGTCGTCGAGACGCTGCGGCTCGCGGATCTCCAGGCGGACGTGGTGCACAGCCATGACTGGCAGGGCGCGCTGCTGCCATTGCTGGTGCGGGACGCCGAGCGGAAGCACGGGGTGACGCTGGCGGTGAAGACGGTCTTCACGATCCACAACATCGCCTACCAGGGGCTGTTTCCGCGCAGTGTATTCGCGCGGACCAACCTGCCCGAGGATCTCAACCACATGGACGGGCTCGAGTACTACGAGCAGACGAATTTGCTCAAGGGCGGCATCCTGTTCGGCGATCGCGTGACGACGGTGAGCCCGCGCTATGCGAAGGAAATCCAGACGCCGGAGTTCGGCAACGGGCTCGAAGGCGTCGTGCAGACACGGGAGCACGACATTGTGGGCCTGCTGAACGGCGTCGACATGGCGGTGTGGAATCCCGCCACGGACGCGCTGCTGCCGGCGCGTTACTCCATGGCGAACCTGGCGGGGAAACAGATCTGCCGCGGGGAATTGCTGAAGCACTGCGGCTTCGCGGCGAATTTCAAGGGCCCGGTCTTTGGTGTGGTCTGCCGCTTCGTGGAACAGAAGGGACTGGATCTGCTGCTCGCGAACCAGGATTTCTTCCTCGCGCAGGACTGCCGGCTGGTCGTGCTGGGGGCGGGCGAGAAACGGTACGAGGACACGGTGCGGGCCCTGGCCGCGCAGGCGCCGGCGAAAGTTTTCCTCAGCGCGAAACTGGACGAAGGCATGAGCCACCTGATCGAGGCGGGCAGCGATTTCTTCGTGATGCCGTCGCGGTTTGAGCCCTGCGGCCTGAACCAGATGTATTCCCAGGTTTACGGCACGATTCCGATTGTGAGCCGGGTGGGTGGGTTGATCGACACCGTGACGGATGCCGACGAATTTCCGGAAGCCGGCACCGGCCTGATGTGCGCTCCGACGGCGGAGAGCCTCGGCGATGCGCTGCACCGGGCAATGAAGCTTCATGCCGACAAAGCCCGGATGAGTGCGGTGCAACGACGCGGGATGGCGCGGGATTTCAGCTGGAAGGTCGCAGCGGCGGGGTATGAGCGGCTTTATCAGGAATCGTTGTAGGGCTCGGACAGATTTTTAACCGCGAAGACGCGAAGATCGATCCGAAGCCAAACTCGCGGCCAAGGACGGTCACTTCGCGTTCGGCCCTCGCTCCTTGGCGGCTTGGCGATTATTCGAAGGCCCAGCCTCCTTACGTCGGCTGCTACTGGACCAGGCTGGGCGGTGCTTGCAAAGGTGCGGGGCTGACACTTTTTGGTCTCGTGCCATCGACGCCCACACTGCTCTGGTTCCGGCAGGATTTGCGCCTGCAGGATAATCCGGCGCTGCACGCTGCGCTGGCGCGGGGTGCGCCGATCATTCCGCTCTTCATCCTCGATGATGCGGGTGAGGGTAAGTGGCGGTCGGGTGGCGCAGCGCGCTGGTGGCTGCATCAGGCGCTGGCTTCGCTGGACGCTTCGCTGCGCGAGCACGGCTCGCGGCTGGTGATCCTGAAGGGCAACTCGCGCGCAGTCCTGCGGGAGCTGGTGGTGAGCACGGAGGCCGGTGCGGTTTACTGGAATCGCCGGTATGAGCCGGCGATCATCGCGCGGGACAAGGCGATCAAGACCGAATTCGCCGCGGGAGGCCTCGATGCGAAGAGCTTCAATGGTGCGCTGCTGAACGAGCCGCATGCGGTGCTGAACAAGCAGGGGCGTCCGTTTCAGGTCTTCACGCCCTACTGGCGCACGTGCCTGACCCTGCCGGTGGCGGCTCCGATCAAATTTGCCGCCCAGGCTTTGCCTGCACCGGGCAAATGGCCGCGGTCGCTGGAGCTGGCGGAGTTGGAGTTGTTGCCGCGGATCCACTGGGACGGCGGATTGGGTGCGACGTGGCAACCGGGCGAAGCGGGCGCGGCGAAGCGGCTGAAGCAGTTTGCGGGTGCAGCAATGGAGGCTTACGCCGAGAACCGCAACCGGCCGGATCTCGATGGCACCTCGATGCTGTCGCCGTGGCTGCACACGGGGGAATTGAGTCCCCGGCAGGTGTGGGCGTCGGTCAAGGCGCGGTCGAAGGACTCGGGGGTGTTTCCGCCGAGTAACGGCGCGCGGGTGTTTCTGGCGGAGATCGGCTGGCGGGAATTTGCGCACCATCTCCTGTTTCACTTTCCGCATACGCCGGAGCAGCCGCTGCGCGAGGAGTTTGCGCGGTTTCCATGGGCGGATGATCCGGATGGCGGACGATTGCGGGCGTGGCAGCGGGGTTTGACGGGATACCCGATCGTGGACGCCGGCATGCGGCAGCTCTGGCACACGGGCTGGATGCACAATCGCGTGCGGATGATCGTGGCGTCTTTTCTGGTGAAGCACCTGCGCCTGCCTTGGACGGCGGGTGCCGCGTGGTTTTGGGACACGCTCGTGGATGCCGATCTGGCGAGCAACACGCTCGGCTGGCAATGGACAGCAGGCTGCGGGGCGGATGCGGCGCCATATTTCCGGGTGTTTGCGCCGGTGCTGCAGGGCGTGAAATTCGATGCCAAGGGCGACTATGTGCGGCGCTGGGTGCCCGAGCTGGCCCGATTGCCGGCGGAGCACATTCATGCCCCATGGGAAGCGCTGCCGCTCACGTTGGCGGAGGCGGGTGTGACGCTGGGAAAGAATTACCCGCATCCCATCGTGGATCATGCGACGGCCCGCGCGGAGGCGCTGGCGGCGTTCAAGCAGTTGCGAACGCGCCGCGTCGGAGAGACGTAATCCCGGATGACATGAAAATCGTCATTGCCGGTTCCTCGGGTCTGGTGGGCTCAGCGCTGATCCCGGTGCTGCGGAGCCAGGGACATGAAATTCTGCGGCTGGTGCGGAGCGAACCGAAAGCGTCGGATGAAATCCAGTGGAATCCAGCCAGACGGGAACTCGGCTTGTCCGGAATCGAAGGGGTGGATGCGATCGTGAATCTGGCGGGAGAGAATGTCAGTGCGGGCCGTTGGACGGCGGCGCGACAGGAGCGGATCCGGACCAGCCGAGTGGATGCGACGGCCACGCTGGTCGGCCTGCTGGCCAGCCTCGGACGGAAACCCACAGTCCTGGTGAATGCGTCAGCGGTGGGCTTTTATGGGGACCGTGGTGCTGAGATTCTGACGGAGGAGAGTGAGCCGGGCCGGGGATTTTTGGCCGGGGTCTGCCAGGAGTGGGAAAATCAGGCGGAAGGTGCCGGGCGGGCGGGTGTCCGGACAGTGCGGCTGCGTTTTGGCGTGATCCTGAGTCCGAAGGGCGGGGCGCTGGCGAAGATGCTTCCGGTGTTTCGCCTGGGGCTCGGCGGGCGGCTGGGTTCCGGCCAGCAGTGGATGAGCTGGGTGAGCTTGGATGATGCGGTCGGGGCGATCGGGCATGCCTTGGTCAATCCGGCTTGTTCGGGCCCGGTTAATGTCGTGGCGCCGGGTGGGGTGACCAACGCGGAGTTCACGACCCGATTGGGTCGGGCACTCAGGCGGCCGGCGGTGCTGCCGGTGCCGGCGATGGTCTTGCGGGCGGTGTTTGGCCGGATGGCGGACGAAGCCCTGCTGGCGAGCACACGGGTGGTGCCGCGCGTCCTAGAGAGAGGCGGATTTGCTTTTCAACATCCGGAACTCGCTATGGCGCTGGATGATCTGCGAGCGGAATAGGGGACAAACTCTAGGCTTCCCATCGCGGGTGCTGGATGTTTTCTTGACGGTTTATGCTGAAAACGTTCGTCATTTTTAAACCCGATTGCATGGAGCAGCGCCACGTTGGCAACGTGCTGGCGCGCTTCGAAAAAGAGGGTTTCACGATTATTGGCTGCAAGATGGTGCGCCTGTCCGCGGAGAAGCTCCGCGAGCACTACGCCCATGTGGCAAGCAAGCCGTTTTACCCGGAGATCGAGCAATTCATGAGCTCGCACCCGGTCATCGTGATGGCGTTGCAGGGCGACAATATCGTCCAGAAAGTGCGCGACCTGCTCGGGCCGACCGACTCGCGCAAGGCCGCGAAGGGCACGATCCGGGGCGATTTTGGCACCGAGATGATGAAGAACGTCGTCCACGCCTCTGACAGCGATGAAAACGCGAAGGCGGAGCTGGCGCGTTTCTTCCGTCCGGAAGAACTTTACGCGCTCTAAGGCCTCACTGGCCTGATTTTCCGGGGCGCACTGCAGGCGGTGCGCCTTTTTTTTGGCCTAAAGGGAAGGACGGCGGCACCGGAGCAGGAAGTTTGGGATGGGATGGCAAGCTTGCTTCGACGGGGAACAGACTTAGAACTCACGACATAATTGGCGGTCTGAACCTGCTAATCATCATGGCCCGAATCATATTAATGGAAGATGACGATTTGTTCCGCGAGACGATCATGCGGGTTCTCACGGAAGCGGGTCACAGCGTAAAGGCGGCGGCCAATGGGTTCGATGGAGTGGCGATCTACCGGACGGAATCGGCGCCTTGGCTCAGTTCGTCTTCGAGGCATCGTCGAAAGTGGACTGGCGAGACCGCGGTGTAATCATCCCGATGGATGCGGTCGCCGCAGAAGTGGAGCGTCGCTGGCCCGGCCGCTGGACCGGCACCTTCGCCGTCGGCGCAATGGGTATCCGGTTCTGGGACCCCATGGCCGCCCTGGACACCGGAGCATGGATTCGTGAGACCGGGGTCCAGGCGTTCTCCGGCGAGGCTCGGTTCATGCCCTGGGCCGAGATTCTCGGCCAGGAGTTCGTCACCAAATTCGAGCGCGACCGCATCGGCGGCGCGACCGACGGAATCTATTTCGACGGCAAGGGATACTGGCTCAGGAATCCGAAGGGGAAGTGGCAGGACTACAACGTAGAGAACCTCCGCCTCTACCTCCGCAGCCGCGGGCTCCGCGCAGTGTCGCGCCCTGGCGAGATGAGCGAGATCGACCGGGCCGTGGTAAACATAGCGTTCCAGTCCCGGATCACCGGCGCGTTCCCGTTCCTGTACCGTAACGAAGACCTGGTCACGATCGACGACGACGACTACCTCAACGTGCTGAGGCTCCGCATCGTGATCGCCGACTCCGGCCGGCGGGAGTGGGGCAGTGGGTTCCCGTGGATCGCGCAGTACCTCGATCAAATCTTCCCCGACGACGTGCAGCGCGACGTCTTCATCGGCTGGCTCGGTCACTTCTATCGCAGCGCCTCCGCCGGCAAGCTCCGCAAAGGGCAGGCCATGTTCATCGCCGGGCCCCCGGGCATCGGCAAGACGTTCCTCTCGCAGCGGCTGGTCGGCGGGCTCATGGGCGGCTTCGCCGAGGCCACGAACTTCCTCCTCGGCCGGACCGAGTTCAATGCGGAGATGTTCATTAAGCCCGTCTGGGCGATCGACGACGGCTCGGCACAAGCGGAGGCGCGTGGGCATGAGCTCTACTCCCAAATCGTGAAGAAGGTGGTCGCGAACTACACGCTGACCTATCGCAAAATGTACAATAATCCGATCACGCTGCCGTGGGAGGGCCGGATTGTGGTCACGCTGAACGACGATCCCGAGTCGATCGCGATGCTGCCGAACGTGGAAGCATCGATGCTCGAGAAGGTCATCTTCCTCAAGGCCGCGCAGACGACCGTGAACTTCGATGGAGCCGAGGAAGCAGTCCGCGCCGAGCTCCCGTGCTTCGCGTCGTTCCTCCGCGACCACAAGCTGCCGGCACATCTGGTCGGCGACTACCGCTACGGCGTGAAGGCGTACCACCACCCCGAGCTCCTCCAAGAGGCCAAGCTCTCGAGCTCCACGAACTCGATCGCCGAGCTCCTCGAGATTTGGCGTCACGACTACTTCCGCCATAGTGATCAGGACAGGATGAATGAGTGGACCGGCAACGTGACCGAGCTCCTGCAGGCACTGCACGCCAACGAGTCGATCAAGCCGATCCTGCAGAAGTACATCACCTCCCGCGAGCGGCTGGGCCGGGACATCAACAAGCTGATCAAACAGGGTGCCGTGAGCTGGCTCACCAAGTCGCCCGGCCATAACTTCAAGAAGGAATACCGGATCACCCGCCCAGACAAGATCGCGAAGGCAGCGTGAAATCGTCTTGATTCAGCTCGGCACAGTCATCGAAGAAGTCTCGGCTCCCGGAATCCCGGCCGCTGTGTCGAACTGCACCCCGGCGTCGCCGGAGCCAAATGGACGCGGCTCAAAAGCTGAGACGAGCTCGTTAATGAATCCCGAGGAAGTGATGGCCCTGTTGAACTACCCCAACCGTGACGCATTCATGCGGATGGCTCGGGCGACGGGGCTGCCCCGGGTCAGGATCAACCGTCGGGTTATCCGTTTCGATCGTGACACCGTCCAACGCTGGATCCGCCGGCGTTCAGTCTGAGGGCCACGGTCTACTCAGTTAGTTTTGGACGTAGCGCGAACCACGCCTCGCCCTCGGACTTTGGCTTTGGCACGCGGTAACGTAGGTCGATCTCGCCGACACTATTCCCGGCTTCGGTGGCGGTCGCCGCCTTGTCGCCGGTGAGCGCGATGCGGTAAGTGATCCACGAGTGCCGGAAGCAATTCTCCGGCAGGTTGATCTCCGCCTTCCGGGCGATGAGCCGAACTTTCTCCATTGCACCGGCTTCGCAGATTGGCCCCTCCCTCGGTCCCGGGCAGACGTTGAGCCACGCCAACGCCGTCTCGCTCAGGTGAATGATCCGGTGAGCTGGCGTGTTCGTCTTCGCGATGGTGACCGACATGAAATTCTCGCCGAGGTTGATGTCCTCCCAGAGCTGCCGCCGTTCCCGGGCGTCGACCTTCCCCTGAATCTCATCAGCCCTGACGCCACAGAACCCCGCGATCACGACTGCCGCCAGGTGCTGGGGATGATTCGCCCTGATGTATTCGAGGAAGTCGCCGTACTCCTTCGGCCGCAGGATGCCGATGGGGTGGGCGGTCTCTTTAGCCCGCTCGGTCTTCTCGATCTCAGGCGTGATGTCATCGGACAGGTGGCCCTGCCGCTTCGCCCACCGGCAGAGCGTGACGATCCTCTTCCGCAGATCGTTTCGGGTGACGGCATCCTCGGCGAGGTGCAGCACCCGGGTCCAGTCCTGCACCGAGACAGTGTCGAGGAAGTACTCGCCAAGTTCGGTCTTCACACGCTTGAGCTTCGACGTGTAGGTCCGGGACCCTCTTTTCTTGGCTGCGTCTTTGGCGGCGATGAACTGCTCGACCGCGGCGGTCACCTTGATCCTCTTGACGGTCGCGGTTCGCCGGCTTGCCCACTCGGAGCAGATACCCAGAATCCCGGGACCCACGAGTTCCCGGGCCTTTGCCCACTCGTTCACGGCGGAGAGGAGCGGGACGCCGTGGGGCTCAACGGTCAGCCTGGCTTCGGTTAGTTCTATCGAGTCCGAGCGTGAGAGCAGGTGGCCACCGGCGAGTCCATTCGCCAACTGCGCTGCCTTCAACGTAGCATCCTCCTGGGCCTTTTTGAGGTCGGAGTAGGTCTTCTTGACCCTGCCGTCTGGCCCGACCCAGGTAACGGCGTAGGCGTAGCCGGATGCGGTAGTGGGGGCCTTCTGCCGATAGATCTTCACGACCACCGATTGCTCCCGGATCGTGATGGGAAATCGCGGTGTTTTTGCCATTAGTAAAAACGGACAAAAACGGACACCCAAGTACCTGTAAAGACCCGTTTGTGTCGCCAACTCGACCCTGATTTACCTCTGAAGACTCGAAAAGATGGTGCCCCCACGGGGAATCGAACCCCGCTTTGAAGATTGAGAATCTCCTGTCCTAACCGATAGACGATGAGGGCGAAAATCGGAGGGCATAGGGTTCGGTTTTCGCGGCGGGCGTCAAGTGTTTTGCCGGAATGCAGTTCAGGCAGCTGAAAGAGGGGAGTTGAAAGATGAAAGAGCGGGCGTGGGCAGCTCGTAGCCGCTTTGCCGCACGACGGCGGATTAGGGATAATCCGCTCTACCTTTCCGCGTGAGGCGTTACGGGTCAGTAAAACAGGGTCCGGTCCAGGCTGCGGTACTGGATGGCTTCCAGCAGATGAGGCGCCTCGATCTCTTCGACTCCGGCGAGGTCGGCGATCGTACGGGCGACTTTCAGGATGCGGTCGTAGGCCCGGGCGGACAGGCTGAGTTGCTCCATTGCCTGCTGGAGCAGGTCGCCCAGTGAGGCGTCGATGACGCAGTGGCGCCGGATCTGGGCGTGGGTCATGCGGGCGTTGGCCGCGACCTTCGTGCCGGCAAAGCGGGCCTGCTGGCGGGCGCGGGCGGTCTCGGTCCGGTTGCGCACGGCGGCGGAGGATTCGCCGGCTTTCTCGGAGCGAAGTTCACTGAGGGACAGCGCGGGTGCGTCGATATGGATGTCGATGCGGTCGAGGAGCGGGCCGCTGATGCGCGAACGATAGCGCTGAATCTGCGTCGGCGTGCAGCGGCACTCGTGCTTCGCGTCGCCAAGATAGCCGCACGGACACGGGTTCATGGCGGAGACGAGCATGAACGCGCAAGGCAGGGTGACCTTGCCGGCGCTGCGGGAAATCGAGACTTCGCCGTCCTCCAGCGGCTGGCGCAGGACCTCAAGGGCGGAGCGCTTGAATTCGGGAAGTTCGTCCAGGAAGAGCACGCCGTGGTGGGCGAGGGAGATTTCGCCGGGGCCGGGAATGGTGCCGCCGCCGAGCAGGCCGACGTCGGAGATCGTGTGATGCGGTCCGCGGAAAGGCCGCGTACCCCACATCATTTCGCCGGTGATCGTGCGGCCGGCGGCGGAGTGGATGCTGAGAATCTCGAGCTGCTCGTCGAGCGTGGGCGCGGGCATCACGGTCGGGATGCGCTTGGCGACCATGGATTTTCCCGAACCAGGCGGCCCGATCATCAGGAGATTATGGGATCCGGCCACGGCCACCTCGACGGCGCGGCGCAAGGCCTGCTGGCCCTTGATCTCGGAAAAATCCACGCCGCCGTCGACGGGTGCCGGTTTCGTGCGCAGCCGCGTGGCGGCGGCGGCGAGCGGTGTGAGCGTGATCTCTCCGCCGAGAAAGCGCATGGCTTGGTCGAGCGAATTGACCTGGCAGACCTCGACGCCGTCGACCAAGGCCGCCTCCTCGCAGGAAATGGCGGGCAGCAGCAGGCCGCGTTTGCCGAGCCTGCGGGCGAGCCGGGCCATCGCGAGGGCGCCACGGACCGGGCGCGTGGCGCCGGAGAGACTGAGTTCGCCGGCGATGAGCCAGTCGTCGAAGTGGGCGGCTTTCAACTGGCCGGTGGCGACGAGAATGCCGAGGGCGATGGGCAGGTCGTAGATCGGTCCTTCCTTCCGCAGGTGACCGGGCGCGAGATTGATGGTGGTGCGGGTGCGCGGGGCGCGAAAGCCGCTGTTGTTGAGCGCGGCGAAGACGCGGTCGCCCGACTCCTTGACCGCGGCGTCAGGGAGGCCGACCAGAAAAAGTTTGGGGTCTCCGACCTCCCCAGCGTTGACTTCCACATGCACCGGCTCGGCCTCGATGCCCTGAAGCGCTGCGGACATACAGGTGGCGAGCATCGGCAGGGCAGCCCGGACAGGGCAGGCTCAGACTGACGGGGGCGTGCTGGTGGCGATGCGGGCGCGAACGATGGCGATGTTTCGCTCGACGGCCTCGAGGTAAACATTGCGGCCATCCGGATAGGGGCGGGCGAGGAAGCGATAGACGGACTGCAGCTGGGTCTCGAGCTTGGGCCGGATGAACTTGGTCCAGAAGTCGGGCGTTTTCTGGGTCAGATCCTGCGGGGATTTGAACAGGCGCCGGGCGGGCGCCATGCCGAGGAAATTATCGGACTCGACGAACTCGTCGAAGAGCACGCCCAGTTTGTCGGGATAATCGGGAGCGGCCATCTGGCCGAGATAGTCGGCGGTCGCTACGGCGCAGCCGATGAACAGCTCGACCGGGTTTTGAAAACTGAGGCGGCCGATCTCGTTGGTCGGGCCGGTGCAGTTGATGGCGCTGAGCACGCCGGCGATCTCCGGCTCCTCGGTGCCGATGGTGGGCAGGTAGGTGGCGGCGAAAGCGCAGCTGCGCAGCACGTGGGTCAGGGTGTACTTGGCGCCGGTGCCGCTTTCGTCGGAGCGGATCTTGAGATAGCCGGTGTCGTGCAGCAGGGCGGTGACGATCGCGAGTTCGAACTGGCGGGAGGTGAGCGGCGTGATTTCGCCGGATTGCTGCGCGCCCTCCAGCAGGAAAGTCAGGCACACGGTGGCTTGGAGCGTGTGCTCGAGATTGTGATAACCGAGATCGATGGCCTGGTAGCCGGGATGTTTGCCGGTGTAGAGGACTTCGATGTCGAGAAACGCCCGGTCGATGAGTGTAATCCCGGCCGCGGGAAATAGCTGATGAAAAATCCTGCGCACCAAGGCGGCGACAGCGGCGGGATTCTTTGTATCGACAGAGTTAAACATGGCAGCGAAGACAGTAGGGGAAGCGTCTCCGTGGATTCATTCGGGCAACGAGCGTGACGGGATTAAGAATTTGCCCATTTGACCCGCAAGACCAAAACTAGGGGAAACTACTCAAACGATGATTCTTGGCATTACTGGCGGAATGGGGTGCGGCAAATCGACCGCGGCCGCGCTGTTTGCCGCTGCTGGATTTCAGCGGATGGACTCCGATGCCCTGATCCGCGAGCAGGTGCTGGTCATGCCGGCGGTGAAAGAGCAGCTCGGCCGGAAGTTTGGCGCTGGACTGTTTGCGGCCGACGGGTCGGTGGACCGCGCGCAGTTGGCGCAGCGGGTGTTTGCGGATGAGGCTGCGCTGCGTTGGTTGGAGGAGCTGACGCATCCGCTGCTGTTTGAGCTTTGGCGCCAAGCATTTGCCGCGGCGCCGGCGACGGCATGGGCGGTGGAGGTTCCGCTCCTGTTTGAGAAGAATCTGGAGAATTGGTTTGATTTCACCGTATGCGTCGCGTGTTCTCCAGCCCAGCAATTAGCCCGACTGGAGCAGCGTGGCCTACCGCACGCGCTCGCCGAGCAGCGAATCTCCAAGCAACTGCCCCTGGCGCGTAAGATCGAGCTGGCCGATTTTGTTTTGTGGAACGAAGGCACCGCCCAATTCCTCCAAGACCAAGTTGATCACCTCATCCCCGCTCTGACGGCCGTGCGCTGAGAGTTTCGCGGCAGCTTCGCTTCCGGCCGCGGTCATTCATCTTTTATTCTGCAGACCCGATATGGACCTACCCCCGAAAAACGACGACACCTCCGGCGCCTCCCGCTCTGACTCCGACGGTGACGAGCCCAAGAAAGCCACGCGCCGCGTCAGTCGCGCTCCCCGTGGTCCCAAGGCCGCGTCCAAGGCCAAGAGTGCGGCAGTGGCCGAAGCAACTCCCGCTCCGGCCCCAGCTCCGGTAGCTGCGCCCGCGACGGCGCCAGAATGGCGGGAGCCGCCGCCGCCACTTCCGCCCGAACCGACGCCGGTACAGGCGGAGCAGAGTGCGCCATCCCAGCAGGACGGGCCGCAGGATAACCAAGGCGGAGGTCAGGGCGCGCCCCAGGGCGGCGGTCAAAACGAATGGCAGGACCGCGGCGACCGTGGATTCTGGAAACGCAACAAGCGCAAGCGCGGCCGTCATGGTGGCGGTGGCGGCCATTGGCAGCCGAGTGGTGGTGGAGCAGGAGGCGGTGGTGGTGGCCAGCCACACTCCCAGCATCCGCCCCAACCGTCGCCGCCGAGTCCTGCGCCGGTTTATGGCGACCTGCCGGATCCGGCGAGGTTCAATGACCTTGAGGCACTCAGTGCGCTCGCGAAGGAAATTTCCTCGTCGAAGGATGATCCCGTTTACCTCGATGAACTCTATGCGCTCAAGCTCGCGGAGCTGACCGCGTTTGCCCGGAAATTCGGGGTCGTCTTCGAAGGCGCTCCGAACCGCAAGCAGCTGCTGGCGCGGGTACTCACGCTCGCCGCGGAGAGCAAGCGGGCGATTTATGATCGCGGGTATATCGACATCACGGATCGCGGTGCGTTCATCGTGCACGCGGACGTCAACTACCGGCTTTATCCGGATGATGCCTATCTGCCTGAAAGCCTGATCCGCCTCTACGGTCTCAAGCGCGGTCACAGCGTCGAAGTGCTGTTGGAAGCCCCGCACGCGGGTGAGCGCTGTCCGTCCGTGGTACGCATCGACAAGGTCATGGGCGGCAATCCCGAGGATATCTCCAAGATCACGCCGTTCGAGGAGCTCGTTCCCTATTACCCGCTCAAGCGGATCCTGCTCGAGGCGCCGGAGGTGCAGAAGGATGTTTCGATGCGCGCGGTGGATATCCTGACGCCCATCGGCTTCGGCCAGCGCGGCCTGATCGTCGCGCCGCCGCGCACCGGCAAGACGGTCCTGCTGCAGAACATCGCCAACTCGGTCACGGAAAACAGCCCGCAGGCGAAGCTGATTCTCCTGCTGATCGACGAGCGTCCCGAGGAAGTGACGGATTTTCGCCGTCACACGAAGGGCGAGGTGGTGTCGTCGACGTTCGACGAAACGCCGGAGAGCCACGTGCACTGCGCCGAGATGGTCATCGAGAAGGCCCGCCGGCTGGTCGAGCAGGGAGAGCATGTCATCATTCTCCTCGATTCCATCACGCGTCTCGCGCGGGCCTACAATGCGCTCACCGGCAACCAGGGCAAAACGATGTCCGGCGGCCTGGAGTCCAACGCGCTCCAGAAACCGAAGCGCTTCTTCGGCTCGGCGCGCAACATCGAGGGCGGCGGCAGTCTGACGATCATCGCCAGTGCGCTGATTGATACCGGTAGCCGCATGGACGAAATCATCTTTGAGGAGTTCAAAGGCACCGGTAACAGCGAACTGCACCTCGACCGTGGCCTCGTTGAGCGTCGTATTTTCCCCGCGATCAACATCGACCGCTCGGGCACACGTAAAGAGGAGCTCATCTATCACCCCGATGAACTGCAACGCATCCATGGGCTGCGCCGGGCGATGCAGGGTCTCGGACCCATTGAGTCGATGGAAATGCTCATCACCCGGCTCAAGAAGACGAAGTCCAACGCCGAGTTCCTCATGAGCCTTAACCGGTAGTTTCCATGTGATGATCCTCGCAGACGACTCCGTGCTGCAGCGGGCGCTCGACCAAGGGTGGTTGAGCCATGCGCAGCTCGAGTCGGCGCAGGATGCGATGGCCTTGCAGGTGGGCGCTCTGGCGGCTGCCGGGCTTATCGATCAATTGGTGGCGGAGGGTGCGCTTACGGTTTGGCAGGTGGCCCGATTGCGGGCCGAGGAGTTCGGCCTGAAGACGGTGGATCTCGTTACGGTGCATGTAGCGGAGGAGGTCCTTGCACTCGTGCCTCGAGCTTTGGCTGAGCGCCACGGGCTGCTTCCGCTTTGTTTGACCGAGGGCGGCCTGCGGGCGGCAGTCAGTGATCCGCTCGAGATGGACGCAGTAGATAGTCTCAGCTACATGCTGGGACTCGTCATCGAGACGGTGATCGCGGCCGACGAGGAGATCCGGCGTGCGATTAAGCGCATCTATGACCACGAGACGACGGGTTCCGCGGAACAGGTAGAGGAGAGCTCGTCCGCAGCCGCGATCAAGGTCGAGGCGGCGTCAGATTCAGCGGAGGAAACGAATAACGCGACCGAGGGTGATGCGCCGATCATCAAGCGGGTTCATGACCTCATCCTTGCGGCGATTACCAGCCGGGCCTCGGACATTCATCTTGAGCCATTGGAGAAGCGGTTCCGGGTCCGGTATCGGATCGACGGCGTGTTGGTGGAGCAGGAAAATCCGCCGAAGCGCCTGCAGCTCCCGATCATTTCACGGCTCAAGATCATGGCGAACATGAGCATTGCGGAGAAACGCATCCCGCAGGATGGACGCATTCAGGTGCCGCTGGGCGGGCGTTCGCTCGATCTGCGGGTTTCCTCGCTGCCGACGGCGCACGGCGAGAGCATCGTCATGCGCATCTTGGATCGGAAGAATCTCCAGCCCGGTTTGTCGGAGCTGGGTTTTTCAGCGGACGACGAAGCACTGGTCGAGCAGCTGATCACATTGCCGGATGGCATCGTGCTCGTGACCGGACCGACGGGATCGGGGAAGACCACCACACTGTATGGCTGCCTGAATCATCTGAACAAATCCGACCGGAAGATCATCACGGTGGAAGATCCGGTGGAGTATCAATTGAGCGGAATCAACCAGGTGCCCGTGCGCCATGCGATCGGCATGACCTTTGGCTCAGCGTTGCGCGCGATGCTCCGGCAGGCGCCGAATATTGTGATGGTCGGCGAAATCCGGGATCTGGAGACGGCGGAGATCGCGATCAATGCGTCGCTGACGGGTCACATGGTCTTCAGCACGCTGCACACCAATGACGCCCCGGGAGCAGTCACACGGCTGGCAGATATTGGAGTTAAACCCTTTCTGATCGCGGCTTCGCTGCGGGCGGTCGTGGCACAACGGCTGGTGCGGAAGGTTTGCCCGCACTGCCAGCAGCCGCATGTGCCGACGCAGGCCGAACTGCGTGCGCTGGGGCTTCAGCCCGAACAGGTGGCTACGGCAACCTTCCGGCGCGGGGCGGGCTGTCCGGCCTGCAATGGCACCGGTTACCTGGGCCGGGTCGGCATCTTTGAAATTTTCGTGATAAACGAGGAAATCCAGCAAATGATCCACGAAAAGGCCGGTTCCGCCCGGCTGCGCGCGGAAGCCCGGGCGCTCGGCATGCGGACATTGCGTGACGACGGTGCTCGCAAAGTCATCGCTGGTTTGACCACGATGGAAGAAGTGCTCAAATATACCTGATCATGCCAAAATTTACCTACACCGTGATCGACTCAGGCACCGGCCGCGAACGGCGCGGATCAATTGAAGGAGTGAACCGAGGGCAGGCCACGGCGATACTCAAGCAACAGGGGCTGGCGCTCACGGCGATCGAACTGGAGGCGCCGAAGGTTCCGCGAAGATTTCCGATCCGGGTACGCGGGAAGGTGGCATCCCCAACCGCAAGCCGGCGCTGGAGTGGATGGGGACGATCAATCAGCCGGAAGGAGCTGACGATTTTCACGCGGCAACTGGCGACGCTGGTCAACGCGGGCATGCCGTTGATGCGCAGCCTGGAGGTGCTCAAGCGGCAGGAACGGAACGCCGTGTTTGGACAGGTATTGGGCGAGTTGGCCACGACGATTGGATCGGGCGGGAGTTTTTCCGACGGATTGCGGCAGCACCCCGGAATTTTCGATTCGCTGTACCTCAATATGGTGAAGGCCGGCGAGGCGGGCGGTGCGCTGGGCATGGTGCTGGACCGACTGGCCCGCTTCATGGAAAAGTCTGACCGGCTGAAGAGCCGCGTGAAAACGGCGATGATCTACCCGGTGATCATCATGGCGGTGGCGGGAGCGATCCTCTCGGTGCTGATGGTTTTTGTTGTGCCGAAGTTTGAGCAGATTTTCAGCGGGCTGCTCCGGGGTCAGCCGCTGCCGCAGCTGACGCGCGGGTTGCTGGAGGTGAGTAATTTTATCCGCGGGCATGCGGTGCTGACACTGGGCGCATTGGCCTGCGGCTGGATGGCTTTCCGGCTGGCCCGACGAACGCCGGTTGGCGTGCGGTTCATGGATTGGCTGTTCATCAAGCTGCCGGTACTGGGCGAACTGGTGCTCAAATCAGCGGTGGCCCGCTTTACGCGCACGCTGGGGTCCCTGCTCGTCAGCGGTGTGTCGATCCTGGAAGCGCTGGCCATCGGCCGGGATACGAGTGGCAATGTCCACATCGCCGCCGCCATCGATCACGTGCACGATCAGATCAAGCAGGGTGCCAGCATGGCGCGGCCGCTGGAGGAGACCGGTATTTTTCCCGGGATGGTCACGGGCATGATTCAGGTGGGCGAGGAGACGGGCGCACTCGCTGAGATGCTCGGGCGCATTGCCGACACCTACGACGAGGAAGTCGACAACGCCGTGGCTGGCCTTACCTCGGTCATCGAGCCCATCATGATTGTGCTGATGGCACTGGTGGTCGGGGTGATCGTGATCGCGCTGTTTCTGCCGATCGTGAGTGTCATCCAGCACCTGCAGTAGGTATCCGAAGCTCCGGATAATCGCAAAGACGCCAAGTTGCCGAGGCCGGGTCGGCGACCCCGCCCTACAGTTTTTTGGGTGGGGTCGTGAGCAACTGGGAGCTCAGGCCGGGGAGCCGTTCGGAGAATTCCTCGCCGTCGGCGGCCTGGCGGAGGGCGCGCTGGACCATGCCCATCTTGGCGTCGAGGTTGTCGATCATGGAGACAAACACGGCCTCGGGCGTGGCGGCATAGACGGCTGCGCCCCATTCGGGTTCGCCCTGATGGCTGAGCACGATGTGTTCAAGGCGCTCCAGCAGCTCCTCGTCGAGCTTCACCTTCTTGCCGGCCTTGCGCACGAGCTGGTAACCGAGGACCACGTGGCCCTGGAGAATGCCGCGGCGGCTGCGTTTCGTCGCAAGCGTGCCCTCGTACTCGATGGTCTTGCCGGTGTCGTGAAGAAGGATTCCAGCCATCGCGAGATCGGCATCCACCTCGGGATAAAGCGGCAGGAGTGCCTTGCAGGCGCGGGCCATATGCACGGTGTGCTCGAGCAGACCGTGGCGGTACGCGTGGTGCATGGAGACCGCGGCGGGTGTCCAACGGAAGAGATCGCCCACCTCGTCGAACACGGCGCGCACGGTGGCTTTTAGCTCGGGGTGGGCAATGGCATCGATGAAACCGTTGAACTCGGTCCAGAGCGCATCCGCGTTTTCCGGGGCGAGCTCGACGAGGTTGTCGAGCAGGCCGGGCGCGCCGAGATCGGATTCGGAGAGGACCGTGACTTTGCCGAGCTTGGGCGAGAGTCGGCCCTGATAGTAGTCGACCTTGCCCTCGACCCGGACGACGGATCCTTCGCCCGCGGCCTTGAGCAGCTCGAACGCGGGGTTGTCGCTGAAGATCGTGCAACCGAACGAGCCGGTGCGGTCACCCAGATCGGCGCTGAAAAAGGGATTGCCGTTCGACGCGGTTTTTGGGGCGAGCTTGCGGACGACGAGGAGGCTGGCGAAGGGCTGGCCGTTGGCGCCATCAAGCGCCTTGAGGTCACGGACGGAGGAAAGGGGAAGGGCGGCTTCGGGCATGGGAAGTGGTGGGATGCGGGGCATTCAGGCCGCGGTTCTGGCGGTTGTCAGGTCAAGAGTGACGACGGCACCAAAGGACAGGTCAACGGGCCGAGGCTGGCACGGATGCAGGCAGGATGCCTGCGCTACCCCCGTTCAGGGCTGATAGTATTTTTCCCGGGCGCGGACCTGGACGATGCGCTTCTCGGGGAGAATGCAGGCGGTGAGGCTGCCGCCCATGACGCAGCCCGTGTCGATTCCCAGCGACCACTTCAACCGGGAAACCTCCGGTCGGGGCGTGTGCCCGTAGATCACGAAGGGCGGGCCGCTCCACAGTTCGGACCAATGCGGAGCGCCCGGCTCCTCGGAGCGTTTGCGAGGCGAACCATCCTTGGCGACGACCTGAATACGCGTGACGATCCGGGCCGGCTGGCGGCGCCAGGGCAGGCTGGGCAAAAATCCGCCATGCACGAGGACGATGCCGTGGGCGGCGTCATGGAAGGTCAGCGGCATGGCGCTCATGTAGGCCCAGTCCTTATGGTTGAGCTGCTTCAATGTCTCATAGTCCGTCTTTTTGAGATGGGTCGGGTCGCCGGTCTTGCGGTAGTTGAGCAGGCGCAGTTCATGGTTGCCGAGGAGCGAGAGGGTGGCGTGCTCGCGCGCGAGGGCGATGACCTTGGCGCTGTCCGGGCCGCGATTGACGAGATCGCCGAGCAGCATCAGCCGGTCGTGTTTTCCCAGATCGAGTTTTTCCAGGAGATCCTCGAATTCGCGGTGGCAGCCGTGGATGTCCCCGATGGCGATGAGGCGGCCCTTCATGCGGTCGGGAGAATTTGACTAGCGTTCATTTTCCCACGCCCTAGACACAAGGGGCCATGGAACTGACCCTGCATCCGCTCGCCAAGACCTGCCACGCTTCCGGCCACGTGTTCGCCGAGGGCGACCGGGTGGTCTGCTATCTCGTGCGGGAAGTCACCGGGGAGATCGGCCGGCGGGACGTGCTCGTGAGCGAGGATGCGGCCTATGCCAAGCCAAGCCCGGTGCTCTGCAGCTGGACGGTGAGCTACAAGCCCCGGCATGGCGAAGAGAACGCCGGGCGGGCGCTCAAGCTGACCGCGGAGAACCTTTTTGTCACCCTGGGTGATCCTGCCGCCGAGCCGAACCCGGCGAACACGCCGCTGCTGCAGTTTCTGGGCCTGATGCTGGAGCGGAAGAAACTGCTGCGGCCCCGCGGGCTCACCCCCGATGGCGAGCGGCAGATTTACGAGCACGCGAAGACGCATCTGCTGTACGAGATTCCCGTGGGCAATCTCGATGAGGCGTTTTTCATCAGGATCCAAGGCCAGCTCGACCTGTTGATGGGCCCGCCGAAAGTGGTGGCGGAGCCGGTCGTCAGCGGAGCGTGAGCTGAAGGGTCTCATGCGTGGTCAGCTCGCGGTCTCGGTGAGCGGAGCGGCCCGCAGCCGGGCTGAGGCCATGAAGTAACGTTGGGCGGAGAACGAGGGTTCGTTGGATTGGCGGGCCGGCGGCGCATAGGTGGCGTCAGGCTGCAGTTCCTGCGCGTCCTCGTTGTCCCGCAATTCAGCAGGCAGGATGTCGTCGATGATCCGCTTGCGCAGCTCAGGGTCCTCGATGGGAAAGACGGTCTCGACCCGGCGGAAGAAATTGCGCGGCATCCAGTCGGCACTGCCGCAGTAGACGAGCGGCTGGCCGCCGTTCTCGAAGTAGTAAACCCGGGCGTGCTCGAGAAACCGGCCGACGATATTGCGCAGGCGGATATTCTCACTGAGGCCCTTGACGCCGGCCATGAGACAGCACGTGGCGCGGACGATAAGGTCGATCTTCACGCCGGCCTGGGAGGCGGCGTAGAGGTTGTCGATCGTCACCGGGTCGACGAGTTTGTTCATCTTTGCGATGATGCGGGCAGGCTTGCCGGCGGCGGCGTTGGCGGCCTCGTTGGCGATGAGTTCCTGGAGGCGCGAGTGCAGGTTGAACGGCGCGACGAGGAGATGCTTGAAGTCGGGCGAGCGGCCGAAGCCGATGAGCGTGTTGAACAGCTGCGCGACCTCGGCGGTGAGATATTCCCGGCACGTAAAGAAGCTCAGGTCGGTGTACAGCCGCGCGGTCTTCGGGTTATAGTTGCCGGTGCCGAGATGAACGTAGCGGCGCAGTCCACCGCCTTCCCGGCGGACGACGAGGCTGCATTTGCAGTGGGTCTTGTGCCCGACGAGGCCGTAGACGACATGCACGCCGGCTTCCTCCAGCTGGCGGGCCCAATGGATGTTGTTGGCTTCGTCAAAGCGGGCCTTGAGTTCGACGAGGGCGGTCACCTGCTTGCCGTTGGTCGATGCATCCATTAAGGCGCGCACAATGGGTGAATCGCCGCTGGTACGGTAGAGCGTCTGCTTGATGGCAAAGACCTCGGGGTCGCGGGCGGCATGCGCCACGAAATCGACGACGGGATTAAACGAGTCATAAGGATGGTGGAGCAGGAGGTCGCGCTCGCGAATGACGTCGAAGATATTGGCCGCGCCGCGCAGGAGCGGGGATTCGACGGGGGTGAACGGCGGATACTTGAGATCGGGCCGGTCGATAAGATCGTAGAGGCTCATCAGGCGGAGCAGATTCAGCGGGCCTTTCAGGCGGAAGGCATAGTCGAGGGAGAGGCCGAGGTAGCCGCAGAGGGTGGTGAAGAGCGCCTCGTCCACGCCGGCCTCGATCTCGAGTCGCACGGCGGCGCCGCGGCGAAGGTTGCGGAGCTCCTCCTCGATTTTCTTGAGCAGGTTTTCCGACTCCTCCTCGTCGATGTAGAGGTCGCTGTTGCGGGTCACGCGGAAGGCGTGGGCGCTGTTGATGCGATAGCCGGAAAAGAGGGCACCGGTGCAAAGCTTGATGATCTCGCTGAGAAAAATGTAGCGCTGCGGGCCCTCCCGGGCCGGCTCGATCTGGACGATGCGCGGCAGGATCCGCGGCACGGGCAGGATCACCATCATCTTTTCCTGCTCGGGCGTGTCCGGATTATCGAGCGAGACGAGGACGTTGAGCGTCTTGTTGCCGATCTGGGGAAACGGATGCGACTGGTCGATGGCCAGCGGTGTGAGCACGGGCAGCACCTGGGTTTGGAAATAGTCCTGTACCCAAACGCGCTCAGGCTCCGTGAGCTGGGCGCCGGCGCGGAATTCGATGCGTTCCTTGGCGAGCAGAGGAACGAGCTGCTGGTGCCAGCAATGGTATTGCTCGGCCACGAGCGTATTGGCCGCGCCGTGAACGTACTTGAGCTGCTCGCGCGGCGTGAGTCCATCGAGGCTCAGTTCGCCGGAAGTGGAGTCGACCTGCTGGATCAGGCCGGCGACGCGGATCTCGAAGAATTCGTCGAGATTGGAGCTGACGATCGCGAGAAACTTCACCCGCTCGAGGAGCGGATTGGTGGCGCACTGGGCCTGTTCCAACACGCGGCGATTGAAGGCCAGCCAGCTTTGCTCGCGGTTGGCGTAGGCGTTGCGGCTGCTGTTCAGTGCGCCCGGGCGAGCGATGGATTTGCCCGCAGGAGCGGTGATCTTGGAGAGTTTTTTGCCGCGCGTCACAGGAGCGAAAATCAGGTTACGAAGCTGCCACGTTAGGATCTAAACCCACCGAAACGAGCGGATAAGGTCGGGACACGGGATTGTCACAGAGACTCCGGGTCTCGCGGCGGGTGAATGCGCCACTACCGACGGACGGGAACGCCCTGACCGGCTAGAAAATCCTTGGCCTGCGGGATCGTGAACGTGCCGAAGTGAAAGATACTCGCGGCGAGCACTGCGCTGGCGTGCCCCTGATCCAAAACCTCGGCAAGGTGGGACAGCGTGCCGGCGCCCCCGCTGGCGATGACGGGGACGGTGACGGCATCGCTCACGGCGCGGGTGAGCGCGACGTCGTAGCCCACGCCGGTGCCGTCACGGTCCATACTGGTGAGGAGGATTTCACCGGCGCCCAGCTCGACGGCGCGGCGGGCCCAGCTGACGGCGTCGAGGTCGGTGGCATTACGTCCGCCATGGGTGTAAACCCGCCAGGACTTTCCGTCAGGCTCCTGCTTGGCGTCGATCGCGAGGACGATGCACTGGCTGCCAAAGCGCTGGGCGGCGTCGGCGATCAACTGGGGATTCTTGATCGCGGCGGTGTTGAGCGAGACCTTGTCAGCCCCGGCCTTGAGCATGGCCTCGATGTCGGCGAGCGAACGCAGGCCGCCACCGACGGTGAGGGGCATGAAGCATTGCTCGGCCGTAGAGGCGACGACGTCCTGCATGATGCGGCGCTCATCGCTGGAGGCCGTGATATCGAGGAAAATGAGCTCATCGGCGCCCTGGGCATCGTAGGCCTTGGCGCACTGCACGGGATCGCCGGCATCGCGGAGCTGCTGAAAACGCACGCCCTTGACCACACGGCCGGCGTTGACGTCGAGGCAGGGAATGATGCGGCGGCGGAGCATGGGTGAAGGCCAAGTAACAGTCGCCAGGTGACACGTGCCAAGAAAGAAGCGCCGGCCGAATTAGCCGACCGGGAGCCTTTGGGAAACGTGCACGTTCAAGCACTCTCTGACTCCTGCCACTTGTCGCTTTGCACTTACCACTTGAACGCGCAATGGGCGCTCAGACATGCGTCACGTCGGGCTCGAAGTTTACTGCGAGGCGGTAGACATGGCCCGGACGCATGATCAGCGGATGATCGCGCACGAGGTACTGCAGATAGTGAATCTTGCCGTAGTTGGTGCGGTAGGTCGGGTCGGCGCTGACAATCTCGGTTTCCTGCCAGGTGCCCTGGAAGTCATCTTTTGCGACCGTACAGCGATGCCCCAGCGGACCGAGCGCGAGCGCTCCGTTGACGTGGTACTTCGAATGCGGCGCGGCGATGGCGAGGACGTAGCGGAATTTATCGAGCGTGACCTGCTGCTTCACCGTGTAGGCGAACTCGCAGCTGATCTTGCTGCCCGTGAAATTCCACTGGACCTTCACGTTGCCGAGATTCTTGACGAACTCCTCCTTGATATTGATGAGTTCGGGCTGTTCGTAGCGGAAATAGAAGCTGTTGCGCAGGCCGAGGCCCGTGACGCAGTTCTTGCCGTAGAAGGCCGGAATGGTGACTTGGTCGCCGAACGTGAGCTCGGGCAGCATGACCGGCAGGTAGACATTGTTCGGCCAGTCAAACACGCCAGGACAGTGCGGGAAAGGCAGGGAGTCGCTGGTGAGCGTGGTGCCGGAGCTGATGAGCGGAATCTGCGCATGCAGGCCGCTTTCGGCGTCGCGATAGAGGAAGAGGCCCTGCTCCTTGCGGTTGCTCTTGTCGAAAATGACGAAGCGGCCGGAAGTGCGCGGCGGCTCGACTTTCGGCGTGCCCGGCGGCATCTGCACGGTCTTCGCGAGGCGGGACCACTGGCAGAGGTAGCGGGCGGCGTCGAAATTCGCCATGCGCGTCGTATGATGCGAATAGGCGGTGCGCTCGTCGTCGCGGAGATCGAGGAAGCCCTGCTCCTGGTCGAGATAGGTCTCGTAGAAGAACATGAACAGCCGGCGCAGGATATCGAAATACTTGACCTTCTGGTCGTCGGCGATCCAGCCGTCGCGGAGTCCCTGCAGGATGAGGCTGATGCAGTGCATCTGGCCATAGGCGCCGGCGGCGCGGCCGAAGGCCCAGCCGAGCCCGTCCGCGCGGACGAGGTCGGGCATCATCTTGATGTACTTCTCGGCGTAGGTGCGGAGGGTGGGGAGCTTGCGGTCGCGGACGCCGCTGTTGGCGTGGAGCTGGAGCGCCGAGCGGATGAACACGAAGTTCATCACGCCATAGAGATTGAAATTGCCGCCGAAGCCCGTGGTGGCGTCGTCGAAGAAACCGGCCGAGCTGGTGGCCGTGATGCGCTCGACCATGCGCTCGATGAGGCGCGAGGTCTCGTCCTTCTTGGACAGCCCGAGGCTGAAGCGGGCGACCGCCTTCGCGATGTTGAACGCCTGCCAGTGGTTGTCGTAGTCGCTGCGGTGAAGGAGCTGCTTGTCGATGCGCTCGCGGGTCTCCTCGACGAGGCGTTCCCAGACGGGATTGCGTTCCTTGGAGGGACCGAAGGCGAGGAGGCCGAGGGAGGCGTAGGCCAGGCCGTTTTCGGCGGCGGGCTCGGTGAACATCTGCGCCGTAATGCAGCGCGCGGCGAGATCGATCAGGTCAAAGCCCTTGAGGGTGCTTTCACCCGTGGCCCGGTAGAATTCGCCGAGGGCGAAGGCGACGTGGCCGGGTTCGTCGGGACGGGATTGCTCGCCGTTCGCGGGAAGGATGGTGCCATCGGGTTGGATCGAATCGAGATTATGGGCCAGCATCGAGCGGGCCATATCGAGACATTGCTCGGAAAAACTGTGCATGCGGTGGTGGTCGGTAGAGGGAGCGGACGGCGGACGAGGAACGAAAATTTTGCCCCGCGTGGGGCAAGGTCAGCAAGAGTGAAGTTAGCGGGCGATGAGTTTCAGGAATTCCGCGTTGGTCTTCGTCTTGGAGAGGCGGGCGATCATGGTCTCGGCGGCCTCCTCGATCTTCTGCTGCACGAGGGCGCGGCGGAAGAAGTGGATGCCCTCGAGGGTCTTGGCGTCGATCAGCAGCTCCTCCTTGCGGGTGCCGGAGGCGGCGATGTTGATCGCGGGCCAGAGGCGCATCTCGGCGCACTTGCGGTCGAGGACGAGCTCCATGTTGCCGGTGCCCTTGAATTCCTGGAAGATGACGTCGTCCATCCGGCTGCCGGTCTCGACAAGCACGGAGGCAATGATGGTGAGCGAGCCGGCCTCCTCGGTCTTGCGCGCGGTGGCGAAGATCTGGCGGGGTTTTTCAAGTGCGCGGACATCGAGACCACCGGAACCGGTGCGGCCGGAGTTGCGGGCAGTGTTGTGGGCGCGGGAAAGACGGGTGATCGAGTCGACGAAGAGAACGACGTCGCGGCCTACCTCGACGAGGCGCTTGGCGCGTTCGATGCAGAGGTCGGCGATGCGGATGTGATTTTCGATCTGCTCGTCGTTGGACGAGGCCCAGATCTCGGCGGGCACACTGCGGCGGAAGTCGGTGACTTCCTCGGGGCGTTCGTCGACGAGGAGGATCATGACGTGACACTCGGGATTGTTCTCAAGGACGCCGAGGGCCATGTCGCGGAGCAGGGTGGTCTTGCCGGTGCGCGGCGGGGCGACGATGAGGCCGCGGGTACCTTTGCCGACCGGACAGAAAAGATCCACGGCGCGGGTGGTCATGCGGCCGTCCTTCAGTTCCATTTTCAGATGCTGGTTGGGCGAGATGGTCGTGAGGGCCGTGAATTCGAAGCGCGTGCGACGATCCTCCAGGGCGACGCCGTCGACGGTCTCGATGAAGCGCATCTTCGGGTTCGGAAAGCGGCCATCGGGCGGGAAGGCAGTGCCGCCGATCATCGAGCCGGTGCGCAGCTTGAAACGGCGGATGAGTTCCTTGGGGACAAAGGGATCGGTCGGGCGGCGTTTGCCACCGCGGCTCAGGTCCAGCAACTGGCCGTTCCCGCCGCGCTGGATGTCGACGTCGAGGACGCCCTCGACGTGGATGGTTTCCACGGGCGCAGGAGCGGGAGCGGCAGTTTCAGTGCTGACAGGAACCGCGGCCGGGGCGGGCGCGGGGGTGTCCGCCGGAGCGGACGCAGTTTTCTTTTCCATACGAAATTGGTGACAATCACGCCCGCGCTTGACGCTTGAAACTCAGAACGGGATAAGAACTGCGAGTTGCCTTCTTAACCCCTAAAATCCGCCACTAACGTGACAGACCAGACGATTACCTCAGTTTCCCGGGAACACCGGAAGTTCAGGCCCTCGGCCGAGTTCAAAGCCCAAGCAAATCTTGGGAGTGAAGCTGCTTATAAGAAGCTCTATGCCGAGTCTGTCAACTCCCCAGAAAAGTTCTGGGGCCGGCAAGCCAAGGAGTTGCTGGCTTGGCGGAAGCCGCATAAGCACGTGCTGCAGTGGAAGATGCCCCACGCCAAGTGGTTCGCGGGCGGCCAGCTTAATGTCGCGGAAAACTGTCTCGACCGTCATCTGAGCACGGCGCGAGAGAACAAGGCGGCCATTATTTTCGAGGGCGAACCGGGCGATATTCGCACGATCACGTACAAGCAGCTGCACCGCGAGGTCTGCCAGTTTGCCAATGTCATCACGTCCCTCGGACTCACCAAAGGCGACCGCGCGGCGATCTACATGCCGATGGTGCCCGAGGCCGCCGTGGCGATGCTCGCCTGTGCGCGGCTGGGCGTCATCCACACGGTGATCTTCGGCGGATTCTCCAGCGAGGCGATCAAGGACCGGGTCAATGACTGCCAGGCCAAGCTCATTATCACAGCGGACGGCGGCTGGCGGCGCGGCAAAGTCATCGAGCTAAAAGCCAACGTCGACCGGGCGTTGCCGGGCACACCCAGTGTGCAGCACGTCATTGTGCTGCGTCGGACGGGCAACGCCGTGACGATAACCGAAGGCCGTGACCGGTGGTGGCACGAGCTCATGGCCACCGCGCCGGCGGTGCACAAGGCGAAGAGCTTCGACAGCGAACAGCCGCTTTTCATCCTCTATACCAGTGGCTCGACGGGAAAACCCAAGGGCGTGCTGCACTCGTCCGCCGGTTATCTGCTCGGGACGACCATCACCACGAAATACGTTTTCGATATCAAGGAGACGGACATTTATTGGTGCACGGCGGACATCGGGTGGATCACGGGGCACAGCTATGTCGTCTACGGTCCGCTGTCATGCGGGGCGACCGTGATGATGTACGAAGGCGCGCCCAACCAGCCGGAGCCCGATCGTTTCTGGGACATCATTGACCGGCATGGCGTCACGATTTTCTATACGGCGCCCACGGCCATCCGCGCGTTTATGCGCTGGGGCGACGACTACGTGACGAAACACAGCCTGGCTTCGCTGCGTCTGCTGGGTTCGGTCGGCGAGCCGATCAATCCCGAGGCGTGGATGTGGTATCACACGCTGATTGGCAAGAAACGCTGCCCGATCGTGGACACCTGGTGGCAGACCGAGACAGGAGCGATCATGGTGACGCCGCTGCCTGGGATCACCGCGACGACGCCTGGATCCTGCACGCGGCCGTTTTTCGGTGTGGTGCCGAAGATTCTCAATGAAGAAGGCAAAGAGGTGCCGCGTGGATCCGGCGGCAAGTTGTTCCTCACGCAGCCGTGGCCTTCGATGCTGCGGACGCTCTGGGGCGACGACGAGCGCTTCAAAAAACAGTATTGGTCGGAAATCCCCGGCCTGTATTTCGCCGGCGATGGCGCGCGCTTTGATGAGAGCGGCTATCTCTGGGTGGTCGGGCGCATTGATGACGTGCTCAACGTTTCCGGTCATCGAATCGGCACGGCCGAAATCGAGAGCGCGTTGGTGTCTCATCCGGCGGTCGCCGAGGCGGCGGTCGTGGGCCGGCCTGATGATCTCAAAGGTCAGGCACTGGTTTGCTTTGTGACGCTGAAGGGCAATGCGACGGCATCGCCTGAACTGCGGGAGCAGCTTCGGGCCCATGTCGCGAAGGAGATCGGTTCACTGGCGCGTCCGGATGACGTCCGCTTTGCCGCGGGCCTGCCGAAGACGCGCAGCGGAAAAATCATGCGCCGCATCCTGAAGGAGATCGCCAACGGTGGCGTGGTGAAGGGCGACACGACGACGCTTGAGGATTTCAGCGTGGTCGCCAGCCTGCAATCGGAGGAGTGAGTCAGGCACAAAGCAGTCAGCCTCTCGCAAACTATCTGAAGTAATTGGAAGCAAGTCGGTTGCGGCGTTTTGAGATTGCGGCGTGAATCGATTGAAACTCACTGGGAGCCATGCTGCTCCCCCCGGCAGTCCGCAGTGCCCCTAGGCTACGTCGTTTTTCAGGCGGTTTCACGCTGGTGGAATTGCTCGTCGTCGTTGCCCTGATTGCGACGTTGCTGGGAATCACGTTCGGATTTTTGCGCGGGGCCAAACAGCAGGCGACGATCGGTCAGGTACGTGCTGAACTGGCGGTGATTGCACAGGCCCTGGAGAATTATCGACGCGAGTATGGTGATTATCCGCAGGCGGCGGATACCCCGGAGAAACTGTATCAGGCCTTGTCGGGTCTGACTGGACCAACGGGCTCGGCCATCTCCGGGCGCAGCCTGCTCGCGGGTGCTCAAATTGCACTGCTCGATCCAGTCCATCCCACGAGTGCGATGAACAGTTTGGTGGATCCGTGGGACAACGCCTACCAGTACATTTATTTTATCCGTCAGCTGAGCTCCGCACCGGTCAGTCGCGGCTATATCCTGTATTCCTAGCTCTAGCCATTGAGAAAGCTGTGGCCGGCGGTCTTGATCAAATCCGGCTCCTCCCCGAGAAGCTTCTCGGCACGCTCTCGCTAGAAGCGGCTGGCGCGATTGACGGCCAATTGGCTGTTCAGACTGCTCAACTCAAGACTCCAAGTCCGGAGGATTTAGAAAAGGAGAAAAAAGTGCGTGGACTGTCCGGGATGAGGGAGGCTCTTGTCAAAGTGTCTGACGATTACCGCGAAATCGCTGCCGCGTCAGCATGAGCCCGAGCCTCACAGCATAGTCAAAGATCGCCCGCATGACGTTTATTTCGTGGGCGAGGGTCTGGGGCGCTATCTTGCTTCCGCGCACCATTAGCCAGCGTTCGCAGTGTTGCGGCTGGGCATTACGGACTGAGACCCCCTTGAAGAAGGGCGAAAGGTTAGCGATACAGGTTTCCCGGCGGGTGATCGTGCTGGCCTTGAGAGCGTGTTTGGTCGTATCCATCCATCGTTTGGCCATGTCATCGAAGGAAAGCCGGGCATCCTCGCTGATGGTCAGGTTACCTACTTGGGCGCGTAATTCAGCCAAACGCCGATCAGCCAGCTTCCGATCTTTGGTCTTGAGGGACCGGCGAAATTGCTTGTTTCCTCGCTTTAGCAAAGCGTAATAGCCGCCGGTCATTTCCAGCCGATACAGGTTCTCCGCCACCCGATGAAACACCACCTTTCGAGCAGCCTTAGCCTCTCCCAGAGCTTCGGTTTCCATGCCCAAAAGCATACGGTGACAACTGAGGGTGACAAATCGAATCGGATGGAAGCGAAAGATAGTTGTAAGTCATTGAAGTAGATTGGTTTTTGCCAGAGTAGCTCAGTGGTAGAGCAGAGGACTCATAAGCCTTTGGTCGCCGGTTCAATCCCGGCCTCTGGCACCAATTTCCTTTTGAATGTCATTGGTTGGATAGAAGGCTCCAAGGCGTTTGGGATTTGTCTGTCGACCCGTCCTTCGGGTTTATTTCTTCGCTGGACGCAGCGGAATCCACCGTGTCAGTTTATATTCTGCGTGGCTCCTCGGGTCGGCATTATATCGGGATGACGAACGACCTCGATCGCCGGCTTGCCGAACATTATGCGGGTCACACTCACACGACTCAAAGACTCGGCGGTGGCTTGGTCTTGGTCGCTACACAACTATATCCCTCGCGAAAGGAGGCCACAGGTGTAGAGCGTCAGCTCAAATCCTGGAAAAATCCGGCCAAGGCCGTGGCATTTCTGGCTTCACTTGGGTAGAGCAGCCCCGACTTGTCGGGGTTGGTCGCCGGTTCAATCCCGGCCTCTGGCACCATTTCCTAATCTGACTTGTTGGGTCGCGATTCGATTTCTGCGAGCAGGGCGCGCAGCTCGCGTTCGGGGTCTTCGTGCTGCTGCTCGACCGCCAGGCGAAGGGCTTCGGTGAAGAGTGCCTTGGATTCCGGGGTGCGGCCCAGTTGAAGCAGGGTTTTGCCCAGCAAAATCCGCGGCATCATCCAGTCTGACCGGCTCGCGATGCAAAATTCAAAATGCACCACCGCCTCAGCGGGCCGCGCTTCGCTGACGAGGGCTTGGGCCAGGCTGAAACGAAACAGGGCATTGTCCGGCTGTTGCCTGACTAATGCCTCGAATTGCTCCGACCGCGACGCCATGCGTCACGCGACTTCGTCGATATAAATCAGCACTGCCGTCGCGTTGTCCGGCCCGCCCCGGCGCACGGCAAGGGATACGATCTCGTGCAAAATCTCATCAGGCGAACCCTCGCGGTCGATCAGGTCGGTCAGCTCGGAATCACGCACGAGACGGGTGACGCCATCGGTGCAAAAAAGATAGCGGTCGCCGGCCTCGAGCGGATGGTCGATCAGGTCGACCAGTGGCGGAGTCGGCTGGCCGATGCAGCGGGTGAGGGCGTTGCGATTGGCCTCATGATAGTAGACGGTTTCACCCCGGGAGCGCCGCATCTTGGCTTCGTTCTCGACGGAATGATCTTCCGTGAGCAATTGGATCGCACCCTTGCGCAGCCCATAGCAGCGTGAATCACCCACATGGGCCAGGTGCAGGGCCTTATCGCGAATATAGCCAAAGGTCAGGGTTGAACCAATGCCCATGCTGGGGCTGAGTTTGGTGCCCAGCGTGTGCACGCTCAGGTTAATCTGATGCACGATGGATGTCAGATCGGGTTTCTTTCCTGAGGGCAGATCTCTTAGCGACGCAGATAATTCATCCACAACACGTTGAGCGGCTTCCGCTCCACCTGGAAGGCCGCCTACGCCGTCGGCCACGCCAAACAAATTGGTTTCCAAATCAAGCACGTAGCGATCCTCGTTCCTCTGCCGGACCCGACCGATATCTGTGAGCGCAGACGCGCGGAGGGTGGTCATGAAGAAGGAAAAGAGGTAAATCGTGCCCGGCGCTGGCTTAGGCGAAAGGTTGAAATTGGTCGTTACGTGATTCCCGTGTCAGCTTGGTAAACTGCGATTGGGGTAAACTGTCGAGGAAGAGTTGGCCATATGTTTTGGCAAGGATTCGTGAATCGAGGATCGTGATAACCCCCCGGTCCGTGGCGGTGCGAATCAGCCGGCCCACGCCCTGGCGAAATTTGATCAGGGCATCGGGCAGGGTGAGTTCATTGAAGGGACTGCCGCCTTGGTCGCGGATCCATTCGCTCTTCGCCTCGGCGACCGGGTGGGTCGGTGGATCGAAGGGCAGGCGCGTGATAATGACCTGGGAAAGCGCCGGTCCGGGCACGTCGACCCCTGCCCAGAAACTGTCGGTGCCAAAGAGAATGCCGTTGCCGGCCTCCTGCAGACGACGCGTCAGTTCGGTCCGGGAAAAATCCAGGCCTTGCATGAAGAAGGGGCGGTTTTCGCGGGCGAAATCACCGGTCAGGATATCGGCGACCTGACGCATGTCGTGATAGCTGGTGAACAGGACCAAGGTTCCGCCCGCGGTCCGCAGGGTACAAAAGCGGATGTAGTCGGCGAGTGATTCGATCGCGAGCCGCGCGCCCTGGGCGGTGGGCAGCGGAATATCCGCCGCGACGTAAACCCGCATATGGTGTTGGTAATCAAACGGGGAATTGACCACGACAGCCCGGGCCTCGTCGGCTCCAATGCGCTGTTGGAACGGCTCGATCCGGCCGCCCGTCGCCAACGTCGCGCTCGTGAATACGACGGAAGTGTTGCGCTGCAATAATTCCTCGCGGACATACGGCGCTACATCGATTGGAGCGGTCCGGAGCGTGACGATATTCTGGCGACGTCCGGAACGCTCGAGCCAGTAGACAAATTTATCGTCCGCGACGGCGAGCCATTGCTTCAGGCTGGTCTGGTAGGTTTTCAGGCGTCCTCGCTGGTCGAGCAACTCATCACGGTCACGGCCTTCGTCCAGTTTGTCGGCCCGCATCCCGACGGCCTTGATCAGCGCCAACAGTGGGCCGTCGAGCCAGGGTTCGCACGCACCCTCGGCGCGGACCCGGACGATGGGCTGCTTGTCCAGCAGGCGATCCTGCAGGAAACCGAAGAACTGCTCCGCGGCCTCCAGGGCATCGACGACCAGTTGCTGCTCAACGGGCCCGCCCTGCTTTGCGAGCAGGCCGCGCTTGGTCTTGGGGTTGTAGAGATACTTGAGCATCCGGTCCGTCCCGTAGCTGCTGAGGCGGAGGCCGAAATGCTCGGTGGCCACTTCGGGTACGGTATGCGCCTCGTCGAGCACCACGAAATCATCGAGAAACAGCACGCCGCGCGCGCCGCCTTTTTCCACGGCGCCTCCGGCATTGATGTGCGTGAACAGCAGCGAGTGGTTCACCACGATCACGTTGGCCAGCCGGATGCGGGCGCGGGCGCGCTGATAGAAACAGCGCTCACCGTCGCAGTGCTTCCGGGAACAGGCGGACGAGTCCGCACTGACCCATTCCCAGACTTCGGAAGCCGGCGCGGGCGACAATTCGTGACGCAGACCCTCGGATGTCGTCGCTGCCCAGGTGGCGATCCGCTGCAGTTCGCTGTGCTCCGGCGTGGCGAACAGCTCTTGCTTGTCGCGCAACGCCGCGGCGAGGCGCGTGGTGCAGAGATAGTTGGATTTACCGACCAGCACGGCGCTCTTGAAGTCAGCGTACGGCTTCAATTCGGGCCGGGATTTGAGCACGCGGCGGCAGAGCGGAAGATCCTTGGTCTCGATCTGCTCCTGCAGAGCGATTGTGTGGGTCGACACGATCAATTGCCGCGATTGGTCGATCGCGTGGATGATGCCGGGCAGGAGATAGGCGAGGGATTTGCCGACCCCGGTGCCGGCTTCGAATAGCAGCGGTTCGTCGGCCTTCATCGCCGCAGCGACCGTACGGGCCATCTGCTCCTGTTGCGGGCGATGCTCCAATTGCAGGCCCTCATGGAGCCAGCCGCCGTCGGCGAAGAGTTTCGCGGCCAGTTCGGGCGCATGACTCGGCGGGGGAGGGGGAGGAGCGGAGTCGGTATCGTCGCGAAGGCCAATCATGAAGCGGAATCCGCCACGCAAGGGCTGGACGCGAGAGGGTGCAAATGAATTGGGCGATTTGCTCAGTCGATGATCAGCACCTGATCACCGGTCCGGACCTGATCGTAAAGTTCAATGATCTCCAGATTCCGCATCAGGACGCACCCGGCGCTCATTCTCTCACCGAGCCGGTCTTCATGGTTGGTGCCGTGGATGTAAACATAGCGCGCGTAGGTATCGACCTCGCCGCCGAGATTTACTCCCGGCTCCAGGCCGCGCAGCCACAGGATGCGGGTGGTAATGAGGTTGTCATGGGTGCCGGCATCGGGGAATTCCCCGTAGTGCCGGCCGGTGGGCACGCGGGACTTGAACACCATGCCCGGCGGCTGGCCGTCGCCGATGCGTTCGGCGATCTCATGGAGGCCGCGCGGGGTGCCGAGCGAGTCCTTCACGTTCGACGGCGGACGGCGGGAAGTGGAGACGGCGTGGCTTTTTACGAGCTTGCCGTGGCTGAAAAACTGCAGGGTCTGGACCCCGAGGCGCACCACGAGAAGACGCGCTGCGGGCTTGATACCGAGGCGCGCGCAGGTTTTGGTGACCTGTTCCATTGGAGACTCCATCGTGAAAACATCATCCTTCACAGTCGGTATCGTCGGCGCCACAGGCGCGGTCGGTCAAGAGCTGCTGCGGCTCTTGGGCGAAAGAAATTTCCCCATGACGACGCTGAGGCTTTTCGCCTCGGCCCGTTCGGCGGGCAAGGTCGTGGAGTTTGCCGGCAAAAAAGTCACCATTGAGGAAGCGAAGCCGGGCGTCTTCACCGATATTGACGTCGCCTTCTTTGCCGCCGGTGGGCCCGTCACCCGGGCGCTGGCGCCGGATGCCGTCAATGCAGGTTGCCTCGTCATCGACAAGAGCTCCGCCCTGCGCATGGACCCGAATGTCCCGCTGGTCATTCCCGAGATCAACCCGCAGGACCTGCGCCGCCACCAGGGCATTATTGCCAACCCGAATTGCTCGACCGCTGTTACACTCATGGGCCTGTGGCCGTTGCACCAGGCCTTTGGCTTGAAGCGCTATTTTGCGTCCACCTACCAGTCGGTTTCCGGCACGGGTGCCGAGGCTGTGCGCGAACTCGAGAGCCAGATTCAGGCTCACGCCAAGGGCGCCCCCATCGTCCACAAGGTCTATCCATATCAGATCGCCTTCAACGTTCTGCCGCAGGTCGACACCTTCGGCCCCAACGGTTACACCGGCGAGGAGACCAAGATGATGCTCGAGAGCCGCAAGATCATGGGCCTCCCGAACCTCAAGGTGTCCACGACCTGCGTCCGCGTCCCGGTGGTGCGGGCGCACTCGGTTGCCGTGACGGCTGAGTTTGAGCGCCCGGTCAGCGTCGAAGCCGCGCGGGCGGCGATTGCGGCGTTCCCCGGCGCGCAGCTAGTTGATGATCCTGCGCACGGAAAGTATCCGACTCCGCTCGATTTTGCCGAGAAGGTTAAGTGTGGCGTGGGTCGCATCCGTCTCGACACGGCCCTCGACAACGGCCTCTCGTTCTGGGTCACGGGTGACAACCTCTGGAAGGGCGCGGCCCTCAACGCACTTCAGAACGCCGAGCTCATGATTCGCGAGGGTTTGCTCAAGCCGAAGAGCGCCGCGGTTATGACATGATGGCGTAAACCACGGCCGGAATAATTCCTTGTCATAACCGCCCCGTAATCGATTAGCTCCACCCTCGGCTCGGACGCCTAGCTCAGTTGGTTAGAGCATCTCGCTTACACCGAGGGGGTCGGGGGTTCGAGTCCCTCGGCGTCCACCATCCAATTTCACCCAAGCAACACAGACCCCATGCGACATACGATCTCCGTCATCGTTGAGAACAAGTTCGGCGTGCTGGCACGCGTTTCCGGGATGTTTTCCGGCCGCGGCTTCAACATCGACACCCTCAACGTCGCTCCGATGTACGACGCTACGACCTCGCGCATCACCGTCGTCCTGAAGGGCGACGACGCGGCGCTCGACATGGTCATCAAGCAGCTGCGCAAATTGGTCAACGTGGTCGACGTTCTCGACTTCAAGGAAGGCCAGGCCGTGGCCCGCGAACTCGTGCTGGTCAAGGTCCGCGCCGATAACCGCACGCGCCCCGAGCTTCTCCAGATCAAGGACATCTTCCGGGCGAAGATCGTGCACCTCTCGCTCGAGGACATCATCATCGAGGCGACGGGTGACGACGAGAAGATCACTGCGCTGCTCGGCCTGCTCGAGCCGTTCGGCATCATCGAACTCGCCCGCACCGGCCGCCTCGCGCTGAAGCGGTGAGCGGAGCGCTCACCGCGGCTTCAGGCGATAAGCTTTAAGCTCCGATCTCCTTTCCCCAAACCCTCAACTCCACTCGCTCAACAAGCCTACTGCCTAAAGCTTATAGCCTACCGCTTTTCCACCCATGCCCGCCAAAGTCTACACCGATAAAGACGCCGATCTCGGCGTGTTCAAAAACAAGACCCTCGCCGTTCTCGGCTACGGTTCGCAGGGCCACGCCCACGCGATCAACCTGAAGGAGAGTGGCTGCAACGTCATCATCGGCCTCTATCCCGGCTCGAAGTCGAAGGCCGTCGCCGAACAGCACGGCTTCAAGGTCTACGACACCGCCGAGGCCGTGCGCCGCGCCGATGTCATCATGGTCGGCCTGCCCGACATGAAGCAGGCCGATGTTTACGAGAAGGACATCCTCCCGAACCTCACCAAGGGTAAGACGCTCATTTTCAGCCACGGCCTCGCCGTGCACTTCGGCCTGATCAAGCCGCACAAGGACATCGATGTCATCATGGTCGCGCCCAAAGGCCCCGGCCACATGGTGCGCCGCCTCTATGCCGAGGGCAAGGGCATGCCGGCGCTCATCGCTGTCGCGCAGGACAAGTCCAAGACCGCCAAGAAGCAGGCGCTCGCCTGGGCCAAGGGCATCGGCTCGACCCGTGCCGGCGTGCTCCAGACTTCCTTCAAGGAGGAGACCGAGACCGATCTCTTCGGCGAACAGGCCGTCCTCTGCGGCGGTGCCAGTGCGCTGGTGCAGGCGGGCTTCGAGACGCTCGTCGAGGCCGGCTATCAGCCCGAGATGGCGTATTTCGAGTGCCTGCACGAACTGAAGCTCATCTGTGATCTCATGTACGAGAGCGGCATCGCCGGCATGCGTTTCTCGATTTCCGAGACCGCCAAGTACGGTGACATTACGCGCGGTCCGCGGGTCGTGAACAAGCAGACCAAGACCGTGATGAAGAAGATCCTGAAGGAGATCCAGACCGGCCAGTTCACCCGCGAGTGGGTGCGCGAGTACAAGGGCGGGCTGAAGAATTACAACGCGCTCCTCAAGAAAGGCGAAAAGCACCAGATCGAGAAGACCGGTGCCTATCTCCGCGGCATGATGCCCTGGATGACCAAGAAGAACCTCAAGGGCGTGCAGGCTTCGTATTCCTAAGAAGCCCGGTTGCCAAATTCTCCGGGGGCGCAGACACTGGTCTGCGCCCCTTTTTATTTCCCCATGAGCAAACTCGTCCTCGCGACCCGTAAAAGCCCGCTTGCCTTGGTGCAGACCGAAATGGTCGCGGCGCACCTGCGGACTGCGCTCAAGGTCGAGACCGAGCTGCTGAAGGTGGTCACCACCGGCGACAAGCAGGCCGACTGGTCACTTGAACAGAAGGGCGGCAAGGGACTCTTCACGGGTGAACTTGAGCAGGCGCTCCTGCGGGGCGAGGCGGATGTGGCGGTGCACAGCACAAAGGACCTGCCGGGCGAAATGCCGGCGGGGCTCGCCATTGCCGGCTATCTCCCGCGTGAGGATGCCCGCGATGTGCTGGTGCTGCGCGCGGGCGTAAAGAGCCCGCAGAAGATCGCCACGGGCAGTCCGCGGCGCCGCCTGCAGGTCGCTCGGATGTTTCCGTCCGTAGAGTTTACGGAAATCCGCGGCAACGTGGACACCCGCCTGCGCAAGATCGCGGAGCAACACGTTGCGGACGGCACCGTACTCGCTGCGGCAGGGCTGAAGCGACTCGGAATCGTAGCCTGGCCGGGACTGGAATTCTGCCCGCTGAGTTTCGATGAAATGGTGCCGGCCGTGGGGCAGGGCGCCATCGCCATCCAGTGCCGCACGGCGGATGTGGCCTGGTTCGCGGCAATTTTCGATCAGGCCACGGCCCGCGGGCTCGGGCTCGAGCGGGCTTTTCAAACGGCGCTGGGCGGCGGGTGCCATACGGCGTTTGGCGCTCACGCGGCAGCTGACACTCTGTATTTTTTCCATGAACAAACCGGCCTGCGCAGTTTGCCGCTCACAGCGGCGGATCTGGCCGCCCCCGCACCGGCGGCCGCGCGCATGCTTCAACTCCTGGGTCTGAAATGAGCTCTTCCTCCCTTGCCGGCCGCCGCATTGTCCTTACCCGCGCCGGTCACCAAAACTCCGAGCTTCACGCCAAGCTCGCCGCCCTCGGCGCCGAAGTGCTGGAGCTGCCGTTGATCCGCGTGATCAAGTCCGTGCGCAACGAGGACCTCGCCGAGGTGTTTCCCGAGCTGGGCGGCTATGACTGGATTGCGTTCACCAGCGCGAACGGAGTCCGTTTTTACTTCGAGGAATTTTTCCGGGTGTTCGATGACATCCGGTCGCTCGGCCTCATCCGCATCGCGTGCGTGGGCGAAGCGACAGCCAAGGCGATCGTTGCGCTGCATCTCAAGGTTGAGTGCCAGCCCGAAATAGCGACGGCCGAGGCGTTGGCCGCGGCACTGGTCGCGACAGGCAGTCTCGATAGCGCGAAGGTGCTGGTCGTCACCGGCAATCGAAACCGCGAGGTGCTCGTGACCAAGCTCGAGGAAGCCCGCGCGATCGTGGACACCTTGCAGGTGTACCAGACGGAAAAGAACGACCTCTCTTCCGACCCGTCCGCCGCTGATTTCCGCGCCCGGGGCGCCGACGCGATTCTTTTCGCCAGTTCGTCCGCGGCGCAGTCGTTCGTGGACCAGGCCGCCGTGCTGCAGCTGGCCAAGGATGCGCGCCGTCCGCTCGCGGGCAGCATGGGACCGCAGACGAGTGAAACGATGAAGAAGGCCGGCATCCCCATCGATTTCACGGCCAAGGAGCCGAGCCTGGATGCATTGGTGGTGGCGGCGGTGAAGGCGCTGGAGTCGGAGTCGCGCAAGCGTTAGCGGCTCGCCCTGCGGCGTGAAACGAGGCACGCTTCGCTCCTGGCAATGCAAGTCCTGCTAACGGTCCTTTTCCCTGGCGACCATCGCCGTTCGATCGCGAGCCTGGCCGGCCGGGCGGCCCTGCTGCTGTTTCTGATCGTTTGGTCCTGGCCTTACTTCACGGTGCGCCTGGTGGATCTGGGCCAGGATCCCGGAGTGATGCACCTGGTGCATCTGGTATTCCATGAGGCGGGTCACACGATCACCGCCATGCTCACGGACAACCGGACACTGATCGTCTTCATGGGGAGCGGCAACCAGGTGCTCGTGCCCCTGATCATCACGCTGGCATTCTATTTCAAGAATCACGATGCGTTCGCGGCGGCGGTGGGGCTGTGGTGGACCGGTCATTCGACGTTGGATGTTGCGCCGTACATTCAGGACGCCCGCATGCTCAACCTGCAGCTGCTTTCGGGCGGAACCGGCAAGGAAGTGGAAGGCCACGACTGGGAATACCTGCTGGAGCACTGGCATGTGATCAATCGCGACATCATCATCGCCGCCCACGTGGCCACGGTCGCCCGCTGCATCATGTTTCTAGCCTTCGGGTGGGCGCTGGGATCGATCATCTACGATGCCTACATGCGGAACGCTCCGTTGGGTCTGGATGCGGCAGACTGAGCCTTTGTGCAGCCGCCGGAGCCGGCTTCGCTTTGTGGCGGGATTTTTGTCGGGTTGCCACCGTCACCGGCCCATGCCTTCTTGTCGGCCTTCCCGATGAAAGTGCCCTTCCTGGATCTCTCCCTGCAGCATAAAGCGCTTCGTGAGCCGGCGCTCGCGGCCCTGACGGCGACGTACGACGCCACGCGGTTTTGCCTCGGGAAGGATGTGGAGGATTTTGAGAAAAACTTTGCCTCGACGCTCGGCTATCCCCGTGTCCTGGGCATGAACAGCGGCACGGCGCCGCTCCATGTCGCCTGCATGCTTGCCGGATTTGGCCCGGGCGATGAGATCGTCACGGCGCCGTTCACCTTCATCTCTTCGGCGTGGGGCATCAATTATGTCGGCGCCACCCCGGTCTTTGCGGACATCGAGGAAGGCACCTTCAATCTCGATCCGGCCAAACTGGCCGCCGCCATCACGCCGCGAACCAAGGGCATCATCATTGTGCATCTCTTCGGCCAGCCGGCGCGGATGGATGAGATCATGGCCGTGGCTGCGAAGCACAGGCTCTTCGTCATCGAGGATTGCGCGCAGGCGGTGGGCGCGAAATACGAGGGCACGCCGGTCGGCATGATCGGAGATGCCGGGACCTTCAGTTTCTATCCGACGAAGAACCTCGGCGGTTGCGGCGAGGGCGGGGCATTTGTCTCGCGCCATGAGGAGCTTCATACCCGCGCGCGGCACATCCGCGTGCATGGCTCGGACCGGCGCTATTATCACGACATCATCGGCGGCAATTTCCGCATGGATGGATTCCAAGGCGCACTGCTCAACGTCAAGTTGCCCCACCTCGCGGCGTGGACGATCCGCCGTCAGGCGATTGCGGCGCGCTATCTCGTCGGAATCAAGCTGGCCGATGTGCGCCTGCCCGAGCAGCCGCACTATGGGAAATCGGTGTTTCACCAGTTCACGATCCGTCATCCGCGCCGCGATGCCCTGCGCGAACATTTGACGAAGCACGAGATCGGGACCGACCTCATTTATCCCGTGCCGCTGCACCTGCAGAAGTGCTATGCGAACCTGGGCTATGGTCCGGGTTCATTCCCGGTCGCAGAGAAGGCGGCGGCGACATGTGTGAGCCTGCCGATTTTTCCTGAACTGACCGACGCTCAGGTGGAGCACGTGATCGCTAGCCTGAACTCGTTCTGATCATGATCGATGGCATTCGACTGAAGGTCTGCGGGCTGACCTCCCAAGTGCAGGCGGAATTTTCCGCTGACGCCGGGGCGGATTTTTTGGGATACAACCTTTATCCGAAATCACCGCGCTATTTGCCGCTGGAATCATTCCAGCGTCTGGCGCGACACCCGGCCCATGTGCGGCTGGTGGCGGTGACCGTCGAACCGACGCTTGCGGAACTGGCCGCCATGAATTCGGCGGGGTTTGATTTCTTCCAGGTTCACTTCCGGCATGACCTGCCTGCCTCAGTGGTCGCGAGCTGGGCGGAAACCGTGGGAGTGGAGCGACTGTGGCTGGCGCCCAAGCTGCCACCTGAAGTGGATGTGCCGGTTGAGATGTTGCCTCCGGCCGGAACCTTCCTGCTCGATACGTTCGATGCCGATAAATTTGGCGGCACCGGCCGGACCGGGGACTGGGGCAAATTTGCCCGCCATCAGCGCGCGCATCCGAACAAAACCTGGATTCTTTCCGGCGGCCTCAATCCGGCGAACATCGGCGACGCGATCCATCAGTCCGGCGCCCGGTTTGTGGATGTGAACAGCGGGGTGGAGTCGGCGCCTGGTGTGAAGGATCCCGCCAAGATCAGTGCGTTGGTGAAGGCGATTCTGGCGAGGTAGGGCAGGTCTTTGACCTGCTCTCAACGGCCCTGAATGCGGGGCAAAGACCCGCCCTACCTCATACTACGCGGCCGCGATCACGCCTTCGTGGGCGAGCAACTGTGCCTTGAGCTCTTCGCCAAAAGCGTAGCCAGTGAGCGAGCCGTCGCCGCCAATGACGCGGTGGCACGGGATGATCAGGCAGATCGGATTGGTCGCATTGGCCCGGCCGATGGCCCGCGCGGCACCGGGATTACCCAGGTCGGCGGCGAGTTCGCCATAGCTGCGGGTCTGGCCGAAGGGGATGCGTTGCAGTGCGGCCCAGACACTTTGTTGAAAGGGTGTCCCGCTCGGCGCGAGCCTGAGGGTGAAGGGTTCGCGCTTGCCGGCAAAATAGCCGGCAATTTCACGCCGGGCCCCGGCGACGCGTGCGGGTTCGTGCAGCACTTCGTCCGCGGCAAAACGGTCGCGGAGTTCGGCGAGGCCGCCGAAGGCGGCGGCGATGACGGATCCGTTGGCGTCGACGGCGACGGTGAAGTCACCGAGGGGCGTGGGAAAGGTGTCGTAGAATTGTCTCATGTGGGAATGGGTTGATTGAACTGCCAAAGGTGCGCGGTAGCGAGGCTCCGGTACGGCGAGAACATGGCCATCAGGCGGCGTGTCGCGTCCATGTCGGGGCGTTCCTCCAATTTAAGCAAGGCCTGCAAGCCGCTGGTCACGCCGGTGTCACCCAGCGGCACGCAGTCCGGAAAGCCGAGGGAGCGCATCATCAGGTAATTGACCGACCACGGGCCGAGTCCGCGGATGGCGAGCAAGGTGCGCTCAACCCGTGTGGCGGACATGCCCGCCAGGGCTGTCAAATCGAGTTTCCCGGCGGTAATAAGCCGGGCCGTCGTGATGAGGTAGTCGGCTTTTTGCCGTGAGAATTGGAGTGGGAGTAAGTCGGCCGGTTCAAGGGCGGCGACGGCGGCCGGAGTCGGAGGCGCGTAAAGTCCGCCCGGCATGGGTGCGCTGACGCGCTCGACGAGACGGCGCTTGAGCAGGCACGCGAAGGGGAAATTGATCTGCTGGCCGATGATGGACCAAAGCAGGCCGTCGAAGACCGACGGAGTCTGGCTGATGCGCAGCTCGGGCCGTCCGGCGACGAGCCGCGCCAGGCCGAGCTTCCGCGCGAGCCGTGTGAAGGCCGCGGCATCTTCATCCAGGCCGAGCAGGCCGACGACGAGCGCGTGAACCTCAGGGAGATTTGCAGGGTTTCCGGCTGCTTCGCTTTTCTGCTTTGAAAGCCGCAGGGTCAGCATCGCGGGTCCCGTGCTCAGCTGTACCGCACTGGTGTAGACATCGCCCTCCAGCCGTTCGGTGACACTGTGAATGTCACGGCTGAGTGCCCGCCGCAGATAGGGCAGGAGGTAGCCGTCCGGAAGGGCAATCTCGAACGCGCCGCCGGCTCGCAATGCGCGATAGGCGGCGGGCGTCAGGCCGTTCAAGCGGCGGAAGTTTTCATGGAAGGCGGAGAGCGCCTCAAACCCGGCCTCGAGTGCGATGCGGGAAAGCGGGGCATCCGAGTCCAGCAGCTGCCGCTTGGCGTGATCGAGGCGGGCCCGCAGCAGGAGATCGGCGGGCGTGGTGTGATAATGCTGGCGGAAGAGTTCGAACACCCGGGTTGAGCCAAACCCTGAGCGCCGGACAATGGCGCGCGCATCGGCAAAATTCACCGGAGCAGTCCGGACTTCGGCGACAAGGCTTTCGATGGTTTCGAGCACCGGATCGGCGCCGCGGGCGAAATCATCGGGGTGGCATTTCTTGCAGGCGCGCAGTCCCGCCTCGCGGGCGGCCTCGCAGCTGGGAAAGAAGCGGACGTTTCCCGGCTTTGGTTTGCGCGCCTTGCACGCGGGCAGGCAATAGATCCCGGTCGTCAGCACGCCGGTGAAGAAGCGACCGTTGTAGGACGCATCGCCCGCCAGCACGCGGGCATACATCTGGGTGTCGGTCATTCGCATGGGCACACGTTAGCACAGTGCGCTGCTCCTGTCGTCCGGATTTCTCCGGCGCAATTCGGCCGCTCGCGGCGAGCAGCCGAATAGGGGTGGAAGTTGGCAGCTGGGAGATCGGCGCAGGCGTGTTTCCATCTCTCAGTTCCTGTTTCCAATCTCCCACGCAGCGCGCGGTGTCGGCTCGACACATCGGGCCGACACCGCACGCTGCGTTCATGCCTACGATCTATGAAACCCTCCGTGCCGACATCATCGTCGCAATGAAAGCCCGCGATTCCGCCACCACGATGGCGCTGCGCACGGCGGATGCCGCGATCAAGCGCGCGGAGATGGATACCGGCAAACCACTCGACGATGCGCTGGTCCTCACGACGCTGAAGAAAGCGGTCAAGAATCTGGCGGATGCCAAGGCGGAATTCGAAAAGGGCGACCGCGCGGATCTCGTGGCCGCGAATGAAGCGGAAATTCGCATCCTGGAGAAATACCTGCCCAAGGGTCTCGATCCCGCGAAGCTGGAGGCACTCGTGAATGAAGTGATCAAGGAGACCGGCGCCGCGTCCAAAAAGGAAATGGGCAAGGTCATCGCCGCCCTCAAGCAGCGGCCTGAAGCCGGATTGATCGACTTTGGCGCAGCCAGCAAACTCGTGCAGGCAAAGCTGCCCTGATCGAAATTATTTTCCATGGCGACCCAACCTCCTGCTGCCCCCCGCATCGTGCGCGTGCGCGAAGTGCCGATTGAATTGGCCCAGTTTCTCAAGTTTGGCGGCTTGGCAGCCACGGGCGGCGAGGCGAAGTCGGTGATCAGCGCCGGGCAGGTACAGCTGAACGGCGTGGTGGAAACACAGCGGGGCAAAAAATTGCGCGCGGGTGACAAGGTCACCTGCGACGGGCAGACGATTGTGGTGCAGGTGGCTTGAGCGGGCATGGATACGACGCTTCCCGCCGCCAAGATTCTGTCGCCGGCCTCTGACCAGCCAGGGACGCTGGCATTCTTCGGCTCCCCCGAGGCGGAGTTGTTCACGCGCGAAGTCGCGGAATCGCTGGCCGGGGTGCTGCGGGAAAACCTGATCCTGCAACGGACCGCCGACGGCTATCCGCCTGGTTTCACGCGGGCCTCGGTGCCGCCGCGGCCGTGGTGGGATACAATGTGGACGCGCGATGCCGGCACGTTCGTGCGTGAGCTGGTGGCGTGGGGCTACTTTGAGCATGCGTGCCTGGTGTCGCATTGCCTGATCGAGGGTGTCGCCCGTAATCCGCAGGGATTCTTTGCCTTTCCCGAGAAGCTCCGACCCGGCGAGCCCGAGGCGGGCGACGAGATTGATGGCACCGCGGCCATCGTGATCGGGATGATCCTGCTCTGGCGTCATCTGCCAGCGTCACATCCGTTTCGCCCTCCGCTGCAGTCGTTCCTGCATGAGCCGTCGTCGCCGGTCCGGTACTTGGAACATCAGGCGAAGCAACAGGGGCTGATCGCAGGCACGGGCGAGTTTGGCCCGGGCTGCTCGGTGGACGGCTATTACTGCAGCTGCGTGCAGAACAACCTGGCGATGCTGGCGCTGCTGGCGGCGGCAGGGATGGAAGAGAGCATGGGAAATCCGCGCATGGCGGCTGGCTATCACGAAACGGCGCGAGGATTGGAGAAAATGATGACTGCGACGATGCTCTATCCCGACGGATCCTGGATGTGGGGCGTCCGTCCTGATACGCACCTGCCGGACCAGAAGATTATCGATGAGCCGGTGAACCTTGGGACGGGCCTGCACAACGGCGTCGCATCGATGTACGCTGACGTGCTTGGGCTCGATCCGTTGACGGCGCAGTGGCCGTTCGCGGCACCGTGTCTGAAAACCTTTGAGCGTCTTTACCAGGCGCCGTTGCGCAAGGCGCAGTTCGACAAATATGGCTTCTGGCCGCAGTGGGATCCGCCATTCCGTGGCGGACTGAGCAGCGGACCTTCATATGGCGAGGGCTATGCGCTTCAGACCATGTTGCTGTACGACAAGTTGGACTTTGCGGACAAGTCGCTGCGCTGGCTGGCGCGCGCAACGTTCGAGGCGACGCCGCAGCCGTTTAACAAACTCGACCGCACGTCGCCGTACCATTTTTACGAGCGGACCTATTCGCCCGATGCCGTCGGAAAAGTGGAGTTCGAGGAAGGCTGCGGAGCGCTGAATCTGGTGAACGTCACCGAGCCGCTCAAGGTCGCGCGCCTGCTGTTGGGCGTGGATCCGACCGCGCGCGGCGAAGTGCGGATCACGCCGCGGCTGCCGCAGTGCATCACCCGCATCGAGGCCCGGCACTGGCCGTTGCTGACGGACACCGAGGTGGTGCATGCGAACCTGTCAATCGAGCGGACGGTGGCGGGTGGAATCAGTTTCACTTGCGATGTGATGGGTGGCAGGGTGATCCCGCGGCTGGTGGTCCGACAGCGGCAAGGCGATGTGAACCGCGTGCAATCCTACCGCGATGTCCGCCAGCTGGCCGTGACAATTTGAGATTACAACCTGCGGAAGAAAGCTAGGTGTGGAGTAGGGCAGGTCTTTGACCTGCCCATAACCTCGGGAACTGTGAAAAGTCCATAGGGCGGGTCAGAGACCCGCCCTACCAGTGAGCCCAGCCTCCTAACGTCGGCTGCTACGCGGGGATGAATCGATTGGGCCAGGGGCCGCTCTCGCCCCGCTGCCGGGTGCGATCACATTCCCGGGAATCCGCCCTTGCCGCGCATGGCTTCCATCTGGCGCATCATTTTTTTCGCGCCACCGCCCTGCATCAATTTCATCATCTTCTGCATCTGCTGGAATTGTTTCAGCAGCTGGTTGACCTCGACGATCTTCACCCCGGCGCCCTTGGCGATGCGCTGGCGGCGGTTGCCGTTGAGAATGTCGGGCTTGCGGCGCTCCTGCTTCGTCATCGAGTGGATGATCGCCTCGGTGCGCGCCATCTGTTTTTCCGCATCGGGGCCCACCTCGACGCCGCTCATGCCCGGCATCATGCCGACGATGCTCTGCATCGAGCCCAGCTTCTTCACCTGCTGCATCTGCGAAAGAAAGTCCTCGAGGTTGAAATCCGCCTTGCGCATTTTTTCCGCCATGCGCTCGGCCTCCTTCTGGTCGATGTTCTCCTGGGCCTTCTCAACCAGTGACACGACATCGCCCATGCCGAGAATGCGCGAGGCGAGGCGGTCGGGATAAAACGTGTCGAAATCCGCCGTCTTCTCACCGATGCCGACGAATTTGATCGGCACGCCGGTGATCGACTTGATCGAAAGCGCCGCGCCGCCGCGGGCGTCGCCGTCCATCTTGGTCAGGATGAGACCGGTCAGCGAGAGGGCGTCATGAAACGCCTTGGCGACGTTGACCGCCTCCTGGCCGAGGGCGCCGTCGGCGACAAGCAGCACCTCGTCGGACTGGACGCGGGCGCGGAGTTTCTTCACTTCCTCGATCAGGTCGGCGTCGATCTGGAGCCGGCCGGCTGTGTCGAAAATGATGCAGTCGCACGCGGCCGCGGAAGCGGCGGCGAGGGCGGCCACGCCGATGGCGGTCACATCCTGCGACGTACGGTCGGCGTAGAAATCGAGTTCCTCCTGCTTGGCGAGAATCTCGAGCTGGTCGATGGCCGCGGGCCGGTAGATGTCGCAGGCGGCGACGAGCGGGCGGTAGCCGCGCTTCTTGAGGAGCTTGCCGAGCTTGGCGGTGGACGTGGTTTTGCCGGAGCCATGGAGGCCGACCATCATGATCTTGAGCGGCCGGGCGGCGGACAGGCTGGTCGAGCCCTCGCCGAGGAGGCGGACGAGCTCGTCGTTGATAATTTTGACGACCTGCTGGCCGGGCGTGACGGACTTGAGGACCTCCTGGCCGACGCACTGGGTCTGCACGCGCTCGACGAACTCCCGGGCGACCTTGAAGTGGACGTCGGCGGCGAGCAGGGCGGTGCGCACCTCCTGCAGGGTCTCCGCCATGTTGGCTTCCGTGAGCTGGCCGACGCCCCGCAGGTTGCGGAGGGCGCTGCCAAGTTTGTCGGTGAGGGATTCGAACATGGAACCCGCAGTAAGACCACGAACGGCGCCGAAGGAACACTTTTTTCTCCGGCCGGCGGGCCGGAAAATTAGTGTGGCTTAGTCGTTTCGATTTCTGCGAAGCTGCGCGGGATTATGAACCCCGTTCACACGCTTTCAGCCGGCCGCGGTGCAGGACCCTGCACGGAGCCGGAGGCTGGCCGGGAAAGGAGCCAATTCGCATGAGCATCGACCCAAAAACCTGGGTGGCGCCCCACGTGGCCGCCCTGCCAAAGAGCGGCATCCGTGATTTCTTTGAACTCGTCGCGGCCCTGAAGGGCCAGGGCGTCATTTCGCTCGGCGTCGGCGAACCGGATTTTGTCACGCCGCAGCACATCCGCGACGCTTCCATCGCGGCACTCCAGAAAGGCCGGACCTCCTACACTTCGAACCTCGGGCTCATCGAGCTGCGCGAGGAGATCGCGCGTTATGTGGAGAAGCATTTCAACGTCAGCTACCGTCCGGCGGACCAGATCATTGTGACGGTCGGCGTGAGCGAGGCACTGGATCTCGCCTGCCGGGCCTTCATCAGCCCGGGCGACAAGGTGATGTACCACCAGCCCTGCTACGTGAGCTATTATCCGAGCATCGCGCTGGCCCATGGGCAGGCCATCGCGGTGCCGACCTATGCGAAGGATGGCTTTGCCCTCACCGCCGAGGCCCTGCGCGAGGCGTGGCAGCCCGGCACCAAGATGCTGATGCTGAATCTGCCGTGCAATCCGACCGGCGGCACCTGCACGCGCGAGCAGCTGGAAAAGATCGCCGCGTTCTGCCGCGAGAAGGACCTGCTGGTCCTGACCGACGAGATCTATTCCGAGCTCACCTTCGAAGGCACTCATACCAGTATCGCCAGCCTGCCGGGCATGGCGGAGCGCACGATCTTCCTGCACGGGTTTTCGAAGGCCTTTGCGATGACGGGCTGGCGCATTGGTTACGCCTGCGGACCTGCGTCGCTGATCGATGCCATGATGAAGGTGCATCAGTACACGATGCTGTGCGCCTCAATCATCGCACAGGACGCCGCCCTTGAGGCACTCCGGAACGGTTGGGATGCGGTGCTCAAGATGCGCGAGCAATATCACCGGCGCCGCGACCTGATCGTGAAACGCTTCAACGAGATCGGGCTTACCTGTCATCTTCCGCGCGGATCGTTCTACGCCTTTCCGAATGTCACGTCGACCGGCCTGAGCGAGAAGGACTTCGCGGTGGGGCTGCTGGAGAAACACAAGGTCGCGCTGGTGCCCGGCACGGGGTTCGGCGAGGGCGGCCGCGGCCATGTGCGCGCCTGCTTCGCAACCAGCTACGAGCAGATCGCGGTGGCCTGCAATCGCATCGAGCAATACTGCGGCGAGATCAAGCGGTAGACCGATTTCATGAACCGCACCGTTGCCATCGTCGGCCGACCCAATGTCGGCAAAAGCCGCCTCTTCAACCGTCTCGCGAAGAAGCGGATTTCCATCGTGCACGACCAGCCCGGCGTGACGCGCGACGTGATCTCGGCGGAAATCCCCGAGGGCAACTTCACCCTGCTGGATACCGGTGGCATCGGCTACCGGGGCAAGGACACGCCTGCCGCGCTGACGGCGGCCTCGGAGGAGCAGGTCAACTTCGCCATCGCGACCGCGGCGCTCACGCTCTTCGTCATCGATGGCCTCGAGGGCCTGACCTCGCTCGATGAAAAGATCGCCGCCATGCTCCGCCGGAGCAAGAAGCCGGTGCGGCTGGTCATCAACAAGGCGGATTTCGACGACGACAAGATCCAGCTGGCCGAGGCCTACCGCCTCGGGCTCGGCGAACCCCTGCGCGTTTCCGCCGAACATGGGCGCGGCGAGGCCGACTTGCGCGACGCGATCCTGGCGGTACTCGGGCCGCCCGAGGATCTCGACCGCGGTCGCGATGCGGCGGCGGCCCTTGGCGTGTGCTTCATCGGGCGCCCGAACGTCGGCAAATCCTCGCTCAGCAACCGGCTGCTCCAAAGCGACCGGCTGATTGTCAGCGACATGCCCGGCACGACGCGCGATGCGGTCGAGCTGCCGTTTGAATTCAAGGGTCGGAACGGGAAGCTCTATCCGTTCCGCCTGATCGACACCGCCGGCATCAAGGCCGCGACGAAGCTTGCGTCGCCGGTGGAATACTTTTCCCGCCTGCGCTCAATCGATGCCATCAAGAACTCGGATGTCGTGTTCCTCGTGCTCGACGCGCTGGAGGGCGTCACGCAGCAGGACAAGGCGATCGCCGGCGAGGCGGTGAAGGAGCACAAGCCCATCGTTGTGGTCGTGAACAAGTGGGATCTCATCACGGACGCGTTCAAGCGGCAGGGCGGCTTCGAGCCGTACAAGAGCGAGCGGGATTACCGCGAGAAATACGAACACGCGCTGTTTGAACGGCTTTATTTCACGCCAGGTTCACCGTTGATTTTTGTCTCGGCCATGAGCGGCTACGAAGTCGACCGCATGCTGAATGCCGCGGTGAAGCTCAACCGTCAGCAGGACATCAAATTGCCCACGGCCAAGCTGAATGCGGTGCTGAGCTACCTGACCGAGCGCACGCCGCCCCCGGCGGTCGGCGGCCGCCGTTTCCGTATTTATTACGCAACGCAGACGGGCACGCGCCCGTTCCGCATCAAGCTGTTTTGCAATCGCGAAGAGAAACTCACCGAGCAATACCGCCGCTATCTGGAGGCGGGCCTCGTCAAGGAGTTCGATCTGGCCGGTTGTCCGGTTTACTTTGATCTCGTCGGCAAGGAAAAGCACGAGCCCGGCACTCCGTATACCGGCAAAGCCGCGCGGGCCGAGGCGCACACTCCCAAATGGAAAGCTAGCGAGACACCCGACGAGGATTCCATCCATGAAACACTCGAAGACTGAGTATCGGGGCGGCGAGGCAATCAAGCTGACCACCCGGGCGATCGAACTCGTTCTACCCACAGCGGTCGGTCCGCGCGTCACATCGCTGCGTTCGCTCACCGGCGAGGCGGGCAACCTTTTCCTGGAATTTCCGGCGAACGAACAGCGCTACCACGGCTATTATCTGCGGGGCGGGCACCGGCTCTGGCATTCGCCCGAGGATATTGTCCGCACCTACCAGCCCGATGACGAACCACTGGGAGTGACATTGCTGCCGAAGGGCGTCGCGCTGATCCAACCCACCGAGAAACTCACGGGCCTGCAAAAGGGTATTACCGTGGAATTGCTCGGCGAGCGCACGGTGAAGGTCACGCATACGCTCGCCAACCGCGGCCTTTGGCCGATCGAGTGTGCGGCCTGGGCCCTGACGATGCTCCGGCCGGGTGGCTATGGCGTATTGCCGCTGCTGCCGAAAGGTGACCACGCGCGGGGTGACCTGCTGCCGAATTATGCCTTGGTGCCCTGGACGTTCACGGATCTTTCGCTGCCGGCCTGGCAGATGCGCCGCGATTTCATTGGGATCGAAGTGGCGCGGGCGAAGCAGGCCCAAAAACTGGGCATCACGAACTATCCGGGCTGGTCCGCCTACTGGGTGAAGGGCACGACGTTCGTGAAATATTCTCCGGTGATTGCCGGCGCGAATTATCCGGACCTCGGCAGCTGCTTTGAAGTGTTCACCAATGGCGCGATGATCGAGCTGGAGACCTTGGGGCCGCTGACGAAGTTGGCGCCGGGCCAGACCTCGGTGCATGTGGAGTTCTGGGCGGTCTTTGACGGCTTGGACAAGCCAGGTACGGACGCCGCTTTCGCCAAGTCGCTTGCCCCGGCCGTGAAAGCGTGGCAAGCGAAGCTGAAGTGATTCCGCTTAAACTCGTTTTTCTCGGTTCCGATCCGATTGCGCTGCCGCTGCTCGACTGGCTGGCGGGCGAGGGGAGCAGACTGGCGAAGATCACTGCCGTCTTCACCCAACCCGACCGCCCGGTCGGTCGCGGCCAGAAGATCACGGCGAATGCGATCAAGGTTTGGGCGCTCGCCGAAGGCCTGCCGGTTTATCAGCCGGAAAAACTCACGGACGACGTGCGTCTCCAACTGGCCGCGCTCGAAGCGGATGTCGTACTCGTCATGGCCTACGGCCATATCCTGCGCGACGAGTTCATCGCCACGCCGCGCCTCGGCACGCTGAACCTGCATACTTCACTGCTGCCGAACTACCGCGGGGCCTCGCCGATTCAGACGGCCATTGCGAGCGGGGAGCGGGAAACCGGCGTGAGCCTGATGCGGATCGTCAAAAAACTCGACGCCGGACCCGTCGCCGACGTCGAGCGCGTGGCGATTGATCCGCTCGACACGGCGGAAGACATTGAAACGAAGCTGGCGACAGCCTGTGTGCCGCTGGTGGCAAGGAATCTGCCGGAGCTGAGTGCGGGCACGCTGAAGTTTACGCCGCAGGACGAAAACGCGGTGACTTTCTGCCGGCGACTCGAAAAAGCGGATGGCGCGCTGGATTTTGCGCGACCCGCAGCCGAGCTGGCAGCCCGGATCAACGGCCTCTTTCCCTGGCCGGCGTGTGCCGTCAGCATCAACGGACAGGAAGTGAAGCTTGGACTGGCCGATGCCCTGCCGGGAACGGCGTCTCCGGGAGAAGTGGTTGGAGCCGATACCGACGGACTGCTGGTGGGTACGGCCCAAGGCGTGCTTCGCGTGCGCCGCCTGCAGCGCCCCGGAGGCAAGCTACTGCCGGCGACGGAATTTTTACGTGGATTTACCGTCCCGTCCGGCACCGAGCTGGCGTCGCGCCCGATGGCTCCGTTGGTTTCGGCCACGCCCTTCCGGCGCTAGGTCTTTCTTGTTTTTGCCACACCGTTACCGCAAGCTGCGCGACCATGTTACTTCGAATGCTCCTTGTCGGCGGGTTGCTCAGTGGGTCGGCCGGATTCCTCCAAGCGCAGTCTTCGCAAGTCGACCTGGCCAACATGCGCGAGGATCTCCGCGGGCTGGTGCAGCGCGTGGGTGAACTCTCGCTCCGCGTCGAGCAACTCGAGCGTCAGAATGCCGAACTGCGGGAAAAGGCCGGCACGGCTACTCCGGCCTATGCCACGCTCGCGGAGCTGAATGACGCAGTGACCGAACTCCGGCGCGCCATCAACGCCGGGGACACCGCCACCGCTGAGCGCACAGCCGCCCAGATCAAGAAACTCGGCGATGCGACGAATGCCGCCATCGATTCCCTCGCCAAGGGCATGGCCACGCGCCCGACGATCCAGACCAGCTTCAGTGACAATTACTCCAAGGAAGGCGTCAGCTACACCGTGCAGAAGGGCGATACCCTCGCCGTGATCGCGAAGAAAACGGGCGCCAAGTCGCAAGACATCATCAACGCGAACAAACTGGCCGATCCCTCGCGCATCCAGGCGGGCCAGACGCTCTTCATCCCAACCTCCGCCGCTAAATAACCCCATGGCTGCTGCACCCAAATCACGTCTCGGCCGCGGACTCGGCGGTCTCATCGCCAGTGCCACTCCCGTTGCGCCCAAAACCGAAACGGTTGCCGCAGCGGTGACCGTGATCGCGGCGCCCGGTTATCAGGAAATCGCCGTCCATCTGGTCGAGCCGAGCCCTTATCAGGCCCGCCGGGAAATTCCGGCCGAGCAACTCAGCGAACTCGCCGAAAGCATCCGCTCTGAGGGATTGCTCCAGCCGATCGTGGTGCGAAAGTCGGGCGACAAGTTCCAGCTGATTGCTGGCGAGCGCCGGTGGCGGGCTTTCCAGCAGCTGAAACTCAAGGCCATTCCCGCGCGGATCGTGGAGGCGAGCAACGCGTCCTCGGCCGCGCTCGGGCTGATTGAAAATCTGCAGCGCGAAGGGCTGAACCCGATCGAGGAGGCCCATGGCTTCGCCAGTCTCATCCGCGATTTTGACCTGACCCAGGAGACGGCGGCCGACCGCGTCGGCAAGGCCCGCGCCACGGTGGCCAACACGCTGCGGCTGCTCGCGCTCGATGGAGAAATTCAGGGATTTCTCGCGAAGAGCCTGCTCAGCGTCGGCCATGCCAAGGTGCTGCTCGGTGTCACGGACACCGCCCAGCGGGCCGTGCTCGCCCGCCGCGTGATTGAGGAAGGCCTGAGTGTGCGGACGACGGAAAAGCTCGTGCAGGAACGCAAGGCCACCAGCGGCCCGGCGCGCAGCAGCAAGGCCCGCGGGGTTTCCGCCAAGGATGCGGAAGCCGTGGCTGGCATTGAGAAGAAGCTCACCTCGCATCTCGGCGCCCGGGTGGCGGTTCTGCATACCCCGAAGAAGGGGCGGATCGTCATCGAATACCGTGGCAATGAGGATCTTCAGCGCCTGCTGGAGAAGCTTGGGATTGAGACGTGATGCCAGGCGCTGAGCATTAAGCGATAAGCGTCAGACTGCCGTGAGTCAGAAAACAGCCGGTGGGGTTTCCAGCCTACAGCTTAAAGCCTACAGCCTGACGCCATCCCGAACCCGGCATTGACAATTCCCGGGGCCGCCTGATTTTCTGACCCTTTCACATGAGCATTCTCCTCTCCATTCTGACGGTGGTCCTGATCGTTATTTCGATCTTCCTCATCCTCGTTGTTCTCGCCCAGAAGGCCAAGACGGACGGCGGCGTGGGTGGCGCGCTGGGCGGCGGCATGACCGAAGCAACCTTTGGCGCCGATACCGGCAACGTCCTGAGCAAGGCGACCATCAATGCGGCGATCGCCTTCTTCATCCTGAGTTTCGTCCTTTATCTGGGCTACATTTACCAGCGGAAGCACGCCGTGGCGGCAGCCGGCAGTGCGCTGCCGACAATCTCGGCCCCGGCGGTCACGCCAGCGGCGACCCCGGCTCCGGCAGCTCCGGCAAAGAAGCCCTGAACCCATGCCGGTTTCTGGAAACACGCCCGCCCTGAATTGGCGGGCGTTTTTTATTTATGCGGTGCTGGGCGTCGCCACGGCGAACGCGGGACCGTCGCCGGGAGCCGGCCAGGCCACCACCTACGCTCAGTTGGGCAAACCTGATCAGGAGGAAGGCCGGCAGGTGCTGGCGGCGTTTCGCCGGGCGGGAATTCCGGGGCAATATTATCTTCAGTTTGTCCTCCGCGTGCTGCCGCGGCGGGGTGATGAGCGCGATTTTTCCGGCAGCCTTTGGGGCGCGCGCAATGAGCAGGGCGCCGTGACTCGTGTGGCTGTCACCGATGCGGCTGGCGGGGAGCGCCGTCTCCTCGTGCAGAATGGGGAGCATCCTCAGGTTTGGTCGGTCGCAGCCGGCCAGTCTGCGTCGTCGCCCCAGGCCGTGGACGCGTTTGCACCCCTGATTCCCGGAGTGGAGCTGACCGCCTTCGAGCTCCAGATGACGTACCTTTACTGGCCTGATGCCACGCTGGAGCAGGTCAGTCGGATTCGCAGCCGGCCGGCCCACGTATTTTTCTTCAAGCCACCGGTGGCGTGGGCGGCGGATCATCCCGGGGTCAGTGGAGTGCGAGCCTACCTCGACACCCAGTATAATGTCCCGGTCCAGACGGAGCTGATCGGTCGGGATGGCAAAGTGCTCCGGACGCTCTCACTGGTCGATCTGGCGAAAGTCGGGGAGCAGTACATCCCGAAGACCGTCGACCTGCGCAATGAGGCGACACGGGACAAGACCCGTTTTCAGGTGACCGGCGCGGCGCTTGGGCTGGAGTTTTCGAGCATTGTGTTTGAGCCCGCGCAACTCACTGAGCCGGTTACACCGCCGGCGAAGGATAAGATTGTTGAGATCGCACCTTAAGCGGTGGACTTGATTTAAGCGCAAAGACGCGAAGGGGCAAAGTTCGATCGAAAGGGGAGGAGCTCCGGATTTCAAAGCTCCGGCTTTGCTCCGTCCTTCGCCTCTTCGCGATTCAAATTCCCAGCCGCCTTACGTCGGCTGCTACTGGCACCGGCTTACTTCAGGACCAGCTCGGTGACGGCGTCGAAAAGATGGGCAGTGTCCATGCGCAGCGTGACCTTGACCTTCTGATTGACCTCAAAGCGGTCGGTCGGTCGCACGCGGGCGATGAAGGAGTGGGCGGCGGTATCGAGATAGAGATACGTTTCCGAACCCATCGGCTCGGAGACCTCGACGGTGACCTCGATGGTGTGCGCGGGATTGGGCGAAGAGAGGGTCAGCGAGTCCTGCACATCCTCCGGCCGGATGCCGAGGACGATGGGCTTGTCGATGTGGTCCGCGGCCTTGGCGGCGAGCGCCTCGCTCAGCTGCACCGTGATCGGCGTGCCCTTGGGATTGGTCTCGACGAAGGAAAGGTGGTTGCCGGTACGCTTGATGGTGCCCTTGAAGAAATTCATCGGCGGGCTGCCAATGAAGCCGGCCACGTACATGTTTTCCGGGTGATTGTAGAGTTCGAGCGGGGCGGCGACCTGCATGATGTTGCCGTCCTTCATGACGCAGATCCGGTCGCCCATCGTCATGGCCTCGACCTGGTCGTGCGTCACGTAGATCATCGTGGCGCCGAGCCGGGCATGGAGCTTGGAGATCTCGGTGCGCGTCGAGACGCGCATCTTGGCGTCGAGGTTGGAGAGCGGCTCGTCGAAAAGGAAGACCTTGGGCTTGCGGACGATCGCGCGGCCGACCGCCACGCGCTGGCGCTGGCCGCCGGAGAGGGCCTTGGGCTTGCGCTCGAGATAGTCGGTCAGGCCGAGCATCGTCGCGGCCTCGCGCACGCGGGCGTCGATCTCGGCCTTGGGGAACTTCCGCAGCTTCAGGCCGAACGCCATGTTGTCGTAGACGGACATGTGCGGGTAGAGCGCGTAATTCTGAAAAACCATCGCGATGTCGCGGTCCTTCGGGAGCACGTTGTTCACGACCTTGCCATCGATGGAAATGGCGCCGCCCGAGATTTCCTCCAGGCCGGCGATCATGCGCAGCGTGGTGGACTTGCCGCAGCCGGAAGGGCCGACGAGGACCATGAATTCGCGGTCTTCAATGGTCAGGTTGATGCTGTTCACCGCCCGGACGCCCGGGCCGCTCTTTTCGGGATAAATCTTTACGAGGTCTTCGATGATGACTTTGGCCATGGGGAGGGGAACGAAAGTGACTCCGCGAAACTCAGGCAATCCGCGGTTGAGTCAATTTTTATGCGCGGCAATTTTTCGTTGCTCCGCTGCGCCCGTCCGGCCCAGATGAGTGCCGTTCATCCGCTGCCGCCTTTCCGCTATGGTTTCCCGATCCTCCAAGTCTTCTGCACCGCTCACCTTTGACCTGCCCCGGAGTCTGATCGATAAAATCCAAGCCATCCGGAAGGGCCGCAAACTGAAGACTGCGAGCGAAGTGGTCCGGCTGGCGATCGAGCAGTTTGATTTCGACAGCTGCGAACCCGACCACGAACCGCACCAGCAGATTTCCGTACGGATCACGGCGGTGCAGCGGGCGATGATGAAGCGTTACTCGAAGAGCAAGGACTCCAGCGTCGGCGAGCTCCTGCGCCTGGCCCTCGAAGGCCTTCCGGTCAATCCGCCACGCACCCGGCGGTGAGCCGGGCGCCCGTCGCGCCTCAGCTTGTCCGGTAAGGGAAAACGGTTCCCGGGCATGTCAGTGCGGGGGCTTGCATTTGCGCGGGGCGTTTCCTTTTAGTTGTGCTTCCATGATCTCCGCTCCGTCGTCGCTCTCCATTTGGGCCCGCAACATCTCGCCTTCGCCGACGCTCGCCGTTGATGCGAAGGCCAAGGCCCTGCAGGCGGCCGGCGAGGATGTCTGCAGTTTCGCGGCGGGCGAACCGGATTTCGACACGCCCGAGCACATCAAGGACGCGAGCATTGCCGCGCTCAAGGCGGGCAAGACCAAGTATTCGCCGACGCCGGGCATCGAACCCCTGCGCCAGGCCATCGTCGAGCGGTATGCCGCCGAATACGGCCTCAAGGCGGTGCCGGCGCAGGTCATCGTCTCGCCCGGCGGCAAGTTCAATTGCTACCTCGGTATCCTTGCGACCTGCTCGCCCGGTGACGAGGTCATCATTCCCGCGCCGTTCTGGGTGAGTTATCCCGAAATGGTCAAGCTGTCCGGCGCCACCCCAAAGTTCGTGCTCTGCGATGATCGCGCCGGCTTCAAGCTCACGCCTACCCAACTCGCCGCCGCCATCACACCAAAGACGAAGCTCCTCATCCTTAACTCGCCCTCGAATCCGACCGGCGCTGTCTACACCCGCGCAGAACTCGCCGCCTTGGTCGACGTCGCGGTAAAGCACAACCTCTACATCCTGTCCGACGAGATGTACGAGCATCTCGTCTACGACGGCGCCCAGCCCACGTGCATCGCCACGCTTTCCCCCGAGGCTGAGGCGCGCTCCATTATCATTGCCGGGTTTTCCAAGACCTACGCCATGACGGGCTGGCGCATTGGCACGACCCTGGCCCCGCTGCCCATCGCGAAGGCGATCACGGAATTGCAGAGCCAGATGACGTCCAACGTCACAACCTTCACCCAGTACGGAGCGCTGGCCGCGCTCAAGGAAAAGGAAAAGACGAAGGCTGCGCTGGTGCCGATGCTCGCGGCGTTCGACCGCCGGCGGAAGAATCTTCATGCCGAGCTCAACAAGATCCCCGGCGTCAGCTGCCTGTTGGCCCAGGGCGCGTTCTATCTGTTTCCGAACATCTCCAGTTTTGGCCTGAAGGATGTGGATTTCTGCAGCCGTTTGCTCGACACCGAGAAGGTCGCGGCCGTCCCCGGCAGCGCTTTCGGCGCCGAAGGCTATCTCCGGCTCAGTTATGCCACGAGCGATGAGATCATCGCCAAGGGCGTGACCCGGCTGGCGAGGTTCTGCGCGTCGCTGAGGAAATAAGTGCGGTCTTTTGGATCCGCGAAAATCAGCGGGGAAGCCTCTGCTGGTTTTTGTTTCTCCTTCGGAATGAAGTCCGTCCATCGTCACGGCATGCTGATCACCACTGCCCGGTTGCTTTCCCATCTGTCCGACGCCAACTGGATCATCTTCGACTGCCGGCATGATCTCTTCAAACCGAAGCGGGGCGCGGAGCTTTATCAGGCGGGGCACATTCCCGGGGCCTATTTTGCGCCGGTGGATACGGCGCTTTCAGGGGCGAAGAACGGAGCCAACGGACGGCATCCGTTGCCGAAGGCCGGCGATTTTGGGGTCTTTCTTGCGCGGCACGGAGTGACAGCTGCCACGCAGATCGTGGCTTATGACGATGTGGGTGGCCAGTATGCCGCGCGGCTGTGGTGGCTGGCCCGATGGATCGGGCTGACCAAGGTGGGCGTACTCGACGGCGGAATTCCCAAGTGGGTCGCCGACGGTCACCCGGTCACGACAGATTTTTCAGCTCCACGGGCAGGTGGCCTCGTTACCGCCCGGCCGGATGAGGCGCAGGTGGTCAGCGTGGCCGAGGTATTGGACGCGGTGACCGCCGGAAACGCGCACGTACTCGATGCCCGGACGCCGGAACGTTTCCGTGGTGAGGTTGAACCGGTGGATCCCGTGGCGGGCCATATTCCGTCGGCCCGCAATCGCCCCTTCAAGGCGAACCTCAATCCCGACCTGACCTTGCAATCGCCGGCGGAATTGAAACGGGAATTTGAAGCCCTGCTGGGCGAATGGCATCCAGCCGACGTAGTTCACCAATGCGGCTCAGGGATTACGGCGTGCGTTAATCTTTTCGCCATGGAACATGCGGGGCTGACAGGTTCCAAACTTTACGCCGGCTCGTGGAGTGAATGGATCGCCGATCCCTTGCGGCCGATTGCGCGCGGCTGATCGAGTTGCGAAAAGTGACGTAGGGTTACACCTGATAGACGGGATCCCGCGACTGCGGCATCATCGCTGGGAAGGTACACGTCATCAACCCAACCACAGAGGATTCATCCATGGCAAAAATAAGCAGAGGCGGAAGAATGACCGCCGCAAAAAAACGCGCTGCCAAGTCACCCGGAGGCAAGGGCCCGATCAAGGATCGTCCTGCCGGCCGCAGGATCATGAAGACATAGCAGCCCTTGGGCTGTGTCCTCGGATTGCGAAGGCCGTCTCACGACGGCCTTTTTTATTGGTTAAGCCGGCGCAGACGCGTGGAGGTAGTGGGCTTGCCTCCGGTGTGGAACTGACTCCCTTTGCGCGGATGATCCACCGACTTTTGCGTGAGCAGTTCGTGCCAGGCGATCCCGCCGCGATCTGGTCCTTCTTCGCGACGCCGCGCAACCTCGATGTGCTCACGCCCCCGACGGTCGCGTTTGCCATCGTCGGTGAGATTCCGGCGCGGATGTATCCCGGGCAGCTCATCGAATACCGGATCGGCATTCTGCCGGGCGTGACCACCCGCTGGCTGACCGAGATCACGCAGGTAAGCGAGGGAACGCGATTCGTCGATGAACAGCGGATCGGCCCCTACAAGCTCTGGCACCACGAGCATCAGTTCATGCCGGCGCCCGACGGCCAGGGCGTGAACATGACCGACCGCGTCACGTATGAAGTCGGCTGGGGTCCCTGCGGTGACTTGGTGCATGCCCTCTGGATCCGCCGCCAGCTCGCTTCAATCTTCGACTATCGCGCGCGGAAAATCGCCGAACTGTTTCCGGGGCGCCCGTGAAAGTGCCGCGATACGTGGCGGGGTAGGGTTATGCCCCATAGGCTGCGGAGGGCTTACAGCGCATCGTGCATCGCCGGGAAAATAGCCCGACACTTGTGCAGTCACTTCAGGTCTCAGAGGTGACGGTGTTGGGTCGCAGTTCCCGGCCGAACCCTTTCCGCGCACGCCGGCGCGACTGCCAGTCGATTTCGGCCCTTCAACCCTCCTTTTCCAAACCATGAATTCGATTCCTTCTCTCGCTGGTTCGCATCTGCGCACCTATCAAACCATTTTCCAGCATCCCGCTTCGCATAATCTCGCCTGGCGGGAGGTTCATGCGTTGTTTCGCCACATCGCTCAGGTCGAGGATGAGCCCAATGGGAATCTGAAGGTGACGCGCAATGGCCAGACTCTGGTCCTCCATCCACCCCGTACCAAAGATGTGGCGGAAACGGATGAACTGATGGCTCTGCGTCACTTTCTCGAGCGGTCGGAGGCGGCTCCTTCCGGGACGACCGAAAACGAAACCGACTGGCTGGTCGTAATCGATCACCAGGAAGCCCGCATTTACCGCTCGGCCAGCCCCGGCTCCATCCCGCAACAGATCCGGCCCCATGTGGCGGAAGATTTTTTCCGCCCTGCGCACAACTCGAAGGATTTTTCCCGGGGGAAGGAAAAGCCCGATCCCAATAGTTTCTTTGAGCCGGTGGCGGGCGTGTTAAACAGCGCGGGAAAGATTCTGATCTTTGGAACCGGCACGGGCACCAGCAGCGAAATGGATCAGTTTGCGGCCTGGCTTAAGCACCATCGCCCGGAGCTCGCCCGGCGCGTGATCGGCTCAGTGGTTATCGATGAGCACCATCTCACCGAGGCCCAGCTGCTGGCCAAGGCGCGTGAGTTTTACGCGAGTCACCGACTGACTCATCCGTAAAGGTACGATGCGCGGCGGTGAGTACCGGACACGAACCGGGGATTTTCCTGTCTGACTGCCGGACTTCCAGGGGGGCGGCCTGTTTGCATCCCCGCCTTGCATCACAGGGCGTAATGCGCGAACTGTGGGCATGACCACCGTGGAATCCACCATCGCCGCACTCCTCGCTCCAGGTAAGGGTCTCCTCGCCGCGGACGAGAGCTTTCCGACCATCGGGAAGCGGTTCAAGGATCTCGGCATTTCCTCGACCGAGGAGAACCGCCGCGCCTATCGGGAAATGCTCTTCACGACTCCCGGCCTGGGGGAATTCATCAGCGGCGTGATCCTGTTTGACGAAACGATCCGCCAGAAAATCGGCGATGTAACGATGCCGGCCGCGCTTGCTCGGCAGGCGGTCATTCCCGGTATCAAGGTGGACCTGGGTACGGTGGCGTTGGCCGGCTTCGAAGGGGAAAAAATCACCGAAGGACTGGATGGTTTGCGTGAGCGACTGTCCGAATACCGGCAACTCGGCGCGCGCTTTGCCAAATGGCGCGCGGTGATTGCGATCGGCGAACAGCTGCCGACGATGGCTGCAATGCAGGCCAATGCGCGGGTACTGGCCATGTATGCCTCGCTATGCCAGGAGGCCGGATTGGTGCCGATCGTGGAGCCGGAAGTCCTGATGGACGGCAACCATACCCTCGCGCGTTGCGAGGAGGTCACGGGTGCCGTCTTGAAATCGGTTTTTACCGCACTCATCGAGCAGCGTGTCGGACTGGAGACGATGCTGCTCAAGACCGGCATGGTGCTGTCGGGCAAGGAATGTCCGCAACAGGCCGGCGTGGAGGAAGTGGCCGGGGCCACGCTGCGCTGCCTGCGCCGATCAGTGCCCGCCGCGGTGCCCGGGATTGTGTTTCTTTCCGGCGGTCAAAGCGATGTCGAGGCCACGGAACGGTTGAATGCGATCTGCCGGCCGGGCGGCATGCCGTGGACGATTACTTTTTCCTACGGCCGAGCGTTGCAAGGTGCGGCCATGAAAGCATGGCATGGCTCTCCCGCCAACGTGATGGCGGCACAAACGGCGCTGCAGCATCGATCGCGGTGCAACAGTCTCGCGGTGCAGGGGAAATATTCGGCCGGCTCGGAAAGAGCGGCTGGTTGAGGCGGAGCCGGATCAGACTTTCCTGCATGGCCACGCGGATTTTTCTTCTTCGCCACGGCGAAACCCCGTGGTCGCTCTCGGGCCAGCATACCAGCCGCACCGATCTGCCGCTCACGGCGAACGGTGAGCGACGTGCGTCCCAGCTCCGCGATGTCCTGCAGGGAATTCAGTTTGCCCACGTGCTCACCAGTCCGCTCCAGCGGGCCCGGCGGACCTGCGAACTCGCCGGGTTCGGCACTGTGGCCCGGGTTGAACCGGATCTCCATGAATGGGATTACGGCGATTATGAAGGCCGGACGACCGCCGAGATTCGCATCCAAAACCCGGGGTGGACAGTTTTTCAGGAGGGCTGTCCCAACGGCGAGTCAGTAGAGCAGGTTGCCCAGCGGGCCGACCGGGTGCTGGCCGGACTTCGTCCGATGGAAGGGACGGTCGCCCTGTTCTCGCATGCTCATTTCCTCCGCGCCCTTGCGGTGCGCTGGATCGGGCTGCCCGTTCAACAGGGCTTGAATTTTGCCCTGGATACCGGCTCGGTGAGCATTCTCGGCCACGATCATCCCGGCGGAACGATTCCGGCGATTTTACTTTACCGCCTCATCGGCTGAGCGGATAAGGCTGGAAAAATAGTCGGCCGGCATTCTGTCCCGGGCTTGGACCGCGAGCGCGTCCTTCACGGCGGCGTCCTGTTGTCGGTGAAATGTCTGCGTCCGCGCCATAGCCCATGCACCCAAGGCGGCTATTCCACAGATCAACAGCAGTACAAGGCAGGACATTCGCTTCATGGCGTCTTTGGAAGACGGACCAATCGGTCTCTTCTTAGACTGGCTTAAAATCAGTCAGCTTACCTTCGTCCTTGAGCATAAAAATAAGCCAAGGTGCTGATATGCTACCTTGAATTGCGTAATCCCTGCGGTAGGTGGATACACTAAAGAGGTATAAATACCCTCGCCAAAGTATGTCTTATTGCTACCTAATGGCTTTCTGCTCATTCAGGGCATTCGTATTATAACAATAAAACACAACCACACCCCCATGAAAAATACCCAGTCCAACAAGGGCTTCACCCTCGTCGAAATCATGATCGTCGTCGTCATCATCGGCCTCTTGGCCGCGATGGCGATTCCCGCGTTCCAGAAGGTCCGCAAGTCCTCGCAGGACAAGGCCGTCTTGAACAATGCCCGCCAGCTCTCCGCGGCGGCTGACCAATACTACCTCGAGAACGGCGTTTCGACCGTGGCGGTCACGGACCTCGTCGGTTCCTCGAACTACGTGAAGGCGCTGAACCTGGTGGCCAACGAGACCTACCCGACCGGCTTCTCGCAGGGCACCACGATCACGATCAGCGGCGTCGCCGGTGTTCGCACGATCACCTACGCCCCGTAATCAAGTCGACCCTTGGTTTTATCCAAGCCGTCCGCCCTCAAA
>CAIONS010000061.1 GCA_903859715.1 uncultured Opitutia bacterium
CTGGTTTCGAAGCCCTGGTCTTCAAGGCCTCGCGCGGCATCGAGGACATCTATGAGCTCACCTACATCCGCAAGGACGGCAGCCGCTTTCCGGCCATCGTCTCCGTCACGGCACTGCGCGATGAGCAGGCCGGGATCATTGGTTACCTGCTGATCGGCACCGACAACAGCGCCCGCAAGCGGGCCGAGGAAGCCCTGCTCAAGGCTGGTGCGCTGCAGAGCGCCATCTTTAACAGCGCCAATTTTTCCAGCATCGCCACCGATGAGAAGGGCGTCATCCAGATCTTCAACGTCGGCGCCGAGCGCATGCTCGGCTACTCAGCCACCGAGGTGATGAACAAGATCACGCCCGCCGACATCTCGGATCCGCAGGAAGTGATTGCACGCGCCAAGGCGCTGAGCCTCGAACTGGCCACCCCGATCACCCCCGGTTTCGAAGCCCTGGTCTTCAAGGCCTCGCGCGGCATCGAGGACATCTATGAGCTCACCTACATCCGCAAGGACGGCAGCCGCTTTCCGGCCATCGTCTCCGTCACGGCACTGCGCGATGCGCGAGGCGGCATCATCGGCTACCTGCTGATTGGCACCGACAACACCGCCCGCAAGCAGGTCGAGGAAGAACGGAAGAAGCTCGATCAGCGCCTGCGCGACCAGCAGTTCTACACCCGCTCGCTGATTGAATCCAACATCGACGCCCTGATGACCACCGATCCGCTCGGTATCATCACCGACGTCAACAAACAGATGGAGGCGCTGACCGGATGCACGCGCGATGAGCTGATCGGCGCACCGTTCAAAAGCTATTTTACCGACCCCGAACGGGCCGAGGCCGCCATCACGCTGGTGCTGGGCCAAAAGAAGGTCACGGACTACGAACTCACGGCGCGGGCCCGGGACGGCAAGGAAACCGTGGTGTCCTACAACGCGACCACTTTCCATGACCGCGACCGGCGGCTTCAGGGCGTGTTTGCCGCGGCGCGCGATGTGACGGAACGCAAGCGCTTCGAGCAGGCGCTGCAGGAGACAAATGTGGAGCTGGCGAGCGCGAAGTTTACCGCGGAGAAGGCCAATCTCGCGAAGTCCGATTTTCTTTCCAGCATGAGCCACGAGCTGCGCAGTCCGCTCAATGCGATCCTCGGGTTTGCCCAGCTGATGGAGTCAGCTGAACCGGTGCCGACCGCCGCCCAGGCGGCCCGCATCACCCAGATCCTCCAAGCGGGATGGCACCTGCTGAAACTGATCAATGAGATTCTTGATCTCTCGGTCATTGAGTCCGGGCAAGTGTCACTGTCGAAGGAAGCGGTGTCACTGGCGGAAGTGATGGACGAATGCCGCTCGATGATGGAACCGCTCGCGCGGGAACGAGGCATCCACATGCGTTTTCCCCGCTTCGACAACCCCGTCTTTGTCCAGGCCGACATGACGCGCCTGAAGCAGATCGTCATCAACCTGCTTTCCAACGCCATCAAATACAATCGGGAGCATGGGCTGGTGGTCGTCGACTGCAGCATAAGCGCACCGGATCGGATCCGCGTCAGCGTCAAGGACACCGGCGAGGGCTTGACGACGGACAAGATTGCGCAGCTTTTCCAGCCCTTTAACCGGCTCGGCCAGGAAGCCAGCGGTGTGGCCGGCACGGGTATCGGGCTCGTGGTAACCAAGCGGCTCGCCGAACTGATGGAAGGAGCCCTCGGCGTGGAAAGCATCCCCGGGACTGGAAGCGTGTTCTGGTGCGAACTGACCTCAACCGCGGCGCCCCAATTCAAGAGTCAGCTTGGCGAAACCGAGCCATCCGTCCGCGCCCCGCTTTCCGGCGGCGCATCGCCCCGTACCCTGCTCTACGTCGAGGACAACCCCGCCAATATGGAATTGGTCGAGCAACTCATCGCCCGTTGCCCTGACATCCGGATGATGAGCGCGGTGAATGCCACCCTCGGCATTGAGCTGGCCCTCGTCCACCGGCCAACGGTCATCCTGATGGACATCAATTTGCCGGGCCTCAGCGGACTCAAGGCACTGAAGATCCTGCGGGACAATCCGGTCACGGCCCACATTCCCGTGGTGGCCCTGAGTGCCAATGCCATGGCCCGCGATATGGACCGGGGCCTGGAGGCGGGATTTTTCCGCTATCTGACCAAGCCCATCAATGTCAAAGATTTCATGGACACGCTGAACACGGCCCTGGAATTCGCGGAAGCCGAACCGGCCCGGACCCATTCTCCCGCACCATGATCACGGCCGCGGACATTCTCAAGGCCCAGATCCTGATCGTCGATGATCAGCAGGCCAACGTCTCCCTGCTGGAACAAATGCTGCAGGGCGCCGGCTATGTTGCGGTCACGGCCACGCGTGATCCCCACACCGTCTGCGAGCTTCACCGCCGGCACCGTTATGATTTGATCCTCCTCGACCTGCAGATGCCCGGCCTGGACGGATTTCAGGTGATGCAAAGCCTGAAGGAAATCGAACCGGGCGGAGATCTCCCCGTCCTCGTGATCACCGCCCAGCCCGGGCACAAGCTCCGCGCGCTCCGGGCCGGGGCGAAGGATTTCGTCAGCAAACCGTTCGATCTCGTCGAGATCCTGGTCCGGGTGCACAACCTGCTCGAAATCCGCGTGCTGCACCGGAATGAGGCGCGCCTCAATTTCACCCGGCTCGAAAGCTCGCAGCGCATCGCCGGACTGGGCGACTGGCAATACGACTTGTCCGACCATCAGCTGCTTTGGTCGGACGGGGTCTACCAGATTCTCGGCATCGCGCGGAAGGATTTTCCGCCCGACTCCGAGACCTTTTACCACCAGGTGCATCCGGACGATCTCGCCTTCGTCCATCAGGAAAAGAAGGCGGCCGCCGAAGGGTCCCGCCGCGTGGATTTCGAGCACCGCATCATCCGGCCCAATGGTGAAGTGCGCTACATTCATCAGGTCACCGAGATGCTTCTGGATGACCAAGGCAACCGGATCCGGGAGTCGGGCACCCTGCAGGATATCACGGAACGGAAACTCGGGGAACTCGCCCTGCGCCAAAGCGAGGAACGGTATCGGCTGCTGTTCGAGCGCAACCCGTCGCCCATGTGGGTCTTCGATCCCCGGACCCTGGAATTTCTCGCGGTCAACGAAGCCACCCTCGCGCTTTATGGCTATACCCGCGGGGAATTCCTGCGGTTGAGCGCCCGGGATATCCGCCCGCCGGGAGCAATCCCGGATTTCCTGCTTCGGACTGCCACGGCCCCCATCAATTTCCGCAGCGCGGGCCGGTATCAGCACCAGAAAAAGGACGGCACGGTCTTCCCCGTCGACACGCTCGCCCATGGAATCGAATTCGCCGGCCGGCCGGCCCGGCTGGTGCTCGCCGTGGACATGACCGAACCGGAGCGCGTGAGCGCCGCCCTGCGCGAGAGCGAGGAGCGCTTCAGATTCGTCGCCCGCGCTGTGAGTGATGCGATCTGGGATTGGAACATCCCGGCCAACACCGTCTGGTGGAATGAGGGATTTCTGACCGCCTTCGGCTTCATCGCCGGTGAACTTGAACCCAGCGTTGAAGCCTGGAGCAGCCGTATTCACTCCGATGACCGCAGCCGGATCATCGAGAGCCTTCACCTCGCCATCGATTCCCGGGCGGAATCATGGAGCGCCGAATACCACTTTCGGCGCAAGGATGGCAGCTACGCCTTCGTGCAGGACCGCGGCTACATTCTCCGTGACGCAACCGGCCGCGGCCTCCGCATGGTGGGCGGCCTGCGCGACCTCACCGAACAGAAAAAAATGGAGGCGCAATACCTGCGCGCCCAGCGCATGGAAAGCATCGGGACGCTCGCCGGCGGCATCGCCCATGACCTGAACAATGTGCTCGCCCCGATCATGATGGCGATCGAGCTGCTCAAGGTCGATCCGGCCAACGACCCCCGGCGCCGGAAAATGCTCGATACCATTTATGTCAGCTGCTGCCGCGGAGCCGATCTGGTGCGCCAGGTCCTCTCTTTCGGACGGGGAGTGGACGTTCGCCGCACTGGCATCCGCCTGCAGAACATGATCAGCGAGTTGGAGGGAATCATCAGCGAAACCTTTCCCCGGAACATCCGGATCGTGACCGAAGTGTCCAATGATCTCTGGCATATCATCGGGGACGCGACCCAGCTTCATCAGGTGCTGCTCAATCTCGCCGTCAATGCGCGCGATGCCATGCCGCACGGCGGCCTGCTTACCCTGAAGGCGGCCAATGTCACGATTGACGACCAATACGCCGGCACCAGCCAGGCGGCCAAGCACGGCTTGGATCATCGGATCAAAGCCGGTCCGCATGTGCTGTTGCGCGTGACTGATACTGGCTCCGGCATTCCGGCGGAGATCCGGGAGAGGATCTTCGAGCCTTTTTTCACCACCAAGGAAATCGGCAAAGGCACGGGACTGGGCCTCGCGACCGTGCATGCCATCGTCAAGAACCACGGCGGATCCATCAGCGTTTACAGCGAGGTCGGCCGCGGCTCGACCTTCTCGGTCTACCTGCCGGCGGATCCCGCTTACGGGACCCCGGCGAGCGAACACCCGTTCAAGGACAACCTCCCGCTCGGCCAGAACGAACTCGTGCTGGTGGTCGATGACGAAGTCTCGATCCGGGAGATCACGCAGCAGACCCTTCAGGCCTTTGGCTATCGCGTGCTGATCGCCCGCGACGGCGCCGAGGCCACGGCGCTTTACGCCAAAAATGCCGGCGAAATTGCCCTCGTGCTCACCGACATGATGATGCCTGTAATGGACGGGGCCGCAACCATCCAGGTCCTCCGCAGTATCAATCCTTCCGTCCGGATCATCGCCGTCAGCGGCATCGAGGTTGCCACCAACACCGCCCAGCCGACTGGAATCGAACTATGCGATTTCCTGCCCAAGCCCTATACCGCGCAAACCCTCATCATGCTGGTCCGCGAAGTCCTCGACCGGCCAACCCCGCGCGCCGTGGTGACCGATACGAACAGCCCTGCGCTCCTCGCCGGCCACCACCCTTGATGCCTTTCGGATCCGGGCGGATTTTTACCGATCGGCCTTTCGCCGCACGGTTCCGAAGCCTTCGCTGTGCCGGGATAAAAAACGCCGCCTGCGTGATGCAGGCGGCGTGAAAACGAAACCGGAGGGCTTCCGCGCTTATTTCAGCACGTCGGCGTGGAATTCCTGCCAGCTGTCGAGGTCGTTAAGGTGCACCGCGTCCTTCACGGCCGACGCATCATCCGGCAGACCGTTGTTCTTGAGGATGCCCTGGCGGGTGGCGTCGTCGTGGTTGTAGCCGAGCACACTCGCGTTGTGTTTCGCGATGGTAGCGGCGTCGAGCTTCACGCCGGGCTGCTTCTTGATCCACGCCTCGAGCTGCGGGTACGTGGGGCGGCTGTCCTTGATGAATTTCAGGATGGCGTCTTTGTTCAGGCCGAGTGCATTGAGGGTCATCATGTCATAGCCACCGCCGCAGCCGGGATAGCGGGGGTCGAGCTTGCCGCGGGCCTCGAGTGAGGCTTTTTGCCAGAAACGGGGCAGATGCAGCACGCCGAGCGGGCCAGTGGTGCCGGAACTGATGAGAGGAATGAAGGTACTCATAATAGTTAGGGTTATGGGGTTGAAGATCAGTGGTCGAAATGACCGCAGTGGAAAAATCCTAGGCATCGGGAGGCGTTTGTCTAGGGCGGCGCGAAAAAATCGCCGGCGGTGCGATGTCCTCGACCGGACCCGCCGGATGGTATGCCATGATTCCATGCCGGCCCTCACGCGAACCCAGCTCCGCCAGCTTCATCGCAGACTCGGAATCCCCGCGAATTATACCGTGCAGCGGCACCTGCCCTGGCAGCGCGAGGCCCGGCGGCTTGTCTCAATCGGCCCGGCGGCCGACGACGGCCAACCGGTTCGGCTCACGCCGCGTGCCGCCGCCGCGTGGGCCAAAATGCAGGCTGCGGCCGCGCGCGATGGCATAACGCTGCTCCCACTCTCCGGCTTCCGCAGCGTGGCCCGGCAGGTCAAAATCATCCGGGCAAAACTCGCCGCCGGCAAATCCATCGGCCAGATCCTGCGTCTCGTTGCCGCCCCCGGCTGCAGTGAACATCACACGGGTCGCGCCCTCGATCTTGGCTCGCCGGCGAATCTCCGGCTCGAAACCGCCTTCGCCCGGACCCGTGAATTCCGCTGGCTCCGCCAACACGCCGGCGCCTTCGGCTTTCACCTCTCCTACACCCGCCACAACCCCCACAGCATCGGCTACGAACCGTGGCATTGGTGCTGGAAATCCTAATCAACCCATTGCGGTTCATCGGGATGGGTACTAGTTTAGAATAGTTCTAATTATCACTTGCTACTTAGAACCATTCCAATTGCTTGAGTCTCCCGATCATGTCCCCGACCCCCATCACTACCCCCGACGCGCTCGCCCAACGCCTCGCCCACAGCGGACTGCGCTCCACGCCCCAGCGTGAAGTCATTTACGACGTGCTCCTGAAAAAGCGCGATCATCCCACGGCGGATGAGGTTTACGCCCGCGTGCGCACCGACCTGCCGAGCATCTCGCTCGCCACCGTTTACAACTGCCTGGAAACCCTCGTCCAGTGCGACCTCGTCCGCGCGGTCAACTTCGAGCGCGGTCCCACCCGCTACTGCCCGAATCTCCGCCCGCACGCCCATTTTCACGACGAACAGAGCGGCTCGACCCACGACATCGATCTGCCCGCCGACCTGCTCGAAAAGGTCAGCGCCGTCCTGCCCCCCGGCTATGATGCCAAATCCGTCGAAATCACCTTCCGCGGCAAAGCCCAGGCCAAGCACTGACCTCGCTGGATCCTTTCACATTCCAGCCTTCAACTTTCAACTTCGTATGTCCTCGCTCGAAATCAAAGACCTCCACGTTTCCATCGGCGAAAAACAAATCGTCAAGGGCCTCACGCTCACCGTCCGCAGCGGCGAGGTGCATGCCATCATGGGGCCCAACGGCACCGGCAAGTCCACCCTCGCCAAGGCCGTGGCCGGCCACCCCAGCTTCACCATCACCTCGGGTGACGTGCTGCTCGACGGCCGCTCCATCCTGGCGATGCAGCCCGACGAGCGCGCGCGCGCCGGCCTCTTCCTCGCCTTCCAGTACCCGAGTGAAATTCCCGGCGTCTCCATCGCCAACTTTCTCCGCGCCGCCGTGCAGGCCCGCATGGGCGAAGGCGAGGAGCTCGACGCCACCGGTTACTACAAGCGGCTGTATTCGAAAATGGATCTGCTCAAGATCGACCGCAAGTTCACCTCGCGGGCGATCAATGACGGCTTCTCCGGCGGCGAGAAAAAGCGCTGCGAGATCCTCCAGATGGCCATGCTCGAGCCCAAGTTCGCGCTGATGGACGAGACCGACTCCGGCCTCGACATCGACGCCCTCCGCATCGTCGCCGACGGCGTCAACGCCCTCCGCAGCACCAACCTCGGCGTCCTCATGATCACCCATTACCAGCGCCTGCTCGGCTACATCGTGCCCGACCACGTGCACGTCATGTGGGATGGCCGGATCGTGAAGAGCGGCGACAAATCCCTCGCCCTCGAGCTCGAGGCCAAGGGCTACGACTGGGTCAAGAAAGAGCTCGTCCGCGCCTAAACCTTCCACCTTTCCCGCCCTATGTCCGACGTCACTGAAACTGAATCCCTCGCGGCCCCCCTCGCCGACGAAGCCGCCGCGAACCCGGTCTCCGGCATTGACCAGACGGCCGGCAATTTCAGCTACAAGATGGACTACGAGTTCGACGCCGGCACCGGCTTGTCGGAAAAAACCGTCCGCTACATCAGCTCCGTCAAGAAGGAGGCGCCATGGATCCTCGAGTTCCGCCTGAACGCCCTGAAGCAGTTCCTTGCCAAACCCATGCCCACGCATTGGGCGACGAAGGACCTCGAGAACATCAATTTCGACAAGATCCGCTATTACCTCGCCAGCGGCCAGAAGCCCAAGCGCACGTGGGATGAGGTCCCCGACGATATCAAGAAGACCTTTGAACGCCTCGGCATTCCCGAGCAGGAGCGCAAATTCCTCGCCGGCGTCGAGGCCCAGTTCGATTCCGAGGCGGCCTATTCCAACATCAAGGACGTCGTCGCCAAGCAGGGCGTCATCTTCGCGAACTCCACCGAGGCGCTCCGCGAGCATCCGGAAATCTTCCGCAAGTATTTCGGCAAGGTCATCCCGACCGGCGACAACAAGTTCTCTGCGCTCAACAGCGCGGTCTTCTCCGGCGGCTCCTTCATCTATGTCCCCAAGGGCGTGAAGGTCGCCCACCCGTTGCAGGCCTATTTCCGGATCAACGCCGAGAATTTTGGCCAGTTCGAGCGCACGCTCATCATCTGTGACGAGGGCGCCGAGCTCACCTACATGGAAGGCTGCACCGCCCCGAAATTCTCCACCTCGACGCTGCACTCCGCCGTCGTCGAACTCGTCGCCCTCAAGGGCGCGAAGATCCAGTACATCACCGTCCAGAACTGGGCCAACAACGTCTTCAACCTCGTCACCAAGCGCGGCGTCGCGCACGAGGAAGCCGAGATCAAGTGGATCGACTGCAACATCGGCAGCCGCCTCACGATGAAATACCCCGGCGTCGTCCTCAAGGGCCGCAAGGCCCGCGGCGAGGTCATCTCCATCGCGCTCGCCAACGACGGCCAGCACCAGGACACCGGCGCGAAGATGATCCACGCCGCCGACGAGACGACCTCCAACATCGTCGCCAAGTCCATCTCCGTCGGCCAGGGCCGCAGCACCTACCGCGGCGTCGTGCACATCCCGAAGCATCTCAAGGGCTGCAAGAACAACACCGAGTGCGACGCGCTGCTGATCAACACCAACAGCCGTACCGACACCTACCCGGCCATCACCGTCCGCGGCGATGCCAACAGCGTCCAGCACGAGGCCAGCGTCTCGAAGGTCAGTGAGGAGCAGATTTTCTACATGCAGCAGCGCGGCCTCACCGAGGGGCAGGCCATGAGCCTTTCGGTCAACGGCTTCGTCAACGACCTCGCGAGCCAGTTCCCGATGGAGTACTCCGTCGAGCTGAAGCGCCTCATCGACCTCGAGATGGAAGGCTCGGTGGGCTGACGCCGACCGAATTTTCGATTTTGGAGGCCTGATTTTCGATTCCCCGAAAATTCCGCCTCCCAGTCGAAAATCGAGAATCCAAAATCGAAAATTTTCTCATGTCCGCCTCGCCCACTCTCGCCCCCGCCGCCTTGGGATCGTTCACGCCCGAGGTCTTTGCCGCCCATCTCGCCTCCGTCTCGCACCTCCCGGCGTGGTGGCTCGACCGCAAGCGCGCAGCCTATGAAAAATTCGCCTCGCTCCCGCTGCCGAAGCGCACCGACGAATCCTGGCGCTTTGCCACGCTCACCGGCCTGAAGCTCGACGGCTACGTGCTGCCCGCCGCCGTCACGGCCGCCCAGCTCGGCCACTCGCCCATCGGCATCGCCAAGGCCGGCAAGCTCGTCCTCGCGAACAACCGCCTGGTGGCGCAGGAACCCATCTCCGCTGAACTCGCCGGGCGCGGCGTCATCTTTGAAACGCTGCAAAACGCCCTCCTGAAGCATGGCGACCTCGTGAAGGCGCATCTCCTGGCCCAGCCCGCGAAGCAGGGCTCCGAGAAATTTTCCGCCCTGCACACGGCGCTGCTCAATGATGGCGCCTTCATCTACCTGCCGCGCGGCGTCGAGCTCGCGGAGCCGCTCGCCGTGTTCCACTACGCGCACGGTGCCGCCGCCGCGGTGTTTCCGCACACGCTCGTGATCGCCGAGGGCAATTCCCGGGCGACCGTCGTGGATTTCTTCCGCTCCGCTGATGACGGCGCCCATTTCGCCTGCGGCCAGAACGACCTCTATGCCGCCCATGGCGCCCAGCTCACCTACACGGCCGCCCAGACGTGGTCGCGCGAAACCCTCTCGTTCCAGTCCAATTCCATCGTCGCGCGTCGCGACGCCCGGGTGCAGTCGTTCAACCTCCATCTCGGCGGCCGCCAGTCCCGCCACGAGAGCCATAGCGAGCTGCAGGCCCCCGGCGCGCACAGCGAAATGCTCGCCCTGACCGTCGCGCACGGCAGCCAGGAGTTCGACCAGCGGACCCTGCAGATCCACCAGGCGCCGCACACCAGCTCAAACCTGCTCTACAAGAACGCCCTGCTCGACCAGTCGAAGACCATTTTCTCCGGGCTCATCGTCGTCGACCCTGACGCACAGAAAACCGACGCCTACCAGAGCAACCGCAACCTGATGCTGAGCGACGACGCCGAGGCCAATTCACTCCCCGGCCTCGAAATCCAGGCCAATGACGTCCGCTGCACTCACGGCGCCACCTCCAGCCGCATCGATCCCGAGCAGGAGTTCTATCTGCAGGCCCGCGGCATCCGGAAGGACGACGCCGGCGAACTCCTCACCTTCGGATTTTTTGAGGAGGTCCTCAGCAAGCTCGCCAGCGAGCCGCTGCACGACGCCTTCCGCGACCTGATCAAGACGAAGTTCAAGAAGTAGCCCCTCCCATGAACACCGACCGCATCCTCTCCCGCGAGGTCACTGCCACGCAGATTCCTTCCGGCGACAAGACTCCCCTGCCCGCGGGCACGCGCATCACGATCTCGCAGACGCTTGGCGGCACCTACACCGTCGCCACCGACTTCGGTCTCTTTCGCATTGAAGCCAAGGATGGCGATGCCCTCGGCGAAACCGTGGCCGATACCACGGTCAAGGCCGCCACCCTGGCCGGCGGCGCGCCCGACCCCGAGGCCATCTGGACCCAGTTGCGCCACGTCTTTGATCCCGAGATTCCCGTCAACATCGTCGACCTCGGCCTCGTGTACTCGATGGATGTGTCCGGCGACACGGCGGCCGGCTACAAGGTCGACGTGGCCATGACGCTCACCGCGCCTGGCTGCGGCATGGGCCCGGCCATCGCCGAGGATGCGAAGACCAAAATTCTCCTGGTCCCCGGTGTCGGCGCGGCCGATGTCCGTATCACGTGGGAGCCCGCGTGGAACCAGTCGATGATCAGTGAGGAAGGAAAGATGAAGCTCGGCCTGATCTGATCGCGTTCGCCGGAAATTGAATCGCAAAGACGCGAAGGCCCAAAGGGCGAAGCCAAGTCTGATTCCTCTGCCAAGACCGACCGGCCTTCACGATCGAACTTAGCGCCTTCGAGTCTTTACGCTTAAACTTCAGGGCGCGCTGCTCTCGACCGGATCCTTGGGCTTCGGCCGCCAGACGCGGACCGGGCTGTGCCCGAAGTAGGTGAAATAATCCACCTGCTCGACCTTGTCGTAATTCCGCTTGAGCAGCTCTGGGTCGCAAAAATACGGCTCATCAAACTCCGTCAGCACCATGGCGTAATTCCGGCCCGCCACTTTCGCCCGGACGTCGGCTTCCGTCCCGTTGTACCGCCGGGCCAGGGCCCCGACCATGGGATCCCGCTCCGCGCGATTGTCCGCGAAGGCGAACCCGATGAACATCGTGTTGCCGTTGTGCAGTACCCGGCGGTTGTCGCGCTCGAAAATATCCGTCACGCACGCGATGCCCAGCACCTCGGCATGGGTATCGAACACCAGGCGTTCCAGCCGGTGGTAGGCCGCGCTCGAGTCCGGTACCCCCGGGATGTCCATGAAGACTGTGACGAAAACGATCAGGATCAGCCCGAAGCCGATCTTGAACCACCGCTGGCTGGCCGCATGCGCCGCCAGCAGGAACATGAGCGGGAACAGGAGATGGAGATGGTACGTGAAATAGGCGCCGGCGTTGTGGCCCATGTAGAAGTAGACCAGCGAGAGGAAGATGATGAAGACCGTGCCCATCGCCAAAAACCGCAGCTCGCCCCGGCGGGCCTTCTTGTCGATCCGGCCAGTGATTTTTTCCTGCCGCCGGGCCACCTGCCGCTGCCAGAGCCAGCCGACCAGACCGCACCCCATCAGGAGGAAGAACGGCCATCCCCGCTGGAACAGCATGAGCGTGTGCATCAACGACACGTCCTCCCGCCAGTTAACGATGGCCCCGCCCCGCTGCACGATGACCGTCTCGATGTAATAATAGGGATAGAAATGGCATGAGAGCCAGAAGGTCAGGCCCAGCAGGGCGAAAAATCCCACGCCCAGCCAGCAGGCCTCGCGCTTGTCGCGCACGATGAAGTGACTCAGCAGTGTCGCACATCCCGCCAGCGCGAAGTAGGATTTGCATTGGAACGCCACGAGCGCGCACCCCAGCCCCACAATCGTGGACCAGCGGGTATAGCCGCGCTCCCATGGCACATAGATGCCCAGCAGGAAAAAACACAGGCCAAGGGTGTCCGGCCGGGCCGTGATCTCGATGTTGCCGAGGCTCATCCAGTAATAAAACACGGCCGAGAGCAGCGCGATGCCGAGCCCCGCCCCCGCTTTCTGCATCACGCGCACGATCAGCCAGAGTGAGGCGAGCAGGAAGATCAGCACCACCATGCGGTGCGCCGGATAATCGAGGCCCAGCAGCGGCTTGAAGGCGATGACGACGTAGTTGTAGAGCGGACCGAAACAATACGCCGCTCCCGGCAGCTCGGCGATCGTGTACGGATTCCGGCCATGATCGAGCAGCCAGGTCACCTGCCAGATGGCCGGCTCGTTGTACTCCTGCGGGCCCGGCTGGGTGATCATCTTCACGTGGGAGAACACCAGCGGAATAAACCAGCCGATCGCGACCACGATGCCCGCGAAGTTCACCAACCGCGAAAGCTGGTCCACCGAGCGCCTCCGCCACAGTTCCAGCAGCCAGCCCGGGATGCCTTTGAAAAAGGCCTTGAGCCGGACAATCGGGCCGGCGGCCGGGGCCTTGGGATTCCTACTTTTCGACATGAGCTATGAAGAGTGACAGGTCCCGCCCAGTCTCGGGGCGCAACAGCCTGATGCAATGTCGAATGAGTTCAGTCCCGCGGGCCTGTCGCTTTCACGATCCGTTTACCCGCTGAAAGGTAGCCGGGAGAAACGGGAAAAACTGGCCTTGGCCCGACAGGCTGATCCGGTCCGCCATGAACCGCTCAGCTGTGCAGCCTAGGCGCGCTCCGCTTCAATTTGTTCCAGCGATTTGCCCGAGGTGTCGGGCATGAAAAAGAAACCGACCACGCCGCTGATCGCGAGGAACAGGGTCAGCAGCGCGGCGATTTCCCTGATGCCCGCGTGCGCCAGCACTGGCACAAAAAAACTCCAGATGCCGAGGAAGGTGCGCGCCACCCCAAAGGTGAAACCTTGCGCCGTGCCGCGCAGTTTTGTCGGGAAGAGTTCCTGGCTGAAAACCTTGTAGAACGCTTCGCCCGCCAGCGCCGAGCCCACCGCGAACAGCCCGATGTTGGCCACGACCGACATGATCGTGAACGGGAAGATCAGGAACAGGCCGTAAGCCATGACCTGCATGACCGCGCCGACGCCCCAGATAAGCCGGCGGGTGCGAAAATCGCGGTCCGCATACTTCATGAAGACGGTAACCGTCACGATCATGGTGACCGCGAAGTTGGCGCTGGAGAGGCCGACACTCATCGCCTGGCCGCCCGCGTGGAGCGTGCTGATGATATAGGGGTTGAAGATCCCCGCCGTGCCGGCCGCGATATTCCAGAAGAGGTAGATCGTCGCGGTCCAGACCAGGGCCTTGAAATTCGAGCCGCGAAACAACTCCGCCACGCTGCCCAGTGCGCCCTGGGCCGACTTCGCAGCTTCCTGCCAGCGGGCGGACTCGGCAAGGCCGCGGCGCAGCGCCCAAGTGACAACCGCCACCACAAAGAGGTGCAGAAACACGATACGGATGCCGAGCAGCCCCCATGGCGCCAAGACCAGGGCCATCCACAGAACGACCACCGGACCAAGACACCAGGCGACTTGGGTGAACCCGAGCAATTTGCCGCGCGCCTTGGCCGGGGCGAATTCACCCACCAGCGCCAACGAGGTCGGCACGTCGGCTCCCACCGCCACACCCACAATGAAGGTGCCGGCGAACAGCATGGTCGAATTGACCGCCAGCGCGATCAGCAGGATGCCGAATGCGTAGACCATCAGGTCGTATTGGTAGATGCGTTTGCGGCCGAGCTTGTCCCCGAGCCGGCCGCCGAGAAATGCCCCGATCGCGCAACCAAGCGCATTGGGGCCGATGGCCGCGAGCACGCCAATGGCTCCGTCCGTCAGGCCGAATTCCTTTTGCAGGATCGCGAGACCGGCCCCGAGGGCGACAATGGAGCCGGCATCGAGATAAGACGCCATGCCCGCAAGCGCGGACCACTTCCATTGCTGACGGGTAATCGGCGAGGAATCGTCCGAAGACGAAACAGGGAAAGGGGTAGTCAAGCTCACGCGGGGTAAAGGCGTCGGGATGGGATGATGGCAGCTCAATCCGTCAAATCAGGCAACCTCATCACTCAGCTTTCGCAAAAACACTTTGAATCGCCCACTTCGTCCCGGAGAAGAGTCCGCGATCGCTGAGCTTCAGATCCGGAATGACCAGCAACGCCATGAACGACAGCGTCATGAAGGGCGCATCCAGCCGCGAACCGAGTTTCTTGGCCAGCGCATCCAGTGCCGTATAGCGGCGCGCCACCGTCCGTCCGTCCGCATCGGACATCAGGCCGGAGATCGGCAGCGGCAGCACCGCACGGCGGCGCGGTCCGACCACGCTGATTCCGCCCCGGTGCGCAATGACCAGGTTCACGGCTGCCGCCAGCGAAGCGTCATCCGCACCGACAGCGACGATGTTGTGCGAATCGTGCGCCACCGATGACGCCAGCGCTCCCGCGCGCAGTCCGAATCCCCGCACAAACCCCACGGCCACGGGTGCACGCGGCGTATAGCGGTTGACCACGGCGATCTTGAGCAGGTCGCGACCGGGGTCGGCGACCGCATGGCCGGCCACGATTTTGGCCGGCAGCCGCAGCGCGCGGGTGATGAGCTGACCGTTCAGCGCCCCGATGACATTCAGTTTCCCGGATCCTGCCGACACGGCAAAATCCTCCGCTCGTCGCGGCCGGGCGCGGAATTTGTTCACCACGCGGACCCGCTGGCGCGGCAGCAGGCTCCGGCCCTTCCGGGCCACCAGGTGGCCCGCGATCCAGGTGCGCTGCACGCGGAAATTTTTCCAGTTATCCACTTCGATAAAATCCGCCGGATCGCCCACGCGCAGCAGCCCGACAGCCAGGTTGTAATGCCGCACCGGGTTGACCGTCGCGCAGGCCATCACGTCGAAACGATCCGTGCCCAGCGCCAGCGCCCGCCGCACATGCTCGTCGAGATGCCGCACCATCAGCAGATCGGGGTGCAGGTCGTCGCAGCAGAACATGCAGTCCGCGGGATCCGTTTTCAGAAGCGGCGCCAGCGCGGCAAAATTCCGCGCGGCCGAGCCTTCCCGAATCAGGATCTTCATGCCTGCGGCCAACTTGTCCTTCGCCTCGGCGAGCGTGAAGCATTCGTGGTCGGTCGTGATTCCCGCCGCGGCGTAACGCTTGACCAACGCTCCCCGCAGACCGGGCGCGTGGCCGTCCACCGGTTTTCCGGCCTTCTTCGCCGCCGCGATCATGGCGAGGAGTTGCGGGTCGCCGTTCAGCACGCCGGGAAAGTTCATCACCTCGGCGAGGAATTTCACCGCGGGCAACGCCAGCAGTTTCTCCACTGCGCGGGCGTCGAGCGCCGCGCCCGCCGTCTCGAACGTCGTCGCCGGCACACAGGACGGCACTCCAAAATTGAACTTGAACGGCGAGCGGCGTCCGTCCGCGATCATATAGCGTACACCCGCCGCCCCGAGGACATTGGCGATCTCGTGCGGGTCGGACACCGTCGCCACCGTGCCATGCACCACCGCGTGCCGGGCAAATTCCACCGGCGGCAGCATCGAGCTCTCAATGTGGATGTGCGCATCCACCAGTCCGGGCATGAGCAGATGAGGACCGCGGACCCGGGCGTCACGGGTGATCCGGCGGATGACTCCGCCCGCCACTTCAATCGTCCCCGGATACTCCGCGCGATTGAGCACATCGACGATTCGGCCGGAGATGCGTTGGACGGTCATGCGTGCTGAAAATGGCCGCAGCCAGCGCTGTTGGCAAGGCCGCCACGGATCAGGACCCTAGCTCCCGAACTCCAGTCGATTTTACAGGAGGAAACGGAGAGAACGGAGAAGCGAAAACCCGCTCTCTCGGTTTCCTCCGTTACCTCGTGTAAAACGGATCGGTGATTCGAGCCATTCCCATCCGCAGTTGAAATCCACAGATCGGGCCAAACCACTTGCCAACCGGACGAAGCCCGCCAACCTTTCCAGCCTATGCATTTCGACAATCTTCAGCCCGGTCTCGCCGCTCCCATCCCTCGCGCCGACGAGGATGACGACGACGAAGAGCAGGAAACCGCCGCCGCCAAGAAGAGCTCCGCGCCCGTGGCGATGCTCATCCAGAAGAAATTCCTCGAGCAGCGGAAAATCTTTCTCTGGGGCGCCGTGACGGATGAATCCGCCAAGGACCTCACCGAGAAACTGCTCTATCTCGAGGCCGTGGCCCCGGGCCAGCCCATCACGTTTTATATCAATTCCCCCGGCGGCTCCATCACCGCGGGCATGGCGGTCTACGACACGATGAAGCTCGTGACCTCCCCCATCACGGTCGTCGTGACCGGCATGGCCGCCTCGATGGGCTCCATCCTCCTTTCCGGTGCGCCGAAGGGCCGCCGGCTGCTCTATCCGCATTCGCGCGTGCTGATTCACCAGCCGCTGATCTCCGGCCGCATGGTCGGGCCGGCGTCGGACATCAACATCCAGGCGAAGGAAATGGAAAAGATCCGCGCTGAGCTGAACCAAATCCTCGCCACCGCCTCGGGCCAGCCGCTCGAGCGCATCAACCGCGACACCGACCGCGACTTCTACCTCAACGCGCAGGAAGCCATCGCCTACGGCCTGGCGGATCGCATCGTCGACCAGGTCTGAGCCGGCTTTGTTCGCTCTTTGGCGCGGTCCTCACCGGCCGCGCTATTTTTTTGCCTCGGCCGGCAGATCATCCAGCGCACGGTTCCATTCTGCCGCCTGCCCATTGTCCCCGGCGGACAGCGCCGCTTCGCGCGCCTCGTGCAGCCAGGGCTCGCGCAATTCCCAGGGCAACGCCTGATCCTGCAGCAAGTGACCGTAGAGCTGCGCGGCCTGGGCGGACGACCCCGTCCGTTGCAACAGGCGGGCCGACTCATGAGCCAGCGCCCATTCATCCGATGGGAATGCCGGCAATGACGCCGCAAATCCGAGTTCCTGGGCCGCACCCGCCCGGTCACCGGCCTGCTCCCGGAGCCGTGCCAGTGCGTAGCCGAGCGCCAGCGTCGGGCGCTCCCGCATGGCAGTCCGGGCGACGGCCAAAGCCCAAGCCGGCTGGTGCGCCGCCTCAAGCCGGTGCATCTGCCGGAGCGCCGCATAACCCGCCAACCGCGCAGGCAGCTCCGCGCGGTTTTTCCATTGGATTTCGAACGGCACGGCAAAAGGCCGGTAAAGCGGATCGCCAATTGCGATCGCCTGCCAGCTCAGCACCGGTTCCGCATAATACGCCGCATCGCCAAACGTGTCGCCCCGCGCCAAGGCGCGCAGGAGAAAATCGGGGCGGTGCGTCAGCTGCAGATAGGGCTCGAAGACATTCCCCACCGTCGCCGTCACGCCGTGGGCCACGAGAGGACCGCACCATCCCGTCGTGGCCGAATGCAGGGTCGCCGCAGAAAAACTGTGGATATGTATGGCGATCGCCCCGACGGGAAATTGAAACCCCGGCAGCGCGAACGGTCCATTGAGGTTGGGCGCATACCAGCCGAAGTAGAGTACCGGGGCATCCATCCGCGCGGTGGCGGGAAATGTGGCGGGCGCATCGTCCTCATCGGTATCAAACCCGAGCTCCGCCAGTTGTCCGGCCACCGCCTTGAGCCAACGATCTCCGTCGGGATGATAACCACCGAGGTCGACATAGGCGCGCCCCGCCAGACCCGTGCGCTCCGCTGCCACCGCCCGGTCCACGAGCGCGGCGGCGTCCGCAGCCGTGGGGCCGTCGAGCCGCGAGACTTTCACCACCTGCGCGAGCTCGAACATTGTCGGGTGGTCATTGCGGAACAGGGGGTTGGGGACAAACGCGTTGATCGCACTGTCGGTCTGCGCGAGCAGGCTCAGCTCGGAATCCACCGCCGCCTCATTGGTACGAAACTTGGGATCATCGGTCAGCGGCGGCATCACATGATAGAGCGCCGGATCGTGGACGATGCGCAGCGGCACTCCGCGGCAGACGACCAGGTACGAAATCCGATGGCCGGAAATGGCGGGCTTCCTCCGCCCGGCCGCATCCGTCAGCGCCATCGGGATGGCGTCGATCCACTGGCGCCGCACCAGCTCATCCTGCAGAGGCTGCCACACTGTGGTGACGAAGTCGGTCCACGAAATGGTCTCCGTGAGCGGCATGCTTTGCGCGATGATATTTTCGGGCGGTACCCCGCGGACCGCGGCGTAATGGCGGGCAATGCGCAACGAGTCGGGATCGTCGCGGTTCGCGAGCAGGATCACCCGGGCGGCCAGCCCATCAGCGCCGGCCAGCGGGACCGCCGGCAACCAGGCCGGCAGGAGCAGCAGCGGTAGGATTTTGCGCAGTAAGCTCAACCCGGCGACCATGCCGGCCGGACGTTGGACTTTCGAGCCGCAATCGTGCGGCTTGCCAAAAGAACGGCGGCCGTTTCAATCCGGTCGGCGATGGATTCCGCCCTCCCGCAAGGGTAAACCGCCCCGCACCCGCAGGGCTGATGACTCCTGTTAAACTCAAACGCTAACAGGCCATGTCATTTCCTCCCTTGTCTTCCTGCAACCTCGCGCTCCTCCGGCGCCACCGCTCATGAAGCGGGTGCTCAACATCCGGGAGCACCTCGGCAGTCTCTGGCAGCTGCTCCGCTGGACCGTCCTCGTGCTGCCCGTCGCCGTGCTCGCCGGCTCGGCGAGCGCACTGTTTCTCTGGGCCCTCGATCAGGTCACGCGCCTGCGCTGGGAACATGGCTGGCTGCTTTTCCTCCTGCCGGTCGCGGGCCTGGCCGTCGGCTGGCTTTATCACACCTTCGGCCGGCGTGCAGAGGGCGGCAGCAATCTTATCATGGAGGAAATCCATGAGCCCGGCGGCGGCGTGCCGGGACGGATGGCTCCGCTGGTGCTCGTGGGCACGCTGATCACCCATCTCTTTGGTGGCTCCGCCGGGCGCGAGGGCACGGCGGTGCAGATGGGCGGAAGCCTGGCCAGCGTCTATGCGCGGCTGGGCCGCATCCATCCGGCAAACCTGCGCGTGCTGCTGATGGCGGGGGTGGCGGCCGGCTTTGGCTCCGTCTTCGGCACGCCGCTGACCGGCGCGATCTTCGCGATGGAAGTGCTGGTCGTGGGCCGCATGCAGTACGACGCGCTGATTCCGGTCCTGGTCGCCAGCCTCGTCGGCGATTTCACCTGCACCGCCTGGGGCATTCACCACGCGGTCTATCATATCGATTTCGCCGGGGCCGCGGGCGGAACTCACTTCCTCGACGGACCGCTGCTGGGCAAAGTCGTGCTCGTCGCCATCCTGTTCGGTCTCGCCAGCCAGCTTTTCGCCGAGCTCACGCACACGCTTAAGGAGCAATTCACCCGTTTCATCGCCTACGCGCCGCTGCGTCCCGCCGTCGGCGGCATCCTCGTGATTGCACTGGTTTATCTGCTGGGCACGCGCGATTACCTCGGCATCGGCGTCACCTCGCCCGAGCCCGGCGCCGTGACCATCCTGTCGGCCTTCAATCCCGGCGGCGCGCCGCCATGGAGCTGGTGGTGGAAGCTGCTCTTCACCGCGGTCACGCTCGCCAGCGGTTTCAAGGGTGGCGAGGTCACGCCGTTGTTCTTCATCGGCGCAACGCTCGGCCATACCCTCGCCGTGCTCCTCGGCGCACCCGTCGATTTGTTTGCGGCCCTCGGTTTCATCGCGGTCTTTGCCGGCGCAACCAACACTCCCCTGGCGTGCACCATGATGGGCATCGAGCTGTTTGGCGCCCATCACACCGTTTACTTCGCCGTGGCCTGTTGCGTCGCCTATCTCTTCAGCGGCCATTCCGGCATCTATAGCGGGCAGCGGCCCGGCGTCGCCAAGAAAGAGGCGCCCTTGGTGCCGCGGTCTTCACCCAAATGATTCCATGAACTGGCTCTTCTGGTCCCTCCTCTCCGCGTTGTTTGCCGGCGCAACCGCCGTCCTCGCCAAGGTCGGAGTCGCCGGCGTGAACTCCAATCTCGCCACGGCCATCCGCACTTCCGTCGTGCTCGTTTTCGCCTGGGCGATCGCCTTCGCCACGGTCAAGCCCATGGCCTTGGGCGAACTGTCACGGCGCACGTGGCTCTTTCTCGCGCTCTCCGGTCTCGCGACCGGGCTGTCGTGGCTCTGTTATTTCCGCGCGCTGCAGCTGGGCGAGGCCTCGCAGGTCGCGCCCATCGACAAGCTCAGCGTGATCTTCGTGCTGGTTTTCGCCGCGTTGTTTCTGCAGGAGCCGCTCACGCTCAAAAACGGGCTCGGCGGCGCGCTCATTGTCGCCGGCGCCATCATCCTGGCATTGAAATAAGGCAGGGTGGCGGTGGCATGCGCGGCGATTGGAACATGGCTTGAGGATCCCAAACCAACGATCCCTTTACAGGAGGTAACGGAGGAAACAGAGAAGCCCGCGAAGGCCTTTGCTCCGTTCTCTCCGTTACCTCCTGTAAAACGGCTGAAAGTCCGGCGATGGGGTTTCGATCCGGGTGAGACCAAGCCCAAGGACTCTTACACCAAGATCGCGAAGAGCCTGGCTTTGCCCGGACTCTTTGCGGACTTCGCGACCTTCGAGTAAAATCCCGAAGCCCGGCAAGAGCAGGCCAAAAACGTGTCGCAAGTGGAACGATGCCTCGAGATGCGGGCATAGGGACAGGCCCAACCACCCAAGCCGATGAAAACAGGACGAGCCAACCGATCAGGGCGCGGCCTTGGCCGGGGTCGGCAATGCTGCCGCCTGACGCTTCAGCAGGCTCGCCTTCAGATAGGTATCGGGCTGCGCATTGCGCCAGGCCGTGTACCAGATCGCACCCAGCATTTCGCCGCCGCGGAGCAGCTGGGTCTCGATGAAGGCGCGGCCTTCGTCCGTGACCGGGCGCTTCTCATGGATCGTCTTTCCCTCCGTAGAATGCGTGACCTTGTCGTCGCCCAGCTTGCCCGCCTTCTGGAGCTGATAAAGCGGCTCCACGAGTTTGTTCGTGCCGAGGATGTAATCCATCGTCGCAACGAACATCGGGTCGCGCCCGTCGGCTCGCGGGGTCAGCGGGATCAGCGTCGCCGGTATGACCCGGGGCAGAATTACGTCAGGAGTGATCCGGGCCTTCCCGATCAGGCCGCCATCGATCCAGGCGTGGATGCCCACCCAGGTCGTGTAACCGTTCGGATTGGCGCCGACCCAGCCGTGATGATGAATCGTCGCGTGCAACGGCTGGGAGCAATCGCCGACATAGTGGCCCATCACGCCCATGACGTAGAGGATGTTGGCCTGCGCATTGGCGATCTCATCGGAATGCCCCGCTTCCTGGTAAGCCTTGAGATAGGAGAAAGCCGACTTGAGCTTGCCGTAGTACTCGGCGATGGCCCACGGCGCAAAGCCGGGCCACTCGCGCGAATGGTCGGTATTTTTTTCGGGATCGATCGGCGAAAAATTGGCGGCATGGGCGGCGCGACCGAGCGCAAATTGCACCGCAAAATCATACCGGTAGGACGGCACCGTCGCGGGATCGAGGCCGGCCTCGGCCAGTTCCTCGAGATCGAGGTAGTGGTCCATGCCGTTCACGTGCGAGATCGGCAGGTCGCCGGGCACGTTGCGCCAGCGATCAGGTTCGCCGGCGAGAAAAGCGATGCGCTCGGCGGCCGCAGGCTCGTGCACGAACGCGGGAAAATCCTTCGGCAGTGACGCCAGCGCGAGCTCGTTGACGATGCGGTGCCCCTCGTAGTCCCACGCGCGCACCGAAGTGGAACAGGCGAGGAAACCGGCGAGGCACATGACGCGGATCAGGTGGGACATTTTCATGGGTGGGAAGAGGAAGGGACGGTGGCGGCCGGAGGTTTCGGCTGCAGCGCAGCCACGGTATCGGCGTAAGCCGAGATGCCGCGGGCGATCGCCTCGGCGATCTGCTGGCGGCCGGCTTCCGCCGCGGCGCGGTTCGCCTCGGCGTCGTTGGACAGAAAGACCGACTCGACCAGGACCCCGGGACAGGCCAGCCCCTTCAGCACGAGCGAATGCATGGTCTTCTGCCCGCGGTCGACCGTCTTGAGCGAGCCGAGGACCTCCCGCTGCAGGTTCTCGCGGAGCAGCGCGCTCCACGCATCGTAGCGGTTGACGGGCGCGGCCTCCCGCTCGGTGTCATCCTTTTCGAGTGCGCCCCACGCGCGGTCCGACCGCTGGAACTGACGGGTGAACACATAGCTCTCCGTGCCGGTCGTCTTGGTGTCGGGATAAAGCGAGTTGAAGTGGATGCTCACGAGCAAATCCGACCCCGCCCGGTTGGCAATCTCGTCGCGCCTCTGGAAATCCGTGGGCTTGTCAGGCGCCAGCTGCCGGTCCTCGGTCCGGGTGAGCACGACCTTAAAGCCGCGGGCCACCAGCAGCCGCTGGAGGCGCAACGCCACGTCGAGGGTGAGGATTTTCTCCTTCAGCCCCAGTTTCTTGTTCTCCATCCCGTTGTCGGTGCCGCCGTGGCCCGGATCGATCGCGATCACCCGCGGGCGGGGCGGCGGGGCGGCGAGTAGCGCCGGCCGCAACTGGGCGAGGAGCATGCGCTCGAAATCGATCTGGCTGACATAGAAGGTCCCATTGTGGAGCAGCGCCGGCATGCCGAGAAAGAGGCGCAGGCCATTCAGGCTGACCTCGCGGCTGCCGGCTTCGAACTCGGCCCTGGTCCCGGCATCAAAAAGTGTCAGGCGGCGCTCCTTCTCCTGCCATGCCGTTTTCATTCGCACAAGCGTCGCGACGTCCTGCATCGCGACATACTCCACCGGGCCGAGCCGGATGCCCGGCAGCGACGCGGGCCGGGCCGGGACCGGCGCGCCGTTACCCTCCGGACGGGTCGGGGCGGTGCGGCCCTCGGGCTGGCCCCAAGCAGTTGCGGCCCAGCAGAGGGACGCAAGCAATGCGAAACGTAATGCCGCCGGCAACATGGCGGCGCGGGGTCAGGTGCCGGTCGGAGACTCGGCAGCGGGTGCCTCGTCCTCGGGCTCCTCCTCATTCTCCGGCACGTGGAACTTCGGCTTGCGCTTGTTCACGGGGAGCGGGGTGAGCATGACATGGATGTTGCGGCCGATGAGCTTCGGGTCGGCATCGGGATGGCCCATGCCAATGAGGTCGGCAACCGCGCGCTTCATGACGTCGAAGCCAATCTCGGTGTGGGCCATTTCACGGCCGCGGAACTTCAGGCGGAGCTTCACCTTGTTGCCGTGCGCGAGGAACTCCTCGGCGTGGCGCAGCTTGGTGTAAAAGTCGTTCTGCTCGATGCGCGCGCTGAACTCGATCTCCTTGATCTTGCTCGCGGTGGACTTCACGTGGGAGGTCTTCTTCGATTCCTCGTACACGTACTTGCCGAAATCCATGATGCGGCAGACCGGCGGCGTCGCGTTCGGCGCGACCTCGACCAGATCCAGCCCGACTTCCAGCGCGAGATTGATGGCTTTGGCGGTGTCGATCACGCCGAGCTGCTTGCCCTCGGGCGAGATCAGGCGCACCTGCGGAACCTTGATACGGTGGTTGCGGCGGATGGCCGCGAACGGGTCGACATTGCGACGCTGATAAGAGCCGGTGCGGTTGCCGCCGCCGGCGGGAGGGAACGAAGTAGCCATCAATTAAGGTTGGATCGGGTGATTGGGTCGGGCGGTTTTTCTCCCGGCAGCGCCGGAATGACAACACCTATTTAGCCCGGGTTCCCTCGTAGCGCCAGTCGGACTCACACACTGAAGCTTTCGCCGCAGGAGCAGCTCGCCTTGGCATTGGGGTTGGAGAACTTGAAGCCGCCGGCGACCATCGCGTCCGAATAGTCGAGATGCGTGCCCTTGAGATAGAGCGCGCTCTTGCTGTCCACGAGCACCGGGACATCCGCCGTGCGCACCAGAATGTCACCGCGCTTCGCCGCCGGCATGAATTTCATCTTGTAGCTGAGGCCGTTGCAGCCGCCGCCGGAGATCGCCAGGCGCAGGAACGTCCCCTGCCCTTCGCGTGCCATCAACGTCGCCACTTTGGTCCCGGCCGCCGGCGTGAGCCGCACCAGCTGCTCGCTGCCCAGCCGCACGCCCTCCGGCAGGCCGGCCGCGGGGGCCGCTGCCGCGGAGTCGGTGGAAAGGGTGCTGGTTTCAGGCATGGCGTACGGCACTGTTGGCAGGCTCCGGGCTTTCGCAAGCGCCGCGGAGCCTGCCCGACGGGGTCAGGCGGCCTTTTTCATCGCCAGCAGCAAGGCGAGGCTCCGCTTCGGGTTGATCAGGTTGATGCGGCCGTCAGCGCTCCGGTCCGCGCCCAGTTTGATGAGACTGATCACCTGCTCGACCGTGAGACTGGGTTCGAGCGCGAGTAATTTGGCCGCCAGATTCACGACGTTGGGCGACGCCATGGAAGTGCCGGAATATTTCATGCGCTCGCCACCGGGCAGATAGCTTTCCACTTCGAAGCCATTGGCGTGTACGGCGACGTTGCGGCCGAAGCTCGAGAACGAGGTTTCCTCGCCCGCCTGGTCCACCGCTCCGACCGTCAGGATGTTCGGCAGCTGGATGCCTGAGGGCACAAACTCGTCGAATTCCGCATCGCTGTTGCTGTTGCCGGCGGCGGCCACAAACAGGATCTCGGGCGCGCTGCGCATCGCCTCGGTCATGGCGGTGCGGAACAGCTGGAAATACTCGCGCGCGGTCTTGCGGCGCTGCTCCGGTGTTCCGCCCGCGCCGTTCGCCTCGAAGGCGCCCTCGATGTCGCGGGGCGATCCGCCCCAACTCATGTTCACCACGCGCACGTGGTTTTTCTTCAGGTATGCGACGACCGTCCGGGCGGCGGCGGCATCGCGCTCAGCCTGCTCGAGCGTGGGCACGTCGGGAATCATGCGATAGTCGAACGTGATGCGAGCCACCATCAGCCGGATCGCGGGATTGCCCGCCGACGCGATGCCCGCGACGTGGGTACCGTGCGTATAATTGCCAAACAGGCCGAGACTCTCGATGAAGGGCCTCACCTCCGCCTGCTTGAGCGTGGCCAGATGCTGCTTCACCAAAGTAGCCTCGGGGCTGTCCACATTGGCCTGAAGGTCGACAAAACCCTTCGTCGAGTTGCGCATGGCCGGATAGGCCGCGCGCTGCTCGGCCGTCAGCGGCATGAGCAGATCCGTGGACGGCAGCGATTTCAGGTCGAAGGCGATGCCATGCGGGCCGTCGATGGTACCGTTGGCGTCCACCTTGCCGTCGAATTCCTTCACCGGGTTGGTCCACTGCTGTTTGGGATACACCGCCAGGTCCACGCCGCTGTCCCAGATGGCCACGACGACCGGATGCAAGCCGGCATCGGAAGAAAGACTGATCTGCCGCTCCGACCAGATATCCTTCTTCACCTTGGTGTGCGCGGCAACGAAGGCCGTAAGCACGGCGACCCGCTCGGCCTTGAGCGGAAGAAAATACGCATAGGTGGTGCGGGCGCTGACCAGCGTGTGGGCGACTTCGCCGCTGATGCGGCCGGTCTTGTCGACCCCGGGCTGGTACTGGCTGCCCAGGTTACCCGTGATGAGCGCACCCGAGGTGATCTCGGCGCCCGCCTTTGCCGACTTGAGATTGTCGGCCACCAACTCCCACGGCAGCGCCGCCAGTTTGGCGGCATAGATCTTGGCGAACGCCGCGTTGAACGCCGCCTCGGTGGCATAGTCGCCGCTCCGGCGGGCCGCAATGTACGCCTCCGCCAGCAGCCCGATCGTGAGCTTCGCGGCCGGCTTTTCCTCGAGCGAGCGAGCCTGGGCGATGCCCTTGAGCGCAGCGTCGTAATGCCCTTCGCCCACATCCATGGCCACCAGCGTCAGCAGGATGCCCTGCAGCGTGGCCCGGTCGGCGATGTCGTAGTCGTTCAGCAATTTCTCCAGGTCCGCCCGCACCGCCGGGGCCAGCTTTTCGTAGGCCGCATCGCTCGTGACGACGTCGGTGACTTTTCCCGTCAGCGGGTAACTGAAGCGCGGCAGCTGGTCTTGGGAGGTGATACGCGGCTTTTCAGCGCGCAAGGGCAACACGGCGAGCACGCCGGCGAGGAGGAACGGAATGACGGATTTCATAGGGGAAGGCATTAAATGGATCGACGCCAGGCGACAAGCCGCCGGGCAACCGTGACGGCATTGGCAAAACTGGTCGTCCGGGCCTTGCCCTGACCGGCGATGCCAAAGGCCGTTCCGTGATCGGGACTGGTACGGACAAAAGGCAGGCCGAGCGTGACATTCACCGCTTCGTCAAAATCCACCGCCTTCAGCGGCGCGAGGCCCTGGTCGTGGTAAAGCGCCACGATCACGTCGAATTCGCCGCGCAACGCCCGCGCGAACAGCGTGTCCGCCGGCTCGCACCGTGAAACACCGGGAAACTCCGCGCGCAGCTGATCGAGCGCGGGATTTAGGAAATCCCGCTCTTCCTCGCCCAGCAGTCCGTTCTCGCCGGCATGAGGATTGAGTCCGCAGACGCCGATCCGCGGCCGCGTCACCCCGTCGGACCGCGCCAGTACGTCCGCCGCCGCTACCGTGCGATGCAGCAAATGCGGCCCGAGGATCCGCGAAACCTGGTGCAGCGGCACATGCCACGTCGCGAGCACGACCCGCAACCGGCCGCCACAAAATCCCATCACCGGCTCGCCACCCCAGCGGGCCGCAAAAAATTCGGTCTGCCCCGGATACGGATAGCCGATGCGCGCCAGCCATTCCTTGCTGACGGGCCCGGTCACGACGGCCGAAAATTCGCCGGCCTTGCAGCCCTGCGCCGCGCGCTCCATCGCCGCCCAGGCCACCAGCGCGCCGTCGCCGATCGGCTGGCCCGGCGTCGCGGAAAATTCCTCCAGTCCGACCGCGATTTTCTGCGCCGGAGTTTCGAGCGAAGCCAGCCAGCGCGCCGGCCCGATGACAGCCACGTCCTGCGCTTCGTCCGGCTGCGCGGCGAGCCAGGACGCAATGATTTCCGGCCCGACGCCCGCCGGATCGCCGCAGGTGATGGCGAGCTTAGCCGGCATCGTTTTCTTCCGCGGTGGCTCGCCTCGCCCGGGCGAAGCTGCGTTTGCCATCCGCAAAGAACTCCAGGAACCGACGCGCTTCGGGCGTGGTGAACTTCCCGTCGGCCTGCGCCGCCGCGGCCACGGTGCGAATGTTTCCCGACGTGAAATACACGTCGTGGTAAGCCTGCTTCAGCTGCGCGATGACCTCACGGCCGATCCCGCGGCGCTTGAGCCCGATCAGGTTGATTCCGATGACGTCGTCGCGCTCGGCCACCATCACGAAATGCGGAACGTCGCGCGTGATCGACGCGTGGCCGGCCACCATCACGCCCTCGCCGATCCGGCAAAACTGGTGCACCGCCGCGCCCCCGCCAAAAAACGTGTGGTCGCCCACCGTCACATGGCCTGCCAGCAGCGCCCCGTTCGCCAAAATCACTTGGTTTCCCACAACGCAGTCGTGAGCCACATGGCTCGCCGCCATCAGGAAACAGCCCTCTCCGATCACTGTAAATCCGTCCGCATGAATAGAGCGGTTGAGAGTGACATGTTCGCGGATGACCGTGCCGGCGCCCACGCGTAGGCCGGCGGCGCTCGCCCGGTCAAATTTCAAATACTGCGGATCCCCGCCGACCACGGCGTACGGGTGCACCACGACGCGGTCGCCCAGCACGCAGTGCTTCGTGACGATCGCCCCGGCCATGATTTCACAGTCCGCGCCCAGCTGCGCGCCAGGCTCGACGAGGGCGGTGGGATGAATGCCGGTGGGCATGATCGGTCAGGGTTTCGCGCCGCGCCGCGCGGCCGCGCGGTCAGGAAACATGTCGAGCTGCGTGTCCTTGAGCAGGTCGTAATTCTTGAGGATGCGCATCACCTGCAGCGTGTCGCTCTTGCTGTAGTTCTGGTTGATTTCAATCTTGTCGAGGATGTCGAGCAGCATGGCGCGAAACGAGATGATCGCGTCGACGCCGTGCGCCTTGAGGAGTTCCACGCTCTGGGAACGAAACGGCTCGGCCGTCGGCAGGCTCGGCAGCACCAGGATCTTGGTCAGCACGCCGCCGGCGTCATCTGTCGGATCCGTTGGGAAGAAATTAGTGGCTTCCTTGAGCACCTTTTCCTCGAGGAAACGGAAGATTTCCGGGCTGTTTTTCAGCGTGGCCGGCGTGAACACACCCGTATGCCAGCCCTTCACCGCCACGACCGCCCGCTGGACAAATCCCAGCTCGCTTGAGAACAGGAAGAAATCCGGCCGCCGCGAGCCGCGCCGCCACGCCGGGTTGTATACCATCAGGTCGATCTCCTCGTCGCCGGTCTTGCGACGCGCCGACACCTGGTACTTGCGCGCCTGGCGGACCAGAAATCCGTTTTGCTCGAAGTACTCGCGGACAATGCCTTCGTCGATGGCCGACATAGGGTGCAGTTAACCGTTAAAAGCCGGAAAAGTCACAGGGAATCCACCGCGCCGGCTTCACGAAAGCACGCCTCGACCATCGCCGGAGTGATCCCGTCATGCCGCGTGACCGCCTCGCCGATTTTCTGTAACACAACAAACCTCGGCAGCCCGGCGCGGACTTTTTTGTCCCGCGCCACCGCCGTCATCAGTGCCGGCAACGCCAAGGGCGCGCGCAGTCGGACCGGCAACGCATGCGCCGTCAGGACCGCCTCAATCCTAGCCGTTTCGTGGCCGGAAATTGTCCCGAGCTGCTGCGAGAGACGCGCCGCCGCCGCCAGACCGATCGCCACCGCCTCACCGTGCAGGTAAGTGCCGTAGCCCGCACTCTGCTCGATCGCATGCGCAAAGGTGTGGCCGAGATTGAGCAGTGCGCGGCCGCCCTCCTTTGCGAGCTCGCGCTCATCCGCCTCAACGATGCGGGCCTTCAGCGCGCAGCAGCGGCGCACGACCGTCGCCAGTCCCGTGCTCGCGACGGTCAGCGGCGCACGTTCGAGCCGGGCAAAGAGTTCCTCATCGCCGAGGAGACCATACTTGATGACCTCGGCCATCCCAGCGGCAAATTCCCGTGCCGGCAGCGTAGCGAGCAACCCTGTGTCGATGTACACGCCGCGCGGCTGGTGAAACGCGCCGGCCAGATTTTTCCCCGCCGCGAGATTGAGGCCCGTTTTTCCCCCGACCGAGCTGTCGACCATGGCGAGCAACGTCGTGGGCACCTGATAAAATTCAATCCCGCGCAGATAGCTCGCCGCGGCGAAGCCACCGAGATCACCGATCACTCCGCCACCCACCGCAAAGAGCGCACCCGTGCGGTCAAGCTGCTGGGCGGCCATGAAATCCAGCACTCGGCCGAATTCCGCGAGTGATTTGGTTTCTTCGCCCGGTTTGAGCACCAGCGTCGGCGCTGCTCCAAACATCGCCTGCAAGGCGGGCCCGTGCTGCTTGGCGATGTTCTGATCGGTAAGCGTGATGACCTTTCGGCCGGCATTCGTCAGCTCGGCGACTTTAGTCCGGACGTCAGCCTGCAAGCCCGACCCAAATGAGATCGGGTAGCTGCGCTCACCCAAGTTGACTATTAAAGCTTCGACCATGTGCAGGATCAAAGATGTGCGATAACTAACATCAATTGAAGCATTTTAGATGATATTGAGACGGAATATCAAAATAATATTGACCGCCTCTTGCTCGTTAACTGTATTGAGACCCGTACGCAACAAGTACCGGATTTTCACCTTTTAGCTCTTAAGCTTAGATGCCCTCTTCTGCTCCCTTCCTCCAGGCAACGCCTTCCCACTTGCGCCACACCGCCGCGACGATCACGGCCCTCATCATGGCTCAAGGTCTGGCAACGAGTGCCCGGGCCAATGCCGACGACATGATGGCGGCGGAAAATGACACGCCTACTTCGCTGCCCAAGGTTCAGGTTCAGGCGGATCGTCCCAAGGAAGCCGCGTCGCCCAAATTCACCGAACCCGTGCGCGATACGCCCCAGACCCTGGTCGTCATTCCCAAAGCCGTTTTCGAAAGCCAGGGCGCCACGACCCTGAGCGATGTCCTCCGCAATACTCCCGGCATCACGTTCTTTGCCGGCGAGGGCGGCAGCGCCAATCGCACCGGTGGCGACTCCTTCTACCTGCGCGGCTTCGACACCTCGAACAGCATCTTCATCGATGGCGTGCGCGACGAGGGCGCCTCCACTCACGATACCTTCAACATCGATCAAGTGGACGTCGTGAAGGGCCCCTCCGCGGAGAATGGCCGCGGCGGCACCGCCGGGTATGTCAACTTGGAGACCAAGGTGCCGGTACCGTACGCCTTTCAAGCCGGCACCCTCAGCGACGGGTTCGACCACAGTGGGGCGGAAGACATGCACCGTGCGACCCTCGATCTCAACCAGCCGCTGAACACCACGGCGGTCAAGGGTGCGGCCCTCCGGCTGAATCTCATGGATCAACGCGGTGGCATTCCCGGCCGCAAGGTGGCCGAGAAAAACCGCTGGAGCGTGGCCCCGTCGCTCGCACTCGGCCTGGGCACGCCCACGCAATTCATCCTTTCCTTCCAGCATACCCGCGAAAACAACCTGCCCGATTACGGCCTCCCTTCCACCATCGTGGCCAACCAGGTGCCCACCGGCTATGCCTACCTCTATGCGCCCGGCGTCAACCCGGCTAATTACTACGGTTTCGCGAATTTCAATTACGAGCACATTGGCAACGACGCTGTCACCGCGCGACTCACCCACGAATTTTCCCCCACCCTGAAGGTCAGCAACCAGACGCGGTACAGTAATACCAACCGCATGATCGAGGCGACGTCGCCCAGCAGCACCGCCACGACTCCCGCCGGGCAGGTCACCCTTAGCCAGGGCATCTACCAGACTCGGAATAACATCGTCTCCAACCAGACCAACGTCACCGCCGACGTGACCACTGGCGCGATCGAACACGCCCTCACGACCGGGTTGGAGCTGAGCCGGGAGGAATCCCGCAATCCCATCTGGGCCGTCGTCCCGTTCGGGACCGCGAATCCTTCCTATCTTGTCAGCATCTACCAGCCCAACAATTTCCCGAACGCCCTGCTGAATTATGCGCCGCATCAGACCGGCACGCTGACCGACACCCAGATCGATACCGGCGCACTCTACGCCTTCGATACCATCAAGCTGAGCAAAGCCTGGCAGCTGCTCACCGGCTTCCGCCTGGAACACTACGATATCCAGGAACTGAGCATCACGACAGCGTCACCCGCCATCGCCGCCACGCCCGGCACCCCGGCCACGGCGCTGACACCCGCCACGGCCGCGACCGCATTGGTGGCCGCCGTCCCGGCCTCGACCCTCAACCTCGAGGCAGCCAAGACGACGGTCTCATGGAAGGCCGGCCTCGTCTACAAGGCCTCCGATAACGGCAGTTTCTACGCTTCGTACAATACCTCCGTCCGTCCGCCCGGCACCTCCGGCGTCACCAACGCCCTCTCGACCACGGTCACCAGCGCCGACAATCCCCTGCTCAAGCCCCAGGATACAGTCAATTACGAGGTCGGTACCAAATGGGACTTCGTGCACCACCGGCTGCTCGCCACCGTCGCGCTGTTCCGCAGCGTCAACTCCAACGTCCCCGCCGCCGATCCGATCACCGGCCTCACCGACCAGACCTCCGACCAGACCGTCCAAGGCGTCGAGTTCGGTCTCTCCGGCCAAGTCACGGAAAACTGGCTGATCTTCGCCGGCTATTCCGTGATGCAATCCAAGGTTTCCTCCCTGATCAGCACCAATGCCCAGGGCCTGACTCTGCCGCTGCTGCCGAAGGAATCGGGCAACCTGTGGACCACCTACCGGCTGCCGTTCAAGCTCACCCTCGGCGGCGGCCTCCAGTATATGGGCGAGACCCAGCGGCTGCAGGCCACGACCGCGCCCCTCGCGACCACGTTCTCCGGCCAAGTGCCGTCCTATTGGCTCTTTAGCGGCACCGCGGCCTATGAATTCACCCGCAATTTCACCCTGCGCGTCAACGCCACCAACCTTGCGAACCGCACCTATATCGCCAGCCTCAACAACAACGGCTACCGCATGAACCTCGGCGCCCCGCGCGCGTTTGTCGTCACGGCCGAATTCAAATTCTGACCGTCCTCGCGCCATCGGGCCTTCCGGTTTCCGCCATGATCAATGTCATCCCCCACGTCCTGCCGCCCGCCCAGCTCGCCGAGGCGCGCCGGCTGCTCGCGACCGCTGAGTGGGTCGATGGCCGCGCGACGGCGGGACATCAGGGCGCGTGGGTGAAGGATAACCAGCAGACCTCCGAGAATCATCCCGTCACCCTCCAGGTCGGCGGAATGATCCTGCAGTCCCTCGCGCAGAATTCCCTCTTCATGTCTGCGGCCCTCCCGCTGCACATCCTGCCGCCGCTGTTCAACCGCTACTCCGGCGGCCAGCAGTTCGGCACGCATGTGGACGGTTCCATCCGCACGATGCCGGGCACCGGCCAGCGCCTCCGCACCGACCTTTCCTGCACGGTGTTTCTCTCCGATCCTGCGGACTACGACGGCGGCGAACTCATCATTGAGGAGCAGGCCGGCACCAAGCGCGTGAAGCTGCCCGCCGGCCAGATGATCCTCTACCCGTCGACCAGCGTGCATCATGTCACGCCCGTCACGCGCGGCACGCGCCTCTGCTCGTTCTTCTGGCTGCAAAGCATGATCCGCGACAACGGCCGGCGCGCGCTCCTCTTCGAGATGGATGTCGGCATCCAGCGCGTCGCGGCTGACAGCAAGCCCGATCATCTCGGGGTCATCCAGCTCACCGGCGTTTACCACAATCTGCTCCGCCAATGGGCGGAGGTGTGAGCCGCCCTTTAATTTTCCATCCCCGCCGTTCGTTCCCTGATGCGCCTCATTATGGTTAGACTCCAAAAGGCCCGCGTCAGGCCGGCGTGGATGGAACTGTTTTTTTATCCGGCTCCATCTTCGGCCCCGTCATGAAATTCGCGCCTTTGTCCGATGGCCGGAAAAGCACGGCGGAGTGGTTGCTTCGCGGCAAAGCCTTGGAAACCCAAGGCACCGCCTCTGCGCTCACCGAGGCCGTGCAGGCGTATGATGCCGCGCTGACACTCCTGCACGCAGAGCCACTGAACGGCTCCGACGATTTCCGCCACGAACTCGCCATCGTCTGGATGAATCGCGGACGGGCCCGGTCAGCGGCGCCTGCAATCTCGCCTTCTGCCTCCTCGCGATCACCGGCCTTTACCTGTGGTGGCCCCGATCCTGGTCATGGCGCGGAGTGAAGGGCGTGCTTTTCTTCGACTGGAAACTCCGCGGCAAGGCCCGCGATTTCAACTGGCACAACGTCACCGGCCTGTGGTCGGCGCCCATCCTCATTCTCCTCACCCTCACCGCGATTCCGATGTCGTACCGCTGGGGCACCAACCTGATCTACCAGCTCGTGGGCGAAGCTCCTCCCGCGCCATCCGCCCCCGGCGCCGGCACGCCCACCGTCACCGTCCCCGCACCTGCGACCGGCGCACGTCGCGATGGTGACACTCCGCGTCCGCGGGAAAATCGCGGCGGCACGACTCGTCCACCAGCATCCGCCGTGACCGTCACGGTCAAGCAACCGCACACGTGGCCCCGCACCGCAACGACCACACTCCTGCTCAATCCCTATACCGGCGAGATCCTCAGCCACGAGGGCTACGCTGATCTGTCCACCGGCCGGCAGATCCGTTCATGGACGCGTTTCCTGCACACCGGCCAGGCCCTGGGCACCATCGGCCAGCTGGTCGCCGGCCTGGCATGCCTCGGCGGCTGTCTGCTGGTCTACACCGGCTTCGCCCTCGCGTGGCGGCGGTTTCTGGGCCGCAAGAAAATCCCGGCCAGTACCTGAGCAGCGGTTTGATTTGAAGCGCCAAGACGCCAAGGCCCAAAGTCCCGGAACAGACAGGGCCGCTGGGCCATCGTCCGGACTTTGCTCCGGCCTTCGCCTCTTCGCGTCTTTGCGCTTTTCCTCCAAATCTTCGGCTTTCGTTTTCCGCTGGTTCCGGCGCGGCGCGCTGTCTAGCTTCGCCGTCCCCTTATGAAAAAAGCGAAGTCCCACTTCCCCAAAATCCGCCGGATCGCCTATGAAGGCGCCTCGACCACGAACCCGCTGGCGTTCCGCCACTACAACCCCGACGAGCTCGTCGACGGCAAGCCGATGTCGGCCCACCTCCGCTTTTCCATCGCCTACTGGCATGCGTTCCGCGGCGTCGGCGCCGACCCGTTCGGCCCGGGCACGATCCAGCGTCCGTGGGAACAGGGCACCGATGCCATCTCCATCGCCAAGACGCGCATGGATGCCGCCTTTGAGTTTTTCCAGAAGATCCGCGTCCCGTATTATTGCTTCCATGACCGCGACATCGCGCCCGAGGGCAAGACGCTCGCCGAATCCAACCGCAACCTGGACAAAATCGTCGCCCACGCGAAGGACCTCCAGAAAGCCACGGGCGTGAAGCTCCTCTGGGGCACCGCGAACCTCTTCTCCAACCGCCGCTACATGTGCGGCGCCGCCACCAATCCCGACGCCCACGTTTTCGCCTACGCCGCCGCGCAGGTGAAGAAAGCCCTCGAGGTCACCAAGGCCCTCGGTGGCGACGGCTATGTTTTCTGGGGCGGCCGCGAAGGCTATGAGACCCTCCTCAACACCAACCTGAAGCGCGAACAGGACCATCTCGCGGCGTTCCTTCACATGGCGGTGGATTACGCGAAGAGCATCGGCTTCAAGGGCCAGTTCCTCATCGAGCCCAAGCCGAAGGAGCCGACCAAGCACCAGTACGACTTCGATGTCGCCAGCGGTGTCGCTTTCCTCCGCACCTACGGCCTCGACCGGGACTTCAAGTTCAACATCGAGACCAACCACGCCACGCTCGCTGGCCACACCTTCCAGCACGAGATCGAGACCGCCGCGGCGCACGGCATGCTCGGCTCGATCGACGCCAACGCCGGCGACGAACTCCTCGGCTGGGACACCGACCAGTTCAATACCAACGTCAAGGAGCTCACGCTCGCAATGGTCTCGGTGCTGCGCGCCGGCGGCCTCGGCCGCGGCGGCCTGAATTTCGACGCGAAGCTCCGCCGCCCGAGCATCGATCCCGAGGACCTTTTCCACGCCCACATCGGCGGCATGGACGCCTATGCCCTCGCCTTCAAGTTCGCCCGCCGCCTCCTGGCCGACGGGAAGTTCACGGCCTTCCTCAAGGACCGGTACGCCAGCTATGACACCGGCTTTGGCCGCGACATCGAGAAAGGCCGCACCAACTTCCGCGAGTTGAACAAGCTCGTCCTGAACAAGCTCGGCGAACCCAAGCCGCGCTCCGGCAAGCAGGAGTATCTGGAAAACCTGCTGAACACCTACCTGCACGGCTGAGCCTTGGCCGGTTTGAAGGTGGGCGGGCCCGTCCCATGCCCGCATTTCCCGATGCGCCAGCCCTGGTTGAAAACTCATGCAGGCACGGGACGTGCCTGCCCACCGATCAGTCGGCGGCATTTGTTCGCGATTGTTTGCCACCTTGGCCGTTCTGCGGCGTCTATGCCGCGATGAAAGTCTCTTTTCTCCTGCTTCTCGGCTGTATGCTGCTCGCCGGCTGCTCGTCCCTGACCACGCATCAATCCGGCGATCTGGGCTCCTTGAAGCACATCTATGTGGAGCATCTTTTGAACGACAATTACCGCATGGACGAGTCGATCGCCGCGGAATTGAAGGCCCTGGGCTATGATGCCTCGGCGGGCCCGCTCACCATGATGCCCGACAACGTCGATGCGATCATCACCTACGACGCGCGTACCGCGTGGGATTTCAAGAGCTACGTGATCGAGCTGAACGTCCTCGTGAAGGCCAACTTCACGGAAAAGATCCTCGGGACCGGCCGCTATTATCAGGCGTCCATCACCACCAAATCACCCGAGGAAACGGTCCACGAGGTGATCACGTCGCTGTTCAAGCACCGGTGAGAACCCGATCCGCCGGGGTCACTCAGCGTACGATGGTGTAGCCGAAGCGGAGCTGGGAAGGATCGCGCTTGTCGTAATCGAGCAGGCTCTCGCCCCAGCCGTTGAAATACTGCAGCTGCAGGTAGCCTCCTGCGTTGGGTGAGACGCCCGGCACCAGCCGCAACGGCCATGTGACATCCAGTTGGCCGCTGCCGTAGCCGGAATTATTCCCTTTCCGCAGGAGCGCGTTCAGCTGCAGCCCCTTGTCCTGGCCAAAGCGTATCTGCAGCTCGACGTTGCCCCGGTAGCGCGCGATGTCGGAGTTCTCGCCCTTCTCCAGGTAGGCGACGAACCGCGGCGCGACTTGCAGCCGCCATTTCCCCTCCATGGACCAGAGCGCAATCGGGGTGAGATAGGCCGTGTTCAGGCTGCGCGAGTCGGTCGAGCCCTTGCCATTGGACTCGTGCTGCAACCCCGCCTGCAGGCCGAGCCGGCTCAGCCAGTCGGGCTTCAGCGCCAGGGATTCCCGGTAATAAAAAAGCGTGGGCTTGTAGGTCGTATCATAGAACGGGGCGGACGGCGCCGACAGGTCCCACAGCGAGGTCTGGGTATAACCCAGGTAAAGGGAACGCCACCATTCCGGGTCATTGTTGTTGGGCGCAATGAGCCGGTATTTGAAGCTGAACTGGAACTTGGCGTTCGCGCCGTCGTTGAATCCCACCGCAAAGTAGATGGGCTCGTAGACGGAGATGTGACGCCGGACATTTTCGCGGTCGGTCGTCAGATCGACATCCTCGCCTTTGTTTTCCGCCGCGATTTCAGCCGCGCGCGCCGCGCGCGGGGTGGCGCGCACCACCGGCGCCGGCGTGACGGCAAACATCACGGCGTTGGTCTGCAGATCGACGAGCCGCAACGAGATCGTCCCGTCGAGTGTGTCCGGCAGCACCACCGCCACGGTCAGCGTGGTGAAGCTCATCGGCGCCACCCGGATCCGCGCCCCGGGCAGGAGGCCTGGCGCCACGACCGCCAGCCGGCGCTGCTCGCTCGCACTGGCGATGTCGGCGCGCATGTCATCCGGCACGACGAAGTCATACGGCTCGGCGGACGGGTTGTTCAGGTAGACTTTCAGCTTGAGCAGCCGGCCCGCCTGGACCTCGTCGGTCGGTGGCACGAGCAGCGCCTCGGAGGCGGCACGCAACGAGACGATTCCGGCGAGGAAAACCAGGACGGGAAGCAGAATTTTTTTCATGAAGCGGAGGGAAGGAAGGTGCAAACCCCGCCGCTGAAAGCGAGGGGGAAGCGGACTTTGGGCTTTGCGGTGCCGGTGACGCCCACCAAGCTCGCCCACCATGAGCACCGCCCCTGCCCGTCTCATCCCGTCCGACCTTGGCCCGGTTCCCACCCTCGATCCATTGGCCACCGGCGGCATCGGCGGCCAGCCGCGCGGCCTGACCACGCTTTTTCTCACCGAGATGTGGGAGCGCTTCAGCTTCTATGGCATGCGGGCGCTGCTCGTGCTGTTCATGACCCTGGGCATCGCCGAAGGCGGCCTGGGCTTCACCGACAAACGGGCGGCGGCCATTTACGGCACTTACACCATGAGCGGATATCTGCTCAGCATTCTGGGCGGGTACATTGCGGATAATTTCATCGGTGCCCGCCGCGCCGTCCTCTGGGGCGGCAGTATCATCGCCCTGGGCCATTTCTCCATGGCGCTGCACAGCCAGTCCACGTTCTTCGCCGGCCTCGCGCTGGTCGCGTTGGGGACCGGCCTGCTGAAACCCAATATCTCCACGATGGTCGGCGGCCTCTACTCCGCGACGGACGCGCGACGCGACGCGGGATTCTCCATTTTCTACATGGGGATCAACATCGGGGCGGTGGCCGCCTCCATCATCTGCGGTTTTCTCGCCCAACACGCGGCGTTCCGGGGTTTCCTCGGGTCCCTCGGCCTCGATCCCCATCAAAGCTGGCACTGGGCCTTTGGTGCCGCTGGCGTCGGCATGACCCTCGGCCTGATCACGTATGTCCGCCGGCGCGCCACCCTGAGTCATGTCGGACATCCGCCGGCCGCGCATCAACCTCGCCCTTGGGGCATCCTTGCCCTGGTGGCGTTGGGCTCGCTGGCGTTGGTGGGCGTCATGATCGCCGCCGACTACTACCGCGCGATCGTCTACGGCCTGTTCGTGCTGCAGATCGCGCTGATTCTTTTCTTTGCCTTCCGTCCGACCCTGGAAAGCCGCCGCATCGCCGCGATCCTCGTCCTGTTCGTCGCTGCGCAGGTTTTCTGGTCGATCTTCGAGCAGGCGGGTTCCTCGATGACCTTATTCGCCGACCGGCTGACGAACAACCGGATCTTGGGTTGGGAATTTCCTTCGACTTTCTGGCAGTCCGTCAACTCGGCGTGGGTCATTCTCCTCGCTCCCTGCTTCGCGTGGCTCTGGATCAAGCTCGGCAGCCGCCAGCCATCGAGTCCGGCGAAGTTCGCCCTCGGGCTGCTTTTTGTTGCGCTCTCCTTTGTCTGGATGGTTCCAGCCGCCCGCCTGACCGTCGAGGGACGGGTCAGCCCCCTCTGGCTCCTCGGCCTCTATTTCCTGCAGACCGCCGGAGAGATGCTAATCAGTCCCGTCGGCCTCAGCACCATGACCAAGCTCGCGCCCGCCCGATTGACCGGCCTTGTGATGGGCATCTGGTTCATGGCGGCGGCGCTGGGCAACAAACTCGCCGGCGTCCTCGCCGGGGATTTCAAAAGCGATAGTGCCGCAGAGCTCGTGACCTTCTTCTGGCACCAGGCCATTGGCGTCGGCCTCTGCACGCTGGCGCTCTTCGCCCTCGTGCCGTGGGTCAAGCGCCTGATGGGCGGCGTGCGCTGATTCTTCCGACCGGATCATGAACTGGACCTTCCTCTTCATTGCGGCCGCGCTCGAAATTGTCTGGGCCGCCGGCCTGAAATCCACGGCCGGCTTCACGCGGCTGTGGCCTTCGCTCGGTGTCGGCGCCGCGATGGCGGGTAGCATGGCCCTGCTTGCACTCGCGGCCCGCGGCCTGCCGATCGGCACGGCCTACGCGGTGTGGACGGGCATCGGCGCGGTCGGCACCGCCATCGCCGGCATCATCCTTTTCCACGAGGACGCGTCCGCCCTGCGGCTCGTCTGCATTGCGCTCATCATCACCGGCGTCGCCGGCTTGAAGTTATTGGCGAAATGAAATGAGCAGACGCCCGCGCGTCAGCCGCCTCCGTTCGCGAGAATGGTTTTCGCCCGCTTCCAGAATTGCTCGTACTCCGGCGTGGTGGCCGAGCAATGCAACGTCGCGCGTTTCCGGTACGGCACATAACTGCCCGTGTGCCAGGCAATGCTGCGATAAATGGCCAGGTCTCCGGCCTGCAATCGCAGCGGCACGGCTCCCGGCATGCCCCTGCAATAATCGTCGAGCAGGATCTCCTGCTCGGCCTCGGTGCGTTCCCGCCGCTTGTTCGCCAACGCGGCGGAGTCCGCCGCCTTCACGGCCCGGATTTCTCCGGGCGTGTCCTGCAGCCGGCGGTGGCTCCCCGGCACAAACCAGGTGCAGGGATCCTCGTAGAGCGCACAGTTGATCTGGTTGAACAGCCTGGGATCGGCCGCGAGGGTTTCCCAGCCCTCGGCGAAGACCTTGCCAAAATTTTCCGCGCTCATGTGGTCGCGCCAGTCCCGGTGCCACTCCATCGCCCAGCAACCCTCCGCCGGCTCGAAGAGCAGCGACGTGTCCTGCACGCCACTGATCCGATGGCGCGGCGTCAGCAGGGCTTGGATCGCCACGTTCAGTTCCGGCAGCTCGGAAAACGCCCGCACCGCGGTAACGTCCCCGGCGTCTAGTTGGTTCAGTTCGGCCAACCGCTGCGCCTGCGGGCCATGGAGCCGGCGCGCGACTTCAATCGCCTTCGCCGCCGTGCGCCGCAGGTCCGTGATGAGATTCGCCGGCACCGCCTGGCGAAAAATAAGGTAGCCGTTGGCCTGGTAGAACGCGATGTCCGCGCCGGTCAGTGCTGATTTCATGGCGTTCGCCAGCGTGGCACCGCGCCGCGTTCCGCCAAAGGAAAAGATCGTGATTTTTCACCGTTGCCGCGGGAAATCCCGTGGCAAACCATCGGCTCATGCCCGTCCGCTCCTGGTTCCCCACGCTCATCTATTCCGAGCCGCTGCAACCGTCAGGACTGGTCCGCTTCAACGCGGAGCTGGCCGACGAATGCCGCCGCCTGCGGGAATTCGACGCCGCCGGCCGGCGCTGGTCCGCGAAAAATTATCTCGGCGGCTATACGAGCTACGCCTCGATGAACGAGCTGCACCGTTTCTCCAGTACGTTCTCCGCTCTCGAGAAAAAACTCCTGCGCCATGCCCGCGCGTTCGCCCGCACCCTCGACCTCGATCTGCACGGGCGCACCGTGCGGATGTCAGATTGCTGGGTGAACATCATGCCGCCCATGACCGCGCACTCGCTCCATCTGCACCCGCTCTCCTTCCTCAGCGGCACATACTATGTCAGCACCCCCCGCGGCTGTCCCGGCCTCAAGTTTGAGGACCCGCGCTTGAGCAAGTTCATGGCCGCGCCGCCGAAACTCGCCTCCGCCCGGCCCAGCCACCGGACCCACGTCACCTACCCGGCCGTGGCCGGCCACGTCATTCTCTTCGAGAGTTGGCTGCGCCACGAGGTCGCCGCCAACCGCATCGACGAGGAGCGCATCAGCATCAGCTTTAATTTCCAGTGGGCCTGAGTGAGGACTCCGCCCGCAGTCGCGAAACTTTCCACCCGACTGCGCGTCATCAGGCAGCTGACTCCATGGAAAAATCCTCCGCCGGTTTCGACCACCTCTGTCTTCTAATCCTCACCTGCTTTGCCCTCGCCGGCTGCTCGTCTGGCCCTGACCGGCATGCGATGGAGGAAGCCCGCCGCTCCGTCCCGCCGATGGCAGCCGATGATACATTCTTTGCCGGTAAAATCGCGGCTCATTTGACGCTCGGCAGCGGCCTGCCCGACAATGCCCAAGCTGGCGGCAAGGACGGCTCCGGCAGCGGCGGCAAGGGACCGGGTGGCGCTGGCGGACACGCGCACGGCGGTCGCCGGGGTGGCGGTGACCAAGGCAGCTCCGGCGGAAGCGACGCTTCCGATGACCCCCGTTCACATCTCACCGACAGTCCCATGCCGCCGGCCCTGCTGCGGCTGCGGCTCGACAACATGTCCGCCGTTTCACTGGTCGTGGAGATCCGCGACCTGAATTCCGAACTCGGCGACTTTGCCGTCCGCCCCGACACCTTCACGCTGGCACCTGGCGCGTCGGGCGAGCCCGATGGCATGCAATCCCTGCTCGGCCTGGATACCCTCGCCCTGCCCGTGACCATCACCCTTCGGGCCGACGGCAAGACCGAGACCAAGATCCTCACCTTGCGGCCAGTGACACCTCCGGTCGAAACCCCGCCACCGGCCACGGACCAGAAATAAAATTTCGGACTGCCTGGCCTATCCGCGCATATCCTGGCCACCGTCCACGGTCAGGGTCATGCCCGTGACAAATTGCGCGAGGTCCGAAAGCAGGTAAACCGTGGCGCCGGCAATATCCTCGGGCTGACCGATCCGGCCGAGCGGGAATCCGGCGATGAGTTTGTCCCGTCCAATGGTGGCGATCGAATCCCGGGCCATGTCGGTTTCGGTCCAGGCCGGTGCGATGCAGTTGACCCGGATCCGGGCCGGGGCGAGTTCCCGGGCCATGCTGCGCATGAACATGATCTGGCCGGCTTTGCTCGTGGCATAGGCCGAATAGATATCGCTGCCCCGCTGGCCGGCGGTGGAGGTGTAAATAACGATGCCGCCGGGACCCGCCTTTTTCAAATGCGGCACCGCGGCCTTCACCGCGAGAAACGTGCCCGTGAGATTGGTCGCGAGCACCCGGTTCCAGAGTTCCAGCGTCATCTCCTCGATCGGACTGCCCTCAAAAATTCCGGCGGAGACCACGAGGCCGTTCAATCCCCCCAGCGCCTCGGCGGCGCGGTCGATGGCCCCTTTGATTTCCGCTTCGGCGGTCACGTCGGCCTGAACCGCGATCGCCTTGCGGCCGAGCGCCTCGATTTTCTTGACGGTCGCAAGGGCTGCGACGCGGTCACGCGCGTAGCCGATGGCGACGTCCGCGCCGGCTTCAGCGGCCATCACTGCCGCAGCGCGCCCGATGCCTCGTCCGCCACCCGAGATGAAAATGCGATGGCCGGTCAGGTTCAGCATGGGGTGGAGGTTCACAAAATCTGGGTTCGCCGGCAGCGGTGGCGAGCTTTCTTCGCGGGCCTAAGGCAAAGGCAATCCCGGGTGCGAACCAGGGACCTTGTCTCCTCGAGTGCTCGCCCTTGGCGCTAGAAATTCTGCGTTTGTCGAATCGCCAAAGAATGCACTTCCGCCCCGTCCGGACGTGGCCTAGTGTGCCGGATCGTGGCAACTCCCACCCAAAATCCCGAGCTCAAGAAGCGCAGCTTTCGTAATTTCATCGCGTCCGTGCGCTACTCCATCGACGGGTTCTTCGCCGCGCTGAAGCACGAGCCGTCGTTCCGCGAGGACCTGATTTTTGCGATCCTGCTCGTGCCCCTCGCAATCATCCTGCCGATCAACGCCGTCTCCACCGCGCTGATGATCGCATCCCTCATTCTCATCCTGATCGTCGAGCTGCTCAACTCCGCCATCGAGTGGATCATCGACTACCTGCGCCCGGAGCAACACCCGCTTGCCAAGCGCATCAAGGACATGGCCAGCGCCGCCGTGTTTCTCAGCTACATCAATTGCATCGTCGTGTGGACCATCATGCTCTGGCCCAGCAACGCCGTCTGGCGCCGCCTCGTTGGTTGAGCTGGGTTCAAGCAAAAAGGCGCGTGTCTTGAGATGCGCCGTGCATTGTTCGGCCAGGAATATTTTTAGGCTCCGACTGGACCTCGGATAAATTCGTCAGACCAATCGCAACTGCACTGCTGATTCAATCTGACGGAATCGGCCTTTGGCGTTGCTCTTCCAACGCCCGGCGCTGCAGATTTCGGTCCCATCAAGGTCACCCTGCAATCTGACATCGGCCCTCCGTTCGCCGTCCTCCGTGCCGACGTCACCGACGGGAAACAGATCCGAGTTTCAAGGCCATGCCCGCAAACCCCGAACTTCCGCCCATCCACATCGTGCGCAGCCAGCGGGTGATGCTGGATGGCGACCTTGCTCGGCTCTACGGCGTGACCACGATGGCCTTCAATCAAGCCATCAAGCGAAACCTCGCTCGATTCCCACAGGATTTCATCTTTCGTCTTACTCGTGAAGAACTTGGAAACTTGATATCACAAATTGTGATATCAAGTCAGAAGCCGGCCGGACCTTTAAGATCACAAAATGTGATCTTAAAGAATTCCCGGCGTGGGCAGCATCGAAAGTACCTTCCACTCGTTTTCACCGAACACGGCGCGATCATGGCCGCCACGATTCTGCGCAGTCCGCGAGCCGTCACCATGAGCGTTTATGTTGTCCGCGCCTTCGTGCGCATGCGGGAAGAGCTGCTCACCAATGCCGTCATTCTCAAACGGCTCGCCCAAATCGATAAAAAACTCCTGGAGCACGATGTCGTGCTTCAGGATGTCGTGGAAAAGCTCCTGCCGCTGTTGAACCCGCCCCCCGATCCGCCGAGACCCAAAATCGGCTTCCATTCGGGCAACCGCTGAGACCCCGCCGCCATGCGGGCTGAGTTGGGTTAAGCGCTAAGACCGGAGCAAAGTCCTGATTTGTACCAGACCCCGCTCTTCCTTTCCTCCGAACTTTGCCTCTTCGCGTCTTTGCGCTTATCCGGATTCCCCGCTTCAGCGCAGCTTCGCGAACAGCCACACCGCCAGCCCGGTCATCCCGATGTTCGGCAGCCAGGCAGCCAGCAGGGGATCGATGTACTGCTTCGCCGCCAGCGACGAAGCGATGTTCGCGAAAATGTAGTAGAGGAAAAACAGCCCGAAGGACTTCGACACGCCCACCGCCGGATTCACCCGCACTCCCGCGACGGCAAACGGGATGGCGATGGCGATGACGATCAGCGGCCCCAGCGTGTCCGCGATGAGACTGAAGTACCGCACCTCGTAGGGCGTGGCCTTCTCCTGGTTCTCAAACTGCAGGTAATCGATCAGCCGCCTTAACTCTGAAAACGATAGGTCCACCGGCCGCCGGTCGATCAGGAGCATCAGCTTGGGATCCTCGCGATACTGGCTGCGGATCTCCTGCGTGAACGGCACCGCACTCAGCAATTCGCCCGTCTCGGGATTGAACGACATCGCGCGCCCGTCCTTGAACACCCAGCCTCCGCCGCGTTCGTCAAACGATGCCTCCGTCGCCACCAGCCGCGTCAGTTCGCGCCGCTGCGGATCGAGCTCGGAAACCGTCACGCCGTAACCACGGTGCAGAAACTGGCTGTAACGGTTGAAAAACCACATCCGCCGCGAGCGCTGGTTGTCGAACGCCACGCTTTCGATCACGCCCACCTGGTCCGCCGCCTTCGTGGTCGCCTGTTTGCGGAAATCCAGGTTGTCGCGGAGTTCCCGCGAGGTCTCGACCGACCAGGGCACGACCGTGGAGTTGAGCCACCAGGAAAGTCCGCAGGCCAGCATGCCTACGAGCCAGATCGGCGCCGTGATGCGCCAGAGGCTCACCCCCGCGGCCCGCAACGCGGTGAATTCATTTGCCCGGTGAAGCTTGCCCAGCACGAACAGCAGCGAAACCAGCAGGGCCACGGGCAGCATGTTCGCCAGAAAGCTCGGCATCGTCACGAGCACATACATCCACAGGTCCAGTCCGCGTGCCCCGAGGTCGCGCATCGTGCGGAAATCGTCATACATCACCTGCACCAACATCAGGCCGACGGTGGCACCGAGCACGAGGCCGAGGATCGCGAGCCACTCGCGCAACAGGTGTCGGTCGTAAGTGTTCAACATCGCCAGCAAAACCGGCGTCCCCGTGAAAGCAAAACCCAAACCGCGCCGGCCAATCCCCGTCCGGAATTTTCCTAGGAGAGAACGGAGTGCCGATTGGACTGGGACTCTTCCGCTCTGTTTTTCACCTGAAGCCCGCAAAGAGTCGCAAAGATTGGAGCCCATCTGCTGCTCTTCGCTTCCTTTGCGACCTTGGTGTTCAATGTCCGAGACCTTCAGCCTCGGTTGCCTCCGTTACCTCCTGTAAAACCAGACTGGTCTTCGGACCCCGGCCGGCACGCCGGCTGCTGACAGGAGCCAACAGATTGGTTGAAAATCCACCCGGCCTGCCCTTCGCTCCCCTCTCCGTTAATCCCTCCTCCGTTCCTTTATGATCAAAGCCCTCCGCTCCCTCTTCCTTCCCGCGCTCATGGCCGCCGTTTTCACCGGCGCCCGCGCCCAAGACACCGTCAAGATCGGCGAGTTTGCCTCGCTCACCGGCAAGGAGGCCGCCTTCGGCCAATCCTCGCACAAGGGCACCCTCCTCGCGGTCGAGGAGTTGAACGCCACCGGCGGCATCCTGGGCCGGCAGGTCGAGCTCATCACCGAGGACAACCAGTCCAAGCAGGGTGAATCCGCCACGATCGTCAAAAAGCTCATCTCCCGCGACAAGATCATCGCCCTCCTCGGCGAGGTCGCGTCCGGCCGCTCCCTCGAGGCCGCGCCCATCGCCCAGAACTACAAGATCCCGATGATCTCGCCTTCGTCCACCAATCCGCGCGTGACCGAGATGGGTAGCTACATTTTCCGCGTCTGCTTCATCGACCCGTTCCAGGGCACCGCGATGGCGAAGTTCGCGAAGGACAGCCTCCACCTGAAGAAGGTCGCGCTCCTCACCTCGGTTTCCTCGCCGTACAGCGTCGGCCTGGCCAAGTACTTCAAGGAAACCTTCGCGGCCATCGGCGGCGAGATAACCATCGAGCAGAAGTACTCGGAGGGCGACAAGGACTTCAAGGCCCAGCTCACCGCCATCAAGGCCGCCGGCGTCGACGGCATTTTCGTCCCCGGCTATTATACCGAGGCCGCACTCATCTCCAAGCAGGCGCGCGAGCTGGAACTGAACTTCCCCATTTTCGGCGGCGACGGCTGGGAAGCCCCCCAGCTCATCGAGATCGGCGGCAAGGCGATGGAGGGCACCTATTACTCCACGCACTATTCCCCGGAAAACTCCTCCCCCGCCGTGCAGAATTTCGTGAAGAAATTCCGCGCCCGTTTCGCCGGCGAAACCCCGGACGCCATGGCCGCGCTCGGGTATGATTCCGCCATGGTGCTCGCCGATGCCATCAAGCGCGCCGGCACCACCGACGGCCCGAAGCTCCGCGCCGCCCTCGCCGCCACCCGGAATTACGATGGGGTCACCGGCCGGACCACGATCGACCCCCACCGCAATGCCACCAAGGCTGCCGTGGTCATCACCGTGAAGGACGGCCAGTTCAAATTCGTCGAATCCATCGCTCCGTGATGCGATTCGGTCCGTTCCAAGCCACGCGCAGCCTCATCCGCTGCGCGTTGTTTTTTACTCCGCTGGCCCTGAGCCTCGCCGCGACAACGGTCGAGCCCATCCGGGTCGGCCAGTTTGCCTCGCTCACCGGCAAGGAGGCCTCATTCGGCGTTGCAGCCCATCAGGGTGTCGTCCTCGCCGTCGAGGAGCTCAACGCCCGCGGCGGCGTGCTGGGCCGGCCGGTGGAATTCCTCGTCGAGGATATCGAATCCAAGGCGGGCGAGTCCGCCACGGTGGTGAAAAAGCTGATCGCCCGCGACAAGGTCGTTGCGATTCTCGGCGGCAACGCCTCCACCAATTCCCTCGAGGCCGCGCCCATCTGCCAGGCCGCCCACGTGCCAATGATCGCCATTTCGTCGACCAATCCGAGGGTCACTGCCATGGGCACCTATATTTTCCGCGCCTGTTTCATTGATCCGTTTCAAGGCGCCGTGCTGGCAAAGTTTGCCCGGGAGACCTTGCACGCCAAACACGTCGGCTTGCTCACTTCCGTCTCCGCCCCCTACAGCGTCGGCCTGTCCAAGGTCTTTCGCGAACGCTTCACGGCCGCAGGCGGCGAGATTGCGGCCGAGCAGAAATATACCGAGGGCGACAAGGACTTCCGCGCCCAGCTCACCGCGCTCAAGGCCCTCCAGCCCGACGCCATCGCCGCCACCGGCTATTACACCGAGGCCGCCCTGATCTGCCAGCAGGCCCGCGCCCTCGGGATCGATGTCCCCATCTTCGGCGGCGACGGCTGGGAGGCGCCCCAGTTGCTGGAACTCGGCGGCAAGGCCGTCGAGGGCACCTATTATTCCACCCATTACTCGGCGGAGTCGCCCGCTCCGGAAGTGCAGGCCTTCATCCGGAAATTCCGCGCCCGTTACGATGGCCAGGTTCCCGATGCTGTCGCCGCCCTCGGTTATGATGCGATGATGCTCCTCGCCGACGCCATGCAGCGGGCGGGCACCACCGACGGACCGCGCGTCCGCGATGCCCTTGCCGCGACGAAGGACTTTCCCGGCGTCACCGGTCGCACCACGATCGACGCCCAGCGCAACACCTCCAAACCCGCCATCATTCTCACCGTCCGGGATGGCCGCGTACAATTTGTCACCGCCATGCGGCCCTGACCCTGGATCGCCCGGTCCCGGTGTGTGCGTCATCGCCAAAGCAGCGATTGACCCGTGCTGATCCCTCACTCAACTCATCCCACCTTACCACTTGTCTGAATTTCTCCAACAGCTGCTCAACGGTCTTTCCCTCGGTGCGATCTATGCGCTGATCGCGCTGGGCTACACGATGGTTTACGGCGTGCTGCGCTTCATCAATTTCGCGCACTCTGATGTGTTCATGGTCGGCGCCTTCATCGGCTACTACATGGGCAAGCTGGTGCCCGAGGGCACGCTCTGGGGCGGGCTCGCCGTCCTCGGTGTCGCGATGATCGGCTGCGCCCTCCTCGGCATGACGATTGAGCGACTCGCCTATCGCCGCCTGCGCAGCGCGCCGACCCTCAATGTTCTCATCACCGCCATCGGTGTCTCCCTGCTGCTCGAGTACACCGGTCAGGTCTTCTTCGGCGCCGCCCCGCGGAATTTCCCGGCGATTTTCCCCGTGCGGAACTTCCAAATCGGCGGAGTCATCATCGGCAGCAACCAGCTCATCGTCATCGCGGTCTCGGTCGTCCTGATGATCGTGCTCCAGCTCATCGTCTACCGCACCCGGATCGGCACCGCCATGCGCGCCGTCTCGCTCAACCCGAAGGCCGCCGTGCTCATGGGAGTGAACAACGATGTCGTCATCTCGTTCACCTTCGGCCTCGGCTCTGCCCTCGCCGCGGCCGGCGGCATCCTCTACGCGCTGAATTACCCTTCGATTGACCCGCTCATGGGCGTGATGCCCGGTCTCAAGGCCTTCGTGGCCGCCATCCTCGGTGGCATTGGCAACATCCCCGGCGCCGCACTCGGCGGGCTGATCCTCGGCACGGTCGAGACGTTTGTGAGCGGCAGCCAGTGGTCGACGTACAAGGACGCCATCGCCTTCGCGATCCTCATCATCATCCTGCTGTTCCGTCCGGCCGGCTTGCTCGGCCGGTTCACCGTCGAGAAAGTCTGACGCGCCATGCCCAAGCCGCATCTCGCCCTGCTCGCCGCGCTGCTGGCCGCTTTCGGAGTCCAGTATTTCTCCGACCGGATCGACCCCTACTACCTCGATGTCCTCACCGGCATCGGCATCAACGTCATTCTCGCCGTCTCGCTCAACCTCGTGAACGGCTACACCGGCCAGTTCTCGCTCGGCCACGCGGGCTTCATGTCGGTCGGCGCGTATCTGTCCGCGGCAGTGACGATGCTGCTCGGCCCCAAACTGTTTGGCGACGACGGCGGCACGGCGCTCCAGCAGGGCGGCCTCTTCCTCGCCGCGCTGCTCGCCGGCGGCCTCAGCGCCGCGCTTGCCGGCCTCCTCGTTGGCGTACCCTCGCTGCGCCTCAAGGGCGACTACCTCGCGCTCGTCACGCTCGGCTTCGGCGAGATCATCCGCGTCATCTTCCAGAACGTCGATGCGCTCGGCGGCGCGCTCGGCCTGAATGGCATTCCGCCCTACACGAATATCTTCTGGGTCCTCGCCTTCGTCGCCATTACCGTCTTCGTCGTGACGTGCCTGGTGAACTCCACCTACGGCCGTGGTTTTCTCGCCACCCATGACGACGAGATCGCCTCCGAGGCCGTCGGCCTCAACACCACGCGCTACAAGATCGTGGCCTTTGTCGTCGGCGCTTTCTTCGCCGGCATCGCGGGCGGCCTCTATGGCCACTTCAAGCAGACCATCACGCCCACCGGCTTCGACTTCACCAAGTCGATCGAGATCGTCGTCATGGTCATCCTCGGCGGCATGGGCAACACCCTCGGCGTCATCCTCGCCGCCATCCTGCTCACGCTGCTGCCCGAGGTGCTCCGGCCCATCGCCGAGTACCGCATGGTGCTCTACTCCTTCCTCCTGATCGTGCTCATGCTCGCCCGGCCGCAAGGCCTGTTCAATTTCAAGTTCGGCAAAGCCAAAGCCTGACCTCCGCGCTTCCGCTCCTCCGCGTTTCCGCGATTATGCCTTCCCCTCTGCTCCAGCTCGACAAGACCACCATCCGCTTCGGCGGCCTCACCGCCGTCAACGGGGTCGACTTCACCGTCGGCGAGAACGAGCTCTGCGGCCTCATCGGCCCCAACGGCGCCGGCAAGACCACCGTTTTTAACCTCATCACCGGCGTTTATCAGCCGACCGAGGGCTCCGTGACTTTCTGCGGACAGAATCTCGCCGGCCTCGCCGTTAACCGGATCGTCGAGTGCGGCATCGCGCGCACCTTCCAGAACATCCGTCTGTTCGGCAGCCTCTCGGTTTTCGACAACGTCCGCGTCGCCTGCAACCTCCACCGCGGCACCAGCCCCCTGCAGACGATGATCCGCCTCCGTGCCTTCCGGGCCGATGAAGCCGCGATCACCAAGCGCGCCGAGGAGCTGCTCGATATTTTCAATCTCCGCCGCTTCCGGGATGCTCCGGCAAAGAGTCTCCCCTACGGTGAACAGCGCCGGCTCGAGATCGTCCGTTGCCTCGCCACCAAGCCCCGCCTGCTCCTCCTTGATGAACCAGCCGCAGGCATGAACCCGACGGAGAAAGTCGATCTCATCCGGCTCATCCAGCAGGTCCAAAAGCAGTTCAACCTCTCGATCCTTCTCGTCGAGCACTCGATGAAGGTCGTCATGGGCGTCTGCCAGCGCATCGCCGTCCTCGACTACGGCGTGAAGATCGCCGAGGGCAACCCCGCCGCCATCCAGTCCGATCCCAAGGTCATCGAGGCCTACCTCGGCGAGGATCACACGACGAGTCTCTCGCATCACTGAGCCGGCAATAGGCACTGAGCTTTAAGCGATAAGCTTCCGAATGATTTCCACCTCCGAGCCTATAGCCTCCAGCTTACCGCCTAAAGCGTCGGCGATGCTCAGCATCACCGACCTCTCCGTCAGCTATGGCGCCATCTCCGCGCTCAGCGGGATCTCCTTTTCGATCAACCAGGGTTCCATCGTCACGCTCATCGGCGGCAACGGCGCCGGCAAGACCACCACGCTCCGCACCATCTCCGGCCTGCTCCGGCCCAAGGCGGGCAGGATCGAGTTCCTGGGCGAGGACATCACCAAGCTCGCCGCCCACAAGATCGTCGCCCGCAGCCTCTGCCACGTCCCCGAGGGCCGGATGATTTTCTCCAACCTGACCGTCGACGAAAATCTTTCCATGGGCGCCTACCTGCAGCGCGATCCGGAGCTCATCGCGAAAAACCGCGACTACGTCTTCAGCATTTTTCCCCGCCTGAAGGAACGCGTGAAACAGATGGCGGGAACCCTCTCCGGCGGCGAGCAGCAGATGCTCGCCATCGGGCGCGCGCTCATGAGCAATCCCAAGTTCCTGATGCTCGACGAACCCTCGCTGGGCATCGCCCCGCGCCTGATCAGCACCATCTTCGAGAAGATCGTGGAGATTAACCAAAAGCAGGGCATCACCATCCTCCTCGTCGAACAGAACGCCAACCTCGCCCTCGAGGTCAGCCAGCAGGCCTACGTCCTGGAGACTGGCCGCATCGTCATGCAGGGCGAAAGCAAGCAGCTCCGCACCGACCCGCAGCTGAAGGCCACCTACCTCGGCGGCTGACCCGCCAAGTCGACAGGACGTCCCTTCACCACAAAGGGCGCAAAGGTCGCTCGTTTTGAGGATTGGCCTTCGCGCGCTTCGTGCCCTTCGTGGTAAACATCCGTCGCTTGCATTTTTTCCGAACCCGCTAAACTAGCGGGCTCTTTGCGTTTCCTCCCTTTCAACGTACCCCTTACACCTTAACACTCCTCCTCCCATGCCCACCGCCACGCCGCAAAAATTCGAGTTCCAGGCTGAGATCAAGCAGCTCCTCGATATCGTCATCCACTCCCTCTACACCGAGAAGGAAATCTTCGTCCGCGAACTCGTTTCCAATGCGTCCGATGCCCTCGAGAAACTCCGGCACACGCAGATCACCGAGAAGGACATCGCCGACGACCAGCTCGCGCTCGAGATCAACGTCACCACCGACGACAAGGCCAAGACCATCACCATCCAGGACACCGGCGTGGGCATGACCCGCGCCGAGCTCGTCGAGAATCTCGGCACCATCGCCCACTCCGGCTCCAAGCAGTTCCTCAAGGCCCTCGGCGAGGGCGGCGCCAAGAACTCCAACCTCATCGGCCAGTTCGGCGTCGGTTTCTATTCCGCCTTCATGGTCGCCAAGAGCGTGAAGGTTTACTCCCACTCGTGGCGCAAGGACGAGCCTGGCCACGTCTGGACCAGTGACGGCTCCGGCAGCTATGAGGTCGAGGAGGCCGACGGCCAACAACGCGGCTCTAAGATCGTGATCGAGCTCAAGGACGACTGCGCCGACTACGCGACCGACTGGAAGATCAAGGAGATCCTCGAGCGCTACAGCGCGTTCGTCTCCTTCCCGATCAATCTCAACGGCAAGCACGTCAACACCGTGCAGGCCCTCTGGCTCCGCTCGAAGAACGAGATCAAGGACGAGGAGTACACCGAGTTCTACAAGTTCCAGGCCCACGCCTTCGACGAGCCGCGCCTGCGCCTGCATTTCTCCGCCGACGCCCCGCTCGCGATCAACGCCCTCCTCTTCGTCCCGAAGGAAAACACCGAGAAGATGGGCTTCGCCCGCACCGAGGCCAGCGTCGCGCTCTACTGCCGCAAGGTGCTGATCGACGCCAAGCCCAAGGATCTCCTACCCGAGTGGCTGCGCTTCCTGAAGGGCGTCGTCGACAGCGAGGATCTCCCGCTGAACATCTCCCGCGAGACGATGCAGGACCGCGCCCTCATCGAGAAGCTGAACAAGGTCATCACAAAGCGCTTCCTCAAGTTCCTCGAGGAGGAGGCCAAGAACCACGCCGAGGCCTACGCCGAGTTCTACGCGGAGTTCGGGATTTTCCTGAAGGAAGGCGCCGCCATGGACTTCGCCCACAAGGAGCAGCTCGTGAAGCTGCTCCGCTTCGAGTCGTCCCTCACCGAAAAGGGCAAGACCACCAGCCTCGCCGACTACGTCTCGCGCCTCGGCGCCGACCAAAAGGAGATTTACTACCTCGTCGGCCCCAATCGCGCCGCCATCGAGAGCGGCCCGTATTTGGAGGGCTTCAAGGCCCGTAACCTCGAGGTGCTGTTCTGCTACGAGGCTGTGGATGAGTACGTGATGAGCAATGTGCGCGAATTCGACGGCAAGAAGCTCACCGGCGCCGACCATGCCGACGTGAAGCTCGCCGATCTCCCCAAGCCCGAGGGCGCCCTCAGCGAGGACGACACCAAAAAACTCACCGTCTGGCTCAAGGACACACTCGGCGAACGCGTCACCGAGGTGAAGGCCAGCGACCGCCTCGTGGACTCACCCGCCCTGGCGCTCAACGCCGACAAGTTCATGTCGCCCCAGATGCGTCGCATGATGAAGGCCATGAACAAGGACAGCGCCGAGACGCCCCTGAAGGTGAACCTCGAGATCAATCCGCGCTCCGCCGTGATGAAGCGCCTCTTCGAGACGCACACCGCGTCGCCCGAAAAGGCCAAACTCGTCGCCGAGCAAATCCTCGACAACGCCCTGATTTCCGCCGGCCTCCTCGACGACGCGACCCCAATGGTCGCCCGCCTCTACAAGCTGCTGGAATCGGTCTGATGTAGGGCGGGGTCGCCGACCCCGTCTTTTCCAAGGTGGAGCGCATTGCCCCCAATGCGCTGCTCGGTTGGAGATGCGGCGCCCTCGCCGCGTCTTGGACCCATCCGGGCGAGGGCGCCGCGGCTCCAATTAAAGGCCCACACGTTGGGGACAACGCGTTCCACCCGCTGAGCAGAGAGGACGCCCGCATGCTTTCTCACGCACACCTTAGCGTGCTTTCCAGCCTACGTTATGGCCGCCGCCAACCTTTGTTTTATGAAAGCGACCCGCGGAACGCAATCTTCCAGCCCGACTTAAAAATCATGGCGAAAAGCCGATGAAGCTTGTGCAAGACACTCGGGTTCAGTGGTTTCTCCGCCCTTCGTCCAGAGGACCGTGGCGTCCCCTGTTTCCTCCGTTTTCTTTCACCGTCGTTTTCCCGCCCGGAGACAAGCCATGTCCACCTACATCTACGGCATCGATTTTGGCACCAGCAATTCCTCGATCACCATCTGGGATGTGGAGCGCCGCACCCTCGTGCGCGACCCGCACATCGCCGGCGTCGAGTCGTCGTTCATGTACTTCCCTTACACGCTGCGGAAGGACCCGCCGCTCATCGGCAACGCCGCCAAGCTCCGCTACGTGCAAGATGAAATGCGCGGCCGTTTCTTCCAGGCCATCAAGACGATCCTGCCCAATCGCACGTTTTCCGAGACGATCGTCAACAACCAGCCCTTCCACCGCCCCGCTGCGTTTTACGCATCCACGCATCGCGCTCGACGAGATGCTGACGCTCGCTGAATTCAACCAAAACTCAGCCGACCTCACGGCGCAGATCACCGGTTATCTCGACCGGTTCTTGGGCGATGCCGGCATCGCGCCGGCCAGCATTGAGACAGTGTTCCTTACTGGAGGCACTTCGCTCATCCGCAGCCTGCGGAGTGAGTTCGTCCAACGCTTCGGCGGGGAGAAACTCCGGGACGGCGGTGAATTTACCAGCGTCGGTGATGGGCTGGCCCTGAGCGCCCCGCTATTTTTCGCGGGGCTGTACTGAGGCGGACTGCGTTGCCCTCAACGCGCTGGTCCCTGGAGATGCGGCGCCCCCGCCGCGTTCAGTCTCCAACCGCGGCGAGGGCGCCGCGGCTCCAACGGGCTGGAAGCCATGCGTCCCGCCTGGGGGAGAACTCGGGCGTGCTCCGCTCAGCAATTCTCGTACTTCCAGTTCCTCTTCTTGCCTGAGGCGAGCCACTCCAGCGTCTCCGCCAATCGCTTTGCGCGGGTCTCCGGACGTTTCGCCTCGGTGATCCACTCGATGTATTCTCGGCGATGGCTCGGGCTGAACCCCTCCCAGTTCGCAGCGGCTTTCGGATTTTTCTTCAGCCCCGCCGCCAAGTCCGCCGGCACCGGGAGCGGTTTTCTCGTCTTGGGCCTCGCCCGGGCAGGACCGCCGGTTTCGTTCAGCTCCTTTGTCTTGCGGACATAGCCGAGAATCGTCTGGTCGGATGGCAGTTCAGCCAGACTCGTGATGCGGCCCAGGTTGCCCATGGCCTCTCCCGTCTTCGCATTCTTGCTTCGCTCCGCAATTCCGCGCATTTTCTGATGCCAGAACCAGACGGCACAGTGCGCCTTGAAGGCCGCCATGCCGCACAGGATACGGCCGTCATGGGTGAACGCCGGCATGCTCCACTTGATCGTCTCCACTGCTTCGGGACAGCCCTGATGGATCAGCTGGCGCAGGTGGCGCAGGATCGGTTGGGCGAAGCTCGCGGACTTGGTGATGTAGGCGTCAATCCGGGGATCGGTCGTTGGTTTCACGGAGCCTGATTTGGGGATTTTCCACCCGGCGCGCAATCTTGCGATGAATTCGGCGGTACTGCCGGCCCGGCAATTTGTTTGGCAGCCCCCCGATTTTCCGGAAGCCTGTGCCCAACTATTCCCCATATGTTGAAAAACACCCGACTGCTCTGCGCGTTCCTTGCGTGCATGCTCGCTAAACTCACCGCGGCCGACCTCACCGCCGCCGGTTCCCCGACCAAACTGCTTCGTTTCCCCGCCACCAACGGCACCTCGATCGTCTTCTCCTACGCCGGCCAGCTCTACACCGTCGGCGCCGACGGCGGCACCGCCCGCCGTCTCACCGACGGCCCGGGCTATGCGATCTTCCCTCACTTCTCGGACGACGGCACGCAGCTCGCGTTCACCGCCCAATACGACGGCAACACCGAGGTCTACGTCATGCCCGCTGACGGCGGCTCGCCGAAGCGCCTCACGACGTCCGCCACGCTCGACCGCGACGACCTCGCCGACCGCATGGGCCCCAACAACCTCGTCATGGGCTGGAAGCACACCGCCAACGAGGTCGTGTTCCGCTCCCGCTGGCGCTCGTTCAACCCGTTCCTCGGCGAACTCGACACCGTCGGCCTCGACGGCGACGTCCCCACCCAGCTGCCTGTGCCGCGCGGCGGCTTCGTGTCCTTTTCGCCCGACGATACCAAGATCGCCTATAACCGCGTCTTCCGGGAATTCCGCACGTGGAAACAATACCGCGGCGGCATGGCCGACGACATCTGGATCTTCGATCTCAAGACCGGCGCACTGGAGAACATCACCAACAACCCCGCCCAGGACATCTTCCCGATGTGGGCGCCCAACGGCAAAATCTACTTCGTCTCCGAGCGCACCCAGCGCGCCAACCTTTTCAGCTACGACCTCGCCACCAAGCAGACGAAGCAGCTGACCAGCTTCGACAAATACGACGTCAAGTTCCCGTCGCTCGGCAAGGGCGCCATCGTGTTCGAGCAGGCCGGCCAGGTCTGGAAATTCGACCTCGCCACCGAAAAAGCCGCGCCCGTGCCGATCACCGTGCGCGAGGATTTTGCCGCCGCCCGTCCGGTCCTCACCAACGTTTCCCATTTCATCGAGGGCGTGCAGCCTTCGCCTGACGGCCAGCGCGTCACGGTCGTCGCCCGCGGCGATGTCTTCACGGTCCCCGCCAAGGATGGGCCGACTCGCAATCTCACCCAGACGCCCGGCGTGCACGAGCGCGCCGCCAGCTGGTCGCCCGACGGCCGGCTGATCGCCTACCTGTCCGACGCCACGGGCGAGTTCGAACTCTACGTCCGTCCGCAGGACGGCAAGGGCACGGCCACGCAGCTCACCTTCAACGACGACACCTATCCGTTCTCACCCGTCTGGTCGCCCAACTCGAAGAAACTTCTCTGGGCCGACCGCAAGCAGCGCCTGCGCTTCGTCGACCTCGAGACCAAGGCTGTCACGACCGTCGACGAAGACCCCGACGCCCCGATCCAGCAGTACGCCTGGGCCCCGGATTCGCAGTGGATCACGTACGTCCTCCGGGAGCATGGCACGCTCGCCAAGGTCATGCTCTACGGCCTCGCCGTCCAGCAGTCCGTGGCCGTCACCGACGGCTGGTACGACTCCAGCGCGCCCGTGTTCAGCGACGACGGCAAATGGCTCCTCTTCGCCTCCGCCCGCGATTACCGCCCCATCTACTCCGACACCGAATGGAACCACGCCTACCAGGATATGGAACGCGTCTACCTGGTCGCGCTCTCCAAGGACACTGCCTCGCCTTTCGCCCCGAAGAGCGACGAGGTCGCCATCGCGAAGGATGACGAACCGGCCAAACCGGACGGCGCGAAAGCCGATGGCGAAAAGGCCGACTCAGGCAAATCCGAAAAGAAGGAAGCCAAAAAAGCTGTCGTGGTGAAGGTCGACGTCGATGGCCTCGCCGAACGCGTCATCAGCCTGCCCGTCACGCCCTCCAACTACGGACCGATCCGCATGATTGGCGAAAAGGTTTACTACCGCCGCGCGCCCGGCGGACCCGTGACCGGCGGCGGTGGCGGCGAAGGCTTCGGCGGCGCCAGCAACAGCCGCGCCATGGTCGCGCTCTACGATCTCAAGACCCGCAAGGAAACCGAGCTCGGCAATTTCGACAACTTCGAGATCACGGCCAACGGCAAGAAGATGCTGATCCGCCTCGGCCACGATTACTCGTTCATCGATTTGCCGGTCGCCAAGATCGAGCTCAAGCCCGACGCCAAGCTCGATTTCTCCGCCTTGGAGGTCCAGCTCGACCACCACGCCGAGTGGACCCAGGTCTTCAACGAGAGCTGGCGCCAGATGCGCGACTTTTTCTACGCGCCGAATATGCATGGCGTCGACTGGGCCGGTCAGCGCGACAAATACGGCGCCCTGCTGCCCTATGTGAACACGCGCAACGATCTCACGTACCTGATCGGTGAGATGATCGGTGAACTCCACATCGGCCACACCTATGTCACTCCCGGAGACCGCCCCGAAGCTCCGCGCGTCCGCACCGGTCTCCTCGGCGCCCAGGTCTCCCGGGACCCGGTCAGCCGCGCCTACCGTATCGACAAAATCCTCCCCGGCGAAAACTGGCAGACCCGGACCCATTCGCCGCTCACCGAGATCGGCGTCAATGTGAAAGCCGGCGACTACATCCTCGCCGTCAATGGCCATCCCGTCCGCGACCTGGCAAATATGTATTCCGCCCTCATCGACACCGTGGGCAGGCAGGTCGTCCTCCGGGTAAACTCAAAACCGGTCGAGGAAGGTGCCCGTGACATCACCATCGTGCCGATCGGCGACGAGGCTCCGCTTTACTATGATGCCTGGGTGCAGGGAAACATCGACTACGTCGCCAAGAAGACCGGCGGGAAGGTCGGCTACCTCCACATTCCCGACATGGGTCCGGAAGGTCTCAACGAGTTCGTCCGCCGCTACTACCCACAGCTCGACAAACAGGCGCTCATCGTCGACGTGCGCGGCAACGGCGGCGGCAACGTTTCGCCGATGATCATCGAGCGCCTCCAGCGCGAACTCACGATGATCAACATCCGGCGCAACGGCACGCCCACGCCCAATCCCGCGCAGACCATGCTCGGGCCCAAGGTCACGCTGCTCAACGAATACTCCGCCTCCGATGGCGACCTGTTCCCGTACCGCTTCCGGGAAAACGGCCTCGGCAAGCTCATCGGCAAGCGCTCCTGGGGCGGCGTGGTCGGCATCGCCGGCACCCTGCCGTTCACGGACGGCGGCGGACTCACCAAACCCGAGTTCGCGCCCTACTCCAAGGACGGCAAAACGTGGATCATCGAGGGCCACGGCGTCGATCCCGACATCGTCGTCGACAACGATCCCGCCCGGGAATTCCGCGGCGAGGACCAGCAGCTCGACAAAGGCATCGAGGTCATCCTTGAGGAGCTGAAGACGCAGGCCCAGACCCTGCCGCCCCCGCCCCCGTGGCCGGACAAGTCGAAGATTCAGCCGTAATTCAAACGGCCCTGAAGCCCTGTTGAATCAACCAGGCCCCGGAAAATTCCGGGGCCTTTTCTTTTCCTCGCGGACTCCAGCAGCCAAACCGCTGGACTGAAGGGTGGAACGCATTGTCACCAATGCGTTGGCTTGGCTCCGTCAACGATCCAAGCCGGACCGATGCACCCAGCGCGTTGAGGACAACGCGCCCCACCCTCAACCGCATGAGGCGGGCTCAGCCCTTCACCTTGCGCAGCCAGATCTGCCCGCCGCCACCGCGGGCGCAGAGCGGCATGTGCTCGCGCAGCCAATCGTGCCGCGTCATGGCCAGCCACGAGGGGAAGAGTTCCACCCGGAAAGCCGGGTTATACATGAGGAAGGCCCGGAGCAGGTATTGTTCGTTCCATGCCCGACCCTGCTCCAGCCAGTCGCGCGGGTACTCGAAGTTGCCCGTGATATCGTGAATGTGCACCAGCACCCCGGGCGCAAGACTGGGCAGGATATTGAAAAAGATCCGGTTTACGTCGCTGCCGATCTTCGCGACATGAGAGGAGTCGATGAAGAGAATGTCGTTCTCTCCCAAGCTTGAGAAGACTTCGAGCGGCACATCCTGCACGGGCTTTTCGATCAGCGTCACCAAGGACTGATCGTCGGGCAGCAATAGCTGCCGTAACCGGGCCATGTCGGGATCGATGAAGGTCAGCGCGATGGTCCCGTTCATGCGCTGCTCGTTGACGTCCAGCATCGCCGCGGAACTGAAACCGGAACCGACTTCGATGATCCGCCGGGGACGCGCGTGTCGCATCATGCAGTAAAGCATCACCGCGTCGAATTGACCGTACGAGCCGTTGGCCAAATGGAAGCGATGCCCGGGCGTGGGGGTTTCCGGAAAAGGCTGCCTCGCATAGTCAGCAACGAAGCTCTGCAGCAGCTTGAATTGCCCGCTCGCGTTGAGATCAATCGCGGCAAACGGCGGGCCAAAGTCAGCACGCGCAAAGGCCGCCGCCACTTCGGCCGGCGATGGCGCAGCGGAGAAATGATGTCCCGCGGGATAAGGCGTGCCGCTGATGCGCGCCCGCTCCTGCTCAAGCGCAAGAGTCAGCCGGGCATTGGCCCGCTCCAGGCGCCGGAAAGCCCGAAACCAGCGAAGGAAATCGACCGCCGTGAAACTCGGCCGCCAGCCGAGCACTCGGCTTGCCCGGGACCAAAAACGACGAGGCAAATCCGGCCAGGGAAAGGCGCTTGGCAGCAAACCCCTCTCCACCCGGCCCTCCGTTCCCGGCCTGGTCAGTGTTGACGACGGCATCACGCTCACCCTCATGACAACCCGGCATCCAAAACCCGCTACTCATTCTGCAGATTTCGTAGATTCGCGGCTATGTCAGCCGTAGGCCCGGTGAAACTGGCGGAGAGGGAGGGATTCGAACCCCCGGTACCCTTGCGGGCACGCCTGATTTCGAGTCAGGTACGATAGACCACTCTGCCACCTCTCCGTTCAGGAACGCGAAAACGTAGGCTTCAGGCGTGAAAACGGAAGCAGAAAAACCTGTCGTTTGAATGTGGAACTCAGGAAAGGGGGAAACAAACCCTCCGGCTTCCTGCTTTCCTGTGTTCCATATTCCCAGGCCCGTCGGTTGTCAGTCGCGTGGCGCAGCCGATCTTCCAATCTCCCATCTCCGCCGGCCAGCCTCAGGTGTTCTCGTCTTCATCCACCCGCTTCAGGCCGGTCTGGTTGGCGGGCAGGTGGTGCGGGACGACGAGATAGTAGTTCATCAGCCACCAGCTGCGGGATGAACGGTAGAACAACGCCGGGAAGCCGAGCGCCCCCACTCCCGCCACCACGATCCCCGCCGTCGTGCCCAGCACCTTGTAATACACCAGCAGCATCACCGGCGTGAGAAAACACACCAGGGTCACGCCATAATTGAGCGACATCGCGCCGAGAAAGCTGCCTTCGTCCCGCTCAATCTTCAGCCCGCAGGTCGTGCAGGCCGGGTTCACCTGAAAGAAGCTGCCGGCCTTGAACAGCGTGCGGCCGCCGCAGTTGGGGCACCGGTTGGCCAGGCCGCGGGCGATGATCTGGATGCGGGTGACTTTCATGGACACAGGACAACTACGGATGACATGACCACGCGAAGCCGCAACCAAACTAACGCCTCGAACATTTTAACCACGGATTACACTGATCGATCCGGATAAAGGCAGCAGACTTCGAATTCCGGTTCCTAATTCCGGATCCGTGATATCCGTGCAATCCGTGGTTAAGAAATCTCCTCTCCGTTGCCTCCATTACCTCCTGTAAAAACAGCCTGGACCAGGCCCACAAAAAAAGGCGCTCCGTTGCCGGAGCGCCTTGGAAATGAAAACCACCCGGCTCAGGCGCCGAGCTGGAAGCGGGCGAAGCGGCGGATCTGGATGTTCTCGCCGATCTTCGTGATCAGCTCGGTGAGTTTGTCCTTCACCGACTTCTCCGGCAGCTTCACGAACGGCTGGTCGAGCAGGCAGATCGTGGAGTAGAACTTGTCGATCTTGCCCTCGACGATCTTCTGCACGGCCGCGGGCGGCTTGCCCAGGACCTGCGCCGCCGCGATGTCGCGCTCCTTGGCGACTTCGGCCTCGGGCACCTGGTCGCGGGAAACATACAGCGGATTCGCCGCGGCGATCTGCAGGCAGATGTCCTTGCAGAACGACTTGAAATCGTCGTTGCGCGCCACGAAGTCCGTCTCGCAGTTGATCTCGATCAGCACGCCGACTTTGCCGCCAACGTGGATGTAGCTCTCGATCAGGCCTTCCTTGGTGACCCGGTCCGCCTTCTTGGCGGCCGACGCCGCGCCTTTCTTGCGCAGGATCGTGGTCGCTTCGTCGACGTTGCCGTTGGCCTCGGTGAGGGCCTTTTTGCAGTCCAGCAACCCGGCGCCGGTGACGCCGCGCAGGTCGTTGACCATTTGAGCGGTAATGATGGTGCTCGTGGCAGTACTCATAAAATCAGAGGGAGGAGAGGGAAATGAGAGAAGGGATTACTCGGCCTTGACCGGGGCCTTCTTGGCGCGGACCGGCTTCTTGGCCACCGGCAGGACCTCGGCATCGCCTTCGACGGCCGCGACCACATCGGCCGGCAGATCGATCTTGGAGAGATCGACCTCGCCCGGGGCGAGCGGAACCTCGGCACCGGCGTTGGCGACCTTGATGTCGGCCGCACCGCGCTGGGCGCGGCGCGTGTCGCGCTGGGCCAAGCCGCTCTGGATGGCGGCGACGATGGTCTCCACGATGATGCGGATCGACTTCACCGCGTCATCATTGCCCGGGATCGGGTGACTGAGCGTGGTCGGGTCGGAGTTGGTGTCGACGAGGCCGACGCACGGGATGCCACAGCGGGCGGCCTCGGCCACGGCGATCTTCTCGTGGTTGACGTCGACGACGAACATCGCGGAAGGCAGGCCGACCATGTCGACGATGCCGCTGAAATTGCGCTGCATGCGGACCATCTCGCGTTTGATGGCGGCTTCCTCCTTCGAGGACAGCTTGGCCAGCTCGCCGCTGGTCTCCATGGCCTGGTACTTCTTGAACTTGGCGATGGATTTCTTGACGGTCTCGTGGTTCGTCAGCGTGCCGCCGAGCCAGCGGTCAACGCACACCGGCATGCCGGTCGCGCTCGCGGCCTCGCGGATGATTTCCTTGGCCTGGCGCTTGGTGCCGACGAAGAGGATATTGCCGCCGTTGGCGACGGTGTCCTCGACAAACTTCACGGCCTTTTCGAGGGCGGCGTGGGTCTTGGCGAGGTCGATGATGGAGATGCCCTGGCGGTGGTCGAAGACGAAGGGCTTCGAGCGCGGATTCCAGCGTTTGGTCTGGTGCCCGAAATGCACGCCGGCATCGAGCAGGTCTTTGGGAGTGAGGTTCATGGGATCTATGTTTTCGAAACACAGGTCGGCCAATGGGCCGCCTTGCGATCGTGACTGACGTTATGGTTGAGGGTTGTTAACTGGCAGAGCGGTCGAAAACAGGGAACGCCCGGGCAACTGGCAAGCGCGAAGTGCGGAAAAGCCCAAAAAGGCGTTGACAGGAAAAAGGGTGCGCCGCACGTTGCGCCTCCCCTTGTTGCAGGGTGGAGCAGCCTGGTAGCTCGTCAGGCTCATAACCTGAAGGTCGCTGGTTCAAATCCAGCCCCTGCACCCAATTTGAAACCTCCAGAAACCTCTGGAGGTTTCTTGGTTTCAGAGGGTTGCGAAAGTCCCTGAGACGCAGTTTTGGAAATGAAACATCAGGCAACTTGGGGCAACTTCGTGAAAGCGGTGACGCGCCATTCGCGGGTAACTGCCTTAACCGGGAACCGCGCCCCATGGTTGCGTACTACTCGGCCAGGGCTTTCATTCCTCCGCCGGCTTCACCCCACCCTTCCATGATCAACAGCATCAAAGACGCCCTCACGAGCCGAACTGCCCAAGCCTTCGTCAACGGCCGGATCGCCCGCTACGGCACGGTGCAGGACCTCAAGATCGACTCCAGCCAGAAGACCGTGGAAATTTCCGTCCAGCTGAACGGCGAATCCAGTCCCGTCACTGTGAAAGTGGAGAACTACGTGATCGAAACCGTGGGTGACAAGAAATTCATCTCCGCGACCCGCTTCAGTTGTCCCCGCCCCTGGCTCCAGAACCTCCTCACCGACCACGGCCAGAACCGCCGCGTCGAACTCCCCCCCTGGGCCGCCGCCGCGCTTTGAGACTGGAAGGGGCGCGCTAGGCGCACAGCTTATCGCCATCTAGACCGCCGGCGTCCGCAGCAAATCCAGATACACCGCCGACGCCTTCTGCAACTGCTCGAGTGCGACCCATTCATCCTTCGTGTGTGCCTGGGCAAGGTCGCCCGGGCCCAGCACGATCGTCGGCGCGCCGGCGGCGGCGTAGTGGCTCGCATCGGTCACGTACGGCGCGCCCCGTCCTGCCGCGTCACAGCCATGCCGTTCCAGCACCGGGCTGATCCAGCGGTGAAAATCCCGGCCCACCGCGTCGTCCATCGCCGGTACGACATAGAGTGAATCATGCTCGACTGCGTGGCCGGCCAGCGCTTCGTCCCGCTCGCGCAGCACCAACTCGGCCGTCTCGCCCGGCACCGTCCGACGGTCGCACTCGATCTCGCACGCCGCCGGGATGATGTTCACCGCCGTCCCACCGCGGATCACGTTCACGCTCGCCGCCGCGCGGCCCGTCAGCGGGTGGCTCCGCGTCACCGATGGCACGTACTTCGTCTCCAGCGTCTCCATCACCCGCAGCATCGCCGTGATCGCCGACACCCCCTTGCTCGGGTCCGACGAATGCGCCGCGCGTCCGCGCGTCGTCGTCTTCCAGCGGATCACACCATTGTGCGCTACCACCGGCCGCAGCATCGTCGGCTCGCCGACAATCACCCCGCGCAGTTTCGGCAGAAACTCCTTCAGCTCCTTCCGCGCAAACGCCTGCGCGCCGGTCATGCGCGCCTCCTCGTCGACCGCAAAGATCAGCCCCGCATTCCGCGGCCGCCGCGCATCGCGCGCATACTCGCGCAACGCCCACAGCATCGCCGCCCCCGAGCCCTTCGTATCACACGTGCCGCGGCCGTACATCCGGCCGCCCTCGATCTTTCCGCCCAGCGGCGCCACGGTCATGCCTTCGATACTCACCGTGTCCAGGTGGCTTTCGAACAACAGCCACTCGCCGCCCGGCACCGGCTCGCAGGTCACGATCAGGTTGGTCGCCACGTTGCCTTCAACCGCCGCCCGGCGGGTCGACAAACCCCAGCCGCGCGCAAGTTTTTCCAGATGCGTGGCGAGGGCTTCCTCGCCGCCCGTCCGGCCGCCGAAGTGCGGGTTGACGGTGTCAAACGATACCATCTGGGCCAACAAATCTTCGAGTGTCGTCGGCGCGTTCATGACTGTAGGGCGGAGTTGCTGACCCCGCCTGCCTTTGATCGAAGGTAGGGCGAATCCTCCGGATGAGCCGTCCGGATGCGAGGCAGGGTCAGCGACCCCGCCCTACAAAAAACGTCGTTCCACCTTCTGTCATTCTGAGCGCAGCGAAGAATCCATTTTGATACGGTCAACCGTGCCGCGCTGGATTCTTCGCTGCGCTCAGAATGACAAATCATAATCAGCTCCCACCCTCAGCTCAGCCACTTATCCCGGTTTGCCGCCACGAACGCCTCGTCTGTCAGTTCCGGATATGCCCGAGCCACCCGCGTGAGTTCCTCCGCTTGGCCGGGCGACAGCACTTCATGCGGGTTCAGGCAGTTGATCGACGGCACCAGCCCGCCGCGCCGCAGCACTTCCAGAATGCCGGGAATGCACCCGCGGAATCCGTTGGCCGAATCAAAGAGCGCCGCATTCATGTCGGTCACGGCGATCGAGCGCTCCAGCCAGCGGACATCCAGCGTCGATGACGCGCGGGCCTGCTTGATTTCCTCAAGTAACTGCACCGCGCTCCGCGTCCACACGCCCCAGTGGCCGAGCAAACCGCCGACGATCCGGCGCGTGACCTTCTTTCCGTTCTGCTCGAAGGTAAACGGCGTGAAAAGATCCACCACGATGCTGTCATCGTTGCCCGTGTAGAGTGCGATGTCCTCGCGGCCGGACTCGGCCAGCGCGCGCATCACGTCGATCGTCTGGTAGCGGTTGAACGGCGCCAGCTTGATCGCGACTACATTCGGGATTTCCGCGAACCGCCGCCAAAACGAATAGCCGAGCAGCCGCCCGCCCGCCGACGGCTGCAGGTAAAAGCCCACGACCGGGATGATGTCGGCGACCGCACGGCAATGCGCGATCATCGTATCATCCGTGTCGGCCTTGAATGCCGACAGGCTCAGCAGGCCCGCCTGGTAGCCCAGCGACTTCGCCAGCCCGGCCTCGCGCACGGCCTGGTCGGTCCGGCCGCAGATACCGGAAATCTTGATGAAGGGACGCGGCGACTTCGCCAGTTCCTCGTTGATCGTGCGCGACGCGAGTTCGAGCACCGGCTCGAACAGGCCGTGCTGTGGCTCGCGGATCTCGAACTGCGTCGAGTGCACGCCGACGGCGAGTCCGCCGATGCCCGCGGCCACATAATAGCGCGTGATGGCGCGCTGGTGGCGCTCGGAGAATTTGCGGTTCGCGTCGAGGGCGAGCGGTTGCGCCGGGATGACGTGGCCGGTGTGGAGATGCTGGCGGAGGTCCATGGTCAGAATTTGCCGTCGCGGGTTTCGAAGTGAGTGGGTTTGCCCAGCAGCTTGCCACCGGCCTGGAGATAGTCGGCGACCATCGCGATCATCTCGTCGAGCGACTTCGTCACCGGACCAAAGAGCCGGATCGACTCGGTGGCATCCGAGTGCCACGCCGCATCCGCCGGCGTGCCGGTGAACACGGGCGCGCGGCCGTAGAGTTTGCCGAAGCGCTCCGCGACCTCGCGCAGGGTGATTTTATCCGGGCCGGTGACGTTGAGGAGCTTTGGCGGATTCGAGACGTGCAGCAGACACTGGATCGCCCGCGCGCAGGCGTCGCCCTGCCAGATGAGGTTGAAGACGTTCATGGTGATATCCACGGGCTCACCCGCTAGGACGCGCTGCCCGATGTCCACCAGCACGCCATAGCGCAGCTCCACCGCGTAGTTCAGCCGGTACATGAGCTGCTTCGTGCCGAACTTGCGGGAGTAATGCGTGAACACCCGCTCACGCCCTACGCAGGTGCTGGCATACTCGCCCATGAACGCGACCGGCGTCGTCTCCAGCGCGCCGCGGCCCGTGACCGGCGTGAACGGATAAACGCAGCCCGTCGAGAAGACCACGATGCGCGACGCGCGAAATTTCTGCGCCACCAGCGAGGGCACCACGGTGTTCTGGATCCAGGTCTCGTCCGGCGCGGAGTCGGTGCCGAACTTCTGGCCCGCGAGATATTCCACGTTCGCTACTTCCGGCAGCTTCGCCACCTGCGTCGCGTCGGCGAGGTCGCACGACAGCGGCAGGATGCCACAGGCCTCGAGCTCGGCCTTCGCTTCCGGCCGGCTGAACCGCGACACGCCATAAACCTTCGCCTTCTTCCCGGCCGCATCGAGCGCGCGCCGCAGCATCACCGCCGTGGTCGTGCCCATTTTGCCGCCCACTCCGAGCACCATGAAGTCGCCGTCCAGCTGCTTCACGGCGTCGATCGCCCCGGCCGTCGGCTGCGAGAGCAGTTGTTCAATGTCGTGATCGTTCAGCGGTGGATTTGGCATAAAAATAAAGGCCGGACTGTGCGAGCCATGAACGGTCTTGTCACTCTGTTTTCTCTCGCACACGGTCCCCACGATTAACTCCGCTTTCCCTGATCTTTCATGCGCATCATCGACGTCCATACTCATCCGATTTTCTTCCGCAGCGGCTCAAAGCGCGCTGAAGTGGCGAAGCTCGTGGCGCGCAGCCGCGCCCTCGGCATCGTCGGGATGGTCTCCCTCGGCGATGTGTTGCTCCACGGCATCCATCCCACTCCGACGCAGGTTTCCGAAATGAACGACACGAATGCCCGGCTGCAGTCCTGGCATCCCGACTTCTTCTCCAGTTTCTGTTTCCTCAATCCCGTGGTCGGCGAGCGGGCCGTGATGAAGGAGGTCGAGCGCTGCGTCACGAAGTACGGCTTCAAGGGCATCAAGCTCGAGATTTCCAACAACGCCCGCGACGCCTGCATGAAACCCGTGATGGAAGCCGCGCGGCGCTTCGGCCTCGTCGTGCTGCAGCACAGCTGGAGCATGGTGAACCTGAAGCTCCGCCGCCTGCACAGCGATCCCGCCGACACCGCCGGCCTCGCCCGCCGCCATCCCGACGTGAAGATCATCATGGCCCATCTCACCGGCTGCGGTTTCCGCGGCGTGCTCGAGGCCAAGGGTTGCGACAACCTCTACATCGACACCTCCGGCGGCTACCCCGAGGAAGGCCTGATCGAGTACGCCGCCGAGCATCTCGGCGCGGACCACGTGCTGTATGGCTCCGACCTCCCCATCCGCGAGAACACCGTGACCATCGGTCGCATCCTCGGTGCCCGTCTCTCCGCCGCCGACAAGCAAAAGATGCTCTACGGCAACACCGCCCGCCTGCTGAATCTCAAATAAGCCACGCCATGCTGATCGATACCAACGCCAACCTCGGCCCGTGGCCGTTTTCCCCGCTGCCGGACTACACCGGCCCGCAGCTCGCCACCCATCTCGCGGCCAGCGGCATCCGCCGCGCGCTCGTCTCGCATCTCGGCGCCGTCTTCCTGCCCGACCCGATGCCCGCCAACCGCCGCCTCTTCGCCGCGGTGAAGCGCACGCCGGCCCTCCTCCCCGTGCCGATCCTGAATCCCGCCCTCCGCACCTGGCCCGAGCAGCTCGCCGAGTGCCGCGCCGCCGCGCCGATCCGCGCCGTCAAGATCCTGCCGAATTACCACAACTACACCCTCAAGACGCGCGCCCTCGATGAGTTCATGGCCGCGCTGGCGGCGGCGAAGCTGAAGCTCATCCTCAACGTCCGCCTCGAGGACGAACGTCATAAATATTTCGCGCTCCGGATGAAGGGCGTGCCCATGACCGCCATCGGCGGATTCCTGCGCCGCTTCCCCGATCATCACGTCCTGCTCACCGGCATCTACAAGCCCGAGCTCGAGAAGCTCGCGCCCGATCACACCAATTTTTCCGCCGACATCGCCTTCTGCGAATGGATCAACACGCTGGAGTTGCTGCTGAAGAAAATCCCCGCGAACCGCCTCATGCTCGGCACCTGCACCCCGCTCCTTTCCACCCGCGCCGAGACCGACAAGCTCGTCCGCTCCCGTGTCCCCGCCCGGACCAAGAAACTTATCGGCTCCGTAAACGCCCGACGGTTTTTCAAAATTTAGGAAAGCACTTCAACCTTAGTCTGTCATTCTGAACGAAGTGAAGAATCCAGTTGGATAACATCGAAGCCCGCTGCGCACTCTCACTTGATTCTTCGCTGCGCTCAGAATGACAAACGAAAGATCGACTCTGGAGGCAGCCGCGCCTCTTTGCATAGCGAAAGTCCTGGGATAGCTCTCCGTTCTCCCCGTTTCCTCCTGTAAAATCCAGACCGCCCCATGAGCACGCCTCCCGCCCGTCCCATCGTCGACGAACCCGTGCCGTCGCTTACGCGCTGGGGCGCCGAGGAACTCGCCCGGCTCACCGCCATGGTGCAGCAGTCCTCGCTCTTCTACTGGAAGGGCCCGCAGACCACCGCGCTCCTCGACGAATTCCGCCGCCACTACCCGCTGAAGTACTGTTTTCCGTGTTCCTCCGGCTCGGCCTCCCTGCATATCGCCGTCGCCGCGCTGCGTCTGCGGCCCGGCGACGAGGTCATCGTCGCCCCGATCACCGACATGGGTTCCGTCATCGGCATCCTTTATCAGCAGGGTGTCCCGGTCTTCGCCGACCTCGATCCGCACACCTACAATCTTGATCCCGCCGATGTCCGCCGGCGCATCACGGGGAAAACCCGTGCCATCATGGCCGTGCACCTCGCCGGCAACCCGTGCGATCTCACCGCGCTCTCCGCCCTCGCCCGCGAGCACAACATCGCCCTCATCGAGGACTGCGCGCAATCCTGGGGCGCCCGCCACCTAGGCACACCGGTCGGTCTGATCGGCGATTTCGGCTGCTACTCGTTCAACGATTTCAAGCACATCGCCTGCGGCGACGGCGGCATCGTCGCCACCAACAGCGAGCACTACGGTCCGGGCCTCTCCAAGTGGGGCGACAAATCCTATGATCGCGTCGCGGGTGGCCGCGCCCCCGAGGAACTCGCGCCGAACTACCGCATCAGCGAACCACAGTCCGCCGTGGCCGTCGCGCAGCTGACCAAGCTCAACGACATCGTCGCCCGCCGCCATCACGCGGGTGAATTGCTGACCTCCCTGCTCGCCGGCGCCCCCGGCGTGATTCCGCCCCGCGTCGCCGCGGGCGACACCCACAGCTACTGGTTCTATATGCTGCGACTCGACCTCGCGCAGTTCACGGTTCCGCGTGGCGAGATCACGGCCGCCCTCAACGCCGAGGGCGTGCCGGCGACCTCTGGCTACATCCCGACCACCGTCTACCGCTATCCGGTTTTCCAGAATCATAATTTCTTCGGCGGCACCTGGCCGGCCCGCGACGCCGGCCACACCGCCATGGATTACCGGACGGTCTCGTGTCCCGTGGCCGAGGCCATCCTCAACGACTGCCTCGTGCTGAAACTCAACGAGGCCATGTCCGACGCGTACCTCGAGAAAGTCGCCCGCGCCGTGACCACCGTCGCCCGGCGGCTGGGGAAATAATTTGACCGGGAAGGACGCGAAGAGCGCAAAGTTCCCCGGGTGGGCTGTGCGCTCCGCGCGCGGCGGTTTGAAGCAGGGCGAATCCTCAACGCCTCGCCTCTCCCCTCCTTCCGTCTTCTCCGCGCCTCTGCGTCTCTGCGTGAGCCACAGGAAATATTAGCCGCCCTCCGCCTTTCGCGTCCTTCGGGGTTAAACCCTCACCACCGCGCTCAGCTTCCGCTCCTCCGACGGACTGTGTCCGGTGGCACGCCGGAACTGGCGGTGAAAATACTGCGGGTTGCCCAGTCCCGCCTCGATCGCCACCGCCTTCAACGGCAGCCGTGTGACCGCGAGCAAATGCCGCGCAAGCTCGATCCGCCGCCCCAGCAGGTAGCGCTGCAGCGTCATGCCGTGCTTCGCGCGAAAGCGCCGTGAGAGATGATTCTGGCTCACGCCCGCCCGGCGCGCCAGCGCCGGCACGTCCAGTGGCTCTCGGCCATGCTCGTCGAGATGATGGCGCACGTCATCCAGCGCCGTATCGACCCGCGTGGGTGCCGTCACGACCGTCCGGCGCCGCGGGCCCGCCGTCACCGCCACCCACAGTAACAGGCTTTGCAGTGCCGCGCCCGCCGCCAGTTGCGCGAGCTTCGCCTCGGCGCCGGCGCCGGTTCCCAGCCGGAACAGATGGATGGTTTCCTGCAGGCGTTCGCTGATCCGCCGCGCATGCGGCCCTGGCCGCCAGTGCAGCGGCAACCGGAAGCCCGCCGCGCCCGCCTTCGCCGCCTCGAAATGCACGCACCAATGATGCCCCGCTTGATCCAGATCGTAATGCGAGGGCATCAGCGCCGGTGTCAGGGTGAAATCTCCCGGCTGCAGTCGCACGAGCCGGTCACCCAGCCACATCTTACCGGTGTAATTGTGCAAGTGGAGCGCCAGTGCCCCGGGCGTCACGTAGACCTGCCCCGGGTTGTGCGCCAGCATGGGGAAACGCCCGCCACTCAGCAGCACGGGGCGGCCGTCCCGCGGCCAAGCCTGGGTCCATGCGGAGTTTTTCATGTGATGAAATTGGACAACAGGAAGCGGAATTCGACAACCGCTTTTTCTTTCCGCCGCCGACCCGACCGGCTCCGCTGGCCGCGTCCCTCGGCCCTCATTTTTCCCCCACCCTTCGTTTCCCCATGCCCACTCCCTCCGCCAAAAGCATCAAGGCCTTCTTCAACAAAAACGGTTACTATGTCGCCCGCGGACTGTTCAAGCCCGCCGAGGTCAAGGTCCTCGAGCGCGAGTTCGACCACATCGTCGACCAGAATGTCCGCATGAAGGATGCCCCCAACAAGGGCTGGGGCGGCACGGCCGTCGAGCGGCTCAAGGCCGGGGAAACCACCCTGCTGCATACGCACCAGGTCCATTATTACTCCGCGAAGTGGCTGGAGGCTTTCCAGCATAAGCGCTTCCTCGACATCGCCGAGGCCATCCTCGGACCGGACATCGTGCTGCACCACTCAAAGCTCTTCCAAAAGCCCGCCGAGAAGGGCGCGCCTTTCCCCACGCATCAGGACTGGTCCTATTTTCCCTCCGTGAAGGACTCCCTGATTGCCGCGGTCGTGCACATGTCCGAGGCCACCGACGAGATGGGCTGCATCCGCGTGTATCCGGGCTCGCACAAGCTGGGCCGCAAGGAGAACACCAACGGCCAGGGCTTCTCGGAGTTCATGGAGAAGAACTACCCGCTCGAGGGTGGGAAGGTTATCGCCGCCAAACCCGGCGACGTGCTGTTCTTCCATTACTTCACGGTTCACGGCTCCAAGCCCAACCGCTCCCAGAAGCTGCGCAAGACCGTGCTCGCCCAGCTGTACGCCGGCGACGATCGCATCGAGAACGGCCACGATCACATCAACTCCAAGCTGGTCCTCCGCGGCTGGAGTTCCGTAGCCACCCAGGCGTACTGCCACTGAGACCGGTAGTGCAGGCCTCCTGCCGCATCCGGATCCGAGCCAGGCAGGATGCCTGCGCTACCCCAACAATTGCGTCATCGCCCGCATGCGGCTTGCGGTCGGCCCGCCCTTTCTGCCAAGAGGTAATCCGCCCCGTCTCATCGCCTGACAGTTAAACCCCTCCCCATGCGTACTGTTCATATCGTCTTCAATGCCCATATCGATCCGGTCTGGCTCTGGCCGTGGACCGCCGGCGTCGATGAGACCCTCAACACGTGTTACACGATGTGCAACACGCTCGACCGTCACCCCGACATCATTTTCACGCGTGGCGAGGCCTGGGTCTACGAGCAGGTCCGCCGCCATGATCCCGCGCTCTTCAAGCGCATCGTGAAACATATCCGGGCGGGCCGCTGGTCCGTCGTCGGCGGCTGGTGGATCCAGCCGGACTGCAATCTCCCGGGGCTCGAAAATATGCACCGGCAGATCGCGATCGGGCGCGCCTGGTTTGAAAAACACCTCGGGCTCTTTCCCAGGATCGGCTACAACGTCGACTCCTTCGGCCACACCGCCGCGCTGCCCGACATCCTTTCCGCCCACGGCCAGAACAACTACGTGTTCATGCGCCCGATGGCGCACGAGACGAAACTTCCCGCCAACGTCTTCCGCTGGCGCGGCCGGCCCGGCGGCAAAACCGTCAACGCCTTCCGCATTTCGTACGGCTACGCCACGATCTTCCCGCCGAACCTCGAGTGGATCGAATCCTCCCTCAAGCCGCTGCCCAACGGCGTCACCCACACGATGTGTTTCCTCGGTGTCGGCGATCATGGCGGCGGACCCAACGAGCACATGATCCAGTGGGTGCGGGATCATCAGGACGCCATTCCCGGCGCGAAGCTCGAGTTCTCCTCGCCCGAGCGTTTCTTCCGCGCGCTCACCCCGGAGCTGAAACACTTGCCGCTCGTCACCGGCGAACTCCAGATGCACGCCATCGGGTGCTACACCGGCCACCGCCCGGTGAAACTCGGCGTGCGCCGCGCCGAGAACATGCTCGCCCTCGCCCAGCGCGCCCTCGCCAAGGCCCCCGTGGCCGAGCGTCGCGCCGCCGCGCCCGTGCTCGACGAGTCGTGGCGGACGCTCTGCTTCAATTCCTTCCACGACACCCTCGGCGGCAGCTGCACGCCCAGCGCCGCCCGCGCCGCCGACGATCAGCTCGCCGGCGTCAAGGCCAACGCCGAGACCGTGCTCAGCGAAGCCTTCCGCAAAAAGGCCCACGCGCTCCCCAATGACCAACGCCAGCGCATCGTGCTCGCCAATTACTCCGGCGAAAAATTCTCCGACTTCATCGAGCACGAGCCCTGGCTTGAATGGACGCACTGGAAACCCGACTGGTGCCTGCTCGATGAGCGCAACCGCCTCGTCCCGCACCAGCTCATCGAGCCCGAGACGCTCATGCCCGACACGATGCGCCTGCTCTTCCCCGCGACGATCGCCCCGGGTGCCTTCCACACCGTCCGCATCGCCCGCAATCCTTCCGGCCGGATCGCCCGGCTCAAGGGAACCAAGCCCGATTTCACGCTCCTCACCCAGCCCGACGGCCGCGGCACGTTGCAACCCGCCACCGGCCCGGCCTGCCCGCTGCCCGAGCTCAAGCTCATCGAGGAAAAATCCGACACGTGGTCGCATGGCCTCGACCGCTTCGCCGGCCCGCAGCTCGATCACGCGCACTGGAGCACGCCCGTGCTCGTGGAAACCGGCCCGATCCGCCAGATGTGGCGCATCGACGGCACCATCGGCCAGAGCCGCATCTGCGCCGACTGGCGCCGTTATCTGGGCCAGGATTTCTACGAACTCCGCCTGCGCGTCACCTGGCACGAACAGCACAAGCTGCTGCGGCTCTCCTGGTCGCCGGGTGCCGACATTCTTCGCCGCGAGGACGGCATTTCCGGCGGCGGCCTGCCGCGCGCCAGTGACGGACGCGAACTTCCCCTGCGCGATCGCACCCTCCTGCATCTCGCCGGTGGCGCCCGGGCCGGGATCGTGGCGCCCGAGGTTTTCGCCCTGAGCGGCGAGGCGGACGCCGTGCACCTCACCCTGCTGCGCTCCTGTCCCTTCGCCCACCACGACCCGAAGATTCTGCCGCCCAAACTTGAGCACTACTCCTGGGTCGACCAGGGCGAACACGTCTTCACCGTGCGCTACTTTCCCGCCGGCCGCGTGACCGCGAAGGAGCTCGATCGCCATTCCCTCCTGCTCCAGCAGCGGCCGGTCATCGCCGACCTCACCCGCGGCATGCCCTATCGCCCCTACAAGGACGATCCCGCCTGGCCGTCTTGAACGCGGACGCTGAAGCCAAACTGATCGCGGAAACACGGAAACAAACTCATCCGTTCAGCGCTTCCGCTCCTCCGCGTTTCCGCGATTGAATTCCTTTCCCGCTTCCCCTTCCTCCCCGGGAGGATCATCCGAACCACCCCAGCCTTTCCCCCTCCATGAGCGTTGTCATCCCCACCCCCGAGCTGCTCGCCCAGTTTAACCGCGACGGATTCCTCGTGCTGCCCGACGTGCTCTCGCCGGCGGAGGTCGCCACGCTCCGGGCCGGGCTCGAGCGGGTTTTCAACCAGTATTCCCCGGAGGCCGAGATCTATCGCATGCAGGATATCTGGCGGCCCAAGATGTTTGAGCATGGCGAGGAATTTGAGGCCCTCATCGACCATCCCGGCATCGCCGACTTCGCCGAAGCCGTGCTCGGCAACGACTGCCACATGATCGCCCAGACCGGGCTGAAGACTTCGCCCGGCAAGACGATCACGTTCTGGCACCTCGACGACGCCTGCCGTTTTCCCATTCCCGACGGACAGAAGCTCGACCCGGGAATCCCGATGCCGACGTACGTCATCAACATGAATTATTACCTGTGTGACGTGGACGAGGAACTCGGGCCTACCCAGTTCATTCCCGGCAGTCATCGTGCCGGCCGCGTGCCACGGGCCGAGGACAATGACGCCAACGGCAATCCCGTCTTCGAAGGCAAAACCATGGTCAGTTCGGCCGGCAAGGCCGGCACCTTGGTGCTGTGGAACGACCAGACCTGGCACCGCGGCGGTCCGAATCTTTCCCAGGGACGCATTCGCTGGGTCATCCAGACGCCGTTTGCCCGGCGCGCGATCGCGCTGCGCTACTGGCCACACGTCAATTACCACATGCCCGAGGACGTCATCGCCCGCGCCACACCGCGCCGCAAACGCTTGCTCGGGTTTCACCCCATCGGGGCTTACGGTTGATCGGGGCCTTTTGGACCACCTTCCTGCGCAGGTAGGGGTCAAAGTCTAGCGTAAGGATCTTCGTTTGAGCTGATTAAGGGTTATAAGTGTTTTACCCTATAGATAATAGGGTATAAACCCTATTATAACTAACAAGACCCTGAACCAAATCGATTTAATCGAGTCTGTGGCTGGGTCGCTATTGGCAATCACTATGCAAAACCCAGCTCAATCTTCGCCAGACTCTTTCGCGAGCAGCCTTCCCGCTCCGCTGACCCGGTGGATTCTTGTCGTGGATGATGAGCCCACCGTCGGGAAACTGATCGAGGAAATTCTCATCCGGTCCAAGCTGACGGTGCGCTTGACGGATGGAGCAGCCGCTGCGCTGGCCTTGGTGGCTTCCGCGCCGACCGCTCCCAGCCTGATGATCACGGATGTGCTGATGCCCGGGATCGATGGTTTGAATCTAACCCGACAGATGCTCGCCCGCCTGCCCGGGCTGAAAGTCATTTTGATGAGCGGACACCTGAGCGATTCCGCGTGGTGGCCCGAAGACTTGAGCGGCCTGCGGTTCCTGAAGAAACCTTTCGCCTATGATGAATTGATTCTGGCGGTAACCGAAGCCCTCGCCGATTCCGCCTCGGGCCGCTGAGATTTTTCCGTCCATGGATACGTACCTGACTCTTTCCGCCCAGAGCCTGACGCTGGCGCCCAACCTGCAGCACAGCGAATCGGTCCATGGCCTGCGGGTGGTTAAAAACGCCTCGGCCAAAACCTATCTTCGGGTGACCTCCGCCCAATGGCGGCTGCTGGAACTTTTTTCCACGCCTTCCACCGTGCCTGCCGCCCTGTCCCAGGCTTTGGATGAACGTGTCTGCCTGCCGCTCGGTGAATTCTACGAACTGATCCTGAAGGCCGTCCGCGCCCATATCCTTGTGGAACCGGGCGCGCTCATTCCCTCCACCCCCGTTTACGCCTGGCGGGTGGGCATCCGCCCGCGCCATGTGATTCGCCCGCTCGCCGGCCTGCTCATCACCGGCATCGTGCTGGCCTTTGCCTTCCAACCCCTCCTGCCCGTCTCCGTGGTCGGTGACCTCGTGGGCCTCCTCACGGTCAGCGCGGCGTTGAGTCTGGGTGCGGTCCTCGCCGCCTGCATTGTCCGGGGCGGCGGCGGTGAATTGTACCGCCCGCGGTGGCTCTGGTGGCGCCTGCCTCCGCACTTCGAGGTGGATACGGGCGACGTCATCATGCTCTCGACGCAGGCCAAGCAGGCGGTCGTCATGGCCCGGACCGCCATCCTGGCCACCGCCGCCGGCATCATGACCTGGCAGAAACCCGAGTGGAGTTTCTTTCCGCTGCTCGCCCTGATCATCAACCTGCGGCCCATTGTCGGCGGACGCTTCTACACCTTGTTCCGGTTCAGCCATAAGGTCCGGCTCAGCGACGCGGAACACTCCTATCTTTTTCTGCCCAACCAACGCCCGCAGAACCGCTGGCGGACGCTCGGACGCGCCCTGCGCCATCCCGATACCTGGGCCCGGGTCACGTATGGCGTGATCTGGACCCTCGCACTGATCTACGCCGGCGGCCGGCTGACCGATACGCCACCCTGGACCTTCGGCTTTTGGGAAACGAACGGTGTTCGCATCGCCATCGCCATCAGCGCCTCGCTGGCGGCATTGGGCATCGGTTATATGGCTTGGGAATCCTATTACTTCCTCCGCCGTCATGCCCGCACGGTCCGGCGTGGTTTCCGCCTGTGGAAAACCCGCTGGTTCGGCGAGAAGAACCTGGTCCTCCTGGAAGGCGCCCGGCTCAAGGCCGTGATCGATTCCCCGCTCTTCCGCACCCTGCCGCCGCCGGAGCGCCAGCAACTCGCGCGGGTGATGCAGACCACGCGACATGGCGCCTGGCGCGCCTTGCCGGACTATGGACCGGTGCCGACCAAGGTCTCACTGATTGTCAGCGGCCGGATCGGCCTCTACCGCCGGTTGCCCTCGGGTCATGTGCATCGCGTCCAGGTATTGAATGAAGGGGATGTCGTCGGCCTCCACGACCTCGCGGACCCCAAGCACCCGGACTACCTCGTGCGCACCCTGAGTCCCGTGACCTTGCTCACGCTGGACCGGACGGCGGCCGAGGAGATCGCGACACAGCGCATGCTTCGCACCACGCTCACCAACACCATCCTGAAACTGCCGTTCCTCCGGCGGATCTCCCTCTGCAAGAACTGGCACATCCAGGCGATCGAGCGCTTCGCCCACCTGTCCACGATCACCGATTTCGCCGATGGCGGCGTCATTTTCCCGGAAGATCAGTTCAACCAGGAATTTTTCATCATCTTCGAGCGCGATGCCCTGGTCAGCCGCAACACCCGGCGCGTCGCCGTGATTCACGCGGGGGATTTCTTCGGCGAGATCGGCCTGTTGCAGAACAGCACGTCCAATGCCCGCGTCAGCGCGAAGCAGGCCACGCGGTGCCTGAGCATCTCCCGGGTCGAATTCCTGCGGTTCGTCACGCACAACTACACCGTCGCACTCGAGTTGGAGCGCGTGAGCTCCAAGCGCCTGGGCCGCCCGATCTTTCCATTGGAAAAGGGCAACTTCCGCGCCACCTAAGAAGGACGCCGGGGATTCCGTGCTAGTAGCAGCCGAGGTAACGAGGCTGGGGAATCAACCGCCTCAGCCCAGCACTTCGCGGTGCACCGCGAGCACCGAGTCCGCGATATGATCGGCATCCGCCTCGGTGTAGAGCCAGCCGAGCGGCAGCGCGATGAAGCGCTTCGTCAAATCCTCCGTCCGCGGAAAATTCTCGGCCCGGTATCCAGGTGCGGGCCAGTCCTTGAAGCCGCGGAACGGCGAGGCCGCGGGCGCATGCGAGAGGCCGGTCTTCACATAGTCGCGGTTGTACTGCGGGTAGGTTCCAGTCCGCTGGCCGCAGTTGACGTTGAGCGCATCCAGTTTGTCCCGGAATGCCGCCACCTTCGACGCATCGTCCAGGATGAGATAGGGCTCGAACCCGAAGTCACCCGCCGGATCGGCCACCGGGCGCAGCTTCAGGCCCTTGAGTCCCTGGAGTCGCGCCACGATGCGCGTCTGCAGCGCGCGGCAGTGATCGCGGATCCGGTCCACCTTGCGCAGCTGCGCCAGGGCCATCGCCGCCGTGAGTTCCGACATGCGGAACTGGCCGCCGGCAAACGCCGGCTCCTTCGCCGGCACTTGCGCGGCGTGCACCGGCCGGAAATTGCCGAGGTCACTCATCCGCACCGCGCGCTCATAGAGCCGCTGGTCGCGCGTCACGATCATCCCGCCCTCGCCCGAGGTCGCGACCTTGTTGTACTGAAAGCTGTACGTCGCGATGTCGCTCCACGTCCCGATCTGCCGGCCGCGGTAGCGCGTGCCGAGCGATTGTGCGCAGTCCTCAATCACATAGAGCCCGCGGCGGTGGGCCTCGAGTTCGATCGGCTCCATCGCGGCGGCCACACCCTGGTAATGGACCACGATCACCGCGCGGGTCTTCGGCGTGGTCAGCCGGGCGATCTCCTTCGGGTCCAGGTTCAGTGATTCGTCGATCTCCGCCAGGACCGGCCGCGCACCCACGCGCACGATCGTCGTGAAGCAGGCAATCCAGCTCCACGCCGTCACGATGACTTCGTCCCCCGGCCCGATGCCGCACGCCGCCATCGCCACTTCGAGCGCCGCCGATCCGCTCGTCACCGCCAGCGCGTAATCGGTGCCGATGTACTCGCGGAATTCCTTCTCCAGCTGCGCCGTCATCGGCGGCGGCTTGGTCGGATCCACGCCATAGTAGCGGAACGGTTCCTTGCGGCGCAGCACGTCGAGCACCAGCGCCTCCTCTTCTGCACCGATGGCTTGGAAGCCAAGACCGGGAACCGGACGGGGACGAAGGGCGGGAGCAGTCATGCCACAGTCATTTTAGGATGCGCCGGGAATGACAAATCAGAAAATCAACCAGATGCCCCGCCTCCTCCGCTCCCGTCATCCTGAGCGAAGCCGAAGGATCTCTGTTATCCTGATCGCCGATTCCGCGTTTCATTCGGACACTCGAGCGACCAAAATCCCGATCATTCCACAGGAGACAACAGAGGAAACAAAGGAATGGTTTCGGAGTTGAACACCAAGGCCGCAAAAGAAGCGAAGGATCGCAGGTTTGCTCCACCCTTTGGGCCCTTCGTGAACTTCGTGTTCAGTTTCTGAATCATTCCTCTCGTTCCCTCTGTTTCCTCCTGTAAAACCAAACTTATGTATTCGCCCAAAAACCGCGTTGCTGCCCGCGACAGGCCCCGGTTGTTTAGGCAATCGATCCCAACCCGAGCCGCGGCCTCAGGCATCGCCGATCCTCTCTTTCACCCATGACCTTTCCCCGTCTCTTCGGCCTGCTCTGCCTCTCCCTCGCGTCCCTCTTCGCTACCGAGCCCGTCGTCCGCGATCTCGGCGTGCCCATCAAGGCCGTCAACTGGGTCCGCCTCCATCCGGGCCGCGGTCCCGATGGCAAGGCCTCTCTCCTCGCCTCCATGGGCCAGAATAACGGCGGCCTCTTCGTTCTCGATATCGACCTCGCCACCGGCCACTGCCGGCAGTTCAACGCCCCCGGCAGCAAACAGCAGTATCCGACCGCCTCCTTCCGCAGCACGCGCACCGGCGTGCTTTACCTCGGTTCGCACACCGACGGTCATCTCCTCCGCTACGATCCCGCCCATTCCGATCGCGGCCTCGAGGACCTCGGCGCCATCGACGGCGACCATGCCACGTTTCCGACCGGGATCACCGAGACCCCCGACGGCCTCATCTGGATCGGCGGCTATCCCGATTGCTCCCTCACCCGCTTCGATCCCGCGACCAGCCAGTTCACGCATTTCGGGATGATGGATCCCACGGACAAGTATCTTTACCCGCTCTGCGGCGCCGACGGCACCCTCGCCGCGCTCACCCGGGTCGTGCACCCGCACCTCGTCGTCATCGATCCGAAGACCGGCGTCCACCAGACCGTCGGGCCCGTGACCTCGCCCGAGGACAAATCCCAGCGGCTTCTGTTCTACAAGGGCCTCGACGGCGCGCTCTACCTCGAGACGCAGGCCGGCAACTTTCGCGTGCGCGGCGACCGGCTGGAACCGGTCGCCTATGTGCCCTCACCCCTGCCACCCTTCTACGCGGCCGGCTCGCAGGCCATTCCGTTCCGCGACGCGCTGCCCATGCCCGACGGCACCGTCGCCATGTGGGACGACGGCGATGACGGCGCGGGCACCTTCCGCAAAATCCGCCTCACCAGCACCAACCCCACGGTCGCGCCGCGGGTCATCCCGCTCGACTGGCACGGCGACGGCTCGAATCTCTTCGTGCTGCACCTCGGATCCGACGGCAACATTTACGGCTCGAGCTTCCTGCCCGAGCACATCTTCCGCTGCGCGCCCGACGGCTCCGGCATGATCAACCTCGGCCGCTGCAGCCTCATGCTCGGCGAGGCCTACACCATCGGCAACTTCAGCGACGGCACCATGGTGTTCGGCTCCTATCCGCACGCCAACATTTCCCTCTACGATCCGCGCCGGCCCTGGCGCTTCGGCGCCGACGCCGACGGCAATCCGCGCGACATCGGCCGGCTCGACGAGGTCGGTATCCGGCCCATCGGCATGGCCATCGCCCCCCCGCTGGTGAAACCCGACGGCACCACCGTCCATGAGCGGATGTGGGCGGCCAATCTGCCCGACTATGGCACGTGGGGCGGCACGCTCACGTGGCTCGATCCCAAGACGCTCGCCTCCGGCAGTCACCGCAACCTGATCCCGGATTGTTCGCCATTCTCACTGCTCTGGCTGCCCGGGCTGAAACAGTTGCTCGTCGGCATGAGCATCGAGGGCGGAACCGGCACCCGGTCGAAGGCGCAACACGGCGCCTTCATCCTCTGGGACCCAGTCAACGACCGTCCGCTCTACACGGGTGACTTCGGCCTCAAGAATATGCCGGACGTGATCGCGCTCGCTCCCGCCGACCATGGCCGGGTTTACGCCCTGCTCGGTCATACGCGCTACACCGCCGACCAGCTGGGCGCCGCCGCCGCGGGCGCGACCCGGGTCGCGCTGATCGATCCCGCCACGCACACGGTGATCGCCGAGACTCCACTGCCCGCGGAGTTCGGCCGCATGCCCGAACAGGTCCAGTTCTCCCTTTTCCGCGGACCCGACGCCACCTACGGCATCACGGAACACGTCCTATATCGGGTGAAGCCCGGCACGTGTGATCTGGAAATCGTCTGGCGCGCACCCGCCGGCGACCAGCTGGACATCTCCGGCCCATGGATCGGCAAGACGCTCTACTTCGCGACCGGCTGGCGCCTGCGCACACTTACCCTGCCTTGATCACCATTTCCCTCTATGCTGGTTTCTGCGTCCAAACTTTCAAACGTTTAACCACGGATTTCACGGATGGCACGGATTCAATCCCTCGATTTTTGTGTTGAGATTGAAATTCGGCATCCGTGTCATCCGTGAAATCCGTGGTTAAAAATAAGACGTCTTAGTTCCTCATGACCGAATCGATCAAAATCAACTGGTACCGTTGCAAGATCGACAAGGCCGTCATGAGCGAGCTCATGCGCAAGAGCGACGCACGCGGCTTCCTCCAAGCCGGGTCGCAGATCCTGCTCTTCGCTGTCACCGGCACGCTGGCTTACCTCGCATTTCTCCAGGTCCACGTCACCACCTTGCCCTGGGCAATCCCACTCCTGCTCCTCGCGCTCTTCGTCCACGGCACCAACGGCAGTTTCTTCGGCGGCATCGCGTGCCACGAGCTCTGCCACAAGACGCCGTTCGCCACGCAATTTTGGAATACGTTCTTCCTCAAAATCTACTCCTTTCTCGGCTGGTTCGATCCGACCGGCTATCGGGCCAGCCATATCCGGCACCACCAGACCACGACGCACGCAGACTATGATGGCGAGGTCGTGCTGCCACAGGGCCTCGACTGGCACGGTGTGAAATTCGTCGTCACTGCACTCACCTTTAGTCCCACGGGCATGCTCAAGCTTTTCCGCTTCTGGATCGCGGCGGCCCGCGGCGACCTCAGCCAGAATGGCTTCTTCCCCGCCAAATGGCTCCAGCAGGTCGTGCCGGAATCCAACGTCGAGCAGCGCCGCGAAATCACCCGCTGGGCCCACGTCGTCCTTTTCGGCCATCTCGCCCTCGCCGCCGTTTTCATCCTCACCGGCCACTGGTTCCTCATCGTCATCGTGAACCTCGGCTGCCTCTACTGCGGCTGGCTGGTCGTGCTCTGCGGCGCCGCCCAGCATGTCGGCCTCTCGCCCAACACCCCCGACTTTCGTCTCTGCTGCCGCACCTACACCTGCAGCTGGCTGCCGGCCTTCTTCTACTGGAACATGCAGTACCACGTGGAGCACCACATGTTTCCCGCCGTGCCGTTCTACAATCTGCCCCGCCTGCGCGCCGTCCTCATCCACGACCTCCCGCCCGCCCCGCACGGCCTCTGGGCCACCTGGCAGGAACTGCTCCCGATCCTGCGCCGCCAGCGCGAGGACCCGGCCTACGTCTACGTGCCTCCGCTCCCCGCCAACGAGGGCGAACACGCGGATGATCGCACCCTTCTGAGCGAAGCCTCTCAGCAGGCCTGAAGCCCGGCGACACGCCGGGCGCAGTTGAATGTTGCAGGCTGAAAGTTGAAAGCCCGGAGACGGAAGACCTCCGTCTCCCTCAACCTTCAACTTTCATCTTTCAACTTCTGCGCGGCAGCGCCTTCACCATCTGGGTAAAATCCTTCAGCCCAAAGATAAACCCGGAATTGATGCTCACGCGCCACAGCGCCTGCGCCTTCTCATGCTCGGTCCGGGCTGTCACGGCATTCTCCACCGCCGTCACCGCCTCGGGAATCGTCGAGCAGAGCACGCCATAGCGGCCCATGTCCACCATGCCGCCCGGCGACATCAGCAGGCACCAGTTGATCGCGAACCCGACATAGACCAGGTGATTGATGCCATGTGCGCGGCACACGGCCGCCAGCTGGTGGCCGTCCTCGGCGATCGGCTCATCGCCCACGGGCCGCGCCTCGGGCGCGAAGTCCAGGAACTTCCAGCCGGCATCGACATCCGGCCGGTTGCGCTCGCCCACAAAGATATTCTTTCCCCGGAAATCCTGCAGCCGGTCGTACACCGGATCCTTCGCCACCTGCTCGTACTTCGGCGACGGCCCGGCGAGTTTCAGCGTGTTCTGATAGCCCGGCAGGTGTGAATAGTAGTCGCGCCCGCCCACGACGTGAAACAGCGGCAGCGTCGAGGCCCGCACCGCGCCCAGCAGCGGCGGGAACACCTCCGCCAGGATCTGCAGTGCCCGCGGATGATATTCCACACAGCGCCGCCAGCCCGGCCAGTCCTCCATCGTGCCGCATTCCCACGCGTGCATCACCACGACCGCCGTGTGCTGCGGGTCGAGTTCGATCTCGGCGTGCTTCCAGCCGCCGTAGCTTTCCGCAGGCACCTCACGGGTGAAGTCCGCATCGAACTGCTGGTAATGCCGGGTCGGGATTTTGACGGTGCTCATGACTTCCCCACCTTGCACAAAATCCACCCCAGCGCCAGCCGGACCGCGGTGGTTTCGGATTCCGAGCTTCGGATTTCGCGCTTCATCCTTCGGATTTCGCGGCCATCGGCCGCGGTGGCCGGGCCAGCCGGCGCAACCCCAGGCCGATCGCCAGCAGCACCGTGCCGGCAATCACGTTGATGTAGGCGGGGGCCACGCGCGACGCCGGCACCAGGCCGCAGCCTAGCAACACCACACCGAGCAGTGCACTCAGGTTGCCGATCACGCCGTAGACCGCCATGGTGCCATGGCCTTCCGGACCCTTTTCCTCCGGCACAGGCGTGCGCAGGTCGCGATCCAGCGCGATCGCCGGTGCGCTGCTGGCCGCCTTGGGATCCCAGAAAAACGCCGAGACCACGAACACCACCAGGGAGCCCGTCACCGCGCCGAGCACGTTGCGCTCGTACATGTGGTCCGGGAACGCTCCCAGCAGCAGCAGTGGGATCACCACGGCAAAGGCCCCGATGCAGGAAGCCATGCCTGACCACCACGGCGTCTTGCGGTAGATCAGGCCGAGCGCCACCGGCATCATGAAGCCCGGCCCGGTCAGCGAATAATACTGCAGCGCAAAATCGAACGCGCCGCCCAGCTTGGAGATTTTAAATGCCAGCGCCACGCCGCTGATGCCGACCAGCACCATCACCACCTGGGCCGTGCGCATCTGGTGTTTGTCGCTCGGCGGCGTGAAGCCCATTTTCTTCCGCACCGGCACATAGACATCCTTCGTGATCGCGGCCGAGAGCCAGTTGAAGCCATCGTTGGCCGCGCCCAACGCCGCCGAGAGGATTGCCGCCACCACGAACCCGATCATGCCGTGTGGCAGCAGGAGCATGGCGAGGCTCACAAAGGAGGCCTCCTCCGGCGTCTTGAGATTCGGCCAGAGCGCGTGCATGTCCGGAAAAATGAGCTTCGCGCCCATCACCGGGATCGACCACATCAGCGGCCCCAGCAGCGAGAGCCCGGCGCCCAACAAAGCCATCTTCTTCGCATCCCGCTCACTCGGCACGCTGTTGTAGCGCTGGGCAAAATGCCACGCGACGTTGTAGCCCAGCATGCAGGCAATGAGAAAGGACCCGAGGAACAGCGGTTGCACCGGCTGTCCGGTCGGCACTACAAAGTTGTGCGGCAGCTCCGCCAGCAGCCGATGAAACCCCGCCCCGATCCCGCCGCCCCGCCCGAGGTAGGCCATTGTGATGGGGAAGATCATCACCGTCATCACGAGGATGATCACGCCCTGGACCGCATCGGACAGCACTGCGGCCCAGAGTCCGCCGACCGCGCTGTAGACAATCATCACCACGCCCACGACCAGCATCGTGAGCTGGATGCCCGTCAGCGACAGCCCGGCCACGCCAAACTGCTGCCGGTCGAAGCCCAGCGCGGTGGAAACGAAGATGCACAGGATGTAGATGCCCTGCGCGATGCCCACGATCTGGGGCACGATGGCTGTCACCGTGTAGAAATAGGTCGTCGACGGGGAAAACCGGCGCGTCAGAAACTCCAGCGGCGCCTGAATGCGCGCCCGCCGCCACATCGGCGCGAAATAGAAATAGCCCGCGAGGTACGCCCAGAGCGCGCTCGTGAACATGATGATCGTGCTCGAGCCGTTGCGGTAGGTGTAGCCCGCCGCGGCCACGAACATGTAGGCGGAAAAACCGGAGACCCAGCTCGACACACCCGCCATGAACCACGGCACCTTTCCGCTCGCCTTGAAGAAGTCGTCCGTCCCCTTGTTCTTCCGTGCCGCGTAAAACCCCACCCAGATGACGATGACGAAGTACAGTGCGATCAGGCCATAATCGATCGCGTTGACGGTGTTGAAGACAGGCATTGGGGAAAATTCGAAGGAAGAAATCCGAAACTCGAAGGAAGGATCAGAAATTCAGTCCCGATACTTTCTCGCACACCAAATCATTCATTCGATTCTTTCTTCTGCTAAAATTCATTTCGAGTTTCGAACTTCATCCTTCGAGCTTCTCAAGCCTTTCTCACCCCTGCGTGATGTTCACCACCGGCGCACCAGCGGCCGTTGCCGCAATGCCCACGTCGATCGCCACACCACCGTGCGTCCCCTGCACCCGCCATTGGCCGGCCGTCTGCGTGATGTGCAGTTTGCCGTGCGTGCCGCCCGTGGGCTGGGCACTGCACACCGTCAGGATTTCGTGCTCGGCCGCCTCGGCGGACTCCACCTCGGCAAAGGGATAGACGCCGTCCTTCTCCTCGAGCGGCAGCTTGCCCGCCACGACGGTGCGGCCCGCCGTGCGCGCCACGCGGCCCAGCAGGGATGCATGCGGCCGTGTGATGGTGAAATCATCGCCATCAACCGCAACCTTGCCGGCAAGGTCTTCGTTGAACGCCTGGAAGCGCACCTGCACCGACGCCTTCGCGTCCTTGAGCGCCACGCGGTCGAGGAAAACGACGATGTCGGGCTTGAGATAGACCAGGGTGCGGTGCACCCGCGTCACCGACGCATTGACCAGCTGGTAGGCGTCGGTCACGTCGCTCGTCACCGTCATCCAGCCCGGGCCCGTGCGGAAATCGATCACCGTCGCCATGGCCCACGAGGCGTTCGTGCCCTCGCTGCCGTCGTGATATTGGTGACCCTTGCCGTTGATCAGCACCGCCGTGTGCGCCTCGGTCAGGCGCAGCAGCCAGCGCGGCTGGGTCCGGACATACGCTGCGCGGAACGGATCGTGCAGCAGCCGCTCGCCATAGGCCTTGAAAATAACGCTGTTGCGGTCCGCGTGCTCATGGTTGCCGGGGCCGCCGCTGCGCAGCGCCAAAACGTTGTCGGGCGCGTGCCAGCCCGTGCGAGAAACCACCAGGTCGTTGGCCATGCGATGGTCCAGCAGCGCAGGCTCCGGCGGAACCTCCGAGGCCGCCGGGTCGTACCAGATCATGCCATAGTGGAACTTGGCCTCGCCGATCTCGCGCGCCACGTACTGCGAAAGCTCGTCTCCATGCGTGCGGCGCACCCACGCCGCCACCGACACATCCACTGCGCCGTTCGCATCGCCGAAATTCACGATGTCGAATTCGGGTTTGACCACCGGCATGACGTAGCCCTGCACATGCGTGAAATCCGTCATCTTGCGATGGTCGTCGAGCCGCGGCAGGGTCATCGCCAGCGCGTAACGCACCGAGCCCGGATAGTTGATCAGCTGGCGGTCATCGATGCCCTGCGTCCGCCACAGCGTCTCGGCGAACAGCGCCAGGTACAGCGTCGTGTAACCCCAGTAGCTCACGCCTTCGTCGTAGCAGCCGTCGCTGCCATACATCGTGGAAAACGACTTCGCGCTTGAGCGCGCCAGCTCCAGCCAGCCTTCCGCCTGCGGCAACCGCCCGCGGAAATAACAGGCCGCAATGCCGAGCGACGCCGTCGGGATGATCTTGAGGTTGGTCGCGTTAAGGATGATCGGCCAGCGCTTGAGGCTGATGTTGCGAAACTCGTCCACTTCGCTGCGGGGATTCCAGCCCCAGCCCTGCACCCGGTCGGGATACTTCAGGCCATAGACCGTGGCATGGCAGGCCGGCACGCCCTTCGCCAGGATCGCCTGCTCCACCGCCTCGCGCTCGGCCGGCGTCACGGCATCACCGAGAAAATCCATGGTCAGCAGCAGCGCGACCGTGCCCTCGCTGGCGCGCTGCAGCGCGAGCACCTGCCGGCCGCCCTCCACGAAGCTGTCCCACTCCGGGAACTCCGTCATCTTGCGCATCGCGAGCTTCGCGAGCGCCAGGTTGGCCGGATCGCGGTTCACAAAATAGATGAACGAGGAGCGCTCCATGATCTTCTGCAGACGGAGCAGGTCGATCACGTGATTGGTGAACTTCAGCTTGTGCTCGAGAAAATCGGTGTCGGCGGCGATGTCGCCCTCGAGCATGGTCTTCCACAGTTCCGCGAACCGCGGGTCCTTGGTATTCGCGCTGATGCGCGCCTGGTCGGCTGCATCAAAGAGCAGACCGCGATGGAGTTTCGGCGAGGCGGGAGTGTTCGGGGTCATGGGAGAAGAGGATTCAGTGGCACCCAGCCGCAGATTGGCCAGCGGGAGGGCCGCTGCCAGCAGGGAGGCATTTTGCAGGAAATTGCGGCGGGATTGGTTCATGGCAGTTCACAGGATTTCGCGCCCAACAACCGGCGCACACCGGTGCGCGCCGAACGTAGGCGGACCCCCCGAGGCTGTCAGGGCAAAAGCAGGTCGCACGCCAGATTTTCCCCGGAATAATCAGGTGCGGCCGTGATACCGCGCGATGGCTACCGCCGCGCACGCGCCGATCTCGTCGCCAAGCTTCGCCGGCACGATCGCACAATCCCGTGCACTCGCCGGCAGCGCTTCGCGCGCGATCACCGCGTTCATGGTCGGAGCGATGAACCGCTCGCACCGCTGGTAAATGCTGCCGATCACGATCCGCTCGGGATTCAGCACATCGATGAAAACCGCCAGCGCCTCGCCGAGCCGCCCCCCCACTTCGCGCCAGATCGCCAGCGCCAGCGCGTCACCCGCCTCCGCCGCGACTCCCACCGCGCGCGCCGTGAGTTGATCCGCTGTGATTTTCTTCAGCGCGCTTTCGCCCGCAAACTCCGCCAGCCGCCGCCGGGCCAGCTGCGCAATGCCGCCGCCGGAGCAAAAACCCTCAAACGAACCCGCCTTGCCGTAGCCCACCGGGCCGTCCGCCGCCATCCGCATATGCCCGACTTCGCCCGCGTTGCCCGAGACGCCTTCATAAAGCCGGCCGTCGAGGATCAGGCCCGAACCCATGCCCGTGCCCATCGTCAGGAACATCATGCTCTGACAACCCCGCCCGGCGCCAAACTGCCATTCCGCCAGCGCGCACGCGTTGGCGTCGTTCATCAGAAACGCCCGGCCGCCAAACCGCTCCGTCAGCAAGGAGCAGATCGCGATGCGGTCCCAACCCGGCAGGTTCGGCGGCGACAGGATCAGGCCCTTGGCGCTGTCCAGCGGACCGCCACACGACACGCCGAACACCGTGTCCCGCGTCGGCTTGAGTGCCGCGATCTCCGCCAACAGCCCGTCGAGTGTCCCCCGCACATCGGTGGTCGCAAACCGTACCACCTCGCGCACCCGGTCCGGGCCATCCGGCACGCTAAGCGCACATTTGGTGCCGCCGATATCAAGACCGATAATGTTCATGGTTAAATTACGGAGGGCGGCGGATACCGGAAACCGGAAAGTTCAGGATTAACCACAAAGAGGCACGAAAATTTCCCAGACTCCGACTCAAATCTTCCGCGCGCCTATAGGCGCGATGGAGACTCTTTCGTAGCCTCGGTGCCCTCGTGCCTTTTTGTGGCCAACCCTCATTGGAGCAACGGCAGCTTTTCGCGGCTGAACCGGAGCCGAGCCGCCAGCCGCTTCAACTCCGGCAGCGCCGTCTTCCGCAGCAGCACAACCACCGTGCCGCCGCTGCCTCCGCCGCTCACCCGGGCCCCATAGAATCCGCGTTCCGGCCCAAGTGCACGCACTGCCGCGACCATCTGGTCAGTCTCGGGACAGCCCAGTCCGATCGACGAATACCCGGCATGCGACTGGAACAACAGTTCGCCCAGCACCCGCAGCGTTTCCTCGCGATTCCTTGTCGTCGCTCCGCGTAGCAGCGCAACGACCGCCTGCGACCGGAAGCTCTCCTCCACCGGAAACGTCACCGCCGCCCGCACTCCATAGCGCTTCGCCGGTTCGATCCGGGACAACGGATCATCCACGCCGCCACAACGCGCCAAAAACGCCCGGCCCGTGATGGTCTCCGGCAGCACTGCCAACGGGAAAGACCGCACTTCCGCCGGCGTCAGTTCAGCCGCATGCACGAGCCGCCGGCCCGTGGCACGCTCGATCAGCTTTTTGCCCATAAAAGCCCCGGCCCGCGCCGTCGCATAGGGCGACGCCGTCACCGCGTGCTTCACCCCGCTCGGCCAGCCCACGGCCACCACGCCCGGCGGCAGCCGCACCGGATCGCCGAGGACATCCGGCCGGCAGAGGATTGGCAGCAGCGCCCCGCGCACGCCATGGGCCGAGGCCAGCTGGTCCATCAGTCCGCACGGCGCCCCGACAATTTCATTTTCCGCGCGCTGCGCGAGCCGCGCCAGCGCCGTGCCCTTAAAACGCCGGCCCGCCAATTTCTCCAACGCCCGCAGCGTCGCCACTTCCAGCGCCGCGCTGCTGCTCACACCCATTGAAACCGGCACGCGCGAACGAACCGAAAACAGCAGCCCCGCTCGCGGCCGCCACCGCCACGCCTCGCACGCCAGCAGGAAGCAACCATAGGGATAACGCACCCACTTCGGCACGTCAGCCGGTGGCGTCCCGACCGCCACGACCAACCGGCCCTCGGTCGGGCTCGTGAAAACCCATTCCCGCGCCGCTTGCTCCGTCAGCGTCACCCGCGTGGTAAGCGAGAGCGGCATCTCAAGCACGAGCGAGCCGCTGTAGTCCGCCACGCCACCCATGAAATCCAGCCGCCCCGGAGCCTCACCCAACACGGTCTTCATAACCATGCCTTCCCCGCGAATCTCGCGAATTGATGCGAATAAAAAACCTTTTTCATGCGGCTTAAAAACCCACCGATTGAATCCGTGCACATCCGTGAAATCCGTGGTTAAAAGGGTTCGAGGTTCGAATTCGCGCTGATTCGCGCCATTCGCGGGAAACTCAGAAATGGCTCTTAATCAGCCGCCGCAACACCGGCCGCACCGCGCGTGCCAGCGTGGGATTCGCATAGCCCATCCACGCGATTGGCGAGGTCGTGTCGAGGAGTGCGTCGAGGGCCGAGCCGTCGGGCGCCTCCACAATTCCGCCGGCCTCGCTCAGGATCAGTGCCGTGCAGATGTCGTAGGGGTGACAGCACAACGATGCGCTCCCGAGCTTCAGCTTCGCATATGCGAGCGGCCGCAGGTCGCCGAGCATCCGGTCGTGTCCGACCGCGAGTTCATAAATCTGCCCGCCCGTAGAAATATACTGGTCGTCAAACACGAGCTGTCCGCCGTTCTTCCCGAGCACGCCGAGTTCCCGCCAGAGTGCCTCCTCCACCGTCGCCAGCAGCGTCTTGCCCTCGGGGAAGAACTTCGCGATCGACGCAAAGCCATGCTCGAAGTTTTTCGCCTGCGATGGCCGCAGCGCGAGCGGCCGGCGGCGGCCCGTGCGCAGGTCGTGCATCTGCGCCACCACGCCCTGCCCGCGCACGGCGCTGAGCTGGTCGCTGCGCCATTGCTTGCTCGTGGGCAGTTCCGTCATCGCCGCGACCACGATATCGCCGAGGTTCGTCTTCGCTCCGCGCTGCGGCGCGAGCGCCGCCAGCGCCCAGGCCGAGCGTTTGTCGTACATCAGGTTCCGCGTGCCATCGATCGGGTCGAGGATGCACTTGAAGATCGTCTTCACCACCGGCGTGCCGCGCGGGAACGTGACCTCGTCGCCGTCCTCCACGCCCTCCATCACCAGCTCGACCGGCCAAGCCCGCGGCCAGTGCCGCTCGAACCAGGCAAAGATCGCCACCTCGGAAATCTTGTCGACCTGGTAGATCGTGTCGGCCGCCGTGACCGCCGCGATGTTCGCAAACGACCTCGCCCCCTTCACCCGCGCCGCAATAAGCGTGTCACGCAGATCCACCTGCAAGGCGCAGAGCAGTTTACGGGCTTGTTCGAGATTTGTTTTCACCACGAAGCACACGAAGGTTGAGTTAGGCGGAGACCGTCCTTGAGCAGGCGCACGTTAAAGTTGATCAGGAAGCCAATTCGCCGCTTGGCGAGCCTAAGATAGGCAAGCAGCTGGGCTTCGTGAATGGGCTCCAATCGTTCCACCGCCTTGAGCTCAATGATGATTGAGTCGGCCACCAACAGATCGATGCGATAACCGGCATCGATTTTCATGCCCTGGTAGACCAACGGCAGCTCTTTCTGCCGTTCAACCTTCAGGCCCCGCCGCGCCAATTCAAACGCCAAGCATTGTTCGTACGCCGACTCCAGCAAACCTGGCCCCAGCTCACGGTGCACCGCCATCGCCGCATCCACGATTTCCCGGGCAATGTCTTCTTCTGTCATCTTCGTGCCCTTCGTGCGCTTCGTGGTTAAACCTGCTTCCGATAATGCACGGCCGATACCGCGCGCAGCTCGGCCGCTTTCGCGTCGGGATCGGACTCGTTCGTCATCGAGCCGCCGCCGATTTCCGGGCCGGCCAGGTACTTCATCGTGTCCGGCTTCCGCAGCGGCGGGTGGAATTCGAGGTGGAAGGGATAAAACGCATAATCCGCTCCGTCCGACGGCGCCTGGTGCACCGCCATCACGTACGGCATCGGGAGCTGCCACAGGTTATCGTAGCGCGTGGCGACCTCGCGCACCATCAACCCGAGTGACGCCCGCTCCGCCAGCGTGAGGCCGGCCAGCGAAGCCACCTGGCGCTTCGGCAGGATGAAGATCTCGTACGCATAGCGCGCAAACCACGGCACACAGGCGAGCCAGGCGTCGTTCTGCGCAATGACCCGCGGCCCGGCTGCCTCCCGCGTCAGGATGTCCTGCCCGAGAAAACGGCCCGTGCTCTGGAAAAACTTCCGCGCACTCTCCACTTCGCGGGCCGTGAATCCATAGATGAGATTGCCCGCGTAGATCTGACAGTGCGGATGCGGGTTCGACGTGCCGACGAGCGAACCCTTGTTCTCGAAAATCAGCACATGGTCCACATCCGCCCGTGCGCCCAGCGCGACGGTGCGCTCCGCCCAGAGGTCGACCACCGCCCGGCATTCCTCATCGGTCAGATCGACGAAGGTCTTTGCGTGATCCGGACTGTAGCACACCACCTCGGCCGTACCCGTCGCCGGACGCGTCCGATAAAAATCGTCGCCACCTTCCGGCGCCGGAGCCTCCGCTGAAAAACACGGCAAGTCGTTGGTGAAGCAATAAGTGCCGGTGTAGCGCGGGTTCTCGCCCTGAAGCCGCCGGTTGCTCGGACAGAGCGCGCAGGTCGGATCGTAGCTGGGGACCGCCGCGGCCACGGGCTTGTGCGTGTCACCGATCCAAGGCCGCCCCCCGCGATGCGAAGTGTAGAGCACCCACTCCTCGCGGAGCGGATGCCAGCGCTGCTGCCAGACGACGGGCGGGGGCATGGTTTGGGAAGAGGAAGCGACGTTGAAAGGACGCGAGGCGCACAAAGCCTATCGATCCATTTTTACCACGGATTGCACGGATCACACGGATAAATTCAGGTCCGAACCATTGTCCTCAGAGTCAGTGGTCTTATCCGGATCGAATCCGTGTAATCCGTGGTTAAAAATAGTCCGTCTTCCGGACTTACCCCAGCCCCGGATAATCCAGCGTCGCGAAATGATCGGCGAGCGTCTCCGCCCGGCGGATCACCTTGAACTTGCTGCCGCCCTGCCACAGCACCTCGGCCGAGCGCAGCTTGCCGTTGTAATTGAACCCCATCGCATGGCCGTGCGCACCCGTGTCGTGAATCACGAGCAGGTCGCCGATGGCCGGGTCGGAGATCTCGCGGTCCACGGCAAACTTGTCGTTGTTTTCACAGAGCGAACCCGTGACGTCGTAGACCTTCTTCGGGCCGTTTTCCTTTCCGGGCACCGTGATGTGGTGGTACGAGCCGTACATGCCGGGGCGCATCAGGTTGGCCATGCACGCATCGAGCCCGACATAATTCTTGTAGATCGCCTTCTTGTGCAGCACGTGGCTGACGAGGTAGCCGTACGGGCCTGTGATCATGCGGCCGCACTCCATCGCGATGCGGATCGGGCCGAGACCGGCCGCGCCAATCGTGCGGTCATAAACCGCCTTGATCCGGCCGCCGAGGGCCGCGAGATCCACGGCGGTCTGGTTCGGCCGGTAGGGAATGCCGATGCCGCCGCCGAGATTGAGATATTCGAAGCGGATCCCGAGTTCGCGGTTCAGCTCCACCACCAGCTCGAACAGCATCTCGGCCGTGCCGACGAAGTAGTCGGGGTTCAGCTCGTTGGAGGCCACCATGGTGTGCAGGCCGAAGCGCTTCACCCCGCGGTCGCGGAGCAGGCGGTAACCCTCGAACAGCTGCGCGCGGGTGAAGCCGTACTTGGCCTCCTCCGGCTTGCCGATGATGGCGTTGCCTTCCTTCAGGGGACCGGGGTTGTACCGGAAGCACAGCATGTCGGGCAGTTTCCCGCCGAGGCTTTTTTCCAGAAACGCGATGTGGCTGATATCATCGAGGTTGATGATCGCGCCGAGCTCGTAGGCCTTCTGGAACTCATAGGCCGGCGTGTCATTGGAGGTGAACATGATGTCCTGCCCCTTGATCCCGACCGCCTCGCAGAGTTGCAGCTCGGCCAGCGAGGAGCAGTCGCCGCCCAAGCCGGCCTTTTTCAGGGCCTCGAGGATGTAAGGATTCGGCAGCGCCTTGACCGCATAATGGTTTATGAAGCCGCCCGGCACCCAGGAAAACGCCTGATAGAAGGCGCGGGCGTTCGCGACCATCGCGGCCTCGTCATAGAGATGAAACGGCGTGGGGACCTGGGAAGCGATGGCTTCCAGTTGAGCAAGGGTGAAGGGCAGGGATTTGTCGGCCATGATGCGTAAAAGGCCTAGCAGACCCAATGCGCCTCCACCCTGTCAACGGCAGACCCTGCCGGGAACCAGGAAAGCCCGCCCAGTAGCAGCCGACGTAAGGAGGCTGGGTTTGAGTTGAACCGCTAAGCTCGCCAAGAGCGCCAAGCTCCGACCCTTCCCCGCGAATCACGCGAATAGACGCGGATAAAAATACGCCAAGATCATCTTTGCCCATGCTCAATCCACTCTGCTGCGGCTTGCGCATGGCTCATGTTCTGGATCCGCCTGCTCCGCTTCCTGCGGGACGCCGCTTCAAAAATCCTGCAGATAATGCTCCAACGGTCCCCGCGCCGGCTCCAATCGTGCCAGGACTTCACCCGCCAGATAGAGCGAGCCCACGATTACAATCACGTCGCCCGGCGCGCCCAAGCGGCAATCGGCCGGCGCGGGAAACAGGCCGCCGATCGTCGACCGATGCACCTTGCCGCGAAAACCGTCCGGCAGCAGCGCAGCCAGTTCGGCATGGCTGCACGCCCGGGCCTGTTGGGGCACGACCAGATGGATTTCTCGGGCCTGCCGCGCCATCACCGCCAACAGCGGCCCGGCCCGCGAGGCGCCGAGTACGCCCACCACGATGAGGGGCGCCCGGCCGGTCTCTTTCCGCAGCCGCATCAGATTACTCTCCAGCGCCTCCGCCCCTTCCGCGTTGTGCGCCCCGTCCACGATCACCCGCCGGCCCGCGACCTTCAGCTCCTGCCAACGTCCGGACCATTCGACCGTCATCAGCGCTCGCGCAATCCCGCCTTCGTTTAATCTCCACCGTGCTCCCATCGTTCGCGCCGCGAGCGTGGCCGTCGCTGCATTCCACCGCTGATGGCCGCCCACCAGATTCGTGGATGGACCACCGTCCACGACCGGACCGAATTCCTCCGTGACTGAAAAGACCGGGGCCGTTTTTTCCGCGGCGACGGCCCGGATGATCCGTTCCGCGGCGTCCGGCAACCGGCCGAGGATCACAGGATGCCCGGGCTTGATGATCCCGGCCTTCTCGGCCGCGATTTTTTCCAGCGTGTCGCCCAGGAAATCGCAGTGGTCGAGACCGATGGACGTAATGACGCTCACCTCCGGCATCACGATGTTCGTGGCGTCGATCCGCCCGCCGAGGCCCGTCTCGATGATGGCGATGTCACAGTGCGCCCGCGCAAAGTGGGTGAAAGCCAGCCCGGTCATGAACTCGAAATAACTCGGCCGTGCGTCCGGTCCGCCGGCCGCGACCATCGTCTCGACCACCGCCGCGAGTTCGCCGACATAAGCATCGAGCACCTCCGTCTCCAGCGCACCCCGGTTCACCTGGATGCGTTCGCCCAAACGCACCAGATGTGGAGACGTATAGAGCCCGGTCCGCCAGCCGGCCGCGCGAAAGATCGCCTCAAGCATGGCGCTGACCGAGCCCTTGCCGTTGGTCCCGGCCACATGCACGCAGGGCACGTGCCGCTCAGGATGCCCGAGCGCCTCCGCTAAACCAAACATGCGATCAAGCTCGAGCCGCACCCCGGATTTTTTCAGGTCGCACAAGTAGGCTTCCGCAGGCCGCAGATATCGGCTATGGTTAGCCAGTGAACTCATCACATTTTGGGGTAAGATGAAAGATGTGGTAGCGCTAAGAAAAGCCAGTTAGCGCATTGGTAGCTCAGAACTTCTGACCAAACCATTAGGCACAGTAATCAAGCGATTCCTGATACTTATTCTCTAAGTTTCCACCCCGAAGCGCGTTTTAAGCATACGTGAGATTGCTCCGCCGATTTAACAACACCGTACAACCCCTTTTGTGCGTAATCCTCCGACGTCATCACGCACCTAGCAAGCACGAGGCCGAGGAAGAGTGACCTGACTCGGTTTTGCCACGATATAAAGGATGGAGATATCGTAGTCTTGAGACGGGGCACAGCAGAAGTTTTTGGTGTGGCTTCATTGATGGCGTTCATTCGTGGAACGATCAATTCGGTGATGTTGACGGTTGGCATATTCCACTAGTTCGCCGCGTACGCCCGCGTCTTCGTCGGCACCCCGACCGTGGTCGAACCGGGCAAGTCCGGCAAATAAGAGGCCGGCGCAAAAGTGCCGCCCGGATGGAAGCCGAACCCATACGATACCGCCGGACGGACCCGCCGCTCACTGCGCCGGGGTATTGTCGGGGCGCAAATGTCTCCGCGATGGATTCTGCAGAGGCGGATCCTGCGGCGCCGCGACCGATACGCGCCCGGCCCCATCCGCATACTCGGCCGGTGTGCCGAACGGTCCACGGGTCAACTCGGCTGATGGCATTGACGCAGCCCAACCGATTCTAGGGCAAATATTTGGCAATAGCGTTATTGAACGTATTTCGCGCGGCTGCGTCTTTCCTCCTGTTAGCTTCAACCCAAACCCCAAAACAGATATCATATGCAATACCTCGATTCGATCATCACGGCTGTTAAGAAGATCACCGAACTGGCTGTCGCACTGCTGGCACTGGCGATTGTCCTGGGCGTCATCTTCGGCGACAAGGTCGCGTTTCTTCCCGGTAATGTCATCGGCAATGTGACCTCGATCATCGGCACGCTGGGCGCGAGCGGGCTCGTCGGTCTCGTGGCGGTCGGCGTGCTCTACGCCATTCTGGCCAAGAAATAATCTGTTCTCCATCTGCAGCCAAGGCCGCCGGTTCGTCCGGCGGCCTTTTTGTTGGCACTCCGCCCCGCCCAACGGAGCGCCCCCGAAAGATCAAACAAGCCAACGAGGCTTTCGGCCTTTGCCACCACCTCATCCATCAACATGGCGGCTTCCTTTACCGCGTATGAGCTTGGACGGCTCACCATATTTCGCCAATAAGCTCTCGCTGATCTTTGTCATTAAATCGTTGTCTTTTGTGCCTGGATCGGCCCCCGGTGCCAGAGGGTTTTCCCAATAAAGATCAGCCTTCACAAGATGCTCATCTTTGAAGACGAAGTTAATGACGACATCCTTGTCGAACATGACTCTCTTGTTCGCTTTCCGGGGGTCCCATCCAAGGGCCGTCAACTCATCGGGGCTCATACCAACTCTAGTGTCCTTCCAAAGAGTCCGAGAGCCAACTGATGAAGCTGGGCTGGCGTCCTTAACACTCTGATTGTCACCATTTGGGACACTATCGTTTACATGTTCTGCCGATCCATTTGGTCCATACACCTTATCCTCATCTAAAAGCCTCTGGATCAGCTTCTCGTGTTCACTGTACGCCTTCTTTGAAGTGGACCCCAAAAGTTGGACAGGACGGATCGTTAATCCAAACTCAGAACAACGATCCCAATGTCAAAGAAACGACGTCTGCACAGTCCCGATCTGAAAGCCAAAGTTGGTCTTGAAGCCCTGAAGGGCATCGAGCCA
>CAIONS010000062.1 GCA_903859715.1 uncultured Opitutia bacterium
CACCCCGCAGCGAGGCTCAGCGGGGTGAGGGCACCCCGCCCACATCTGAATCTGCGGGTCAGGCCCTGCGCTGGCTCGTCGAGGAATTTCGCGTGAGTCTCTTCGCGCAGGAGCTTGGGACCGCGGAGCCGGTGTCGACGGTCAAGCTCGAGCGGGCATTTGCCGCGGTGCAGACGGGGCCGGTGGTGCGAAGCGCTGAGCCGGTTACGCCGCCCAAACCCATCGTCGTGGCACCCGTACCGCAGAAAAAATCCGCGCCGCTCAAGAACCTCAGCGCGCTCGACAAGCTGTTTCCGCGGTAAACCGGACTGTTTTTACAGGAGGTAACGGAGAGAACAGAGGGCGAGATGGATCGCTTCGGCGCGCTGCTTCTCGCGATGACGATCAGGGCAGTCTTCTCCCTTTCCTCCGTTACTTCCTGTAAAAACAGGTTGGATGCCCGCCCTCGGCTCAATCGACCTCGGTGATGTCGTTGGGCAGCTGATCCTGTTCGCCGGCGGTCCGAGGGAAGTGGACGGCGAGGAGTGCGCCGGCGCGTTCGATGCCATGGACCAGGCCACCGGTGAAGTCGCCGCGCTTGAAATGGCCGCTCATCGCCGCGGTCAATTCCAGCCACAGCGCATCGCCGCATTTTTCGTGCACCGCGGTGTCGCCGATGACGGCGAACGTGCGGGAGCGCGGGGCGAGGAAGATGAGCACGCCATTGCGGTGGGCAGTGCGGGTCATGCCGAGGCGTTCGAATTGCTTCTTGGCTGCGGCCACAGGGTCGGCGGCCCGATGACGGGCAATCACGACCCGGATCTCGCCGGAGGTGTGCTGCTCCGCCGCAGTGATCGCGGCGGTGACGCGCGGGTGGTCGACCTTGGGAGGAACGTAAAAGAAGATCATAGGATTACCAGCTGCCTCCAGCGCCACCGCCGCCAAAGCTGCCGCCGCCACCCGAGAAACTGCCACCGCCACCCCCTCCGCCGCCGAATGAACCGCCGCCACCGCCGCCGAGGAATCCGCCATAGGTGATGATCCGGCCATTGCGCCCGTAGACGGTGCTGCCGCGACGGCTGAGGATCGTCCAAATCACCAGCAAAAGCACGAAGATGCCGACGCCAATGGGATTGAAGTTGCTGCTGCTTCCCCGGCGCCGGTCCGCCACGGTGCGTCCCGTGCCATGATATTCGCCGCGGGTGGCCGCGATCAGCGCCTGCACGCCGGCCTGCACGCCGCCGGTGAAGTCACCGTTCCGGAAGCGGGGCGTGATTTCGTTCGCGATGATCTGCTTGCACAGGGCGTCGGGCAGCACGCCCTCGAGGCCATAACCGACTTGGACGTAAAGTTTGTGATCCTCGCTGAAGATGAACAGCACCGCGCCGTTCTTGTCGCCCTTCTGGCCGACGCCCCAGGCCTGGGCAACGCGCACGGTGTAGTCCTCGATCGAGGAGTCCGACTGCAGGTGCGGGTAGATCGCCACGACGATCTGGTTCGAGGAGGTGCGCTCGAGCTGCGTGAGCTCGGCATCGAGGGACTGCGCAACGCCGGCCGGGACGAGGCCGGCATAGTCGTTGAAGTGGTCCCGGGGCGCCGCCGGAATGACCTCGGCGGCGCGCAGGCTGCCGAAGAGCAACGCGCCGGCCAAGAGAAGGAAATTGCGCCAGCGCATGGGGGAAGAACGAACCGTCCCGGTCCGTTTATGGCTTCGACGGCGCCGGCTTGGCGCTGAAGTCGAATTGCACGGTCGGCGGCTTGTCGCTGCCGGCGACGGCAGTGAAATACGGTCGGGCCGTGTGGCCGAACATGCCGGCAAAGATCACGGCGGGGAAGCGCTTGAGCGCCGTGTTGTAGGCCTGCACGGCATCGTTGAAGCGGCCGCGCTCGACCGAGATGCGGTTCTCCGTGCCCTCGAGCTGCGCCTGCAGGTCCCGGAAGCCGGCGGTGGCGGTGAGATTGGGATAGTTTTCCGAGACGACGAGCAACCGCGAGAGCGCGCCGCCGAGCTGGGCCTGCGCCTGCTCGAACTGGGCCAGCTGGGCCGGGTCGGTGGGTGCGCCCGTGGCGGGCAATTGCACGCGGCCGACGGAGGCGCGGGCCGCGGTGACCTCGGTGAGCGTGGATTTTTCGAAGTTGGCGGCGCCGGCGACGGTGTTGACGAGGTTCGGGACCAGGTCGGCGCGGCGCTGATAGACATTCTGCACCTGCGCCCAGGCGGCGTCCGTGGCCTGCTGCAGGGTGACGAGGCGGTTGTAGATGCCGCTGACGGACAGGGCGGCGATGATCACGAGGACGACGAACGCGCCCAGGACGGCGAGGAGGATTTTACCGATACTCATGGGCCAGAGATTAGTCCGCGGGGAGTTTGGCGCAAGGGGCATCGGCTTCGAAGCGCGGGGGAAGGTTGTAATGGACAGGGCGGCAGCAAAAAAAATTTCGATCCTTTTTAACCACGGATTTCACGGATGCCACGGATGACAAATCCAATCTCCCGGCTCCAAACGGGTTTACAGGAGGAAACGGAGAGAACGGAGAAATGAGAATCCGCATTCTCTGTTTCCTCCTGTAAAAATAGATCGTGGTTCGGATTCCTCCATCCGTGGCATCCGTGAAATCCGTGGTTAAAAATCCGGATAGTTTTGCCTTCTGGCGGATTTGACGCAGCGGGAAATTGGCGCAATTGATCAAGTCTCATGAAAGCCTTCCTTGCCTCCTTGGTCCTTCTTGCCGCCACGCTCACTGCCTCGGCTACAATCGTCACTCGCTCTGTCCCCTACGAGCACGCCGGCGTGAAACTGGTCGGCTATCTCGCCTATGACGATGCCCTGACGGCACACGGCAAACTGCCGGGCGTGCTGGTGGTCCACGAATGGTGGGGCCTCAACGACTATGCGCGCAGCCGGGCCGAGCAGCTGGCGAAGCTGGGTTATGTGGCCTTCGCGCTCGACATGTACGGTGCGGGCGAGAGCACGACCGAGGCGAAGCAGGCCGGCGCCTGGTCGGGCCAATTCTATGGTTCACCGCTCATGGCCCAGCGGGCGCAGGCGGGACTCGACCAGCTGCTGCAGACGGGGTTGGTGGATCCGGTGCGCGTCGCGGCGATCGGCTACTGTTTCGGCGGCTCGACCGTGCAGGCGCTGGCCTACTCCGGTGCGCCGCTGGCGGGCATCGTGAGTTTCCATGGCGGGCTGATCCCGGTGCCGGCGGACGCGGCGGCGAAGACCAAGGCGAAAATCCTCATCTGCAACGGCGGGCGCGACGGGTTTGTCCCGGCGAAGGACATCGCTGCCTTCATCGACGCGATGAACGCCGGGAAGTTCGACTACCAGTTCATCAGCTACGCGGACGCGATCCACGCCTTCACGAGCCCCGCGGCCGACAAACTGGCGGCGGCGAACGGCATGCAGGGCAAGATCGGGTACAACGCCGCGGCCGACCGCCGTTCGTGGACGCACATGCAGGGATTCTTTGCGGAAATCTTTGCGGCGAAGAAATAAGCGAGTTCAGGACTTGGGATGGCAGGAGGGCGCAGCCTTCATTTAATAACCGTCATCCTGAGCGAAGCCGAAGGATCGCTGTTGTTAATTCCCTCGAGCATGTCTCCAGCCGTAGATACTTCCGCGACGACGCTTGAGTGTCCGAATCAAACATGGAATTGGCTAAAGAGATGACAGAGATCCTTCGACTTCGCTCAGGATGACGGCTGAAAGGAGCGATACGGGCCAGGGGACGGGCACGGGACCTCCTACAGCTTGCCATGGGGCGAAGTTTCCTCTTCTTCCCCGCATCATGGACCTCGCCACCGCCCGCCAGCACATTCACGCCAGCTTTGAGCGCATGCGTGTGCTCTACCAGAAGCCGGTGTTCGACGAGTGGGTGATCCTGTCGCCTGCGGCCAAGCATGGCGGCGTGCTGGCCTATTCGGGCCCGCGGATCGAGGAGTTCCGGCAGAAGCTGCCGTCGGACGTCGAGCCGTTGCTGCATCAGCTGGCTGGCCGCAACTTGGATGCCGGTGATTTTGAGTTCACCTCCGCGGGCGATGGCACGCGTCACGACGCCCTGGTGCGGCTTGGCGCCGCGAGCTATCTGGTCTGCAACAACCTCGCGAAGTCCATGGCCGAAATCCGCCAGGATCCGCGCTGGCTGAAGGCGCAGGTGGCCTTCGTGGAACTGAGCGAGCGGTTCCGGTCCGACCCGCTCGAGGTTTAGGCATTCGGAATTTTTTAACCGCGAAGGGCGTGAAGCTCACAAAGGGCCGATCCATCGGGCCCAACCCCTCCAATGGATCATCTTGGGGGTGTTTTTATTTTCCCTCCAAGTCCGGGTCCGAGATGGAAGAACTTTCGATCGGTTGGTTTGCCTACTGACGCGGCAGCTTTTCGTACGTGAGCACGGCCGAGCCCGGGCGGGTCGAGAGGGTGAGCTCCAGCCCGGGCTCCATCAGTTCGCGGCCGGGAACCTTCCGTGGGCTCTCCGGGTGATCGAGGTCGGTCAGAAGGTAAAATGCGGCGGGATCGAGCCCCCGGAGCCTGACCCGCGCGGTTTCGTAGACACTGTCTTCGCGGCGGAAGGCTTGGACGACGCCACGTCCCGCCTCGGGCCGGTCGAACTGCCAGGCAACCCAGACATCGGCTCCCAAGCTGCATGGGGTGAGCGGATAGAAATCGCCCAGATAATTTTCCGCGTAGTCCCGCCATGCGCGGACGGCGCGACGCAGGTCGTCATAGGGCAGTGTCCGGTCGCGCACATCCCAGGACGCGATGGCCAGCGGGCAGGTCAGATTGCTCCGCAGCTCGTAGGGGGTGAACTGGCGCGGGCCGGTGGCGGTGCCGAAAAACGGGAGCCACAGCGCGAGGCCGTAGCTCTGGCATTGGTTGGACACGACATCGTAGCAGTAGTCCGAACGCCAGAACGGCAGGGCGCGGCGCATCGACTCGAGGTCATTCCGCGAACCTCCGCCGGCGCAGGAATCGATGACGAGACCCGGGTGCCGGCGCAGGAGTTCGTCGTAGTGGGCCAAGTATCCGACCAAGTGATGGTTTTCGGTGATGCCCTGCCGGTCCTCGGCGTCGTTGCTGCGCCAGAGTTCGACCGGCTCGAGCACGTTGAAGTCCTGGCGGTAGACGTCGATGCCCTCCGCAGTGATGATCCCGCTGATCAGATCAGTGAGCCAGGTCCGGGCGGCCGGATTGCCGAGATAGAGGAGCTTGGAGAGACGCTTTGAAATCCGATTGGGCAGGAGCCATTCCGGATGCTCCTGGAAGAGGGAGTTGCTGGGCATCACCCGCTCCGGCTCAAACCAGACGATCGACTTGAGGCCGGCCGCATGCGCGTGATCGGTGATGGCGCGGAGCCCGTGCGGAAAACGTGCGGGATCGGCCCGCCATACGATGGGTTCCTGCCAGCGGCCGTTATTCACATACCAGCCGGCGTCCATCCACCAGTAGTCGAGGCCCAGCCGCTCCTCACGGTAGCGGTCGATGAAAAGGAGCTGGTTGGCCTCATTGGCGCGGATCATTTCGCCGAATTGAGCCCCGCTGCTGGCGGCGAACATGGGGCGAACCTGCCGGCCGCCGGGCTTGGGCAGATTGTGCGCGAGCATCCAGCGGCGCCAGGTGTTCTGCGCCCCGATCCAGTCGCCGCGCCAGAATTGCAGGACAATCAGCGGCGTGCGGATTTCCTCGCCCGGATGAAGGCGCAGGTGGGTGAGCTCCTGCCCGGCGGTGACCCGGATCCCGGTCCGGTTGTCCCGGATAAACTCGGCCGACCACGCCCCGGGCCAGCCCACCACCACGATGACGCCCGAACTGGGGCTGCGTTCCAGGTTGAAGTAGGGCATGACATCCGCGCAGGCGCGGCCCTTGCTCGGGATAAACCGCCGGGACGTCCCCGGTTCAAGCCGGCTTTCCTGCGGCATGAAATCCGTGGGCACATTGGGATAGAAGGTCCCGAATTCATGGTGCAGCAGAAATTCGTCCGCGCCACTCCGCTCCCAGTGGGCGTCGAGTGCCTGAATTTCCGCGAGGATGGGTGTGTCGACCGTCCCGTTGTTTTTGAAATAGACCGTCCACTCGACCGTGGGAAAGTCGCGGTACCGGACGGCGACGCACCGGACCTCAAGGCCGGTCCGGGGATCCGCGTAGGTGGTGCTCAGCTCCTGCCGTTGGGCATCCAGGTCGCGTTCCGCATGGTGCTCCTGCCACCCAGGTAGGATTTCCCCGGAAGCTTTCCCGTCGTAGGTGAAGCTGAACGGCGGGGTTTGCGCGGCCTTGCCGGCGGCAGCCGGGAGGAATTGCGCCGACCAGGCCAGGGCCTCGGTGAATGCGGCGGACTGGGCCGGAGCGTTCGCCGGTCCGGGTGCGGCCAGCGCAGGAGAAAGGCCGATGACCATAAACAAAAGCCAGCGGGGGTGGGGCATGCGGCTGAAGGTGTGGATCCCGCCGGTTGCAGGCAAGCCGCGGACCCGGCGTCCGACCGGTCACGCGCCCAACAAGCCGGTGCCGACGAACCACGCGTAGGCGGCGAGCAGCGGCCAGCCCATCCAGCGCGGCAGGCCGCCGGTGAACAGCACACAGGCGAGGTGCACGACCGCGGCGCCGATCAGGATGGCGAGGCCGGTCTCAAAAAATTTCGGCACGGCGATCGGCTGGATCATCGCGCTGAGCCCGAGGCACAGCGGAATGCAGATGTGCCCGTCGCCCACCTGGGAGGCATAGGCGATGTCAGCGCGGCGTTTGGCGGCATAATAAAAGGCCAGCAGGGCGTTGGGCACGACCATGAGCCAGCCGCTCAGCCAGCCGAGATTCGAGGCGTTGATGAAACCGCCCTTTTGCGCGGACAGCCAGTCGACGAGCCAGTCGAGGCTCACATAGCTGCCATAGGCCGCGACCAGGATGACGGCCAGGTCGAGGTAGAACATCGGGCGGAAGGCATGGCGCTGCCGGACGTTGTGCTTGAGCACGTCGAAGACCTGGAAGCACTGCCAGAAGAGGAACAGCGCCACGAGCACGAGCCCGTCGCTGGCGTCGAGCTGGCCGTCGGCGCCGAGGGCCCAGGTGGCGCCGGTGAAAAAGATCACGGCGGAGAGGGTGAGCAGCAGCGAGAGCCGGTTGATCTTCTGCTCGGTCTCGGCGGTCGAGGCGCCCTTTTTTTTGGCGGCGCCTTTTTTGGCCTTCGACTCGGTGCGCAGGCTCAGGCCCCAGAACAGCGCGGGCAGGCCGAGGACCAGCGTGAGGTTGGTGACGTTGTTGACGAGGCAGTTGGTCAGCACGTCCTGCGCGGGGCCGTGGCGGACGGCGATGATCCCGACGAAGATCAGGTTTCCCAAGCCGGAGCAGTACGGCATCACGATCGTGGCGAGCGCGGTGCCCTCGAGGCCGTGGTCGAGCATCGCCTCCAGCCGCCAGATCATCAGGAGGGAGGCGGCGAGGAACAGCCCGATGTAGGTCCAAAGGCTGGTGAGCCCCAGCTGGTCAATGGCCTCGGCGAGCGGATTCACAGGCGGGTGAACGCGAGCTGGTAGCGGCGGCCGGTGCGGGTCAGCCGCAGCGGCGCCCCGAACGTGGCGGAAAGGTGGCGGGAGGTGAGCAGGCGGTCGCGCGGGCCGGAGTCGAGGACGCGACCGCCACGGAGCAGCAGCACATGCGAAAACGCGGGGGTGATTTCCTCGACGTGATGCGTGACAAGCACGAGCGCCGGGCCGCGGCGCCGGCGGGCGAGACGCTCGATGAGGCGCAGAAAATCATTCCGCGCGACAGGATCGAGGCCGGCGCACGGCTCGTCGAGGATCAGCAGCCGCGGCTTCGCCATGAGGGCGCGGGCGATCAGCACGCGCTGGCGTTCGCCCTGCGAGAGATAAACCCATTCGCGTGCGGCGATCCGGCCGGCGCCCACGAGCCGCAGCAGCCGGAGGGCGGAGCGCCGGTCGGCGCGGCTGACGCGCGCCCAGAGGTCGAGCTGGGCAAATTTGCCGCTGATGACGGTGTCGAGTGCGACCTCGGCCGGCGGGATCGCGACGGCGAAGGCGCTCATGACCACGCCGATTTTCAGGCGCAGGTCACGCCAGTCGCTCGCGCCGTAGCGCTGGCCGAGCACGGCGATCTCGCCGGCGGTGGGCGGCAGGTGGCCGTTGAGGACCTTGAGCAGGGAAGTCTTGCCGGAGCCGTTGGCGCCAAGAATGACCCAGTGTTCGCCGGAGCGGACCCGCCAGGCGATGTCGGACAAAATCGTGGTGCGGCCGCGGACGACGCGCACGCCGGTGACATCGAGGACGGATTTCATGGATAAGCCCGCGGATTTCGCAGCTTTCAACGAGCCGGGCAAGGGCGGACTGAATCCTTGACGGGGGAGTTTTATGTGGAACTCGGGAAATCAGGAATCGGATCGAATGGTTTGTTTCCATGTTTCCTGAGTTCCACATCCAAAATTGATTTGTTTGGTTTTCCCGCATCGGCAATGAAGCGAGCCGCATGAACGCCCTGAAAATCTACACCTACGCCAACTGCGACACCTGCCGGAAGGCGGTGAAGTGGCTGCGCGCGCACGGACTGGCCTTCGATGAGCGGCCGATTCGCGAGACGCCGCCGTCGCTGACGGAATTGAAGACGATGCTGGCGGCGCAGGGCGGTGAACTGCGGCGGCTGTTCAACACGTCGGGCAAGGATTACCGGGAGCAGAAGCTGGGTGAAAAACTGCCGGCGCTGAGCCCGGCGGCAGCGCTCGGGTTGCTCGCGGGCAATGGCAACCTGGTGAAACGGCCGTTCCTGCTGGGCGCGGGCGTGGCGCTGACAGGCTTTGACGAACCGGCCTGGAGTGTGGCACTGTCGAAGGAATGAAATCCACCGACCCGCTCCGCGATACTGTGCGCTGGCTTGCCGCGCACACACGCTTTCCCGCGAGCCGGCTCGAAACCCGCTCGGAAGTTTTGCTCTGCGTGGCCGCCCTGGCCGCCGCGGAGGAAGCGGAGGAACGCCAGCGTCACCTGATCCAGAGCCGCGACCCCGCCCAGACCTCGGCCCTGCGGGCCCACGGGCTGCGCCGCTCCCAGGTCCACTACAAGTGCGACAACAGCGCGAAGGTCTGACCGCCGCGGGGCGGCGGAAATCCGAAGGGAGAAATCCGAAATTCGAGGGAATCGCTGGTGGACGGATTTGGATGTGGAACTCAGGAAATCAGGAATCGGATCGAATGGCCTGCCTCCAGATTTCCTGAGTTCCACATAAAAATCTCCTCCCATAGGAAGACTGAGAGTTTGCGAGATTTGAACCTTCTTTCGAATTTCGGATTTCCACCTTCGAATTTTCAGCCGGCCGCTGTTTCCTTGTAACTTCCCGCCCGCGGCCGGGTTTTAGGGTACAACCTATGAAAGCCCACACTCTGTTCCTCGCGGCCGGCTTGCTGGCCCTGGCTCCCTTGTCTGCGTTCGCCAAAATCGAGCGCACGGTCGAAAAGACCTTCACGGTCCAGCCCGGCGGCCTGCTAAAGGTCGAAACCCAGGGCGGTGACATCCATGTCCTGACCTCGTCCGATGCGACCGTGAAGGTCGTGGTCCGCGAGAAGATCAAGGCCAGTTCCGACGCGGAGGCGGACGAGATTCTCCAGAAGCTCTCGCTGACCATCGAGCAGCAGGGCAATGGCGTCCTGGCGGCCGCGGCCTACGAGAAGGAAGGTTCCGGTTTTCACTTCGGCTCATGGCCGCCGGTGCAGGTGGACTTTACTGTGACCGTGCCCGCGAACTATAATGTCGAGCTCAAGACCTCTGGTGGCGATGTCACGGTGGGTGACCTGCAGGGCAAGGTGACCGCGCGCACCTCGGGCGGAGACATCACGCTCGGCAAGATCGCGGGCGAGATCCATGCCACCACCTCGGGTGGCAATGTGCGCCTTGAGGAAGGCCTGGCCGAGGTGAAGCTTGGCACGTCGGGCGGCGACATCCGCGTGGGCCGCGCCGTTGGCCCCACGGATCTGGACACTTCAGGCGGCAACATCGAAATCAAGTCGGTGGAGAACGTGCTGCATGCCTCGACGAGCGGTGGCGACGTCAGTGCCGGCATCGCCGGCGCGCTCAAGGGCGACTGCAAGCTCGGCACGTCGGGTGGCCGCGTGCGCGTGAAGGTGGACAAGGGCGTGAGCTTCGATCTCGACGCCTCGACGAGCGGCGGCGAAGTGGATGCAGCCGGGCTGACCATTACGATCGAACGGGGCGGCTCGGGCAAAAGCCGGCTCGCGGGCAAGGTCAATGGCGGCGGACCGTTGCTGAAGCTCCGCTCCAGCGGTGGCGACGTCAGCGTCGAGACGCGCTGAACGATTCAGTCGTTACGCGGGCGATGGCCCCAGTAGCGGCCGACGTAAGGAGGCTGGTTCAACATCGACGCTCAAACCAGCCTCCTTGCGTCGGCTGCTACTAACTGGAGAATCTCGAACCTTAATGCTCGTTTCCGGCCGACGACTTTCGCCGGTAGAGCTGGTACTGCGCCTCGAACTCGTTCCACGGCCGGCCCGGCAGGATGGAGATGGCGTCGAGCTGGGGTGAGGCGTCCCAGCTTTGCACAAGCGCGTAATCATTCAGCACCGGATGCTGACTGAATTCCGGCCGGGCGGCTTCCACGGGCCGCAGCACGATCCAAGTCGGTTTCAATTTCGCGATCAGCGCAGCATAGCTCTTGGCGCCGCCCCGGACGGCGGCCACGACTTCTGGCGAACTCAGGCCGGGAAAATCGTAGGTTTTCAGCCGGGAGTAATAGCCGATGTAGCCGAGCGGCTCGAGAAAGACGGTGTCACCCGGCGCGGCGTGCAGCCGGAGCCAGTCGCCGACGGGACGACGCGCGCCGTTTTCCACCACGGTCTGCTGCATCCGCATCTGCCACGCAGAGGCGACCCACTGGGCCGCTTGCAACACCACGATGAATCCGCACGCCAGGCGGATCGCGACCTTGAGCCAGGCCCGCGAGGCGACCACCGCCCGAGTGTAAACGTGATCGGCGGCGAACGCGAGGGCGAGGGAAGCCAGCACGCTCCACGGGGGATTGTACCACGGGAAAAGGATGATCGCGCAGAGGTAGAACATGCCCAGAAACACCGCGAGCGACAGCCGCCGTCCCACGGCCGGCCACCCCGGCACGAGCCACGCAAAGGCGGCGATCACCGTGAGGACATGGGCAAATTGAGTGAGCGCCGGCGGCCAGCCGCCGAAAATCCAGTAGGTTGGCAGAAAGAGATCGAGGAGGGCGGATTGTCCGGTGAACACCTGCCACGGCAGGTACAGCAGGTCCCGGAGATGAACCGGCGGCGTGTAGGCGGCCTTCGCGATGATGGTGTGCGGCACCGGCGATCCGTAGTACCACCACGCCCAGATGAACCATGGGAGGTAGATCACCGCTCCGAAGAGAATCCCGCGCGCGAGCTGTGACCAAGCGGGGCGAAAAGCGGTTTCGCCGTTCTGGCGCGGACGGAACCAGACATGCGGCACGAGGAGGACACCCACGAGAATGAAGGCGTCGGGTCGCGTCCACATCAGTCCGCCCAGCGCGACCGCGAGCCAGCCCGCACGCGGACCGGCCGGCGCCTCGAGTTCGCTCCACAGCAGGAGCACAAAGAAGACGAGCACGGCGGTCTCCATGCCGTTGATGGCGAAATCCGTCAGCTTGGCGTCGGCCAGCATCAGGCCAAAAAAAACGAGGCGTCCGATCGCGCCCAGTCGTAAGGTGTCGGCGCGGCGCCAGACGAGCAGGACCGCGGCCGCGAGCAGCGCGGCGTTGATCAGGCGGAACAGCCACAAGGCGGCCTCCTCGTGGTCGACGCCGGCAATTCCGGTGCAAAGTGCGGGGAGCAGCACGCCCAGCGGGGAGGTGAACGTGTGCACGCGCTCACCGGGATTGAACACGAGTCCGTGGCCCTCCACCAGGTTCCGGCTGCTGCGCAGCGTGATGAAGTAGTCCTCCCACGCATGGCCCGTAAATCCAGCAAAGGCGAGCGGCAGAAGGAATGCCAGGAGCACGACAAGCCACTTGGAGCGGACGGAGAACATCACGCGGCGATGGTGAGGGGAGCGGGAGCGCGCACAAATAGTTTCTGGGCGGAGTAGGCATTGGGGCAGCCCTATCTCGTCCGTCATCCTGAGCGAAGCCGAAGGATCTCTGTTAATCTTGCGGGTGATTTCACCTTTGATTCGGACACTCAGGCATCGTCGCGGGAGTGTCGGTGGCTGGAATCGGCCTCGAGCGAAATGATCACAGGGATCCTTCGGCTTCGCTCAGGATGACGATTTGAATAAGGATCCGGCCGCGACATCGCACTGGCCAAGCCGGGTCGTTCTGTGCGAAATGGCGGCATGTCTTCCGAAACGATTTATGTGGAACTGACCGACTGGATCAAACGTGTGCACGCCCTTGGCACGGTGGGTGAATTGCTCGGCTGGGACGAGCAGGTGAACCTGCCTCCCGGCGCCGCCGAGCAGCGGGCCGGCCAGCAGGCGGCCCTCGCCGGCGCGCAGCATGCGGCGGCGAGCGATCCGCGCCTGGGCGAATGGCTCACGGCGCTGGAAAAAAACGTGGCGGCACTGAGCGACGACCAGCGGGCGGTCGTGAAGAATGCGCGGCGCGACTACGACCGCGCGACGAAGCTGCCGGCGGAGTTTGTGCGCGACAAGGCCGTGCAGAGCAGCCGGGGGTATCACGCGTGGGCGAAGGCCCGGGCGGCTGACGACTTTGCTGGTTATGCGCCGGTGCTGGCCCAAAACCTGGACTTCGCGAAACGCGAGGCGGTCTACCTCGGCTGGCAGGGCCGGGAATATGACTACATGATCGACCAATTCGACCCCGGCATGACGGCGGCGGTCATCGGGCGGCTCTTTGCCGAACTCAAAGGCGAACTGGTCCCGCTGGTGCGGCAGATCGCGGCCTCGCCGGTGAAGCCGCAGGCGGGTGCGCTGAAAGGATTCCCCGTCGAGGGTCAGCTGGCGTTTTTGCGCGAGGTCACGGAGCGGATCGGCTTTGACTACGCGCGCGGGCGCATCGACGTGTCGCTGCATCCGTTCTGCACGGGCACTGGATCCGATGTGCGGATGACGACGCGCTTCTCCGTGGACGAGCCGCTGCGCTCGCTCTTCGGCGCGATTCACGAGACGGGCCACGGCATGTACGAGCAGGGCCTGCCGGCGTCGCAGCTGGGCACGGCGCTCGGCATCAATGCGGGCATGGCGGTGCACGAGTCGCAGAGCCGCCTGTGGGAAAACCAAGTGGGGCGCAGCCGGGGATTCTGGCGGTTTTTTGAACCGCGGTTCCGCGCGCTGTTCCCGACCCAGACGGCGGCGATCTCTTCGGACGAACTCTACCTCGCGATCAATACGGTGGCGCCGACCCTTATCCGGGTCGAATCCGACGAGGTGACCTACAACCTGCACATCATCCTGCGGTTTGAGCTGGAGAAGAAACTCTTCACCGGGGAACTCGCGGTGAAGGACCTGCCGGCGGCGTGGCGCGCGGCGGCGCAGGAACTGCTCGGGCTGACGCCGCCGAACGACCGCGAAGGCGTGCTGCAGGACGTGCACTGGAGCGGCGGGGCGTTCGGCTATTTCCCGAGTTACTGCCTCGGCAACATGCTCGCGGCCCAGCTCTGGTACCGCGCCCTCGCATTGCGGCCGGCGCTGGAGGAAGAGTTCGCGCGCGGGGATTTTACGTGGCTGCTCGGCTGGCTGCGGGAAAACATCCACACACAGGGGCGCCGGTTCGACGCCCTCACGCTGGCCCGGCGCGTGACGGGAGAGGAACTGTCGCCGCGCCATCTCGTGCGCTACCTGCGCGAGAGATATGGCCCGCTTTATGGCGGGAAGCTCGAAGGTTGAAGTTCGAAATCCGAAACCCGGAAAAATGACCTGAGTTGGGAAATCACGGCTCGGCGATTCCTTCGGATTTCGAGTTTCCTTCTTAGAATTTATTTCTGCCATGTCCCTGATCGATACCCACACGCACCTCGAATCCTTCGTGCAGGCCGGTACGCTGCCGGGCGCGCTGGCCCGGGCGCGCGAGGCGGGGTTGGACATGATGATTTCCATCGGAACGTCGCCAGAGGACTGGGCGCTCTATCGGGACTTGGCGCGAGAGCACACTGGTTTTGTACGGTACACGGTGGGGCTGCATCCCTGCGCCGTGGAAGCGAATTGGGAGTCAGCGCAGGCGCAGGTGGAAGAGTTTTGGGGTAGGGCGCGACCGCTGGGCGCGCCGAGATCGAACGCGGCGGTCCCAGCGGTCCCGCCCTACCTCGAGCCGGTGGCCGTCGGTGAAATCGGGCTCGACCGGTTTCACCTGCCGAAGGATGCGGCGGAGGCCGAAAAGATTTTTGGATGGCAGCGCGCGGCATTCGCCGCGGGGCTGGGGTCGGCGAAGAAGCTGGGCTGTCCGGTCGTGATTCACTCGCGCGGTGCGTTCGCGGAGTGCGTGGAGATGATCGACGCCAGCGGCGTGGAGTGGGCGAAGGTCGTGTTTCACTGCTTTACGGAGGGCGAGGCCGAGATGGCGGAGCTGACGAAGCGCGGCGGATGCGCGTCGTTCACCGGCATCCTGACCTACAAGAGTGCGGCGAATGTCCGCGCGGCGGCGAAGGCACAGGGACTCGCGCGGCTGATGATCGAAACGGATGCGCCTTATCTCACACCAATGCCGCACCGCGGAAAGCCGAACGAGCCGGCCTTTTTACGGCACACCGCGGAATTCGCCGCCAAGGAAGTGTTTGGCGTGAGCCCCGGGGAGCTGGCTGCGATCACGACCGCGAATGCGCGGAGTTTTTTCGGGCTTTGATCGCGGGCGCGGAAGAACGGTATTCCAAGCCCAAAGCCGATCACGGAAACGCGGAAGAGTCGAAGCGCGGAGTCAGAATCCGGGAAATTCTGCGTTTCCGCCCTTTCGCGTTTCCGCAATAAGCCTTAAGCCTCGTCGAACTTGCGGACGAAGAGCTGGTCGAGCTCGTCGAGCATCTGCTGGGCATCGGCGCCGCTGGCCAGAAACTTGACCTTCGAGCCCTTGCCGGCCGCGAGCATCATGAGGCCCATGATGCTCTTGCCGTTCACCTGTTCCTCGTCTTTTTCCACGAACACGTCGGCTTTGAACTTGTTGGTGATGCGGACAATCATGGCGGCAGGACGGGCGTGAATGCCCATCTTGTTCTGCACCAAAAGCTCCTTGATGAGCTGAGGGCTGGCAGGCGTGGTGTCGCTTTTGTTCATGGAGAGGGAAAAGGAGAACCGGCGTAAATCCGGGATGAGAGCTCGGCTTGCAACCTAAAAACCAGATGCCAGTCTGTCAAAAGATGACAGACACTGCAATCATCGTGCCATGCCGGTTGGAGTCTACGCGCTTCCCCCGTAAGCTCTTACATAAGATCAAAGGCCGGCCGCTGCTGTCCTGGGTGGCGGAACGCATCGCCCGCCAGGCGCCCGAGTTTCCGCTCTATTTCGCGGTGGACCATCAACTTTTGCATGACTGCGTCGTCCAAGCGGGGTTCAAGGCGATTATGACAGACCCGGCGCATCAAAGCGGCACGGACCGCATCGCGGAGGCCAACCGGAGCATCCGGGCCGGGCAGGTCATCAACGTTCAGGCGGATGAGCCGCTGGTTTCGGGAGGACAGATCCGGGCGCTGGCCGGGTTGCTGAAGGCCGGCGTGCCGATGGCGACCCTGGCCACGGCGTTCAAGACGGCGGCGGATTTTTCCAATCCCAACCAAGTGAAGGTCGTGATGCGGCAGGATGGCCGGGCGCTGTATTTTTCCCGCGCGATGACGCCCTATCCGCGGGAGCGCGGGGCCGCAATCGACGACGCCTGGGTGCGGGCGAACCCCTGCTTCAAGCATCTTGGGCTCTATGCCTACCAGGCGGACCTGCTGGAGAAATTTGCGAAACTGCCGCCGGGTCGGTTGGAGCAGATTGAAAAGCTCGAGCAATTGCGCGTGCTGGAGAATGGCTACGAGATCGCCTGCGGGGTGACCGAGGATCCGACGATCGGCGTGGATACGCCGGAGGACGCGGTGAAGTTCGAGGAGTGGCTTGGAAAATAAATTCGAAGGTCCAAATCCGAAGTCCGAATGGCTCGAACCGAATAATTTCGGATTTTGAGCTTCTCCCTTCGAGTTTTCCCCTCAGAGCTTTTTGCTGTCCACGCTCGTGATCCACATCACCTCGCACGCTCCGCCGCCGGTGTCTTCGCGGGTGAGCGAGGAGCGCCAGCGGTAGCCATCGGTGTCAGTCACTTCGACGAGATAGCCGTCCATGGTGACGAGATCGTGGCGCTTCACCGCGAGCAGGCGGTCGCGGACGGCGCCGTCCGCGGGCAGGCAATGCGTGTTGGCGGAGTGGATCTCGATCTGGCGTTGGTCCAGGGGCGGCTCGCCGGAATAACTGAATTCGTACCAGCGGCCGGACTGGCTGATCTTAAGCTCGTTGATGACGGAGGCGACCGACATGGGGCCCCAGCCAAGGGCGAGATCCACGGGGCCGATCTCGGCCGCGCGGTCATTGCGGTAGCGCTCCCGGCTGAGCACGACGGCGCTCACATGGTAGCGAGCGAGCGGGGTGATCGTGTAGTCACCGTGTTGAAAAGGCCGGGGCAGGCCGCCGGACGTCTGCACCGGGTCCCTGGCCGCCGGCATGCCGCGCCAGGCAGCCGCGGGCTCGTGAAAATAAAACCACCCGGCGGCCACGAGCACGGCGAGCGCGAGGAATTTTTTCACCGGGACGGTGTCGGGGAAAACGCCGGGCGAGGCAAGCCATCGGCGGGAGAAGGTGACTCACGTAGCAGCCGACATAAGGAGGCTGGATCGGAATCTATCGCCAACCCAGCCTCCTTACGTCGGCTGCTACCGGCTGAAGGCAGCTCAGATCTTCCCGGCCTTGCGCTGCTCAACCATCTTGTAGAAGTCGACGAAGAGCGGGTCGGCGTCGTTCGGGCCCGGGGCGGCCTCGGGGTGGTATTGCACGCAGAAAACGGGGAGTTTCGTATGGCGGAGGCCTTCCACGGTCTGATCGTTGAGGTTGATCTCGGTGACCTTGGCGCCGCGGCTCTCGATCGATTTCGGGTCGGTGGCGAAGCCGTGGTTTTGCGCGGTGATGGAGACCTTGCCGGTCTCGAGGTTTTTCACGGGCTGGTTGCCGCCGCGGTGGCCGAACTTGAGCTTGAAGGTCGTACCGCCGAGCGCGTGCGTGATCATCTGGTGCCCGAGGCAGATGCCAAAGATGGGGAAATCGGGCAGCAGGCCGGTGACGGTCTGATGGATGTAAGGGAGCGCGGCGGGATCGCCGGGGCCATTGGAGAGGAATACGGCGTCGGGCTGGTGTTCGCGGACCTGCTCATGGGTCGCGGTGGCGGGGAAGACCTGCACCTCGAAGCCATGGTTCACGAGCTTCCGGTAGATGCTGTGCTTGGCGCCATAGTCGAAGGCGGCGACGCGGAATTTTTTGGCCGGGATGCCCGGGGCGTTCATCGTGGTGCCGACGGGAAGATAAGGGGTGTTGTGATTCGCGGGATCACCGGCGCGCCAGAGATAGGGCTCCTTGCAGGTGACGTCCTTCACATAATCGGCGCCAGCCATGTCGCGCCAGCTGCGGGCACGGTTGACCGCTTCGGCGTCGCTGAGGGGCAGGGTGCTGAGGCAGCACTTCATGGCGCCGTCGACGCGAAGCTTTTTCGTGAGGGCGCGGGTGTCGATTTCGCTGATCCCCGGAATGCCGTACTGGCGGAGATAATCGCCGAGGGACTGCTGGCTGCGCCAGTTGCTGACGACCGGCGAGAGTTCGCGGACGACGAAACCGGAGCACTTGGGGGAGGCGGACTCGGCGTCCTCGGCATTGATGCCATAGTTGCCGATCTGGACGGCGGTCATGGTGACAATCTGGCCGAAGTAGGAGGGGTCGGTGAGGATCTCCTGGTAGCCGGTCATCGACGTATTGAACACGCATTCACCGGCAATGGTGGCGTCGGCGCCGAAGGCGAGGCCCCGGAAAATCGAACCATCCTCGAGGGCAAGAATTGCGGGCTTGGGCGTGGACATTAAAGCCTGACGAAAAGGCGTCGTCCCATGCCTGCCAAGGGGAAACATGGCAGGGAGTGTAGAAATTCGGATGGAGGCGGGGCGCCCTCGCCCTGCGTTCATGCATTGCGGGGTGAGGGCACCCCGCCTCCACAAGAAAACGAAGGCCGAGCCAATTTAACCCCGCCATTTGACACGAGTGGTTAGGCCCCGTACCAGTTTCCCCACAAACAGATGCCCTACATCGAAGACCGCGCCACTTGGTTTGAAGGCCAGGGGCTTTGGCAGCACATCCCCGAGAGCGACTGGCGCAGTTGGACGTGGCAGCTGAAGAACCGCCTCACGAGCGTCGCTCAGCTGGAACAGTACATGACGCTCACGCCGGATGAGAAGGCCGGGTGCTATTTTGCCGACAAGAAGCTGTCGCTGGCGATCACGCCGTACTTTTTCAACCTGATCGACCGCAACGACCCCGACTGTCCCCTCCGCAAGCAGGTCATCCCGCGTTCCGGCGAGATGCAGCTCTCGGCCGAGGAACAGTTGGATTCGCTCGGCGAAGATGAGCATTCGCCGGTGCCGGGCCTGGTGCACCGCTATCCCGACCGGGTGTTGTTCCTGGTGACGGACCGCTGCGCCTCGTACTGCCGCTATTGCACACGGAGCCGGCTCGTTTCCAACGCGCAGGACTACAATTTCCATCCCGAATACGAGCAGGCGCTCCGCTACATCGAGTCGCACCCGGAAGTGCGCGATGTGCTGCTGTCGGGCGGCGACCCGCTGCTGCTCTCGGACAAGAAACTCGAGCATTTGCTGGCGCGGCTGCGTGCGATCAAACACGTCGAGTTCATCCGCATCGGCTCGCGCATCCCGGTGTTCCTGCCGCAGCGCATCACGCCGGAGCTCTGTGAGATTTTCAAAAAATACGGCCCGATCTGGATGAGCATCCACGTGAATCATCCGAAGGAGACGACCCAGGAGCTGAAGGACGCGTGCGAGCGGCTGTCGTTCGCCGGCGTGCCGCTCGGCAACCAAAGCGTGCTGCTCAAGGGTGTGAACGATGATGCCGACGTGATGAAGGCGCTGGTGCACCGTCTGCTGCGCATGCGGGTGCGGCCTTACTACCTGTACCAGATGGACCTCATCACCGGTGGGGCGCACTTCAAGGTCGATGTCCGCAAGGGCATCGAAATCATCCAGGCGCTCCGCGGCCACACGACGGGTTATGCCGTGCCGCAGTACGTCATCGACGCCCCGGGTGGCGGCGGCAAGGTGCCGGTCAACCCGGAGTACGTCGAAAAAATCACCGACGACGAGGTAGTGTTCCGCAATTACGAGGGAAAGCGTTTCAGCTATCCGCTGAAGAGCACGCCGGTGCCGGAGAAGCCGGCGGCGGACGTGCCCAGCGAGGTGCCGAGCGCGATTTTGGACTGAGCTGCGCGGAGAAACGTCTTTCTAGGTAGCAGCCGACGTAAGGAAGCTGGTTGAGATTCGTCGCAGACCCAGCCTCCTTACGTCGGCTGCTACGAGCCTACTTCACTCCAGCGCGAAGGTTGCGCTGATCGTGGTGGTGATGGTTTTTTCGAGGGAGGACGTGTCGTTGTTTCCCTCCCAGCTCGTGGCGCTCGAGTATAGCGGATTGATCTGCACGACGCCCATCCGCGCGGTGCGCAGCTCCTTGATCTTCCGGCCGCCCTGACTGGCGATCTGCTCGGCTCGGGCTCGGGCGTCCTTGGTGGCTTCTGCCATCATTTCGACCTTCGCTTCGCTGGCCTTCGTATAGATGAATTCCAGTCCCTCGGAGACGAGGGCGACGCCTTGTTCGAGCAACACGGCGGATTCGGTGCCGAGGCGGGTGGTGGTTGCGAGGTCGGCGGACTTGATTTCGATCCGCTGGGTGAGGCGGTAGCCGACGCGTTTTGACACGGCTTCATCCTCGTCGTTTTTCGTTCGCTCGGTGATCTCACGGATCTGTACGGGCAGGAGTACAAACTCACCCATGCCCTTCGCGCGCAGAAACGCGCGGACCTTCTCCAAGTCACTCTGGAGCTTGGCGTGGGCGCCCAGCAGGGCCTCGTCTTCCACCGCAAAACTGGCGCGCCAGATCACGAGGTCGGAGAGGACATTTTTGCGGGCGGACCCTGTTACATCGATGACTTGGGATTCGTGGAGATGAGTCCAGGTCCGGGTAAAGAGGATGGAGGCGAAGCATAGGCCGGCGGCGAGAAACAGGCCTGCGAGCAGGCCGAAGAGGTGAGGGCGGGGAGAGGAATTTTCCATGGTGAAAAGGTGCGCGGAAAGCCCTCGGGCCGTGTGTCATAGTTGTCCAATCCAAGTCATTCACAATTCTCTAAACCATGATAGATAATGCTTTATGAGTCATGATCGCTCGCATCAAAAAACCGGACTTTTTTTGAGCATTTCACGGGTTGGTCCGTCTATCTGGGTGTAGTCAGAAATTGTTCGTAGTTCTTACGGTTTGCTTGGTGTTAGGTCACTCGGGCCGCCTCGAAAGGGGCGGCCCTTGTGTTTCCGGAGTTCGAGACGGATCGATTTTCGATGGGCAAATAATTTTTGAACGTTTCGGCTTCGGGCGCATCTATCCCCGTGTAGTCAACATCGTCCTGGTAAGACGGTGAGTGTTTGTAGTTCTTACGGTTTGCTTGGTGTTAGGTCATAAAAGCCGCCTCGAAAGAGGCGGCTTTTGTGTTTTGGGCGTGAGACATGCCCCGATAACTTTCGCTTGCAGTGCGGCGCGCGGACCGTTTGCTGCGGCTTGCCTGTAGGGGTGCCCTCCGCGGAGGGCTGAGATTGCGGCGCGACCGGCTGCTGGACCCTTCGAACCTGAAACGGATCATGCCGACGAAGGAAACAGCAGGCGCTGCGAGCGCCATTGGGCGGGCAACGCCGCTTTTGCCGGGAGTTTGTTTCAGGGCGGGCACCAGCCACCACCATGAAACTCCCGACCCAACTCCTGATTGTGACCGCCAGCCTCCTAGCCTTCGACCGCGTTGAAGCGCAAACCACGCCGGAGGTCACCACGCTTTCGCCCTTCGTCGTCACCGGCGTGCCGGTCGATCAATCGGTCAATCCGCTCACGCGCACGAGCGACGCGGTGACCGGCGACACCCGCGGTCCGCTCGATACTCCGCGCGGCGTGAGCACCATCACGAGCGGACTTTTCCATGAGCGCCAGATCGATGGCGTGCAGGAACTCCTGCTCTACTCGCCGAGCACCTACGTCGGCGCTTCGTACGGCAACATCACCACGCCGAACATCCGTGGCGACCTTGCCGAGACCTACCTCAACGGCCAGCGGCTCAGCTACAACGACTATGGCTATTTCCCGTCGTTCAACGGCGTCGAGGCTGTCGACCTCGTGCGCGGGCCCGGCTCGGCGGTGTTTGGCGCGGGTTACTTTACCGGCGGCTATGTCAATTACGTCTCCAAGCAGCCGAGCTTTGCGGGACCGGAAACGATCGTCACCACGCGCTTCGGCACTTGGGCGCCGGGCAATGTTTCCTATCTCAACGGTTCGGTGCAGATCGACACGACGGCGCCGGTCAACGACCGGCTCGCCTGGCGCGTGAGCTATGAGGCGAAGGGAGGAGGCACATTCTTTCGCGAGAATGGCGCCAAGGACGACCGGGAGGATATTTACGGGGCGGTCACGTGGAAGCCTTCCGCGGCCACGACGCTGGAATTCAGCGGGCAGTTTTTCTGGCAGGACACGCCGGAAACCCTCGGCGTGAACCGAGTCAACCAGCAGCTCATCTGGCACGACCTGTACTACACGTGCGCCTCCGTTGACGCTTCGCCGTTTCCCGGCCCCGTCCCGGGCACGACCGTCGTGAAGCTGCCGTGGAACGACATTCTTTTTTCCCGCGGCGATTTCTCCAACGCCAACGTCGCGCGCTCGCAGCTGATCCTGACCCACGTGTTCTCGCCCGAGCTCACGCTCGTGAACCGCACGCTCTTCGAGTACGTGAACCGCCGGCGCTACCAGCAGTTCGAGTACGCGGAATATATCACGCAGCATACCTTCGAGAATCGCACGGAGCTGCACTTCGACTGGAGCGGCTGGGACCTGCCGCAGAGCGCGGTTGCCGGGGTGACCGTGCGTTATGCGCACACGCTCGGCTTTGAGAACTACTTCAACGAGTACATGTACAATTTCGACGCCACCGATCCCTCGCGTGTCTTCAACGAACCGGGGCAGTTTCCCAACTCGTATTATCCCGGCACCACCGGACCCGGTGGCCGGCCTTTTTTTGGCGCGGCTGACGGCAGTCCGGAAACGGACAACAGCACGCTGTGGAACCCGGCGGTGTTCTGGCAGCAGGACATCAGGCTCGCGCCCAAGCTCTCGCTGCTGGTGGGCCTGCGCGGCGATCTCTTCATCGGCGAGGCGCGCGATCCGTTGCCGCCGGCGGGCACGACTCCCTGGTCCGATCGTGCGGACGTGGCGACATTTTCGCCTACGTTGAACCTGATCTACCGCCCGACAGCACAGGCTTCGGTTTACGCCACCTATCAGCGGATCCGCTCGGTCGCGGGGAACCTCGGCGGGGGCGGACTCACGCTCTACGATCAGGGCAACGGGACGGGTGCGTTGAACAAAGACGATTTCCGCAACCGCAGTGACCTCGCCGAGATCGGGGCGAAGTACGCGCTGCTGGACAACAAACTCTACACCGCTGCCACGCTGTTTGACCAACGCCGCACCGAGATCGAACTCGGCGGCAAACATGACGACATCGAAGTCCGCGGTCTCGAGCTGGAGGCGGTCTACCAGCCGACGGATCGCCTGAGCGCGACGTTCAACACGACCTTCCAGGAAGGCCACTACGTCAACTCGGCGCCGTTCCAAATGGGCGGGCGGGATATCTATGCCGGGTATGCGGCGGGGACCGGCCCGGGCGGCCTCGGCACGGGTACGGCCGACTACGACCCGTATGCGAATCAGGTGCCGTTGGGCGACTGGGCGCTGGTGGGTTTTTCGCGGGTCATGGTCAACGGCAGCGTGCGCTACCGTTTGGAAAACGGCTTTGGCGCGGGGCTCAACGCCCGCTGGCAGAGCTGGCAGCGCGGCAATCTCGACGACCAGTGGCACATCCCCGCGCAGTACACGCTCAACGCTTCGCTCTTCTACGAGGCGAAGCGCTGGTCCGTGAACCTCGATTTCCTCAACGTCACCGACCGGCACAACTGGATCCACAACGGCGATGCGTACACCGCGAGCGAGCTCATCTTTCCCGAGCTGCCATTTCGGATCGAGGGGTACGTGAAACTGAAATTCTGAAGGGTAGGGCAGGTCTTTGACCTGCCCTTTGGCCTTCGCGCCTACTTCAAGGGACGGGTCAGAGACCCGCCCTACCTCTCGCTTGCGCGCGGCGGCGGCCGTCGTTCAACTTCGGGCATGATTGGGCTCCTTGAAGGCAAAGGCACGCCGGCGAAGAAACCACCCGAGCGGGTGTTCTCGCTGCGGCTCACCGTGACCGGATGCCAGCCGCGCATCTGGCGGCGGCTGATCGTGCGCGAATCGATGTGGCTCTCCCGCCTGCATGACAGCATCCAGGTGGCCTTCGACTGGTTCGACTACCAGACCCATGTCTTCACCCTCGACGACCTGCGCTTTGGCAACCCGCTCCGCCGCGATGATCTCACCATTGAGGATGACCGCGATGTGAGCCTGGCCGATCTCGACCTCGAACACCGGACGCACTTCACCTACGGTTATAATTTTGGCGAAGTCTGGCAGGTCGAAATCAAGGTCGAGAAAGTCATCGTGGTGGAAAAAGGCGCCGTCTACCCGCTTTGCGTCGCGGGCGAACGGGCCGGGCCGCCGGAGGACTGCGGCGGCCTGGAGGCATTTCATGACATGCTGGCGTGCATCAAGGAGCCGCAGACTGACCTTGGTCGCGAATGGGTTGAATGGCTGGGCCCGGATTACGATCCGGCCGCTTGCGATTTGGTGAAGATCAATAAGTCGCTGAAAAAGTTGGCCAAATGATTGCTATCCAATTGCAAAAGGGATTGACGCGGAAAAGTGACAGAACAAGGTCTTGACGGTCTGCCGCCTCTGCACAGGTTGCGGCCGTTCTTTGGTAGCTTCCTGGTCAGCTAGGAGTCGTCGCCGCGGGTTGCGGCGAAGCCTCCATCTGACCATGAAAAACAGGACAAGACAGCTCTACGTCATGAGTCCGGGGATTTCCTCGGGTATGGCGTTCGTGAGCTGGGATGCGGGTGAAGACCCCTACCAGCGTGCGAGCGACTATTTCCCTGATGAGGATAAACCGGTCGAAAAACGCCAGGGCCCGCAACGCAACTGGACGCAGGCGATCAAGCACCTGCCCAAGGTGTGGAACCGTCTCGTCCGTCAAACGCCGTGGCGTCAGGTTCTAAAAACCGTCGCCTCAGCTTAAACAGCAAATAACGCCGGGGTGGAGGAGCAATCCTCTGCCCCGGCTCTTTTTTTGGGATCAGGCCTTGCCCGCGAATTACGCGAATCGACGCGAATTAAAACCCCTGAACCAGTTAATTTTCACAGGAGGAAACAGAGCAAACGGAAAGGGAGAAAGGTTTCACGGTTCCTTATTAGGTCCTCTGTTCCCTCTGTTTCCTCCTGTGAAAACAGGTAGGGTCTGGAAAAATTCACGCCGATTCGCAGCAGTCGCGGGCAAAGATCGATCCCTTAGTGCGATTCCGAGAAGCTCGTGATCGAGTGCCACTCGAGCACTTCTTGCAGCAGGGCGCGCTCGGTTTTCAGTACGATGCGCTCGAGGCTGTTCCACGTCTGGCAGAAGGCGACCTGCTTGCGGCTGTCCTCCAGCATCGCGCGCATTTCGCGGTAGCGGGCCACCCGGCGCTGCAGGTCGTTGATCGAAATCAGCGAGATGAGTGCCGCCGCCACCACCGGCAGGGAAATGGGCAGGAAATAAAATACCGTCATCTGCAGCCACTCCGGCACTTCGACGCCGAAGGTGTGCGCGAGCGCATAGGCCGCGGTGGAAACGATGGCGGAAATCGTGGCGACCCAGAAGCCCGCCTTGAGCCGCTTGAACAGCGGCAAAGCCCGCCCTTCCTGTCGCACGTAGTACGCGAGCTGGTCGTCGATGCGTTTTTCGAGATAGATCCGTTTGAACTCCTCCATCGACACCGGTCGCACGGCGGACGAACGGCTGTGCAGGATGTGCAGCGAACGCGTGAGGCCGAGCACCCCCGGCAGGCCGAGGTCTTGGAACAGCGGTGCCGCGCGCGGCAATCCCCACGTCGCGAGTGCCGACCGGCAGAATTCCGCCGCGAGCCGGCAGCGCACCCAGCTGTGGTGGGAATGGGCATGGCGCCCCAGCACGATCGCCACGCCCAGGGCCGCCGCGAGACAGCCCAGCTTCGCCCACGGCAGCATCGTGAAGTGCAGTCCGTAGGCGAGGGCACCCGCCGCGATCAACGTGGCCATGACATGTAGCAGCACCGTCGAGACAATCAGGCGCCGGAATTGCGGGGCGCCGTGGCTCGCCGCGTGGTCGCACTTCTGTTGGAACGTGAAAATGGTGTCGGGCGCCTTGAAGGGATTCTGGGCCCACGCACTCGTCGCGTCGGGCAACCGGTTCAGGTTGGCCAGACTCGCGTCACCGAGCTTGAGCTTGTCCCAGTTTTCCATCCGCAGTGCATGCGTCGTGGCGTCGATGATCAGGACCGGTTTGCCGATGGCCTTGGCGTAGTCCACGACGTCGGCCGTGCCGCCCTTGCCGCGGGCCGGCTGGCCATCCCAGACGGCGAGCAGCACGTCGGCGCCGTTGATCGTTTCCATTCCGCAATCGAGATAGGCGTCCTCGCGTTCTCCATTCTCCGTGATCACGCGCACCTCCTCCGCGTGCTCCAGGGTGGCTTCCACAGCTGTCCATTCTGCCGGGGAAAAATCCTTCGCGAATTCCGCGCGCGGGAGCGGCAGGATGGCGTGCCAGGACCAGCCGAGGGCGCGGGCCTCCTGCACGAACACCTGGTCGCTGCCGATCGCGATCGAGGAAAGAGCGATCCATTCTCCGGGGGCTTCACGCTGCAGGGATTCCAAGGCCGCCCGGATGGCGGTGGCGGCGCCCGCGGGATCGCTCAGTTGCCGATGGCCGGAAAAGCCGACGACGTGAAATAGAGGCAACTGACTGGCAATGCTGGCGGAGGAGGACATTCGACCGGGACCAAGGATGGCAAACGGGGGTGTCAGCCGGGGTTTGGGCTGGCAAGGCATAAGCTTGAGGGCCATACAGCTGCACCAGCCATGGCGGAATCTGTACCTACCACAAAAGACCAGGCGGTCTTCCTCAGTTACGCGCGGAAGGATGCGGACGTAGTGCGGCGTATTGCCGATGCGTTGCGTGGTTTTGGCGTCGAAGTGTGGTTCGATCAGAACGAACTGCGCGGCGGCGACACGTGGGACGCGAAGATCCGCAACCAGATCCGATCCTGCACGCTGTTCATGCCGGTGATTTCCGCCACGACCCAGGCGCGCGGCGAAGGTTATTTTCGCCGCGAATGGAAACTCGCCGTGGACCGCACCCACGACATGGCGGAGGGCGTGGCGTATACGACCGCGACCTGACCGACGTCTTCGCGATCCAGGCCGCGCTCTCGCAGGAGATCGCGAACGCGCTCTCGGCCGCGATTTCGCCCCAGACGCAAAAATTCATCACCCGCCGGCCAACGGAGAACACCGCCGCCTACGATCTCTATCTTAAGGCCCGGGATATCTCGAACCGGGAGCCGATCTCGTCGGTTCCCGCCCTGCGGAACCAGGAAACGCTCTTCAAAAAGGCCGTGGAGCTGGATCCTAATTTTGCCGCCGCGTGGGGCGAACTTTCCCGCGTGCAAGCGCTGTTCGTCTTTTGGGGAATTGACGCCACCCCGGCCCGGCTGGCCGAGGCCGACGCGGCGATCGCCCAGGCCATGCACATGAATCTCGCGACGCAGGCCCTGGAGTCGAAGATCGTCGACCTGGCCGATGCGCATGCCCGCCTGGCCAGCACCCGGCCGGCGCCCGACGGGCGCGATTTGCGCGGCTTCGAGTGGCGCTATCTCTGGCTGCGCAGCCGGGGCGACGAGCTGGCGGAATTGCCCGGCCACCACCAGGTGGTGGATGCCGCGGTGTTTTCGCCCATCGGAACCCTGCTGGCGACCCACAGCATGGATGGGGTCCTCAAATTGTGGGCGGCAGGCAGTCTGGGTGAGCTGCAGACTATTTCCGACGTCGCCGCGATCACGGGCTTTGCGGGCGATGGGCGCAGTTTGTTTTTCACCCGGCCGGATCGGTCGCTCTGGCGGATCGATCTGGCCAGCCGTCAGTCGGAAAAAGTACTGGCCTCGGCCGGCCACTTGCTCGGAGTCCGGCCGGATGGCCGTGCGGCGATCGTGCTGGGAGCCGGCCTGAAGCCGGTGATCCGTAATCTGGAGGATTCCGCTCCGCCGGCGGTCCAGGAAGACACGGCGCCCGATACCTTGGCGGCAATGTCCCGCGATGGGAGCCGCGTGGCGCTGTCCGGCCGGTCCTTCGATGGTATTCAGGTCTTCGACGTCGCGTCGCAGCGCGAGGTGGCCCGCTTCCATGATCACCGGCCGGTAATCGCCATTGCCCTGTCCGCGGACGGCTCCCGGCTGGTTTCGGCCAGCTTTGACGGGGTCATCAAAGTCTGGGCGGCGGGCCGGCCGGATCCCGTGGTTTCGTTCAAGGCCTTCGTCGATCCGATCAACAGCCTGGCATTTTCACCCGACGGAAAATCTCTGGCGGCCGGCGGCTGCGACCGGCAGGTCAAGCTGTGGACCACGGATGATTGGCGTGAGCAACTGACGTTGAGCGGACATGACGGCACCATCGATTGCGTCGCCTTTTCCCCGGATGGACAACGCCTGGTCACCGGAGGCGATGACGAGAAGGTGCTCCTGTGGTCGGCCGCGCCGCCGGCCAAGCCCCCGGCGGAAGCGCCGCGTCTGCTGCGGGGTCAGAGTTATGTGGATCGCACGCCGGACCTCGGATTTTCGCCGGACAGCCGCCTGTTCGCCGGCACCGCAGCGGCCGGGACGGTCAAAGTCTGGCGTGCAGCCAGCTTGGAATGCGTGGCCACCTTTCCGGTGGAGGCGCGCACGGTGTCCTTCGCGGCCGACGGCCGGCACGTCTTGAGCGAGAGTTTCGATGGTACCGTGCAGCAATGGTCACTCGAGGGCCCGGAACCCGCGCAACGGCTGCAGTCCGCCACTTCGGCCGGCGACTGGCAGCTGGCGTCGCTTTCCTCGCAAGCACGGCTCTCCTGGATGTCCTCAGGCAGCAATGCCGCCCGGACTTGCAGCCTCTGCGAGATCAGCAGTGGCCGGGATTACTTCAATCTGGGCACGACCGTCACCTGCTCCGCGCTCGCAGTGGCACCCGCGGGGGACCGCATGTATGTCGGGCAGATGGACGGGTCGGTGGAAGTCTGGGATGTCGATCACCAGCACCAGCGCCTGCATTTCCCGGCCCACAAGCTGGCGATCACCTCGCTCGCGGTCTCCCCGGATGGCCGGTACCTGGCGACCGGCGGGCTCGACAACCAGACGCAGCTTTGGGACGCGGCCACGGGTGAGCACCTTGCAACCTTTCTCGTGCACAACCGCCCGGTGTGGGCGCTCGCGTTTTCGCCGGACGGGCGGACGCTGGCCTCCGGCAGCTGCGACAAGTCGGTCATCCTGTGCAGCGTGCCGCTGCGGCGGTTTCTGACGCAGATCAAATTCTACACCGGCCAGCCGCAAGGCTACGAACAGGAAGTCCGCCGGCTGCGCTTTTCACCCGATGGCAACCTGCTGACCGCCATCCTCGGCGATGGGTCACTGCGCTTTTTGCGCGCGGCACCCCTTTCGGTGACCGACGCCCCGGAGCAGCATTTTTAGCCGGAAGGAGAAATTTCCGGATGTCTTTCCTGCGGCCGAAGGTGGCACCTTGCGCCGGCGTGATCCGGGACGCATGAGGTGACGCGGTCAAACGGAAGGCCCGAGGATTTTTTGCTGCAGGTGGGTGACGCGCTGCTTGGATTCGCTGTTGCGCACGGCCATGGCGTAGGCGGCGGGCTCGCCGACGATCACGACTTTTTTCCGGCCGCGCGTGATCGCGGTGTAGAGCAGGTTGCGCTGCAGCATCATGAAATGGCCTTTCAGCAGCGGAAGGATGACGACGGGATATTCGCTACCCTGGGACTTGTGGATGCTGATCGCGTAGGCGAGCACGAGGTCGCCGAATTCGCCGCGGTCAAACGTGTGGCGCTCGCCGTCGAATTCCGCGTCGAGCGTGCCGGCGACGCCGTCGATGGACTTCACGGTGCCGATGTCACCGTTGAAGAGATTTTTGTCATAGTTGTTGCGGAGCTGGATGACCTTGTCGCCGGGCCGGTATTCCGCGGCCGGTCCGCGCAGGCCGCGGGAGTGCGGATTGAGCGCGCCCTGCAGGGTGGTGTTGAGGTTGGCGACGCCTGCCACGCCCTTGTGCATCGGCGCGAGCACCTGCACGTCGGCGACGGGATCGAACCATTTCCAGAGCTGCGGCACGAACTCGGTGCAGAGCGCCGTGACCTTGCGCAGGCAGTCCTCGGCATCGGTGGCGACCACGAACGTGAGGTCGCTCCACGCCTGGAGCCCGGTGAGCTCGGTCACGGCGGGCGGCAGGGAGGCGTCGCCGGAGTTGATGGCGTGGGCGGTGGTGACAATGCCGCTCTGCTCCTTCTGGCGGTAGATGACAGATAAACGCGTCACGGGAATCGGGACGCGTTTGGGCGATGGGATATGAGAGATGGAAGATGGAAGGCTGGAGCGGGCGGGGGGACTTCGGTTGTCGCCGGTGGTGGTCCCATCTCCCATCTGCCATCTTCCATCTCCTATCGCCGCGGAGGCAGCGATGAGGTCCTTGAGCACATTGCCCGCGCCGACGCTGGGCAGCTGGTCGGTGTCGCCGACGAGGAGCAGATGCGCCTTGGCCGGCACGGCCTGAAGAAGGGCGGAGGCCAGCCGGGCGTCGAGCATGGAGGCCTCGTCGACGATGAGAAAATCGGTCGCGAGCGGATGGGATTCGTTGCTCGTGAAGCCGCCGCTGGCGGGATCGTACTTGAGCAGCCGGTGAATGGTGGAGGCGAAGCCGCCGGTCGTCTCGGCCAGCCGCTGCGCGGCGCGGCCGGTGGGGGCGGCAAGGTGCACGCGGACCTTCTTGGCCTTCAGGATCTCGACGAGGGCGCGGAGGATCGTGGTGTTGTGCGTGACGACATAGTCGTTGGTCACGTAGAGTCCGCTGGCCGTATCGATGGAGATGCAGACGCATGCCTCGGGCGGGACCGGGGTGACCGAAGCGATGCGAAGGCGGTGGTCGAGGCGTTTGCGCGGCCGAGGACGGAGCGTGCGCTTGATTTTCCGCGTGAGTGCGAACAGGGAGGCCGGCTCAGGGTGTTGAAGAAATATGGTGTAGGCGTCCGCGCCGGATTTTTTTTCACCTCGATAGGTGTAAGTTGGCTTTTTGACCGCGCCGATCGTGGCGATGCAGCCTAGGGACCACGCGAGCCGTTGAAAATCAGTGGCCAACTGATAAGAGCTGGAAGTGAAAGAAACCACGCCCAGCTTATCGACCGTGCCATCGGTATCCAACAGGCCGCGGATCAGTTCGAGGCGTTGGACTTTGGAAGCATTAAAATAAAGGGAAGGGATGAATTTCTGTCCGGAATTAACGATGAGTCCGAGACCCTTGATGGCATCACGCAACGGATTGGGAAACCCCTTGCCGCGGGCGATCAGGCGCCAGGAGATGGTGCCGGTGCCTTTCAGCGTCACTTGCTTCAATCTCACGCCCAACGGGGCTACCCGCGCTGACACGCGATCGAGAATTTCTTGATCAATGCACGTAAGAACCAGGGCATCCGACAGATTCCCGTCCCTGATCAGAGCTCCGAGTACATAGGGATCACAGGGCAGAGTGATATCGGGTAAAGCGGAATTGGGCTGGGCCAGAGGGATTGCCATGCGCACGCTTTCGGCGCGTCCTTCGGTCAGGCGGCGCAGAATGTAGCTGAGAGGTACCACCCGCCAGCCGCGCGAGCGAACCTTCTTCTTTTTGGCCGGACTCCACACTGAAATGCGGGTCCAGACCTTCCATAAATGGTCGGCGCAGCACTCGCAGGCACGGCCATCGGCGAATAGCACGCGGAAGATGGGCTTTACTCCCTGGGGATGCAGGCCGGTGACATGGGCGATATTTCCTTCGGCTGAGATGATGGCGTCACCCGCACGCAGCTGCCCGATTGGACGGAAGCCCGAAGGAGTCAGAACTTGAGCGTGGAGTGGTTGGGCTTTTCCGGTGCCCGGCCCGCCGGTGAGGATTGTGAACTTGTGCGTCAGGGCGTGGCGAACGGCGGTGCGCTGCAGCTCGTGGAAGGCGAAGCCGGCCTTGTCCTCGGCCCACTTCACGGCGGCGTCGGCCTTGATCGGCGGGAGCCCGCTCGCGACACGGTTGAGCCGGACGACGACGTCGGCGATCTTCTGCTCGGCGCGATCGTTGTGCGGCAGCTGGATGAGAGCGGAGCCGGGCAGGGGCGCGGCGACGCCGGCGAGCGCGTGCCGGATGAGGGCCTTGTTCTCGACAAGAGCCTGAATGCGGGCCTCGACGAGTTTCGAATCGGTCTCGAGTTGGTTTGAAGAGTAGTCAACCAGATCGGCCTCGCGGAACGCGGTGTGGCCCTCCTCCTGCAGCGTCTCGAGTGCGAAAATCAGGCCGGCGTCGAGCCGGGGTGGGGCGTCGTTGGCGAAGCCGAGGTTGATGGCGATGCGGTCGGCGGTCTTGAAGCCGATGCCATCGATCTCGCGGGCGACGCGGTAGGGCTCATTGATCAGCACCTGCTTCGCGCCGGGGCCGAAGTGGTTGACGAGCTTCACGCACTGCGAGGGCGTGACGCCGTAGGTCTGGAGAAAGATGTAGAGTTCGCGCTCGGTGCGCTTCTCGTCCCATGCCTGCTTGATCGAGGTCGCGCGTTTTTTGCCGATGCCCTCGACATCGCGCAGCCGGCCGGATTCCTCGCTGAGCACGCGGAACGTGTCGGTGCCGAACGCATCGACGATCTTGTTGGCATAGACCTTGCCAATGCCCGGGACGAGGCCGCTGCCGAGGTATTTGCGGATGCCGTAGACGGAGGAGGGGAGCTCGGACTTGAAGGCCGCGACCTTGAACTGCGCGCCGTGCTGGGCGTGCTTGGTCCATTCCCCGTCGAGGTGCAGCGTCTCGCCGCACTCCACGCCAGGCAGCGTGCCGACGATCGTGACCTTGGCCTCGGCGTCCTTCGGGTTCGCGGCGCCGGGCCGGAACTCCGCGATGGTGTAGTGGTTTTCCTCGTTGAAGAAAATGATGCGCTCGAGGACGCCGGTCAGGGAAGTGGAGACGGGAGGAGCCACGGGTGTCCGCACAAAAAACACAGATGCGCGGCGAGGCAACTGCGCCGAGCGGGTTGGGCGGGATCAGCGATCCCGCCGGGCGATTTCGTCAACGCGGGCGTTCTCCGCGGTCAGGTCCTTGATCAGCGTGCGGATTTCACCGCCGGCCTTGATGCCGATGTAGAACACGAGGAAGCCGTACCATGCGATGGAGCTGAAGAGCAGCACGGCCCAGCAGATGACATAGGGATCTTTCATGGGTCAGGCGGGGTTGGGTGCGGAGGCCTTGGCCGGGGCGGCCGTGAGGAGCGAGCCGACGATCATGCCGAGAAACGACAGGGCAAAGGAGGACGCGCCGGCGATCTCGGGCGCGATCTGGCGGTCCTTCGCGACCACGGCGTTGACCACGAGGAAAGTCAGCGGCCCGACGGCGCCGAGGATCAGGGCGGCGTAGGCGCCCGTGGAGTTGGCCCGCGGCCAGTAAAGTCCTGCGACGAGCAGCGCGAAGACGCTTGCGAGGTAGATGTTGCCCGTCACCGCGAGATAATCCCAGGCGTTGCCCGGCATCTTGTACCACAGGCCGTAGAAGAGCAGGAAGGCCGCGATGGCGAAGAGGATGCTGCGCGTGAGGAACAGCTGGCTCTTCGGCCGCAGCGGCTGCTTGAGGCACGGCGTGATGATGTCGTTATAGATGACGGTGGCCCACGTGAGCATGTAGCCGCTGACCGTGGACATCTCCGCTGCGATCATGGCTGCGATGATCAGGCCCAGGAAGCCGGCGGGCAGCACGACGCCGAGATACCGCGGCATGGCCGTCGAGGAATCGAGCCCGGACGGAAGACCGCCATGCTGGGTGAAATAGACGAAGGCCGCCGCACCCCAGAGGCCCGGCAGCAGGAAGCGGCCGACAAAATAAAACGACACGCGGCGGTACATCTGCTTGGCGGTGCCGGAGTCCTTCGTCGCGAGCACGCGGCTGATCGTCGTCTGCCACGTGGTGACCACGGCGAGTTGGAAGACAAACTGCCAGGCGAGATAGCCCCAGCCGAAATTGGACGGATGCGCCGGGTTGAACGGATGGGCGGCGGCCTTGGCGCCGGCGGCTTGATTGGCGGCCCACGCGGAATTCAGGCCGTCGATCAGGTTGCCCCAGCCGATATGCCGGAGCACGAGCACGGAGGTGACCACGATGCCCACGCCGACGACGAGGAACTGCAGGTAATCCGTGATGAGCACGGACAGCATGCCGCCGAACACGGTGTAGAGCAGCACGAGGCCGAGGAGGATGGTCATCACGCTCTCGAGCCAGCTGCCCGGCATGCCGGTGACATGGACGAGGAAGTCACCGCCGAGGCGCAGGAAAATACCCATGTTGAGCAAGCCGCCCAGCGCCACAAACACGCCGGCGAGCCAGCGCACGCGCGTGCTGAAGCGTTTCTCAAACAGCTCGGGGATGGTCATGACGCCGGCATTGCGCAGCGGCTCGATCACGAAGCCGGTGGAGCCGACAAAGAGGAACGCGATCGCCATGATCACGCCGATGATGGCACCGGCGAAACCCTTCTCATAGCCGAGCTGGGCGGTGTACATGACCGTGACGAGGCCGAGTTCCGTGGCGGCCAGCGACGCGATGCCGAGGTTCACGTGTACCTCGCGGCCAGCGACGGTGAAGTCATCCACGCTGCGGACGAAGCGCCGCATCCACAAACCCGCCGAGAGACAGCCGACGATGTAAACCGCGATGATAATCCAGTCGATCAGGGCAAGCGTCATGGAAGTTGGGTGGCCTGCGGGCGACGAAATGAGAGCGGGCCGACGCTGTCACCTTGGTGCAAGGTCCGGCGGAGTGAAGCGGATTCTGCGGGCGCGGGCGGAAAGGCCGCTCGGCCGGGATTGAGGTAGGGCGGGTCTTTGACCCGCTCTGAATGTGCTGCGCGTGGCGGGTGACTTCTTGCGTGCAATGGGGTCGCGCTGAAAGGGCGGGTCAAAGACCCGCCCTACCTCATGCTCCGGCATTCCGCTCCGTGGTGGGCGGAACGCCGTGGGCCTTGCGGTAGTCGCGGGAGAATTCATGGACGCGCGCATAACCCACGCGCTGGGAAATCTCGGTCATGTTGAGGTCCGAATGCCGCACCAGGCCGCGGGCGAGACTCAGGCGGATCTGCTTCAGGCGCTTCATGGGTGCCAGGCCAACGGCTTCACGGCAGGCGCGGGCGACGGTATTGGGGCTGCGGCCAAACTTCGCGCATAGCTCGCCCAGCGACCGCGTTTGGTCGATGTGAAGACGCGCCCACGCCTCGATTTCCCACCAGAGCTTGCCGACGGGCGTGGCGGCTGGATGATCGGAAGGATGGGCGCCCGTGCCGGCGATCAGCGCCAGCAGGTGGGACTGGCAGAGGCAGTCGCGCTGCCACGACGGCGGTGAACGCCAGGCCGTGAGCAGCTGCGCGAACTGCGGGGCGAGGTGCTTGCGGCCGGACAGGAGCCGCTGCTCGAAGTCGGGCGGACTGAGGGTGGGCGCCGAGAAATTCACCGAATAGTAAACCCACGGGGCGCGTTGCACGCGGCCCTCCACCCATTCGTCCTCGTGATACCAGACGACGGTTCCCGGGGTGAGCCGTTGCTGCCGGCCGTTGCAGGTCTGCTCGACTTCGCCGGACACGACGAGATGGATAAGGTGACCGGGCAGGGAGGTGGCGGTGAATTTGAACCCGGGCTCCCGGCGCTCGAACCGCTCGACCAGCCGGATGCTCTCGAGCGGAAAGGGGCCGATGGCGGCGGGACTGGGCATGGCGAAAATTGCTAAACAATGGCCGATCCCTGCTAAAGACTAATCGGCCGTCCTCTGCTAGGGTAGGGCTCAAGCACCCATGAAAACCAAGGTTTCAACCGGTCTGGCGGAGAAATTTGAACGCGATGGATTTGCTGTCGTCCCCGATCTGATCAGTGCCGAGGAATGCGACAAGCTGAAGACCGAGGCCCGCAGGATGCTGGATTCTTCCGGCAAGCCCGGGACCTCGGTGCACCTGCACATGGCGGCGACGAGCCCGCTCTTCCGGTCACTGGCCGAGGATGTCCGCGTGGTGGATGCGCTGCGCGAGGTCATGCCGCACGGCGTGATGTTCCTGAGTGACAAGATCGTCTACAAGTCCGCGGACAAGACCTTCGCGACGCCGTGGCACATCGACTGTTTCTACTGGCGCAACACGCGGCCGAAGCTCTCGGTCTGGATTCCGCTCGATGATGCCGCCGCCGAGAACGGCACGCTCACCGTGGTGCCCGGCAGCCATCGCAAGGATTGGAAGATGGTGAAGATGGGCCTGCCCAGCGGCGACTTTGTGAACGAGATCTCCAATGCCGACTGGCGCGAGGGCGACATCGTCACCTGCGGGATCAAGCGCGGCACCGGGATTATCTTCTCCGACCGGCTGGTGCATGGCTCGACGTCCAACACGGCGGGCAAGGACCGCTACGCGATCATCAGCACGTATCACGCGCCCGCGGCGGACGAGCCGTTTGATCTGGATTTTCCCGCGCGGAAGGTGCTCGTGCCGGCGGCGTGAGGATGACTGTCGGGCGGGATCGCTGATCCCGCCGTTGCTTGGGTCCAATGTAGGCGGGGTGCCCTCACCCCGCATCCGTCCAATGACGGGTGAGGGCACCCGTCCCACATTGGAAAAACGCCAAGGCGGGGTCAGCGACCCCGCCCTACAACAGAACACTCGGCCTCACGCCGGCGTGCCCACCGAAGCCTCGAACCGCAGGATCGCGTCATCTGGCGCCTGACGGATGGGCTCGGGTTTGCCGTGGCCCTTGCCGCCGTACGGCAGGTTGGACAGCGCGTTGTAGCAGCAGATGAAGGCGCGGCGCGGCTTCTCGGACAGGTTCGGCTCTGAGGAGTGAAACGTGTTGCAGTGAAAAAAGAGCACGCTGCCCGGGGCGGCCTCGCAGTACTGCACGGGCAGCCGCTCCAGCACCGTCGCCAGGCGTTCGGGATCGGCGCCGGTTTGCGAGGCGACGCGGCCGTGGTCGCAGCGACCCAGCAGGTGCGAACCGGCGACCACCTTGAGGCAGCCGTTCTCACGCGTCGAAGGGTCGAGGGCCACCATGCAGGAAATCATGTTCGGGTAGAGGCAGCCGTCGTTGTACCAGTAGCCGTAATCCTGATGCCATTCCCAGGCGGCGCCGGCTCGCGGCTGCTTGATGCTCAGCTTGCTGTGCCAGTGATAAATTTCCTCGCGCAGGAGCAGCTGGGCCGCGCTGACGATGCGCGGGCTGGCGGTCACGGCGCCGAAAACGTCCTCTGCGATGTCGGTCCACGCGGCGAGTTTGCTCATCCGGCCGCCGGAATCGGTCACGTTGTGCACCGTGCCGTCGCGGCGTTCGCGGCCGGCGTTGGCTTGGAGGATTTCAACTTCCTCGGGCGTGAAGACATTGGGGACGAGGACAAAGCCATCGCGGTCGTAGGCCCGGATATGTTCGGCGGTCAGCATGGGGTAAGCGGATTGGGGGTTGCGTAAGAAAGGGGCAGCGAACGGCGTCACCCTTCCTCCTGCGGTGGCGGCGAGGCAAGCCGGAAGAATACCGTGGCCCGCGAATCACGCGAATCGATCCGAATCCAAGCGTCGGAATTCACCACGAAAGACACAAAGCACACGAAAAGGGGTGGTCGCGGCAGAATGCCGGTCTCCATTTTGTAACCGTACCCTCATCGGAATTCGCGGCGATTCACCGGCGGTGATCGAATGATTCAGGTGGATGCGGCGGCTTCGCCCATCTGTTCCAGCGTGCGGCCGCGGGTCTCCGGCACGAAGCGGCGGACGAACCACACCGAGATGAGCGAGAATCCTGCATAGACGGCAAAGGCGCCGCCCAAGCTCACCGCTTCGACCAGGCCGGGGAAGCTGAAGGTCACGGCAAAGTTGGCCACCCACATCACCGTCGCGGCCACGGCCAGGGCCGCGCCGCGCATCCGGTTGGGAAACATCTCGCCGAGCAGCACCCACGTGACCGGTCCCCACGTCGCGCCGAAGCAAAAGATGTAGAGATGCTCCGCGGTGAGCGCGGTGATCATCTGCAGTCGCGAGGGCGCCAGGGTGCCGTCGGCTAGCCGGTTGCTCAGCAGGAAAACCACCATGAGCACGGCCAGCATCAGGGTCATGATCACCCCGCCGGCCAGGAGCAGCGGCCGGCGCCCCACGCGGTCCACGAGCGCCATCGAGACCAGTGTCGCCACGATCAGGTTGGCGCCGAGCGTCACGTTGATGAGCAGCGCGTTTTGCTCGGTGAAACCGGCCTTGTGCCACAGCACCTCGCCAAAATACATCACGGCATTGATGCCGGAGGCCTGGCAGAAGAACGCCAGCCCGCAGCCGACGGCGACGATGGGCAGCAGCCAAAATGTGCCCGGCTTGAGGACATCGCCCAACCGGGCCTTTCGCTCCTGGCTGACCGAGGCGCGGATCTCGGCGACCATGGAATCGGGATTCTCCCGTGCGCCCCAGAGGCGTGTCATCACGAGCCGGGCCTCCACCTCGCGTCCACGGATGACCAGGTAACGGGGAGACTCCGGCAGAAACAGCGTGGCGAGCAGATAGCCGGCGCTCGGGAGCAACTGCACCCAGAACATCCAGCGCCACGCCGGCTGGTTCAGCAGCCACGCGTGCTCGGCCCCGCCGGCTGCGCGGGCGATGAGGTAGTTGCTCAGGAAGGCGCACTGCAGACCCACCACGATGGCAAGCTGCTGCAACGTGGTCAGCCGGCCGCGCAGCTGCGCCGGCGAAATTTCGGCGATGTAGGCCGGCGCGACGACGCACGCCGCCCCGACGCCGAGGCCGCCGATCAGCCGGAAGAGGATGAACACGTTAGCCGACGCGGCGCCGCCGGCGCCCCACGCGCTGATGCCGAAGAGTACGGCCGTGACCATCATCACGCGTTTCCGTCCGAAGTGGTCGGAGCATTGGCCGGCGACAAACGCGCCCACGGCCGAGCCGAGCAGCACGACCGCGACGGCGAAACCGGTGGCGCCAGCCGAGGTGTTGAACGCCGCGGCGAGCGCGAGGACGGTGCCGTTGATCACCGAGGCATCGAAGCCGAAGAGGAAACCGGCGAGCGTGGAGGCGACGCAGAGGAACAGCAGGTAGCCGAGAGGCTTGGACGAGGTGGATGCAGGCATGGGGTCAAAAGCAAAAACAGAATCCGCCGGACGGACCGGCGGGAACAGGGGTAGCTTCAAGTGGCAGCCGGATTGCGGGGGCACAATGTCTAACTGTGGTGACTGATGTCCGTTTTGTAGGGCGGGGTCGCTGACCCCGCCTTGGGTTGGAGGGTAGGGCGAGTCGTCCCCGACGAGCCGTGCATCCCAGCGGCTTATCCGGAGGATTCGCCCTACCTTCCTATATCAGGCGGGGTCAGCGACCCCGCCCTACAAAAACCGCTGTCGAAGAATTGGAGACGCGGCGCCCTCGCCGCGTTGCGTGTCAGCCCAACTTTGCGCCTAGCGCGGACAGATCGGGAAAAACTTCATCTGCCCCGGCGGCGCGCAGGGCCGCCTCGTCGTGTGTGCCGGTGGTGACGCACCAGCACGGGAAGCCGGCGTTCTTCGCCGTCTCGACATCGAAGGGTGAGTCGCCGACCAGCAGCGTGGTTGCGGCGTCGGCCCCGAGCCGGGCCAGGACATGATCGGTGAATTCGCGCTGCGGCTTGAGCCAGAATGTGTCCCCGGCGCCGAAGACGCCCTCGACCAAGGGGGTCACCCCGAGATGCACGCAGATCTGACGGGCATTTCCGGCGCGCTTGTTGGTGAAGACCGCAAGTTTCACGCCCCGGGCGTGCAGCGAGCGCAGCAGGGCGGCGGCGCCCGGCAGCAGTCGTACATCCTCCAGAAGGATGGTCTCGGTGTAGGCGTTATGAATCTCAATGGCCCGCGGAATGAGTTCCGGGGGCAAAAAATGGGCCATGGCGTTCACGATCCCACCGCCCACCGCCCGGCGCACTTCGGCCATGGTCGGGGCCGGCCGGCCCAACTGCGGCAGTGTGTGCACATAGCTGCGATGAATCGTCGTGAAGGCGTCTACCAGCGTGCCGTCGAGGTCGAACAGGATGGTTTCAAAAGGGGCCATGCTCCGCCAGTCATTGCGGACAGTGCCGGGACGATGCAACACCGCGAAAGCCGCAGTTGCGTCCTAAATTCATTCCACCGTCTTTCTTTACCGTCATCCTGAGCGAAGCCGAAGGATCTCTGTTATTATTCCGCTTCATTCTACGACCGACCATAGACACTTCTGCGACGGTGCTTGAGTGTCCGAATCAAACACGGAATCAACGGCCAGGATAACAGAGATCCTTCGGCTTCGCTCAGGATGACGTTGGAGGGATCCGAACGTCTTCAAAAAGACACTGGCACGCGCGGAGAATTGGTTTGGCGGCGGGCGGTGTCACGAGTGAAGTGGTGGGCATGTCCGCGGAACCTGTCCCTCTCCATGCGCGCGTCTCGGCCAAGGCCGAGGGCGACGGGCTGGAGGTTTCGCTCGCCGGTACCTGGCAGATCACCGAGTCGCGTCCGTCGTGGGCCGGGTTCCTGGGCACGCAGAATCCGGCGCTGGTGCGGCTGCGGGTCGATGAAGTCGGGAAATGGGACAGCTCCCTGCTGCTGTTTTTGTTCGCGGCGCAGCAATGGTGCCGCGTCACCGGCGCCCATTGCGACACGGACGCGCTGCCCGAGAAAATCCGCACGCTGCTCGCCCAGATTTCGGCCTCGCATGAGACGAGCGTGCCGTTCGACCGCTCGGAGAATTTCCTGGTTACCGTCGGAGTGGCGACGCAGGACCTGCTGGTGAAGATGCGCAGCATCTTCACCTTCATCGGCGAGTGCGTAATCAGCGCGATCCGCCTCGTGCGCCACCCGAGGAAATTCCGCTGGGGCGACTGTCTCTTTGAGATGCAGCAATGCGGCGCGATGGCGCTGCCGATCGTCAGCCTCATCAGTTTTCTGGTCGGGGTGACGCTGGCCTACACGGGTGCGCTGGTCCTGCGGCAGTACGGAGGCGACATTTACGTGGCTGATCTCATCGGACTCGCGATGGTGCGCGAGATGGGCGCGATGATGACGGGCGTCGTGCTCGCCGGCCGCACTGGTGCGGCGTTCGCGGCGACGCTCGGCAACATGAAGGCCAATGAGGAGATCGATGCGCTCGAAACCCTCGGGATCCCGGCCGTGAACTTCCTCGTGCTGCCGCGGCTGCTCGCGCTGGGCGTGATGCTGCCGTTGCTCGCACTCTACTCCAACGCCCTGGGCATTCTCGGCGGCATGGCGGTGTCGCGCGGGCTGCTCGGGATCTCACCCACTGCCTACTGGGTCGAGACGCTGAGCATCGTGAGCCTGACGGATGTCGCCGTGGGCGTGATCAAGGCCACGGCCTTCGGCCTGATCATTGGCGTGTCGGGCTGCTTGCGGGGCCTGCAGGCGGAGCGCAGCGCGGCGGGCGTGGGCCAGGCTGCGACCTCGGCGGTGGTCACCGCGATCCTCTTCATCATCGTCGCCGACGCGATCTTCGCAGTCGTGTTCAACATCATCGGTTTCTGAGCCCATGCCCGAAGCCGCCGCCATTACCGGGAGTCCGCTTGCGATCGAGGCCGCCGGCCTGTCCTGCGGCTACGATGGCAACCTCGTGTTGAAGAACCTGACGTTCTCCGTTCGGCCCGGGGAGATTTTCTTCATCATCGGCGGATCCGGGTGCGGCAAGAGCACGCTCCTGCGCAACCTGATCGGCATCCAGACCCCGATGGCGGGCACGGTGAAATTCTTTGGCCAGACTTTTTCGGACAACGACCCGGTGGCGCGGCGCGCCCTGCTCAAGACCTTCGGAGTGCTCTACCAGGGCGGCGCACTGTGGAGCTCGCTCACGCTGCGCCAGAACGTGTCCCTGCCGCTCGAGGAATACACCGCGCTGTCCCGGCGCGAGATCGAGGAGATCGCCGCCCTCAAGCTTTCGCAGGTCGGGCTGACGGGCTTCGAGGACTACTATCCCGCGGAGATCAGCGGCGGCATGAAGAAGCGGGCCGGGCTGGCCCGGGCGCTGGCCCTCGACCCGGCGATCGTGTTCCTCGACGAACCCTCGGCGGGACTCGATCCCATCACGTCGCGCCGGCTCGACGAGCTTGTGCTCCAGATCCGGGAGATGTTCGGCACCACCATCGCGGTGGTCTCCCACGAACTGGCCTCGATCTTCAGCATCGCGGACCGCGTCATCATGCTCGACCGCGGGGAGAAGGGCATCATCGCGGAAGGCCCGCCCCGCGACCTGGCGGCCCAGAGCCGCGATCCGCGCGTGACGGAGTTTCTCCACCGCGGCGATTTGTTGCCGCAATAGGCTTCCCCCTCAATTCCCCAACCGTTATCCCATTGCCCACGTGAAAACCAAGTTCAGTCCCGCGGTGATCGGCGCCTTTGTCATCGGGGCCTTTACGCTCATCATCATCGCCCTGCTGGCGTTTGGTGGCGTGAACTTCTTTTCCAAGCCGCAGCGGTTCGTCGTCTATTTCGAGGAGTCGATCCACGGCCTGGACCTCGGCTCCCCGGTGAAGCTGAACGGCGTGCGCGTGGGCCGCGTGGTCGACCTCAACATCCGCTACGACGAAGCCACCAACAAGTCGGTCGTCGCGGTCGTCTGCGAACTCAGCAAAAACATCCTGACCGACGCCAAGGGCCACATCATCGATGTGTCCGGCCGCAACGAGCTGCAGGAGCTCATTGACCACGGCCTGCGGGCCCAGCTCGGCTTCCTCGGCTTCGCCACCGGCCTCCTGTTCGTGGAACTCGATTTCCGCGACCCCAAGGACTACCCGGCTGACGACCAGCGGACCGAGATCAAGTACGCCGTGGTGCCGGCCGTGAAATCGGCGATCTCCGAGGTCCAAGCCAGCGCCATCGATATCATGGCCAATCTCCAGAAGGTCGATTTTGCCGGGCTTTCGGTTGAGCTGAAGTCCCTGCTGGTCGCCACGCACAAGCAGGTCGACGGCCTCGATCTCCCGGGCATGGCGGCGCAATGGAAGAAGACCGGCGTGGCGGTCGAGCAGGCCGTGAGCGCTCCCGAGATCAAGCAGACCTTCGCCAATCTCAATGCGGCCGTGACGGACCTGCGCACCGTGCTCGCCAAGCTGGACACGCAGGTGATGCCGGCCGGCAAGGAGCTGACGGCGACACTCGCGCAGGCCAAGGCCACGCTGGAGTCCTTCAATTCGGCGGCCAACGACACGCGCCGCTTCATCGCGGCGCAGGGCGGACTGGGTGACGAAGTTGCGCACACGCTGGCGCAGCTCGGCGAGGCCGCCGACTCGGTGCAGCGCCTCGCGGACTACCTCGAGCGCAATCCGAACGCGCTCATCGCCGGCAAGAAACGGCCCTGATCATTTTACTGCCACGAATTCAACGGACGCGACGATGAAGACCTCCCTCAAACAGGCCCTGACGGTTTTAACCGGTGCAGTTTTCGCGGTCTTCGCCGGGCTGGGTGCGGGTTGCTCGCTGCCGCAGGCCCAGGCGGATTCGACCCGTTATTATGTGCTCACCACGGCGGGCACGCCGGCGACGGTCGCGCCGGCCGGTCCGCACTGGCGCGTCGCGCTCCGGCCGGTGGATGTGCCGAGTTATCTCCGGGGCAAGGCGATCCAGGTGCGGGTCGGCGGCAACGAAATCCAATATGCCGAGGATTCCCGGTGGGCGGAGTCGCTGGAGGCCGGCATCGGCCGGGTCCTGCGCGAGAGCCTCGAGGGCCGCGGGGAAATTGCGCACGTCGTGACGTCGGCGGGCGAGGATCATGATTTCGATATTTCCGTGCGGGTGTTGCGCTGCGAAGGCGACCGCACGACCGGCGTGGCGCGGTTCACGGCCGTGGTGGAAATCTATTCCGCGGGTCCGGGCGCGGCGCGGCGGGCGCGGGACACGTTCACGATGGAGGTTCCCGGCTGGGACAAACAGGATTACGGCCAGCTCGCACAGAAGCTGAGCGAGGCCGTGGATGGACTCGGCGACCGCATCGTCACGCTGATGGCGACGTCGGAGAAGCCGTGACGCGCGGGTCAACTCCGCGATTTTTCGCCCACTCTCGTCATCCTGAGCGAAGCCGAAGGATCCCTGTTATCCTTGCCGTTGATTCCGCGCTTGGTTCGGACACTCAAGCGCCGTCGCAGAAGTGTCTATAGCTAGCCGCTGGCTCAAGTGAGATAACAACAGAGATCCTTCGGCTTCGCTCAGGATGACGGTCAAAGGAAAAAGCCGTGGCGAGGGCGCCGCGGCTTCAGTACTTATGGTCGACAGTCGCTTACTTCAGCGCGGCGGCGATGCGGGCCAGGGCGGTCTCGACGTTGGCGCGGGAGTTGAACGCGCTGATGCGCACGTGGCCCTCGCCGCACTTGCCGAAGCCGGCGCCGGGCGTGCAGACGACCTGGGCCTGGTTCAGCAGCATGTCGAAGAATTCCCAGGAATCGCGGCCGGTGTTGACCCAGATGTACGGGGCGTTGTCGCCGCCGATGCACGGCAGGCCGAGCTTGGCCATGGCGTCGCGGATGAGCTTCGCGTTGCCGAGATAGAAATCCGTCATCGCGCGCGTCTGCTGGTGGCCGGTCGCGGTCAGCAGGGCGGCGGCGGCCTTCTGGATCGGGTAGGCGACGCCGTTGAACTTGGTCGTGTGGCGGCGGTTCCAGAGGGCGTGCACGGAGTGCTCCTGGCCCGCGGCATCGAAGGCCTTGAGCGACTTCGGCACCACGGTGTAGGCGCAGCGCATGCCGGTGAATCCGCCGGTCTTCGAGAAGCTGCGGAACTCGATGGCGACCTCGCGCGCGCCCTCGATTTCATAGATGGAGTGGGGGATCGCCGGGTCGCGGATGTAGGCCTCGTAGGCGGAGTCGAAGAGGATGATCGCCCGGTTCTTCTTCGCATAGGCAACCCACGCGGCGAGCTGCGCCTTGGTGGCGACGGCGCCGGTGGGGTTGTTCGGGAAACAGAGGTAGATCAGGTCGGCGCCGCCGGCCGGAATGGCAGGCACATAGCCGTTGGCCGGCGTGCTATCGAGGTAGGTGACGCCCGGGTAGCGGCCGTCGGTGTTCGCGCCGGTGCGGCCGGCCATCACGTTGGTATCGATGTAAACCGGGTAAACGGGATCGGGAATCGCGAGGCGGATGTCGTGGCCGAAAATCTCCTGGATGTTGGCACAGTCGCACTTCGAGCCGTCGGAGACGAAAACCTCGTCGGCCTCGATCGGGCAGCCGCGCGCGGTGTAGTCGGACGCCGTGATGGCCTCGCGGAGGAACGCGTAGCCTTGCTCGGGCCCGTAGCCCTTGAAGGTCTCGCGCTTCGCCATCTCGTCGGTCGCGGCGTGCATCGCCTCGATGCAGACGGGCGGGAGCGGCTCGGTGACATCGCCGATGCCGAGCCGGATGACGGGCTTCGACGGGTTGGCGGCGACGTAGGCGGTCACGCGCTTGGCGATGTCGCTGAAGAGGTAGGAGGCCTTGAGCTTGAGGTAGTTTTCGTTGATGCGGATCATGGGAGGAGCGGTAAAGGAGGCGTGAAGCGGGATTTGGCCGGGCGAAAAACTTGAACAAACCCCGCGGGCGCCGTTAGTTCAAGCCCGACGTTTGATCATGTCCTGATTTGCCACCGGTCATTTTCTTCCGTCATCCTGAGCGAAGTCGAAGGATCCCTGTGATGATACTCCTCTGTCCCCATCTTACCCAATTCTGCAGCCGGCGACGCGGTGGAAGTGGCCGGATCCAACCCGGAATCATCGGGAAAGATAACAGAGATCCTTCGACTTCGCTCAGGATGACGGCCTAAATGGGATCCGATCCGACGTTTCCTTTAACCCAGCCGCGCCTCATGCAAAAAATCGAGTCTGTCCCGGAAATGCGGTCGGTCGCCGCGCACTTAAAATCGCAGGGCAAGACCGTCGCGCTCGTGCCGACCATGGGCGCGCTGCACGCCGGGCAGGAGGCGCTGATCCGGGCCGCGGTGGCGAAGGCGGACGTCGTGATCGTGGCGATCTTCCTGAACCCGCTGCAGTTCGGCCCCAACGAGGTCATCGCAAAGTATCCGCGCAGCCTGACCGAGGACGTGCAGCTGTGCGAGGCCTGCGGGGCGCACATCGTGTTCGCCCCGTCGGTCGAGGAAATGTACCCGCGCGGCTACTCCACCTACGTGATCGAGGAGCAGACGAGCCGGGCGTTGTGCGGGCCGTCCCGGCCGACGCATTTCCGCGGCGTGACGACCATGATGGCGAATTTCTTCAATCTCATCCGGCCCGATTTCGCCTTCTACGGCCAGAAATCCGTCCAGCGCGCGGCGGTGGTGCGGAAGATGGCGTTGGACCTGCATTTTGGCGTGGAGATCGTCGTGGTGCCCACGGTGCGCGAGTCCGACGGGCTCGCCGCCGGCGTGCGCAACCGGGAATTCACCAGCAGCGCGCGATCCGAGGCCCTCGCCCTCAGCAAGGCGCTGATCAAGGTGAAGGAGATGGCCGACAGCGGCGTGCGGAGCCCCGACCGGCTCATCGCTGAGGCCACCCACATCCTCAGCCAACACCGCCGCGTCCGGATCATCTACATTTCAATCGTTGACACCGTGACGATGGAGACCGCGCGGGAAGTCATCCCGGGCCGCACCATGCTGGCCATCGCCGCCTGGATCGACGAGGTGCGGCTGATCGATAACGCGGTGTTGTAGGCAACCCATGCAGGCACGGGGACGTGCCCTGCCCACCTCCCACGTCATCCTGAGCGAAGCCGAAGGATCCCTGTGATTCTTGCCGGTGATTCCACGTTTGGCTCAGACACTCCTGCAGCGTCATCTAAGTGTCGGTGGCCGGTCATGGGCTTGAGTGAAATAACCTAAGAGATCCTTCGGCTTCGCTCAGGATGACGGTTTAAATGAGGGTGTTTCTAAAGTTTCGGCTCAGCTGAGAGTTTTCGGTGGAAATCTCCCAGAATCTATCATCAGCTACCCGTTCATGGCCGCCCCAACCGACTTGCTTCCGCGTCTGCTTGACCTCTCGCACCAGCTGGGCCGCGAGGAGCGCAAGCTGTCCATTCTCGGCGAGGGCAACACGTCCGCCCGCGTCTCGGCCGACACCTTTCTCGTCAAGGCCAGCGGCTCGAACCTCGGCACGCTGGCGGCGGCCAACCTGACCGAGTGCCGGTTCTCGCAGCTGCTGCCCGCGCTGGATGCCCGGGCCATGACGGACGCGGCGGTGGACAGCCAGCTGCTCGCCTCGCGGGTCGATCCGGCGGCGAAGAAGCCCTCGGTCGAGGCCATGTTTCACGCATGGCTGCTCACGCTGCCGGGCGTGAACTTTGTCGGCCACACGCATCCCGTGGCGATCAACAGCATTCTGGCCACGCGGCATGCCCGCGCCTTCGCGACCAAGCGCCTGTGCCCGGATGAGATCGTGTGCTGCGGGGCCGAGTTCGTGCTCGTGCCCTACGTCGATCCCGGCCTGAAGCTCGCGCAGGCGATCCGCAAGGCCGTGACCGCCTATGTGAAGCGCCTTTCCCGTCCGCCGCGCGTCATCCTGCTGGAGAACCACGGCCTGATCGCCCTCGGCGCCACGCCCGAGGCGGTGCTGGCGGCGACGCTGATGGCGGTGAAGGCCGCCGAGATCTTTGCCGGCGCCGCGGCGCTCGGCTCGGTGCGGTTTCTGTCCCCGGCCGTGGCCAAGCGCATCGCCGGCCGCCCCGATGAGCACTACCGGGAAAAGATGCTCGGTCTCCGTTAAGGCCATCCAACCCTTTCAACCACGAATGGACACGAATGAACACGAATTAGGTTCGGAGATAGGAGCTACTCCTGATCTGAATTCGTGTTCATTCGTGTCCATTCGTGGTTAAAAAAATCCCCATCTTATCCACATGAAGTCCTACAATTACGTGAATTACCTCTGGGATGACGCGAAAGTTTCGTCGCTCGATCCGGTCGGCCGCCTCGTCCATCGCTCCAACCTGCTGGGCAGCGATCAGCGCGTCACCAACACCGGCGGCGGCAACACGTCGTCGAAGCTGACCGAGCCGGATCCGCTCACCGGCCAGCCCACCGAGGTGCTCTGGGTCAAGGGCTCCGGCGGCGACCTGCGCACCAGCACGCGCGAGAATTTTTCCTCCCTGCACCAGGCCAAGCTCATCGGCATGCAGTCGCTCTACCTGGCGCGCGCCGACAAGGGCCTGAAGTCCGCCGCCGAGGACGAGATGGTCGCGATGGCCAGCCACGCGACGTTCAACCTGAACCCGCGCGCCTCGTCAATCGACACGCCGTTGCACAGCTTCATCCCCGCCAAGTTCGTGGACCACATGCACCCGAACGCGATCATCGCGATCGCGGCGTCGGCGAATTGCGAGAAACTCACGCAGGAGATCTTCGGCGGCGAGATGGCCTACGTGAAGTGGATGCGCCCCGGCTTCGAGCTCGGCCTCGCGATGCAGGAGATCTGCCGGAAAAACCCGCAGGTGAAGTCCATCATGATGGGCCAGCACGGCTTCATCTCGTGGGACAACGACGAGAAGACCTGCTACACCTACACGCTCGACTGCATCGAGCAGGCCGCGGCCTACATCGAGCAGAAATACGCCGCGAAGGGCGGCGACGCCGCGGCGTTTGGCGGCGCGAAATACTCCACGCTCGCGCCCGAAAAGCGCGCCGAGCTGTTTGCCGGCATCCTGCCGTGGCTGCGCGGGCAGGTTTCCTCGCAGAAGCGGTTCATCGGCACGGTGCAGGAGGACGGGAAGATCCTCCGCTTTGTGAACTCGAAGGACGCCGCGCGGCTCGCCGAGCTCGGCACGTCGTGCCCCGACCATTTCCTGCGCACCAAGATCAAGCCGCTCTACGTGGACTGGAACCCGCAGGCGGAGGATCTCGCCGCGCTCAAGACCAAGCTCAAGGCCGGCCTCGAGGCCTACCGCAAGGACTACGCCGCCTATTACGCGAAGTGCAAACACGCCAACTCGCCCGCGATGCGCGACGCGAACCCGACGGTCGTGCTCATCCCCGGCCTTGGCATGATTGCCTGGGGCAAGGACAAGTCCGAGTCCCGCGTCACCGCTGAATTCTACAACTGCGCCGTCGAGGTCATGCGCGGCGCCGAGGCGATCGACAAGTACATCGCACTCCCGCAACAAGAGGCGTTCGACATCGAGTACTGGCTGCTCGAGGAGGCGAAGCTGAAGCGCATGCCGGCCGAGAAGGAACTCGCCCGCCAGGTCATCATCGTGATCGGCGCCGGTTCCGGCATCGGCAAGGAGACCGCCCACCGCATTTCGAAGGAGGGCGCGCATCTGGTGTGCGTCGACATGAAGACCGAGACCGCCGAGGCCACGGCCAAGGAAATCACGGACAAGCTCGGGCAGGGCATCGGCGTCGCCGGCTCCGGAATTTCCGGCTGCGGCCCGGCCATCGGGCTCGCCTGCAACATCACCGACCGCGTCAGCGTGCGCGCGATGCTCGATCAGGTCGCGCTCGCCTACGGCGGCTTCGACTCGATCATCGTCACCGCCGGCGTGTTCTGGCCGAGCGACACCTCCGGGCACATCCCCGACGACAAGTGGGCCTTCACCTTCGGCGTCAATGTCACCGGCAGCTACATCGTCGGCGACGAAGCCGCCCGCACCTGGAAGGACCAGGGCCTCAAGGGCCAGCTCGTCCTCACGACTTCCGCCAATGCCGTCGTCGCGAAGAAAGGCTCCATCGCCTACGACACGTCCAAGGCCGCGGCCAACCACCTTGTGCGCGAGCTCGCCATCGAGCTGTCGCCGCTGGTGCGCGTCAACGGCGTCGCGCCGGCGACTGTCGTGCAGGGCTCGGCGATGTTTCCTCGCGACCGCGTCATCGGCTCGCTCGCGAAGTACGCCATCCCCTTCACCGAGGACGAGGTGACTGACTCGCTGGTGAAGAAACTGGCGCAGTTCTACGCCGACCGCACGTTGACGAAGGCCCCGATCACGCCGGCCGACCAAGCCGAGGCGTATTTCCTCCTCGTCAGCCAGCGGCTGAGCAAGACGACCGGCCAGGTGATCACCGTGGACGGCGGCCTGCATGAGGCGTTTTTGCGGTAATACCGGATTGCGGATACCGGAAACCGGATAGTCTGCCAATGTGGGCGGGTGCCCTCACCCCGCATCAGACCGGGTTGGCAGGCAGGCATCAAGCGGGGTGAGGGCACCCCACCTACATCTTCTTCATGCGTTGAAACCTTTCCGGTTTCCGGTATCCGCAATCCGCAATGTTCAACTCCATCGCCATCGTTGGCTCCGGTGCGATTGGCACTTTTTACGGTGCACGCCTTGCGTTCGCGGGCAGCCACGTCCGCTTCCTGATGCGCAGCGATCTCGCCCGGGTCCGGGCGCAGGGCATCACGCTGATCGAGGGGGAAGGCACCCGCACACTTTCGCCCGTCGAGGCTTTCGCCACCACCGCGGAAATCGGTCCGGTCGATCTGGTGTTCATCACGCTCAAGACCACCGCCAATCCCGAGCTGGCCCGCCTGCTGCCGCCGTTGCTCCACGCGGGCACGGCGGTCGTCACGCTGCAGAACGGACTCGGCAACGAGGAACGGGTTGCGTCGATCGTCGGCGCCGAACGTGTGCTGGGCGGACTCTGCTACATCGCGGCGAACCGGACCGCGCCGGGAGAAATCACGTGCCGTTATCCGGGTTCGATTGTGCTGGGCGAATTTACCGGGCCGGCGCTGGATCGCACGGGTGCCATCGCCGCATTATTCACGGCGGCGGGCGTCCGCTGCAGTACGGAGGACAGCCTGGCGCAGGCGCGCTGGCGCAAGCTGGTGTGGAACGTAGCCTTCAACGGGCTCGCGGTTGCGGGCGGCGGGATCACCACGGACCAAATTCTGGCCTCGCCAGTGCTGGCTGCCCGCGTGCGCGTGCTGATGGATGAGATCGCCGCCGCGGCCCGTGTGCTGGGCTACGAAATTTCCGAATCGTTCATCCAGGAGCAGATCATCCGCACACCTGCCATCGGGGCGTACCGCCCTTCGACGCTGGTCGATTTCCTCGCCGGGCGGGAACTCGAACTCGAGGCTATCTGGGGCGAACCGTTGCGCCGCGGCCAGGCCGCCGGCGTGGCGATGCCGGAGCTGGGCCGGCTCTATGCGGAACTCAAGGCAGCCGGCCAAGTGCCAAGGGCCAAGTAACAAGTGACAAGAATTTCGGAGTAGGGCGGGTCTTTGACCCGCCTTCAGGGCGCAGCTGTGTGTGCGAGCCGGTTTCGAGGACGGACCAAGGCGGGACAAAGACCCGCCCTACTGCGATCCGCCAAATTTCCTCTTGTTACTTGTCCCTTGCCCCTTGTCACTTGCCTCGTGCGGCTCAGCCGCACGAGGCACCATGAAACTCGGCGCGCACATCTATCTCTGGACCGAACGCTGGTCCGACGCCGAAACCGGCCTCTTTGAGCGGGCACGCGGGCTCGGGTTGGACACGCTGGAGCTGGCGGTTGGACTAGATGTGAAATTTTCCTCTGCGCTTACGCGTCGTGCGGCCGAGTCGGCGGGTATGAGCCTGTTGGTCGGGCCGGGCGGCGAATGGCCGGCAGGGGCGGATTTGTCGGACGACGATCCGGCGAACCGTCGCGCTGCGCTGGAGTTTCATACCGCGATCATCAACCAGGCGGCCGAGCTGGGCGCGCTGGCGTATGCCGGTGCACTTTATGGCCGGCCGGGCAAGGTCCTGCGACGCCGTCCGCCGCCGGATGAGCTGCCGCGCACCGCGGAGGGCCTGCACGCGCTCGCGATGCATGCGCAGCGGGCGGGCGTGAAGCTGGTGCTCGAGCCGATGAGCCGGTTTCGCTCGCACGTGGTGAACACCCCGGCGCAGGCGCTGCAGCTGCTCACCCTTTCAGCGCATCCGAATCTTTTCATCCTGCTCGACACGTATCACCTCGTCACCGAGGTGCGCGACTACGCAGCGGCGATTCGCTCGGTCGGCGACCGGCTCTGGGGCCTGCATGCCTGCGAAAACGACCGCGGCGTCCCGGGTGGCGGCCTGCTGCCGTGGCCGGAGATTTTTGCCGCGTTGAAAACAACGAAGGCCGAGTACGTCGGCTTCGAAGGCTACAACACCGGTATCGGCGACTTCGGCTGGCGGCGTGGCATGTTTCAGAATGTGTGTCCCGACGGCGACGCGTTCGTGCGCGAGGCCGTGGGGTTTACCCGGCGTTTTATGTAGGGCGGGGTCGCCGACCCCGCCCTACATCAGAGCAGATTCAGGCTCACCCCCGCCATTGCAGGCTTGTCGCCGGTTTCGCGCTGGTTGAGTTTGAACCATGCGTAAATTCATCCTCGCGGCGGCCGCCGCGCTTGTCTTCACCCTCGGCGCGGTCCGCGCCGAGATTGATCCGAAACAATTCGATCCGGCGGTGAAACCGCAGGATGACTTTTTCCACTATGTGAACGGCCCCTGGCTGAAGGCCACGGCGATCCCGGCCGAATACAGCATGTGGGGCACCGCGATGAAGCTGGTTGACGGCAACTCCACGGCCCTCCGGACGCTCTGCGAGCGCGCGGCGGCCAAGGGCAGCGCGGGCACGGCCGCCGAGAAAATCGTCGGTGACTTTTACGCCAGCGGCATGGATCTGGCGGCGGTTAACGCCGCCGGTGCGACGCCGCTCAAGCCTGAGTTCGACCGCATCGCGGCGCTCAAGACCCCGGCCGATGTACTCGGGGCCATCGCCCACCTGCACCAGCTCGGCGTCTCGGCCGGTTTCGATTTCGGCAGCGGGGCCGACTACGCGAACAGCTCCCAGGAAATCGCGCAGCTCTACCAGGGCGGGCTCGGCCTGCCGGACCGTGAGTATTATTTCCGCGACGACGAGAAGTCCAAGACCCTGCGGACCAAATACACCGCCCATGTCACCAAGATGCTCGAACTCACGGGCGACACACCCGAGGTCGCGCAGGCGGGCGCCGCCGCGGTGATGCGGATCGAGACGGCGCTGGCGAACGCCTCGCTGACCAAGGTCGTCCTCCGCAATCCCTATGCGCGCTACCACAAGATGCCCGTGACCAAGCTGCAGGCGCTCACGCCCAGCCTCGACTGGAACGTCTATTTCAAGGCGGTGGGCGCCCCGGCGTTCACCGAACTCAACGTGGGCATGCCGGGCTTCTGCCAGGGCTTCGCCGCCCAGCTCGCGCAGGCCCCCGTGGCCGACTGGCAGGCCTACTTGCGCTGGCACCTGGTGCACGACGCCGCCCGCTACCTCAGCGAGCCGTTTGTGCAGGAAAATTTCCAGTTCTATGGCATCGCGTTGTTCGGTACGAAGGAGTTGCGGCCGCGCTGGAAACGCGTCATCAGCTCGGTGGATTCCGGTGTGGGTGACGCCCTCGGCCAGCTCTACGTCGCCGAATACTTTCCGCCGGAGGCCAAGGCCCGCATGCTCCGGCTCGTCGGGAACCTGCGCGCCGCGATGGCGGAAAAACTTAAGACCCTGGAGTGGATGGATGACCCGACCCGCGCCAAGGCCCTGATCAAGCTCAATGCCCTTGGGGTGAAGATCGGCTATCCCGACAAATGGAAGGATTACAGCAGCCTGACCATCGACCGGGGATCGTATGTCCTGAATGCGCTGCGCGCCAATGCCTATGAAACGCGCCGCGATCTCGCGAAGATCGGCCAGCCCGTCGACAAGACGGAGTGGGGCATGACGCCGCCGACCGTCAACGCGTACTACAGCCCCCTGCGCAACGAGATCGTGTTTCCGGCGGGCTACCTCCAGCCGCCGATCTTCGACCCGAAGGCCGACGACGGCGCGAACTACGGTGCCATCGGCGCCACCATCGGCCACGAGATGACGCACGGCTTTGACGACCGGGGCCGGCAGTTTGACCCGTCCGGCAACCTCACGGACTGGTGGACGCCCGCGAGCGACGCCAAGTTCAAGGAGCGCGCGGCGCGCATCGTGAAGCAGTTCTCGGGCTACACGGTGCTCGACGGCCTCCACGTGAACGGCGAGCTGACCGAGGGCGAAAACATCGCCGACCTGGGCGGCCTCCGGATCGCCTACGCGGCCCTGGAGAAGGAACTGGGGGACAAGCCGCGCGTGAAGATCGACGGGTTCACGCCGGAGCAGCGCTTCTTCATCAGCTACGCGATGGACTCGCGCAGCAAGTGGCGCCCCGAAGTGCTGCGGCTCATCGTGCAGACGGATCCGCATTCCCCGGATGAATTCCGCGTCAACGGCCCGCTGTCGAACCTGGACGAATTCGCGAAGGCCTTCGACGTCCCCGAGGGCGCCCCGATGCGCCGCCCCGCCGCCGACCGCGTGAGCATCTGGTAAGCTCAGCTTAGGCGACTCACTTCAAAGGCGCGGACCAAACTCCGCGCCTTTTTCGCGTTCAGTTTCCCAGCAGCCCGTAGCAGCCGACGTAAGGAGGCTGGGGCAACGCCGTATTTCCAGCAACTCTTTGGAATCAGACCCCTTTCGGAGGAAACCCATTGTCACGTATTACGTGACATTGGGTTTGGAGCCCTTTTGCGGAGAATTCTGTCAAGAGTCACGACCTTCCCCTTTCCGCTCCTTGACCGCCTTATGGCTCCTTCATACAAATTGTCCGCCATGAAATTTGCATCATTCCAAGCAGTTTCAATTGGGCTCGCATTTTTGGTGGTTGGGATGACCGGTTGCCAAAGCCCATATTCAAAATTCTACACCAACTCGCTTCCCCCTAAGTTCGAGCGCTATTTGCTCCCGCACGTTGGTGAGACACAGTACTACTCAACTTCGATTGATGAACGAAAGGCAGGAATCGAAGCAATAGTCCGGCGCGGGTATAACGTCATTGGTTACGCTTCGTTCGAAGGGAACGCTGGAGATTATACCTCTTCGCTTCATGCGAAGGCAAAAGAGGTACAAGCTGATATCGTCCTGCTGAGTAGCTCATATGCGGGAACTCGGAGCGGCGTGATGCCTTTGGTTACCTATCAACCTGGTCAGAACTCTACAACATACGCCAGCGGTCAAATAGGAGGAACGAACTATACAGGCACATCCACCACTACATCGCCCGGGACACTTAATACCACGTACGTTCCTTACAACGTAGAGCGTGACGACTATAGCGCCATCTTCTTTCGCAAGTATCATTACCTCATCGGAGCCCGATGGCATCCTTTAAACGATGACCAGCGGCGTGAATTACAGCGAAATGCTGGATTGGTCGTCGATTCTGTAATCGATGGCACACCTGCATTTGTAGCCAATATTCTACCTGGGGACATCTTGCTCACTATGGATGGTGACGCGATAATTTCGACGGAATGGTTGAATGCGCGGTCTGTCGAAAAGGCGGGGCAGGTCGTCAAATTTTCGGTGCTAAGAAACGGGACAGAAAAGATCATCGAACTGAGGATCAACCCGGATATACCCTAACACTTCTCATTGCCCCATTAAGCTACCAGAAGCTTATTCGCGCGGCAGATAAGTCTTCTGCTGCAGATTCTCGCCCAGTAGCTGGCGGAACGTGGCTAGATCCTTCACCGCTCCCAGCGCGATCAGCTGGCTCGCCATGTTGCCCACGGCGGTGCCTTCGAGGTTGAAGGAGATCACCGGGATGCCGGCGGCATCGGCCGTGGCCTGACAGAGCAGGCGGTTTTTCGAACCGCCGCCGACCATCAGGATACGGCGGAATTTCTTGCTGGTCATCGCCTCGAAGTTTGCGGCGGCGACGGCGTGGCCGCGGCCGAGGGAGTCGCAGATGAGTCGGGTGTAGCCGGCGAGGTTCTTCGGCGCGGCGGCTTTCTTCCGCTTCAGCTGGGCGTCGATCGCGACGCGCATGGACTTCGGCGCGGTGAAGGCAGGATCGGCGGGATCCAGCAGTACTGCCGGCGCGGGCAGTTTGCTGGCGGCGGCGATCAGGGCGTCCCAGTCGCGCGGCGACTGCGGCCGCGTGCTGAAGCCGGCCATCGTTTGCTCGAGGAGGAAGAGCCCGACGACATTCGTGAGCGGCCGGTAGCCGCCGAGGCCGGTGCGTTCGTTGGCGACGCGCGCGGCGAGCGCCGCGGGGCCGAGGAGGGGCTGGGCGCTTTCGAAGCCGACAAGCGACCACGTGCCGGAGCTGAGGAAGAGGTCGCCGCCCTCCGGCGAGGCGGGCATGGCGTCGTAGGCACTGGCGGTGTCGTGGCCGGGGACGGCGATCACCTGGGCGCCGGCGAGTTCGGGCAGCGCGGTGACGCGGCCAAGTTTCTTGCCGGACAGCACCGGCGTCGTGAACCACGACGGCGGGATATGGAAATGCTCCAGCGCGGTGCGCGACCAGTCGCGGGTGTGGACGTCGATCAGCTGCGAGGTGCTGGCGACGGTGAACTCATTCTCGGCGCGGCCGCTGAGGAGGAAGTTGAAATAATCCGGCAGGAACAGGCAGCGCGTGGCAAGATCAGTGAGCGCAGGGCAACTGGCGACCGCCTCGGCGAGCTGCAGGCTGGAGTTGTAGAAAACGTTCGGGATGCCCGTCGCGGCGTAGATCCGGTCGGCGCCGTTGGCCGCGAGCGCTTTCAGGCCGGCCTGCGTGCGGTTGTCGCGGTAGGCGTGGACCGGAAACACGAGCCGGCCGGCGTCGTTGAGGAGGACGTGGTCGCAGCCCCAGGTGTCGACACCGACCGAGGCGAGCTTGGCGCCGCGGGGCAGGGCGGCGACGGCCTTGCGCAGGCCGGTCTGCACCTCGAGCCAGAGCGTGCCGATTTCCCAGTAGGCGTGGGCGCCGAGCTCACGGTAGGCGTTGGGAAAGCGGTGGACCTCATTGAGCGTGAGCCGGTTCTTGGCCCATGTGCCGAGGATGACGCGGCCACTGGTGGCGCCGAGATCGACGGCGGCGGTGTAGAGGGGGGAAGACATGGGATAGGAAAATTCGAAGGTAGAAATCCGAAATTCGAAAAACCAGAGCGGATTCGAATGAGTGACTTCTCTTTAATGATCGGGGTTTGGATTCAGATGATCGAAAATTTCGGATTTCGAGTTTCTATCTTTGAATTTCTCGGCTGAGCCTTCTCAGCCGAGCTGCAGAATCTCATTCGCCTTGCGCTGGGTGGTGCGAAAGTAGTCGGCATTTTGGGCGAGTTTGATGTCCACGTCGTACGTGGGGATCATTTCCTTCATGCGGGCCTTGCCGGCCTCGGTGGCGAGCAGGTGCGGGAAGCAGAGCTTGATCACTTCGAGCACGATGTTGACCGACACCGACGCGCCAGGTGATGCGCCCAGCAGGGCGGAGATCGTGCGGTCCGGATTGGTGATGACCTCGGTGCCGTAGTGGACGATGCCGGCCTCGCCGTCGGTCTTCTTGATAGCCTGCACGCGGATGCCGGCGTCGATCAGCTTCCAGTCCTCAGCTTGGGCCGCCGGGTAGAAAATGTGCAGCACCTCCATGCGGTCGGCCATGCTCTGCGTGCCCTGCTGGATGAGGTAGCGGACGAGGGGCAGGTTGCTGGCCCCGATCTTGAGGAGCGTGGCGAGGTTGTCGGGTTTGATGGAGCCGGGGAGATCGGTCCAGCTGCCCTTCTTGTGGAGGAACTTCGTGGTCCACGCCGCGAAGGGGCCGAAGAGGAGCGTCTTCTTGCCGTCGAGGACGCGGGTGTCGAGATGTGGCACGGCCATCGTGGGCGCGGCATCGAGGGCCTGGCCATAGACCTTGGCTTGGTGCCGCTGGACGATCGCCGGGTTGTCGCAGACGAGCCACTGCCCACCGATCGGGAAGCCGCCGAGGCCCTTGCTCTCGGCGATGCCGGATTTCTGCAGCAGGTGCAGGCTGCCGCCGCCGGCGCCGACGAAGACGAACTTGGCGTGGTTCTGGCGGAGTTCGCCCGTGGCGAGGTCCTTGGTGAAGACATCCCAGCCGGTATCGTTTTTCTTCAGGTCCACCACGCGGTGGTTGGAAGCGATGCCGCAACCGTTCTGGCGCTCGAGCCAGCCGAGGAGCTTGCGGGAGATGACGCCGAAGTTCACGTCGGTGCCGGCGTCCATCTTGGTCGCGGCGATCGGAATCTCAGCCCGGCCCTCGGTGAGGAGCGGAGCCCAGCGGCCGATGGTGGCGCGGTCGGTGGTGTACTCCATCTCCCGGAAGAAATGGTGCGCGGACATGCCGGCATGGCGGGCCTTCAGGAAACCGACCTGCTCCTCGCCGTGCACGAAGCTGAGGTGAGCGACGGGGTTGATGAACTCCTTCGGGTTCTCGACCATCCCGCTGGCCACGGCATAGCTCCAGAACTGCTTGGACTGCTCAAACTGCTCGAAAATCCCGATGGCCTTGGCGACGTTGACGGAGCCGTCGGCCTCGCGCTTCGGCGTGTAGCTCAGCTCGCAGATGCCGGCGTGGCCGGTGCCGGCGTTGTTCCAGCCGTGGGAGCTTTCCTGCGCGAGGTCCTCGGTGACCTCGTAAACCTGGAGGGAAAGGGCGGGCTCCAGCCGCTTGAGGAGGGCGCCCAGGTTGGCGGACATGACACCGCTGCCGATCAGGATGACATCGGGGTTCTCGATGTGCGTGGAGTGCTTCATGAAACCGCCATCGCACCCCGAGGGAGCGGCGGCGTCAATCGCGGAGGGCGGCGGACGCGAACTGAACATCGAACATTCAACGTCGAACTTCCAACTTTGAACTCGAACCTGAGGCAAGGCAAAGGGCTGCGGGGTCGTGGTGCAGTTTCAATTTCCCGGGTAGGTGGCGCGCTTGTCGCGCCACGTTGCGCGCGAGCGCGCAACCTACCAGGTGGTCAAACTGTACCACTATTGCCGCGGCCCTCCGACTCATCGGGCGTTCGATGTTGGAGGTTCGAAGTTGAATGTTCGATGTTCGCCCGGGCCCACGTTCGCCCGGGTTCGCATCCCGAGGCTTGATGCCCGGCGGACCGGTTTGCAGTGTCGGTCATGCAACCAGCCCAGTCCGTCCGCGAGCTTACGGTCCGGAGTGTCATTCTCGGCGGCTTCATCACGCTGCTGTTCACCGCCGCCAATGTTTACCTGGGGTTGAAGGTCGGCCTGACCTTCGCGACCTCGATCCCGGCGGCGGTCATCTCGATGGCGCTGCTGCGCCTCGTCGGGAATTCCAACATCCTTGAAAACAACATCGTCCAGACGATCGCCTCCGCCGCGGGCACGCTGGCGGCGATCATCTTCGTGCTGCCCGGCCTCATCATGGTGGGCTGGTGGCAGGGTTTTCCCTATTGGATCACGGCGGCCGTCTGCGCGATCGGCGGCATCCTGGGCGTGATGTTCTCGGTGCCGCTGCGCCGCGCGCTGGTGACGGGTTCCGACCTGCCTTACCCGGAGGGCGTCGCCGCCGCCGAGGTGCTGAAGGTCGGCTTCGGCTCTGCGGAGGGCAAGGCGGAGAACGCCAAAGGACTCCGCATGATCATCGTAGGTTCGCTGGTCTCGGCGGGTTACGCGTTGCTGGCGGCGATGCGACTGGTGGCGAGCGATGTCGTCAAAAATTTCCGGGTGGGCGCGGGTGCCACCGGCGTCTCGACCAGCCTGTCTCTCGCCCTCATCGGCGTCGGCCATCTCGTCGGCCTGTCGGTCGGCGTGGCGATGCTGATTGGCATGCTCATCACCTGGGCCGGGCTGGTGCCGATGCTCACCGCCGTGCACGGTGTGACGGGCAATCTGGATCATCTGGTCAATACGACCTTCCGCAGCGAAGTGCGCTTCATCGGTGCCGGGGCCATCGGCGTTGCCGCGCTTTGGAGCCTCATTCGCATTCTCGGGCCGATCATCAAGGGCATCCGCTCCGCGATGGCCGCATCGAAGGCCCGCTCGGCCGGGACCGAGCTGGCGCTCACCGAGCGCGACCTGCCCATCGGCATCGTGGGCGGCACCATCCTCGCCTTGCTCGTGCCGATCGCCGGCCTGCTCTGGGTTTTCTGCTCCGGCACGGCGATCGCCCACGGCATCGGCCCGGTGATCCTCGGCACGTTGGTCTACGTCGTGGTGATCGGCGCCATCATCGCGTCGGTCTGCGGTTACATGGCCGGCCTGATCGGCGCCTCGAACAGCCCGGTCTCTGGCGTGGGCATCCTCGCCGTGCTCGGTGCGTCACTGCTGCTCGTGATGATCTACGGACACGGCGGCAGCCCGGAGCAGACCCGGGCGCTCGTGGCCTACGCGCTGTTCACCACCGGCATCGTGTTTTCCATCGCGACGATCGCGAACGACAACCTGCAGGACCTGAAGACGGGGCAGCTGGTCGGCGCGACGCCGTGGCGGCAGCAGCTGGCGCTGATCTACGGCGTGATCTTTGGCTCGCTTGTGATCCCGCCGGTGCTCGACCTGCTCAACAAGGCCTTCGGCTTCGCCGGCGCGCCCGGGGCGGGGGAGCACGCGCTCGCCGCGCCGCAGGCCGCGCTCATTTCTGCGCTGGCCAAGGGCGTGCTCGGCGGCGACATCAGCTGGAACCTGATCGGCTGGGGCGCGCTGCTCGGCGTCTGCACGATCATCCTCGACGAAGTGCTGCGCAAAACCGGCAAGATGCGGCTGCCGCCGCTGTGCGTCGGCATGGGCATCTACCTGCCGATGGCACTGACGCTCTTGATTCCGGTCGGTGCCGTGCTCGGGCATTACTACGACAAGTGGGCCGGCCGCCATGCGAACCCGGAATTCGCCAAGCGCATGGGTGTGCTGGTGGCCACCGGGCTCATCGTGGGCGAGAGTCTTTTCGGCGTGGCGTTCGCCGGGGTCGTCGCGGCGGCGGGCACCGACACGCCGCTGGCGGTGGTCGGCGACAGCTTTGAAAAGCCCGGCATCATCATCGGGCTGGTGCTGTTCGCGGGCACGGTTGCTGCGCTCTACCGTTATGCCTGCCGGGTGTGTCGGGCGGGTTGAGGCGGTAGGCAGTAGGCTTTAAGCGGTAGGCGGGTAGGGCGAGTCCTCCGGATGAGCCGTCAGCTCGAATATACAACGGCTCATCCGGTGGATTCGCACTACCTTGAAATCAGGCGGGGTCAGCGACCCCGCCCTACATCGCCTCACTCCTCGCCGTCGAAGTAGCCGGCCTTGGTCATCTGGAAATATTTTCCGTGGGGACGCAGGCCCCATTTGCCGGAGTCGGGGTAATGGAAGATGTCGACGGGCGGATTGTCGGCGATGATGTAGTACACGAGGTCCTTCTTCCCCGTGTTGATGATCTGGTGCGCCTCGCCAGGCGAGTGCATGATCACATCGCCCGCCTTGACCGGGTGCCGCTTCCGGCCGGTGCGCACGGTGCCCGTGCCCTCGAGGATGAGAAACATCTCCCACTGCGTGGTGTGGCTGTGGAACGGGCACGGCGCCTTGCCCGGCGGCACGCGGTTCAGCTCGAGGTTGAAGGGATGGCCGGCCTTGGGCCACGCATTGCGCTTGTCGCCCAGCGCTCCCGAGACCTGCTTGAACGCCGCGGCGTATTTTCCGCCGGGCGAGCGATCCTTCATCCAGGGAATTTTCGAGAGGTTGATTTTTTTCATGGGGTCTCTGTCATTCTGAGCGTAGCGAAGAATCCAGTTAGATCATGTCAAAGGTATAGGCTGAGCCTCACTGGATCCTTCGCTATGCTCAGGATGACATACAATGATGTCACCGATCCGGCAACTCTGTGAGGGTAATAGCCGTGGCGCGGCCGCTGTGAATGCGATAGGTGGCGAGCGTATGCGGCTTGAGCGTGCCGAGCGCATAGGTGCGGCCGGCCAGCGTGAGGCGCGGCTTGACGGTGCGGCCGGCGATTTCCTGCACGCGCACGACGAGGCCGCGGCCGTCCTCGGCGGGCTTGAGGGCCAGCAGCTTCACGCCGTCTGGCGCGAGCGAGGCGATGCTGCCGGAGCGGCCCAGCGGGCCGGGATGCGGCGGCACTGCGAGCGTGATGGCCGGTTGCTCCAGCTCGGCCGCGAGCTGCGACAGTTTTTGGCTGTTGGTCGTGAGCAGGAAATTGAAGCGGTACTCCCCGCGATCGGCGACGGGCAGCCATGCGGGCGTGGCGGGCGTGTCACGGGCATCGAAGGCGTAGCGCGTTGAACGGATGACGGACGCGCGGAAAGTGCCGTCGGATGAATCGAACCCGTAGAGGGCGTCGCTGGCGAAGCCGAGGATGTGCCGGCCGTTTTTCACGCGCACCCAGCGGTTGCCCGGCACCTCGCCGGACGGCCCGCGATTCACGACACCGCCCGGCACGTCGAACTCGGCTTGGTCGCCGGCGCCGGGAAACACGAGCTTCAGGCGGGCGCGGGTTTCGTTCCACAGCAGCCGGGCTTCGACGTCGATGGCGTCACGGTCCTTGGCGAGGCGGAGAAAGAGATCGAGCTGGGATTTTCCGCCAGTGAGCCGGACCCACAACGCGGCGCGCAGCGGGCCGGACTCGAGCGTCTCGACGGCGGTGACTTTCCAGGCATGGCGCACCGTCATGAGGTGCATCGAATCCGGTTCGTCGTAGCAGCCGCCCCATGAACCGAAGGCGTCGTCCACGGTGATGGCGCCGAGTCCGCCGGCGGACAGCAGGCGGCGCGCGCCCTGGAAGACGGCGATGCCGTTGCCGCCGATGCGGGCCGAGGCACGGTAGCGGCCGTTGGTGATTTCGTTTTTCCGCGGCGAGGACGTGCCGGCAGAGACCTTGGGCGGACGGGCGCCCTCGACCCAGGCGACACTGAAGGAGCCCCAGCCGAGCGCGGGGAGGTGCGCGGTAGTGAGGACGCGGACGCGCCACGGGATGGTGGTCAGGAAGGTGTGCTCCGGCTTGATGCGCTGGAACGGCAGCGGCTTTCCATCGGGTCCGCGGACCTCGATCGGCACGGCGTCGGGGCGGTTCTCGTAGGCGAAGACGGGACGGTAATCCAGGCAGACCTCGAGCTCGAGCGGGCCTTCATAGGCATGCGGGTGCGGATTCCAGACGAGCAGCGACATCGCGCTCGGATGATCGGGGCCGACGGCGGGCACAGAGGTGTCGGAGCGGCGGGCGAGGGCGTTGAGGGCGGTAAACTCCGTGGAGCGGGCGGTGTGCAGGAGGCCGCGGGTCCAGTCGGTCTGCTCGTCGAGCGCGCGCTCGATACTGGAGCCGGGGAGGATGTCGTGGAAGGAATTGAACATGAGCCCGCGCCAGGCGACCCCGAGGTCGGGGACGGGCGCAGGCGCCACCAGATTGATGGCGGTGGCGGCGGTCTCGGCGCGGCTGAGCAGGGCCTCGGCCTGGCGGTAGGCGAACTTGAACTTCGCGGCGGAGGTGTAGCAGCCGCGCTGGCAGAAATTGAGTTCACCGCGGTGCACGGGCGGTGCGGCCTCGGGGCGCGCGGCGATTTCCTTTTCCAGTTCGCCAAAAAAACGGTGCAGGCCGGAGTGCACGACGGCGACCTCGGGATGCGCGTCGGCCCACGTCTGGATCTCGTGCACGAGCCGGCGGGTCGGGCCGCCGCCGTGGTTGCCGAGGCCGTAGAACACGGCGATGTGGTGATACGGCTGCTTCTCCGCGGTGGCGAGAAAGCCATCCATCTTGCGCCGGGCTTCATCGCGTTCGCAGCCATACCAGCCGTGGATCGGGCGGTAGCCGAGGATGCGCGAGCCGCCGGAGCCTTCCCACCAGAACGCGGGGCCGGAGAGCGGATGCTGTTCGGGGTTGGGCCGGAAGAATGAGAAATAGCGGAAGCCCGCGGCGGCCATCAGCTCGGGCGCGCCGGCGCTGTGGCCGAAGGAGTCCGCGGCCCAGGCGACGGTGGCGGGCCGGCCGAACTTCTCGGCGAAGTAGCGCTGCCCGTGCAGGTAGATCCGCGCGAACGTTTCCGTGGCGGGCATGTTGGTGTCGGGCTGCAAATAGGAACCGCCGATGGGATCCCAGCGGCCCGAGCGGATGTGCTTCAGGATCTTCGCGAACATCGCCGGCTCCTCGCGCTCGATGTGCTCGTACAGCACGGTCTCGCCGCGCACGTAGGTGAGCGCGGGGATCTCGTCCATGAGCGCCAGCATGGTGCGGGCGGTGATGAGACCCTCGTTGAGGCCCTCGCGCCAGTCCCACTGCCAGACAGGATCGAGGTGCGAGTTGCCGATCAGGTGGAACGTATAGCGGGGTTTCATAGGGGAGGGGAAAGCGGCAGGCGATAGGCTTTGGGCGGTAAGCTTTAGGGGTAGGGTGGGTCTTTGACCCGCCTCTGGCGCGCCGAGGGCAGGTCAGAGACCTGCCCTACTTCGAATCCTTAGACCTTCTCGTTGATCACCGGGTTGGTGAGCGTGCCGATCTTCTCGATCTCGATGCTGACGGTGTCGCCAGCCTTCAGATAGATCGGGGGCTTGCGGGCGAAGCCGACGCCGTGTGGCGTGCCGGTGAGGATGACCGTGCCGGGCAGGAGGGTTTTGCTGCCGCTGAGGAATTCGATGAGCGTGGGCACGTCGAAGCACATGTCATTCGTGTTCCAGTCCTGCAGGGCGGTGCCGTTGAGGATGGTTTTGATGCCGAGGGTGTTGGGGTCGGGGATTTCGTCGCCGGTGACGAGCACCGGGCCGAGCGGGCAGAAGGTGTCGAAGCTCTTGCCCTGGCAGAACTGGCCGCCGCCCCAGCGGATCTGCCAGTCGCGGGCGGAGACGTCGTTGGCGCAGGTGTAGCCGAGGACGTAGTCGAGGGCCCGGGCCTTGGTGACGTTCTTGCAGCGCTTGCCGATGACGACGGCGAGCTCGCACTCGAAATCGACCTCGGTGCTGGCGAGGTGCTGCGGGATCTCGATCGGGTCGCCGGGATTCTGGAGCGCGTTGAGGCTCTTCATGAAGAGCATGGGCTGGGCGGGCACGCCCTTGCCGCCTTCCTCGGCGTGCTTCTTGTAGTTGAGGCCGATGGCGAGGATGCTGGACGGCACGAGGGGCACGAGCAGCTTGCCGGGCTTCACGGCGCGGTCAGTGACGCGGAACTCGCCGAGGATGTCGCCGGTGATTTCACGGGCGGAGCCGTCGGCATGCAGCGCGGCGTAGGCGGGACCGGACGGGGTGAGGTGGCGGATGATTTTCATGGGGAAGGGAAGACAAGCTGTCGGCAATCAGCTCTCAGCTGTCAGCTTTATTTTGAGCTTATGACGACGGCGGATCCGGCCTCCGGTCCGGGAGGTGGAGCGGCTTGTCCCCAAGACGCTGGTTTGAAATGCCGGACGGAAACAGCGCGTTGAGGCAACGCGCTCCATCCAAGAAACAGGTAGGATTAGCTTGTCGCGCCGTAGCCTCGCACGGAGGCGGACGCCTCCGCCCTATATCAAACGCGAGCTTCACCGCGGCTCGCTCATTAAGCCAGCTTGTGGAGCAGCTCCTTGCGCTCGGAGAAGATCTTGTCCGTGATGCGACGAAACTCCGCACCGTTCGTGGTAGACTTTCCGGACGCGGCGGCCGGCGCCGGCTTCTTGGCGATATAGGGAGCCTGGGACTCTGCGACTTTGAACGGTTTCTTCCGCACGGTGGTACGGTGCGCTTTGGAGAAGCGGTGTCAACCGGCCGAAGGGAGGAGGAACTCAGCTTCCCTTATCGCCGGACGGACGCTTGCGCGGTTTGCGTCCGGGCTTGGTGGGAGCCGCTTGGCTGCCGGCTGCGGGCTTATCGTCGGCCAAGCTTATAGGCGGACATGGCTGATGCGGCGTAAGTGTTAGAGCTTCTATGCCAAGGCGACCGCATCCTGATGGCATTTTATCAAGGTAAAGCATGGAGACTTGCGGAGGTCGGCTTGCCCCGTAAAGTGCGGACATGAGCAAAGCCGAGATTCTGACCGAACTGCAGAAGCTAACGGCTGCGGAGAGGCAGGAAATCCGGCTGCATCTGGCCCGGCTCGACGGTGAGCAATGGCTGGACGCTGACGATCCTTTGACTGATGCGGAAAAGGCCCTGCTGGATGCCCGCCTGGCCGCCTACGAAAAGGATCCTGAGGCAGGTAGTTCGTGGGCCGAGGTGGAAGCCCGGATCAAGGCCAAGCTCAATGCATGAGTCGTCGCCTTGTGGTTCGTCCGGAAGCCGAAGCGGACCTGGTCGATGCGGCGTTATGGTATGAAGAGCGGGTGGCCGGTTTGGGATTGGAGCTCATGAGCGAGGTCAGCTTCGCTGCGCGACGAGCCGTGGAAACTCCGATGATCTTCCCTCTTTTGCGCCGGTGGCCGGAGGTGCGACGCGTGTTGACGCGACGATTTCCTTATCGGGTGTTTTTCATCGTCCGGGATGATGCGATCATCGTATTCGGGGTCATGCACGCCGCGAGACACGACCGGCATTGGCGTGGCCGCTTGGCGGCCGAATCCTGAATGCGGGGTGAGTGTTTGCCAAGTAGGGGAGGATAAAAGCCCCGCGAGTCGCGAGATGGGACGAGCCTCGGCTCATCCGGCTTGCCCGCCATAGCCTTGGCGAAGTCGGAGGGATTTGCCCTACCTTCCAAACCGGCGGGGTCAGCGACCCCGCCCTAGATTGGGCATGAGCGTTACGCTTTTGTCTCGGCGTAGGCTTCCATCCCGACGCAGCTGCAGACCAGATTGCGGTCGCCGTAGACGTTGTCCACGCGGCCGACGGCGGGCCAGAATTTGCTGGCGCGGGTGTGGCGGTCGGGGAAGGCGGCGATCTCACGGGAGTAGGGGTGATCCCACTCGGTGGCGCAGACGACGGCGGCGGTGTGGGGCGCGTGCTTGAGGGGATTGTTGGCCTTGTCGGATTCGCCGCTGGCGACTGCGGCCATCTCGCCGTGGATGGAGATCAGCGTGTCGCAGAAGCGGTCGAGTTCGGCCTTCGACTCGCTCTCGGTCGGCTCGATCATGAGCGTGCCGGGAACGGGGAACGACATCGTCGGCGCATGGTAGCCATAGTCGATGAGCCGCTTCGCGACGTCCTCGACCTCAAGGCCATGCTTCTTCCACGGGCGGAATTCCAGGATGCACTCGTGGGCGACGAGGCCGTCGGCGCCCTTGTACAGCACGGGGAAACAGGCCTCGAGGCGCTTGGCGATGTAGTTGGCGTTGAGGATCGCGACCTTGGTCGCCTCGGTGAGGCCGTCGGGGCCCATCATGCGGATGTACATCCAGGAGATGACGAGGATCGAGGCGCTGCCGTACGGTGCCGCCGAGACGGCTCCGGTCATTTTTGATTTTGGATTCTCGATTTTCGATTGGAAGACATGGCCAGGGAGATAGGGCGCGAGGTGCGCGGCGACGCCGATGGGGCCCATGCCGGGCCCGCCGCCGCCGTGCGGGATGCAGAAGGTCTTGTGGAGATTCAGGTGGCAGACGTCGGCGCCGATGAAGCCGGGCGAGGTCAGGCCGACCTGGGCGTTCATGTTGGCGCCGTCCATGTAGACCTGGCCGCCATGCGCATGGATCGTGGCGCAGATGTCCTTGATGCTGCTCTCGAACACGCCGTGCGTGGACGGGTAGGTGATCATGAGCGCGGCGAGATCCTTGCCATGGGCCGCGGCCTTGGCGGTGAGGTCGGCGACGTCGATGTTGCCGTTGGCGTCGCAGGCGACGGCGACGACCTTGAAGCCGCACATGGCGGCGCTGGCGGGATTGGTGCCGTGGGCGGAGGTGGGGATGAGACAGACGTTACGCTGACCCTCGCCGCGCGACTCATGGTAGGCGCGGATGACGAGCAGGCCGGCGTATTCGCCCTGCGAGCCGGCGTTGGGCTGGAGCGAGACCGCGGCGAAGCCGGTGATCTCGGCGAGCCAGGTCTCGAGATCGCGGAAGAGCTTCGCGTAGCCGCGCGTCTGCTCGGACGGCGCGAAGGGATGCATCCGGCCGAACTCGGGCCACGACACGGGAAACATCTCGCTGGTGGCGTTGAGTTTCATCGTGCACGAGCCGAGCGAAATCATCGAATGGCAGAGCGAGAGGTCCTTCGCCTCGAGGCGCTTGATGTAGCGCAGCATTTCGTGCTCGGTGTGATAGCGGCTGAAGACCGGGGCGGTGAGATAGGCGGTGGTGCGCGCATGCGGCGCGGAGAACTCGGTGGCGATACCGCCGGCATCGGCGAGTTTGGCCTCGCCGAAGAAGCCGAGGATGACCTGCACGTCCTCGACGGTGGTGGTCTCATCGAGGGAGATGCCGACAGTGTAGGCATCGATCCGGCGGAGATTGTATTTTTTCGCGGCGGCGGCGGCGTGGACGCGCTCGGCGCCGACGTTGCCGACGGTGAGGGTGTCGAAGACAGGCTCGGCATTGATCTTGGCGCCGAGCGCCGTGAGGCCTTGGGCGAGCAGGCCGGTGAGGAGCTTGGTGCGACGGGCGATTTTTTTCAGGCCGGCAGGGCCGTGATAGACAGCGTACATCGAGGCCATGACGGCGAGCAGAACCTGGGCGGTGCAGATGTTGGACGTGGCCTTGTCGCGGCGGATATGTTGCTCGCGGGTGCCGAGCGCGAGGCGCATGGCGGGGTTGCCCTGGGTGTCCTTCGAGACTCCGACGAGGCGACCGGGCATCTGGCGTTTGAAGGTGTCCTTCGTGGCGAGAAACCCGGCGTGCGGACCGCCGAAGCCCATCGGCACGCCAAAGCGCTGGGCGGAGCCGACGGCGACATCCGCGCCGAATTCACCGGGCGCACGCAGCAACGTGAGCGCGAGCAGGTCGGTGGCGACGATGGTGAAGGCGCCGGCGGCGTGCGCGGCGGTGAAGAACGCGGCGAAGTCGTGGACGCTGCCGGTCGTGTCGGGATATTGGACGAGCACGCCGAAACAGGAGGCATCGGGCTGGAAGGTGCGCCAGTCACCGGTGATGACGGCGATACCGAGGGGCTTGGCGCGGGTCTTGACGATGTCGATCGTCTGGGGATGGCAGGCGGCATCGACGAAGAAGTTCCGGTGCGTGGCCGCATCGCCTTCCTTGAGGCGATGGCACATCATCATGGCCTCGGCAGCAGCAGTGCCCTCGTCGAGCATCGAGGCGTTGGCGATCTCGAGCCCGGTGAGGTCGCACACCAGCGTCTGGAAATTCAGGAGGGCCTCGAGCCGGCCTTGGGAAATCTCGGCCTGATAGGGCGTGTAGGCGGTGTACCAACCGGGGTTCTCAAGGATGTTACGCTGAATGACGCCGGGCACGAGGGTGTCGTAGTAGCCCATGCCGATCTGGCTGCGGAAAACCTGGTTCTGGGTGGCGATTCCGCGGAGTTCGGCGAGCGCGGCGCTCTCGCCGGCGGCGGCGGGCAGGTTCATCGTTCCGCGGCGGATGTGCTTCGGTACGGCGGCATCGATGAGGGCGTCGAGCGAAGGGTGGCCCAGGCGCTGGAGCATCGCGGCGGTGTCAGGAGCGCTGTCGCCCGTATGGCGGCGGGCAAAGGTGTCGAGGGGGGCGAGGAGGTCGCGGGACGAAGACATTCGCGGACGGTAGGCGAGGAGCGGGGCCGCGCAACCGCGATTTGGACCGGGGCGGCCAATTAAGGATTTGTTTCCGGGTCGAAAGCGGAGCTGTTTGTCCCTTGGAATCTGGAACTCAGGAACGCTGGAAAAAGGCATCGGATTGGTTCCAAAGTTCCTGAGTTCCAGATTACCATCCGTTTCGAATGAAACCCGCTCATCCTGATTTTTCCTCCCGCCAGGCCCGGGCTGACTATGTCGACCGGCGGCTGGCGGAGCTTTATCCGGACACGCCGGTGCCGCTGGATTACCGGGATCCCTACACGCTGCTGGTGGCGGTGCTGCTGTCGGCGCAATGCACGGACAAGCGCGTGAACCTCGTCACGCCGCACCTGTGGGCGCTGGCGGACACGCCGGAGAAGATGACAGGCATCCCCGTGGCGGAGATCCAGCGCATCATCCGGCCGTGCGGGTTGTCGCCGCAGAAGGCGAAGGCGATTGCGGGGCTGTCGCGGATCCTGGTCGAGCAGCATGGCGGCGAGGTGCCGCGGACCTTTGCCGAACTGGAGGCGCTGCCGGGTGTGGGCCACAAGACGGCGAGCGTGGTGATGGCGCAGGCCTTCGGGGTGCCGGCGTTTCCGGTGGACACCCACATCCACCGGCTCGCGCAGCGCTGGAAGCTGACCAGCGGCCGCAATGTCGTGCAGACCGAGGCGGACCTGAAGAAGCTCTTTCCACGCGAGCACTGGAACGCGCTGCACCTGCGGATCATCTTCTACGGCCGGGAGCATTGCACGGCGCACCGCTGCGATGGCACGGCCTGCGAGATCTGCCAGACGCTTTTCCCAGCGCGGAAGCGGGCGGTGAAGACGAAGAAATAGCGGCTGGATCGGCGGGTTGTTTTTACAGGAGGCAACGGAGGGAACGGAGAGACAATCACAAGGCGGTTTTAACCACGGATTTCACGGATTCGATCCGGATAAGGGCATCCTGAGGAATGGAATTGGGGTCGGGACCATCTGCTCCCTGCTCCGGTTGGTATTATCCAGATCGAATCCGTGAAATCCGTGGTTAATAAATCCTTTGGTCAGGCCCTCCGCTGCTCCTGTGAATCCAAATCAGTCTCGCCAGAAAACGGGATTGATTCGCTTGCGGGGGCTGTTCACGGTCTCGCCTCCCTCCAGGACGCTTAGCTCAGTTGGTTAGAGCACCTGCTTCACACGCAGGGGGTCGGCGGTTCGAGTCCGCCAGCGTCCACCATCCTCTCCCGCGGGGCCGTCACAAGAGTGATTCTACACTGTAACTGACAATACAGGCGCACTGTACTTCGGCACCCGCAGTGGGTTGCATACCAGAATGACGCGCACCCCAGCAGCAAATGGGCGAAGGCGTGAATGGGCTCGAATTGAAGGTTCTCATGCTTAGGCACTATTATGGCGGGTGGTGAACGCGCTCCAGTTGAGGCCGAGCTCGACGACAAGCAGGGAAGCCAAGGTGAATGCGATCAGGCCGACTGCGGCGAAGGTGTCGCCGAGGTGGCTCCAGTACCAGGGCCAGAGGTTGAGCACGCGGCTGGAAATAAAGGTAAATGTAACGGCATAGGAGCGCACCATCCACCGGCGATGTTGGACGATCTGCCGGTTGCACACTGTGATGAGCGCAGCAGTGGTGCAGACAACCCAGGCTGTCGCTTGGACGATGGTCCCGGGTAACCCCGGCCGGCCGGCGGCGAGGGCGACTCCGGTTGCGGCGCCAATAAAGACGGAGATGATGTAGATGCGGCCGAGAATGCGATGGAGTTGAATGTGCTGCTGGCGCGTCCGCGAAGAGAAAAGGACAGGGCCGATGAAGAGAGCAAACATTCCGGCGAGCGCATGCGGGATGAGCAGATGGCGGTCGGAGATAACCTGGAGCCGGTAGGCATGATACATGGGGTAGTCCGCGATCAGGAGTACCTCTGAGGTGATGAAGACGAAGAGTGTGGTTAGGCCGAGGCCGATCCAAAGAGCGGTCTTGAATCTTGAAGGGCTGATGGCGGGCGCAGGCATTGAGGAGGTCGTCATCATTCGCTTCGCAGTGAGCAAGTCGTGATCGGGTGCGCCACTTGGAATGAGAGCCGCGAAGCCGCGAAGTCATTCTCCAGGTCTTCGTACGTCGGGGATGAACGCATCGGCCTAGTAAAACACCGGAAATTACAATTTGTCCCATTTTTCTAACGACTCGGGTCATGTGGTCCTTGGCAGCGCCTGCACTTGGTCGCGCCATTGCGATGAGAGTAACCTGTGCAACCAAACAGCAACCAAGCCTGCGCTTATCTCTGGCGAGGAGTGAGTCCTGTAGCGTTCATCATCCATGGCTGGGCCCGGCGATGATGCGGCCAGCGTGGGGTATTGGTTCCAGACATAGACGTATGGCACAGGGATTCCCCAGATGAGGAATGATGGGGCCTCGTGCCGGGTTATACCCCATAGTCCTGAGCGGTCATTTGGGACACACTGGGTCGGTCAGAATAGCATGCCCGTATCTACGGGGCATCCGACGGATGGCTCAAACCAAGGACCTTACATCACGAAGTTGAATAGCTCCCAGGGTCAGGATTCGTTCAGCATCGCCCGGCCTCCCTCGGTGAGGACGTCGCTCGGAACTCAACGTCTGCAAGCACGGCAGAAAGTGACGATCAAATGGCAATCAATGCGTAGCTCGTCGCGCCGGATCAGCCTATGATTCTGCCCGTACCGTTCAGGCTCAAGGCATATAAACCAAATCGAAGATTCATCATGCATCCCCATCCGGCACGACTCATCCCTTTGAAATGCAGGGTACATCTGCGCAGGGACCGTGGATGGGTGGACGGGATCACAAAATGGAGCCGCCTCGTTGCTGCAATCGGGCTGTTTTGGCCGGTATGGAGCCAGGCTTTGCCCAGCTTTGCGCGGCAGACGAACATGTCGTGCATTGCATGTCACACCTCATACCCCGAGCTGACTCCGTTTGGCCGGCAGTTTAAGCTCAGTGGTTACACCTTGAGCACCGGCGAGAGCAATCTGCCGCCGTTGGCCATCATGTTGCAGCCCTCGTTCACCTACACCGAAAAGCCCCAGGCCGGGGGAGCGGCCCCGGGATTCCAACCGAACGATAATTATGCGACAACCCAAGCGAGCTTCTTTTACGCTGGTCGGATTCTCGGTCCGTACGCGGGCGACCTGTTGAGCCCCGATGCTGCGGCTTTTGCCAACAAGATCGGCGTGTTTCTCCAGACGACGTACGACGGTGTCGCCAAGACCTGGTCATGGGACAATGCCGAGGTGCGCTATGCCAGCACGGGCAGCCTCGGCGAACACACCGCCACCTACGGATTCTACGCGAACAACAATCCCACGATGCAGGATCCGTGGAACAGCACCCCGGCATGGGGTTACCCCTTCACGAGCTCAGGGCTGGCGCCGGGTCCCGCCGCCACGACGCTCCTTGACGGGGGTTTCGCGCAACAGGTCGCTGGCGCCGGAGGGTACGCGATGTTCGACAATACATTATACCTCGATCTGGCCGGTTATCATACCATCGGGAGCCATTTGCAGAAATCGCTTGGCGTTGACCCGGATGGAGAGGCCCAAATCAGTGGCGTCGCTCCCTATTGGCGCGTGGCATTGGAGAGGCCGCTGGGCAACGCGACCCTCGAGCTGGGCACCTTTGGGCTGGCGACCGACACCCGGCCCGGCCGTGACGGCAGCGCCGGGGAGGACCGGGTCCTGGATCTCGGCTTTGATTCGCAGTACCAGCTGGCTTTTGGGAAGAACGATATTTCGGCGGCCGCCTCGTGGATTTATGAGCGGCAGACGTGGGTGGCCAGCAATGCGCTCGGCAACACGAGCAACCCCTTCGATTCGCTCCGGAGCCTGAAGCTGACGTTGCACTACCTCCGCGACAAAACCTACGGCCTGACCGTACAGTATTTTTCCGTGGGCGGTGACGCTGACGCCGCCCTCTATCCCGACAGTGCGAGCGGTTCGCCGAATAGCAACGGAGCCATCTTCCAGTTCGACTACCTGCCGTTCAACAAGGGCGGCGGCCCGGCTTTCTGGCCGCGCAGCAATGTCAAAATTTCGCTCCAGTATGTCGCATATGCAAAGTTCGATGGGGCACGGACGAATTACGATGGAGCGGGCACCAATGCCCGTGACAACAATACCCTCTATCTGGAGACGTGGATCGTGTTCTGAACGCAGATCCTCCCAGTCCCTCTTATGTACAAGACCCGTTCATTACTCCTGTTAGCCGGGTGCCTGATGGCTACCCTTAGCGTTGTTGCAGCCACGCCCGTGCCGGCCAAGACCGTGCTCATCACCGCAAGTGACAGCCTGCGCTTCAGCGTCACGCGGATCGAGGCGGCGCCCGGGCAGACCTTGCAGGTTCAATTCCACAATGCCGGCACGTTGCCCAAAGACGTCATGGGTCATAACTGGATCCTGCTTAAGGCGGACCAGGATCCGGAAGCGTATGCCGCTGCCGCCATCGGGGCCAAGGCGGACAACTTCGAGCCCAAGGCGCTCCAAGGCCAGGTGCTGGCGGCAGTGTCGTTGCTGGGTCCGGGCGAGACGGGGGAGGTGACGTTCACGGCGCCGACCAAACCCGGTAAGTATCCATTCTTATGCTCCTTTCCGGCCCACTTTGCCGCAGGGATGCGCGGCGTGCTGATTGTGCAGTAAGGCGCGTTCCGGTGGTTGCGTTCACGGCGCGCCATGGCTGGCCGCGCGAGAATTGAGCGATCCGGTTTCAGCCGCCGACGGGCAAGCTGCTTCCATGACGCTGTCTCGCCCGGAACATGTTGACTCGGGTAGCGTCCGCCATTTTCCCAAGTGGCCCGACGATGCCATGAGCGATTCCGATTCACATCTGACTTCAAGCCCCCCGCCCGTGTCATCCGGAAATGGCTCTCCACCCAAGACGGTGCGGGAATTGAGTGAGGCCGAGTCCGGCGAGGCCGCGTTCCGGCAGTTTTGGGCGGATGCGCAGAAGCCCAACTGGGCCGACAAGTCCGTCGCTTCCCAGCGGCGCCTGGATTGGTGGCGTGATGCCAAGTTCGGCATGTTCGTGCACTGGGATCCTTCCAGCCTGGCGGCGAGCGAGATCAGCTGGAGCAAGCAGTTTTACGACGATACCGGCGAGCAGCTGCGGGACAACCCGCGCCCGAGCCCCGACCTGTATGACGTCAGGGAGCACCGCTTCTGGCTCGAGTGGTTCAAGCCCGCCGTGCCCAGGGAGGTGTACGACAACCTCCACAAGTCATTTTATCCCGGCATGTTTGACGCCGATAAATTCGTCGCCACCGCCAAGCAGGCCGGGATGAAGTACCTGATCCAGGTCACGAAGCATCACAACGGGTTCTGCATGTGGGACACCGCGTTCACTGACCACAACGTGATGAACACCCCGTTTCGTCGCGACATCCTCGGTGAGATGGCCCGGGCCTGCGAGCGGGCGGGAATCAAGTTCGGCATCTATTACTCGCAGCGCGACTGGCATCATCCGGATTACGGCCCGGAGCGCATGGCGAAGTACAATGCGTACATGTATGACCAGATCCAGGAACTGCTGGTGAAGCTTCCCAGCATTTCCGCGATCTTCTTCGACACGGAGACTTATTATCCCTGGCAAATGTGGGACGGGGAAAACCTTTTCCGGATGATCCACCGGCTGCGGCCCGACATCATCATCAATGATCGCTGCGGCGTGCCCTCGGATTTTGCCACGCCGGAGGAAACGATCGGGGCCTACAACCTGGAGCGCGACTGGGAGTCGTGCATGACGTTCACGAGCTTCTGGTCATGGCACGGGTTTCAGACGCCGGTGATTCCCTATGAGGAATGCCTGTGGCGGCTCATCCGGTGCGCGGGGGGCAACGGCAATCTGCTGATGAATGTCGGTCCGCTCCCCACGGGCCAGATCGATCCGCGGGAAGTCGACCGCCTGACGTGCGTGGGCGCCTGGCTGGCGGCGAACGGCGAGAGCATCTACGGCACGCGGGCCGGGCCGTTTCCTCCCGGCGATTACGGGGTGTCCACTCACCGGGGTGACACGATTTATGTGCATGTGCTGCACTGGCCGGAGGGCGACGTGAGCCTGCCGCCGCTGCCGGGCCGGGTGAAGTCAGCCCGGGTGATGTCGGGCGGGAAAGCCATCGTTCAGCAGACGAATGAAGGCCTGCGAGTTTCCGTTGCTCCAGCGGACCGTACGGAGCCGGATACGATTGTCGTCCTGGAACTGGTGTCCCAGTAGGCACGCAAGCCGGCGGGAGAAACCCAGGAGGGTGTCCCAGTAACGGGAATCGGCGCACCGCTGTCCGTCGGATTTTTCCGCGGAGCTCAAATGAGTTAATTATTTCGGAAACTTTTTCGTTCTCGCTGGGTTATCCCTGCAGCCGTCGGGAGAAAAAGTAAATCAACCCAAACTGCTCCGCCTCTATCGCGGAGCCCGAATCCAATGAAAACGACATCACTCCTTATCGGGACCGCGCTCACATGCGCGACCCTCGCTGCCCCCGCTTTCGCCGCCACCGCCCATCCCATTGTTGACGGCCTCGCTCACGCCAATGTGGCGCGCATTGATCCGCCGCTGCTGACCCGGGTCGTCGGACCGACCGAGCTGTCGAGCCGCTACTACGGGACCGAGGTCACACTCCGGATGACAGTCGATGCCACGGGCGAGCCGCGGGACATCTCGGTCGACTCGCCGCGCGATCCCCAACTGGTGCGGGCCATGACGAAGGCCGTCGCCCAGTGGCGCTTCACGCCCGGCCGCAAGGACGGTTTGCCCGTTGCGACCAAGGTCGTGCTGCCGATCCGGCTCTCCTGAAGAGCCGCGGCTGCATCAAACTCTCAGGCACCGACGGCTTGGACGGTCCAGCCTGGGGCCGGCCACGGGGTGCTCTTCACGGAGCACCCCTTGGCCGCGATCCCATAGTCTCAAGGCGGGATTTGAGTATTCCGCGGCGCTCTGACCAGCACGCATCGCATGCCGAAATTAACGGCGCGCGTTTCTGGCGGGTCGAAATCGGCGCGGCGCGATAGCCGGAGGTCGGCCGCTGACGCGTTGTAGAACGAACCGCCGCGCAAGGAACGATGGCGGTGGTCGGGACCGGTCCAATCCTCGCACCATTGCCAGACGTTGCCGCTCATATCGTAGAGTCCGAACCGATTGGGCGGGAAAGATCCGACCGGGGACGTCCGCGGATAGCCATCCGCGTAGTGGGGGATGACCGCGCCGTCAGACGGCCAGTCGTGATCATGTGCTTCCTCACCGGCGTAATTTCCGGATCCTGAAGGAGGGGGCCAGGTCGTGCCCCACGAATAAAGATCGGGCATCCGTCCACTTTTCTCCGCGGGCGTGGTGCCGGCTTCCAGAGGCAGACCTGCGGCGAGGCTCCACTCGGCGTCGGTTGGGAGACGATAGCTTTCGTCCGCGGCAATGGCATGCTCCCGCTGTTCCTTCGCTGTGAGCCACGCGCAGAAGGCCCGGGCATCGTTCCAGTTGATGGAGCACACCGGGTTCAGGGGACCTTGGGGAAATCCCGGGGATTTCCAGGTCGCACCGGTTTCCTTCCAGCCCAGGGCAGTGATCGCCACGACGTGTTTCGTGGCATCGTCACCGGTGGCCGCTACAAACGCGGCAAAATCGCGGACGCGCGTATCCCAGACGCTGAACCACACCGACGTGCCTGGGACCGGCACAAAGCGCATCCCAAGACTGTTTTCGTAGACCACGGGAGGAGGCGGCGTGGCCCGCAGAGGAAGCATGCAGGCGGCTCCGAAGAAAATCACGGCGGCGAGTGCGCCCGGGACAAGGCCACGGCCGGTCGCTTGATGAAGTGAGAGATGGGCCGTTGGATTCATGGCGGGAGAGTTACACTGAAGCAGGTTTCGTGCGCTCGATCGGAGGAAGCTGCGGGCGAGTGCGGCTCATCCGGAGGATTCGCCCTACCTTCCAAACCGGCGGGGTCAGCGACCCCGCTCTACATTCTTTGGAAATGATTGCGGAGCGATGGACGATCCTTCGTCACAGTGCCCAATGGCCTGCGGCGGCGGTCAGCAACACGACGGCCCAGGCCGGGACCCGCCAGAGCTGGAGCAAGGCGAAAGCAATCAGCACGACGCCGATGTCGCGGAGATTGGTCACGCTTTCCTGCCAGACCGGATGGCAGAGCGCCGCGAACAGCACGCCGACGACCGCGGCGTTGGCACCGCGGAGGGCGGTCTGGATTCCAGCCTTGCTGCGCAGGAGATTCCAGAAGGGCAGGGCGCCGCCGATCAAAAGCCACGCTGGCAGGAAAATGGCGAAGAGACATCCGAATCCACCCAGCCACGCCTGAGGGCCGCCCTTGATGACGGTGCCCAGGTAGGCGGCGAACGTGAAGAGCGGCCCCGGCATCGCCTGCGCCGCACCATAGCCCGCGAGAAACCGGTCATCACTGATCCAACCGGCCGGGACCACTTCGGCGCGGAGCAGGGGCAGCACGACATGTCCGCCGCCGAACACGAGTGCACCGGCGCGATAAAAGCTGTCGAAGACCCGCAGGGCGGGATTGCCGGCGGCCTTGGCGACGATGGGTAGTCCGACCAGCAGCAGCCCGAACATCACGAGCGCCAGCGCCGCCCACACATGCTGCCGGGCGATGGCGACTGGCTCCGATTTCACGGTCGGCTGGGTCTCCCTGCGATACAGCCACCAGCCGGCGAGCGCTCCGGCGGCAATCACGCCGATCTGCAAGGCGGCGCCGGGCACGGCCAAGACGACAGCGGCGGCCAGCAGCGCCAGCGCGAGACGGGGCAGGTCGGGGCAGAGTTTGCGACCCATGACCCAGACGGCCTGCGCGACGACGGCGACCGCCGCCAGCCTGAGCCCATGGAGCCAGCCGGCGGCGCGGAGTCCGCTGACGGTGGAAATGCCATAGCCGAAGGCGATCATCAGCAGCGCCGAGGGCAGGGTGAAGCACAGCGAGGCGACCATCGCCCCGATGAGGCCGGCGCGCCGCTGACCGAGGGCAAACACGACCTGGCTGCTGGCGGGCCCGGGCAGGAACTGACACAGGGCCACCAAATCCGCGTACTCCGATTCCTCCAGCCAATGCCGCCGCCGGACGATCTCCTCGTGAAAATAGCCGAGATGGGCCACCGGTCCGCCGAAGGAAGTCATGCCCAGCCGGAGAAAGACCAGGGCGACCTCGGCGAGGGGGTGGGTTGGCTTGGGCATGAAGAACTCGTGTTGGCGCAATGGCGGCGGGTTGTCAGAGAAATTCGGGGTGTTGGTAGCAGCCGACGTGAGGAGGCTGGGTTTTGCGGCGAACAGAGAGTTTCCCAGCCTCCTTACGTCGGCTGCTACCAACCCCGGCGTCGGGGGTTGAAAATTCCCCGAGCCCCTGCCACGGCTCACGCATGGCGATTGATACCCAGGCTTTTCGTCTCCTGCTGGCCGCACGCAAAACAGGAGCTGACTTCAGTCGCACCGTCACGTTTGGCCGGCAGAGTTTCTATCCCAAGCCCGGCCACGCCACCCGGGCGCTGGCGCGGTCGAATGTAGGGATCACGCCGGCTCAGATCGGCCCGGTCCGGCATTGCTACGGTGAGACGTTCCTGAAGGCGCTGGGAGCGCAGACGGTCGATTCGATCGATGCCTCCGGTTACGAGGGGGCGACGCTGGTGCACGATCTCAACCAGCCGGTTCCGTCCCAGCTTCACGGCAAGTACACGCTGGTCTACGACGGCGGCACAACCGAGCACGTCTTCCATTATCCGCAGACGCTGCTCAGCGCGATGCAGCTGCTGGCGGTGGGCGGGCATTTCGTGAGCATCACGGCGGGCAACAATCTTTCCGGGCACGGGTTTTATCAGATCAGCCCGGAGCTTTTCTTCCGCGTTTTCAATCCGGCGAATGGCTTTGAAACCGTGGCCGTTTTGTTGGCCGACGGCCGGCCGGGCGGACGGTTTTACCGGGTGGCCGATCCGGCAGTCCTGAAGGAGCGAATCGAGTTCACCACGAGCAAACCCTTCCTTGTGGCCGTGATCGCGCGCAAAGTCGCCGAGACCGGCGCGTTGCAGGCGGCTCCGCAGCAAAGCGATTACGCGCAGGCCTGGCGGGGCGCGGGCGCCAAGCCGCCGGCGACCAAGCTCGGCCGTGAGGCCAGGCGCGTTCTGAGCCAGCTGCGGCTGTGGCTGGGGCGGCGTTTTTATCTACCCTGGCAGAGTCGCGGGATCACGGCGCTGAGCGACGAGCAGCTGTACTCGCTCTGAACCTTGGAGCCGCGGCGCCCCGCCGTGGTTATAAGTCGGTCCGCGGCGGGGGCGCCGCGGCTCCATTTTGCTCAGGTTTGAGGCGCGGCCATTGTGGCGCGGGGTGTGACAATAGGCTGTGTCGTTTGACCCTTTTGCGGGTCAGAGAGGAGGCCCCTCCGGGCTAAGCGGGCCGTTTGAATTGGAACGGACCTTGCGTAAGGTGCTCATCATGGATTCCGCCAAACTCACCGTCATGTCGCGCCAGGCGATCACTGACGCCCAAAATCTCGCCCGCCGCCTCTCGCACAACGAGGTGGAAACCTGGCATGTGCTCGCCGCGCTCATCGGGCAGGAAAACGGCATCGTCCCGGGCCTGCTCGAGAAGATGTCGGTCACGCCCAGCGCCGTCCAACTCGCGGTCGAACGCGAACTGGAGCGGCTGCCGAAGGTTTCCGGCAGCGTGGACACGTCCAAAATTTACGTCACCCAGTCCGTCAACGAGGTGCTCACCCGCGCCGAGGACGAGGCCAAGTCGCTCAAGGATGATTTTGTCTCCGTCGAGCATCTGCTCCTCGGCCTGCTCGATGTCGCCAAGCCCGACGCGTTGAAGAAGCTCTTCAAGAGCTTCGGCCTCGACCGGGCGAAAGTACTGACGGCCCTCAAGGAAGTCCGCGGCAGCCAGCGTGTGACGACGGACAACCCCGAGGCGACCTATGAGTCCCTCGAGAAATACGGCATCGACCTGGTCGCACAGGCCCGGAAGGGAAAAATGGATCCCGTGATCGGGCGCGACGACGAGATCCGCCGCACGATCCGCATCCTTTCGCGCAAGACGAAGAACAACCCCGTGCTCATCGGCGAACCCGGCGTCGGCAAGACGGCGATCGTCGAGGGCCTGGCCCAGCGCATCCTGCGCGGCGACGTACCCGAGGGCCTGAAGGACAAGACGATTTTCTCCCTCGATATGGGATCCCTCGTCGCCGGCGCGAAGTACCGCGGCGAATTCGAGGAACGCCTCAAGGCCGTGCTGGCCGAGATCAAGCAGAGCGAGGGCCGCATCATCCTCTTTATCGACGAGCTGCACGTGATCGTGGGCGCGGGCAAGACCGAGGGCGCGATGGACGCCGGCAACCTGCTCAAGCCCATGCTGGCGCGCGGCGAGCTGCATTGCATCGGCGCGACGACGCTCGACGAGTACCGCAAGTACATCGAGAAGGACGCCGCGCTCGAGCGCCGCTTCCAGCCGGTGGTGGTGGACCAGCCGACGGTGGAGGACGCCATCTCGATTCTGCGTGGCTTGAAGGAGCGCTTTGAGCTGCATCACGGCGTGCGCATCCAGGACGCCGCGCTCGTCAGCGCCGTCACCCTTTCCAACCGCTACATCAGCGATCGTTTCCTGCCCGACAAGGCGATCGACCTGATGGACGAGGCCTGTGCGATGATCCGCACCGAGATGGACTCGATGCCGCAGGAGCTCGACGAGCTCACGCGCCGCGTGCTCCGGCTCGAGATCGAGGAGACCGCGCTCGCAAAGGAAAAGGACGACGCGAGCAAGCGCCGGCTCGAATCCCTGCGCAAGGAACTCGCCGAAGCCAAGGAAAAGGCCAGCGGGATCAAGCTGCATTGGGAAAAGGAGAAGGCGTCCGTCGACAAGGTCCGGAAGCTCCGTGAGAACCTCGAGGCCGCGCGCCTCGAGATGGAGAAAGCCGAGCGCAGCTACGACCTCAACACGGTCGCCCAGCTCCGCCACGGCAAGATTCCCCAGCTGGAGGCCGAACTGAAGAAGCTCGAGAAGGCCGGCAACTCCACAACTCTGTTCAAGGAAGAGGTCTCCGAGGAGGAGATCGCCGAGGTCGTTTCCAAATGGAGCGGCGTGCCGGTCACGCGGCTCGTCGAAGGTGAGAAGCAGAAGCTGCTGCGCCTCGAGGAGGTGCTACATGAGCGCGTTATCGGCCAGCAAGAGGCGGTGTCATTGGTCACCGACGCCATCCTGCGCGCGCGCAGCGGCATCAAGGATCCGCGCCGCCCCGTCGGCAGCTTCCTGTTCCTGGGCCCCACGGGTGTCGGCAAGACCGAACTCGCGAAGACTCTCGCCGAGACCCTGTTCGACACCGAGGCCGCGATGGTGCGCATCGACATGTCCGAATACATGGAGAAGCACAGTGTCGCCCGCCTGATCGGCGCGCCGCCAGGCTATGTCGGCTATGACGAGGGCGGGCAGCTCACCGAGGCCGTGCGGCGCAAGCCCTACGCCGTGATCCTGTTCGACGAGATCGAGAAGGCGCATCCGGACGTGTTCAACGTGCTGCTGCAGGTGCTCGACGACGGCCGCATCACGGATGCGCAGGGGCGTACCGTGGATTTCAAGAACACGATCATCATCATGACCTCGAACCTGGGGTCGCGTTACCTGCTGGAGGGTGTGACCGGGGACACGATTCCCGAATCCGTGCGCGAGAGCGTCATGGCGGAGCTGCGCAAGTCGTTCCGGCCGGAATTCCTCAACCGCATCGACGAGACCATTCTCTTCAAGCCGCTGACCCTCGATGAGATCACGACCATCGTCGACCTGCTGCTCGCCGACCTGAACAAACGGTTGGCAGAGCGCCGGGTTACCGTGGTCTTGGACAAAAAGGCGAAGGAGTGGGCGGCGGAAAAGGGCTACGACCCGGTCTTCGGCGCACGGCCCCTGAAGCGTTTCCTGCAGCGGAACATCGAGACCAAGCTCGCCCGCGCGCTCATCGGCGGCGAGGTGGCCGAGGGCGGCGAAGTGAAGTTCACGGTCAAGGATGACGCGTTGATCATGAAGGCTTAACGCAACGCTTCCAGCCCGGGATGTAGCAGCCGACGTGAGGAGGCTGGGGCTCACTTGGGTCAATCCACCCGGAAAGGTTGGCCACAAAAAGGCACAAGTTTCCAAGGCCGCCGCTCGACTCGCGAGCGCGCCTATCGGCGCAATGGCGGCTCCTTCGCAGTCCTGGCACCCTTGTGCCTCTTCGTGGCCAACCCTTCCGGGCTCAAAACCCTGCCCCAGCCTCCTCACGTCGGCTGCTACGGCTCGGTTGGCGGCATTCCGTGGTGGCCCGTTAAATCTCGCTTCCCCCCGGGCAAATCCGCGAGGATGGGGCTAATTGTGAAATTAACTGACCACTGTGTCCCGGGCCGGCAGGCAGTTCCGCAGAGCGGAGCAAAAACGCGGAATTTCCGCGGGCTTGGCCGCGCGCAGGTCCGGGCGCTGAAATCCGCCGGTTTTGCACCGGAAAATCCGCCGGATTCGGAACTGGAAAGTGGGTTCACGGTCACGTTCGCCGTCCATGATTAAAGCGCGATTCGGATGGCGGGAACTGATGCTGGCCGGGCTGTTCAGCCTGGCTGGCGGCGCGTGGGCGGCGATCGAGCCCGTGGCGGTGAATTTCGATTACGTGCGGGCGCTGGCGGTGGCGGATGCGGCGGCGCCTTATCAGGCTCCGGCGGACGACCTGCCGGCCCGGCTGGCCACGCTGTCCTATGATGAATATCGCGACATCCGGTTCCGGCCGGCGCAGGCGTTGTGGCGGAATGACGGACTGCCGTTTCAGCTGCAGTTTTTTCATCGCAGCGGGCTGTTTCGCGACAAGGTGACCATCCGGGAGTTCAGCCCGACGCATGAGCAGGTGATTCCGTTTGAACGGGAGTTTTTCAGCTACGATTTGGCCAAGGACGTGGGCAACCTGCACTCGTCGCTCGGTTATGCCGGGTTTCGCGTCCACGCGCCGCTCAACCGGCCCGACTACTATGACGAGGTGATCGCCTTTCTCGGCGCCAGTTATTTCCGGGCCATCGGGGCGCAGCAGGTTTACGGCCTGTCGGCGCGCGGACTGGCCGTGAATTGCGGGCTGCCGGACCAGCCGGAGGAGTTTCCCCGCTTCACGGATTTCTGGGTGGGCAAGCCCGCGGCCGGCGACATGGCGCTTACCATCTATGCGCTGCTGAAAGGGCCGAGTGTGACGGGGGCGTATGAATTCATCGTCCGGCCCGGCAAGGCGACAGTCGTGGATGTCCGGATGGAGCTGATTTTCCGCCGGCCGGTCGCGCTGCCGGGCGTGGCACCCCTGACGAGCATGTTTTGGTACGGGGAAAACTCAGTCCGGCCCGCGGGCCAGCTGAGGGAGGAGGTCCATGACTCCGACGGGCTCATCGTGCAGGATGTCATGAGCGGCCGGACGTGGCTTCCGCTGCACAATCCGGACGCGCCCGAGTTTGCCGTCACGCCGGTGCAGCGGCTCGTGCGTTTCGGCCTGATGCAGCGCGACCGCCGGATTGCGAGCTATGAGGATCTCGAGGCGCACTATGAGCAGCGACCGTCGGCCTGGATCGAGCCCCGGGGTGACTGGGGCGATGGATCCGTGCGGCTGGTCCAGTTGCCTGCCGGCAGTGAATACGGGGACAACATTGCGGCCTTCTGGGTGCCGGCCGCCAAGCCGGTGGTCGGGCGTCCCTGGCCGTTTGCCTATCGGATCGTCTGGTCGCTCGGCGAGCCGCCCAGTGATGGATTTGCCCGCGTGGTAAACACCCATGAGGGAAATTTGCCCGGGTCCGATCACGGCCGGCTGTTCTGGGTCGATTTTGCCGACGAAAGCTTTGCGGCCCGCGACATGACGGCGCTGGAGGCGGAGATTGAAGTCAGCGCCGGCGGGCACGTGCGGCATCATTCGATCATCCCTTATCCGCAGATCGGCGGTTGGCGCGTGGCGATCGAGACCGACTCGGTCCAAGCCGGCCAAACGATCAATCTCCGCTGCCGGCTGCGTGCCGGTGCGCAGCCTATCAGTGAAACCTGGTCTTACGTATGGAAGTCATGAACGCCCAACCTGCCACGCATCAGCTCCCGCCCGTCCCTTCCGGGGTCGCGTGGTCCGTCGCGGCGGAGCGTGTCGAACGCTATCTGCGGGCGCATCACCTGACCGGCTCCCGGCAAATCGCCCGCCTGACGGCTGACATCATCGGGATTGCCCGCGCCCGCCAGCGTCCGGGAGTCGATCCCATGACGATGGCGATGGAAACCGTGGACGCCTGCATGGGCGATTGGTTTGCACGCATGCTGGGGACCGGCGAGCCGGGCGATGCGTTGCTGCTGGCCCGCGGCCGTGTGGCGCTGACGATGGGCGAGGTGCCGGCCCGCTGGCCGGAGTATTTCCTGCGCGAGGCGGTGGCGCCGGTCGAGCTGGTCCGGGTTATGCGCGAAGCTGATTTGGGGCGCCGGCCGGATATTCGCCTGAGCCATATGGCTCCGCCTGCCGCCAAGGCGGCGGTGCCGGCGGGCTGGCTGAGATTGCAGGTGTCGTACCGCTGGCCGTTCGTGCGCGTGGTGACCGGCTTGGTGATGGCGATCTCTCTCATCGGCACCGTCTGGGCCGCGGGCCTGTAACAAGGTGATCGATGCAGCTGCAGGATTTTGATCCCGAGCAGATTGACCCCGGAGTTGCGCTCCGGCGGCGTGGGTTTGTCGGCGTCATGGTCCTGCTGGTTCTCGCCCCGGCCGTGGCGCTGATGGCAGATCTCCATCTGCGGACGGGTTACGACAGCTGGAAGCTCGTGCATCTGGTGATCTTCACGATCCTGTTCGGGTTGCTGGCGTTTGGCGCGCTGCAGGCGCTGCTGGGCTTCATGCTTTCGCGGCAGGGCGGGGATGCCTGCCGGATTTCTGAGAGCGTGGACTGGACGGAAGATAAGGCGCCGCTCCGGGTGCGCACGGCGGTGGTCATGCCGATCTGTCACGAGGATGCGGCCCGCGTGATGGCCGGGGTGCGTGTGATCTATGAGTCGCTGGAGGCGGACGGGCGGTTGCCGGAGTTTGATTTTTTTGTGCTCAGTGACTCGACCGACCCCAACTGCTGGGTGGCGGAAGAAGTGGCCTGGGCGGCGCTGGTGCGTGAACTCAGCGCGGCCGGGCGGATTTTTTACCGTAAGCGCCGCGTCAACACGAACAAGAAGGCCGGCAACATCGCGGACTTTTGCCGGCGCTGGGGCAGTCATTACCGCTACATGGTGGTGCTCGATGCCGACAGCATCATGACGGGCGGAGCGATCGTGGCCCTCGCGCGGATGATGGAGCGCAACCCCGGCGTGGGTCTCATCCAGGCCGTGCCGAGACTGGTGAACGGCGAGACGATTTTTGCCCGGCTGCAGCAGTTCGCCAGCCGGCTGTACGGCCCGGTGTTCACGGGGGGAATCAATTACTGGCAGCTCGCCGAGGCGAATTACTGGGGACACAACGCCATCATCCGGGTGGCCCCGTTCATGAAGCACTGCTCGCTGCCCGACCTGCCCGGCGCGGGCCCGTTTGGCGGGCGCATCATGAGCCACGACTATGTCGAGGCGGCGCTCATGCGGCGTGCCGGCTGGCAGGTGTGGCTCGCCGCCGACGTCGAGGGCAGCTTCGAGGAGTGCCCGTCGAACCTGATCGATTTCGCCAAGCGCGACCGGCGCTGGCTGCAGGGCAACCTGCAACATGCCCGGCTGGTGGTGGCGCCGGGGTTTCATCCGCTCAGCCGGCTGCATTTTGCGCTCGGCATTCTGTCCTATCTCGCTTCGCCGCTCTGGCTCGCATTTCTCGTGCTCTCGACGGCGATTGTGTACCGCTTCAAGGCCACGGGTCTCACGCCGCTGCCGGTGGACAGTTTTGCGGAGCATTTGTCGTGGCGGTTTCAAACGGAGGCGGTGCTGCTGCTCGGCTTGACGCTGGGGCTGCTGTTTCTTCCCAAAATCCTGGCGCTGCTGGAGCTGCGCGCCCGCCCGGCGGAGGTCGCGGCGTTTGGCGGCTGGATGCGACTGGTCGGGGGAATTTTGCTGGAGACGGTGCTCTTCACGCTGCTGGCGCCGGTGCTGATGCTATTTCACACCAAGTTCGTCGTGCTGACGCTCCTGCGGCGCAGCGTGGGCTGGAAGACGCAGCGCCGCGGCCGCGACGGCGAGTCCGACTGGCGCGAAAGCGTGTCTACGCACGCGGGCCACACAGCGCTGGGCGTGATCTGGCTGGCCCTGGCTTGGTGGATCAACCCGATGCTGGCGGCGTGGATGTCGCCGATCCTGGCCGGGTTCATCCTTTCAATCCCGGTGTCCTACCTCACCGGCTGCAGGGCTCCCGGGCTGGCCTTGAAGCGCGCGCATTTTTTGCAGACGCCGGAAGAAAGTGACCCGCCGGCGGAGCTCGTCCGGCTCGACGAACGCCTGAGCGAGCGGACGCACCGGCGCACCGCGGTGCCGGCGGAAGATGACGGCCTGCTGGAGGCGGTGACCGATCCGTACGTCAATGCGATCCATCTTTCCCAGCTGCGCGCGAAGGAGGATCCGTTGCCGGCGAACGAGGTCCGGTTTGCGGTGTTGCGGGAGAGACTGCTCCGCGAAGGTCCGGCGGCGCTGGCGCCCCGCGAAAAGCTGGCGTTGATGCTGGATGCCGATTCCATGAGCCGGCTGCATCGGGCGCTGTGGGCGGCGCCGGTGGCGGAACTGGCCGCCGGATGGCGCCGGGCACTCGAGCGCCAGGGCGGGAGCAACGAAGGTGAGCCGGCGGGCAAACACGGCGGCCGGGCGGTGGGAGTGGAGAACCGGATCTGGCGTTGAGTCAGAACAAAGTGCGGCGAGCACGCCGCACAGCCGCTGGGCTTACCAGCACAAAGGTAGGAATGCGGCTGCGGCAGTCCCGCACGGAACATTAAAACGGCTTTGCCGCTTGTGTTGCCGTCGGACGCACGGAAAATTTCCGCATGCAGCCGAACACAGGATTTGGTCTGGGCACGGAGGAAGTGAAGCGCCGGCATATTTTGCCGAAAGCGCTGATCGTCGGCCTGGTGGCCGGATTGATTGCATCGGCGTTTCGCGTGGCGCTGCAAACAGTCGAGCAAGGCCGGATCACATGGCTGACCGGTTTGCCGTGGGCGGGCCGGCTGGCGGTCGCGGTGGGCGTGGGCGTCGCGGGCGGAGCGCTGGGCCTGTGGCTGGTGCGGCGGTTTGCCCCGGAGACGGCGGGCAGTGGCATTCCACATTTGAAGTCGGTCGTGCTCGGTGAGCGGGTCCTGAATTGGCGGCGCGTGCTGCCGGTGAAATTCTTTGCGGGCCTCGCGAGCATTGGCGGAGGCATGGCCCTCGGCCGCGAGGGGCCGACGGTGCAGATGGGCGGTGCGACCGGGCTGATGGTGGCGGGCTGGTTCCGGGTGAAAGCGGGCGAGGGCGAACGCAAGGCGCTGATCAGCGCGGGCGCAGGCGCGGGCCTGGCAGCGGCGTTCAACGCCCCGCTGGCCGGCATGATCTTCGTGCTTGAGGAACTGCAGGGCAACTTCACGCCCGTGGTGTTTGTCGCGGCGTTTCTCGCGTCGGTGACGGCGGACGTGGTGGGGCGCGTGCTGACCGGGGAAATGCCGGTGTTCGCCCTCGGGGCGTTGCCGCCGCCGACGCTGGCGGTGCTGCCCGTGGCGCTGGTGCTGGGATTGGGCGCGGGGCTGGGCGGAGTGATTTTCAACCGGAGTCTGTTGGGGAGTCTCGATCTGTTTGACCGGCTGCGGGCGTGGCCGGCGTGGGCTGTGGGCGCGCTGGCGGGCGGGGTGGTGGGGCTGGCGAGCGGATTTTTCCCGGTGCTGGCCGGCGGGGGCGGGGCGCTGGCCGAGCAGGCGTTGAGTGGCGCGATTGCGCTGCGCTGGCTGCCGCTGCTCCTCCTCGCGCGGTTTGCCCTCACGATGATCAGTTACGGCTCGGGCGCCGCGGGCGGCATCTTTGCCCCGCTGCTCGTGATCGGCGCGTTTGGCGGACTCGCCACGGGTGGACTCGCGCACGCGGTCGCGCCGGCCCTGGCGCCGCATCCCGCGATTTTCGCGGTGCTGGGGATGGGCGCGCTGTTCACGGCCATCGTACGCGCGCCGCTCACCGGCATCGTGCTGATGATCGAGCTGACGGGAAAATATGACTTCATGCTGCCGCTGCTCGTGAGCTGCCTCGCGGCTTATGGCGTGGCGGAGGCGCTGAACGACAAGCCAATCTATGAGGCGCTGCGTGAGCGGTCTTCCGTGACGAAGTAGCTGGAGTGAGTGGAGCCGCGGTCAGATCAGGCCGGAAGTTTAACCGCGAAGATCGCCAAGTCCGCGAAGGGCGGATCGAAAGATCATTAACCGTGGTTGAGAATCGGCCGGTTTCGCGAGCGTAGCGTGCTTGGCGGTGGAAGTTGGTTTTGTGCCGGCCCTTTCGCTGATATTTCTGCTTTGCGCCTGAGGGCCGGGATGAGAGTCTCACCGGCTGCCATGTCTGCCGAACCCATCCGCTACTACGACCGCTACACCCAGACCGTGAAGACCGAGCAGGTCTATGGGGAGTCCTGGCTGCGGTTTGCCTATGAGAATCCGGCGGGGCGGTTTTTCGTGTGGCTGGCGGCGCGGCGGGTCTGGTTTTCGAAATGGTATGGCCGGAAGATGAACAAGCGCGTGAGCGCGCAGCGGATTTTGCCGTTCATCACGACGTATAACATCGATGTCGATGAATTCGCCAAGTCGCCCTTCGACTACAAGAATTTCAACGAGTTCTTCTACCGCGCGCTGAAACCCGAGGCCCGGCCGGTCGTGTCGGAAGAGCGGGTGGCCGTGCTGCCGGCCGACGGGCGGCACCTGGCGTTTCCCAACGTCGACACCGCCGACGGGTTTTATGTGAAGGGGATGAAGTTCAGCCTGGAGGAATTGCTGGGCGACGCAGCGCTGGCGCAAACCTTCGCCGGCGGGGCGATGCTGATTTCGCGGCTGTGTCCGGTGGATTATCACCGGTTTCATTTCCCGGTCGCCGGCGTGCCGGGCGAGGCAAAGCTGATCAATGGCTGGCTGTATTCGGTCAGTCCCGTCGCGCTGCGGCGCAACATCCGGTACATGGTCGAGAACAAGCGCATGCTCACACTGATCGAGTCCCCGCAGTTCGGCACGGTGGCGATGCTAGAGGTGGGCGCGACGAATGTGGGCAGCATCCAGCAATCCCACATCCCGGGCCGGGTGGCGGTGAAGGGCGCGGAAAAGGGCTTGTTCGCCTTTGGTGGCTCCTGCGTGATCACACTCTTCCAGCGCGACCGCATCCGCTTCGAGGCGGACCTGGCCGCGCAGAGCGGGCAGTGCATCGAGACGTACGCGCGGATGGGGGACCGGCTGGGAGTCGCGACGTAAACGTCGCGACAAGTATCAAGTAACAAGGGGCAGGTATCAGGAATCCGACGCGCATACAAAGACCGCATGGAATCGCCGCTTGCGTTCAGCACTCGAAAATCCGAAATCAAAAATCGAAAATCGAGTCACGCCCGCCCGGGTGGTGGAATTGGCAGACACGACGGTCTTAGAAGCCGTTGCCGCAAGGCTTGCAGGTTCGAGTCCTGTCCTGGGCACTATCTCCAGATTCCGATCTACCGGGTCGGGATCACATGCGACGGGTCGACTCGGGCGTGGAAGGAGGGATCAAGCAGCGCGAAGGCCAAGGCGAGGACGAGCAACGTGATGAGCGCGATCGTGGCCGGCCAGTCCTTGTCGGAAGTGGGTTGGGTGTGCGGTTTCATCGGGATTCCTCTTGGACACGATAGTGCGCCGGGCGTTTTCCGCCTAATTAAGAATCGGCGCGTAACCGCTAAGAAAAGGTCAACGCCGGTGGCACCGGCCGTCCCGATCAGTTTGTCACCTATTGGGTGACAAACTGATCGGGGTGAAAAGCGGGCCCGAGGAGCGCGGTTTTCTTCCGTGTCATGCGACGGCGGGCGGGCTGGACGGCGAGCATGGGACCTGCTTGATGGAGCCCACTCATGCCGCCCCGTAAAGTTGCCATCCTTACCGCCGGCGGGCTCGCGCCCTGCCTCAGTGCCGCCACGGGCGGGTTGATCGAGCGTTACACCGCCATCGCCCCCGAGATCGAGCTCATCTGCTACCGCAACGGCTACAAGGGGCTCCTGCTCGGCGACCGCATTGCCGTGGCCGACGACCTGCGTGATTCGGCGCGGGTGCTGCGCCATTACGGCGGCAGTCCCATTGGCAACAGCCGGGTGAAGCTCACCAACGTGAAGGACTGCGTGAAGCGCGGCCTCGTGAAGGAAGGCCAGGATCCGTTGGCCGTGGCGGCCGAGCAGTTGCGCAAGGACGGCGTGGATGTGCTCCACACCATTGGCGGCGACGACACGAACACGACCGCGGCCGATCTGGCCGCCTATCTGAAGAAGGAGGGCCATGAGCTGACCGTCATCGGCCTGCCGAAGACGATCGACAACGACATCATCCCCATCCGCCAGAGCCTCGGGGCGCTCACCGCGGCGCGTGAGGGCGCGTTGTTTTTCCAACGCGTGGTCGCCGAGCACAGCTCGAGTACCCGCGTCCTCATCATCCACGAGATCATGGGCCGGCATTGCGGCTGGCTCGCGGCGGCGACGACGTACGAATACCAGAAGCTGCTCGAGTCCCAGCCGTATGTCCCGAGCCTGGGTATCAGCCGCGCCCGGATGTCGGTGCACGGTGTTTATCTGCCGGAGCTGCCGTTTGACATCAACGTCGAGGCGGCGCGCGTGCGCGCGGTGATGGACCAGGAGGGCAATGCGAACATTTTCCTGAGCGAGGGCGCCGGGGTGGAGCAGATCGTCGCCGAGATGATCGCCCGCGGCGAGGAGCCGCCGCGCGACCCGTTCGGCCACGTGAAACTGGACCTGATCAACCCGGGCAAGTGGTTCGGCGAGCGCTTCGCCAAGCTGCTCGGCGCCGACAAGGTGCTTGTCCAGAAGAGCGGCTATTTTGCGCGGGCCGCGGCGGCCAACAGCGCGGACCTCGGGCTGATTGACCGCTGCGTGCGGCATGCCGTCACCTGTGCGCTGCGGCGCGAAAGCGGTGTGGTGGGCGAGGACGAGGAGCGGAACAACGAGCTGCGCGCGATCGAGTTTCCCCGCATCAAGGGCGGCAAGCATTTCGACATCCACACGCCGTGGTTCACGAAACTGCTGGCACAGATCGGCCAGGCCGCGCCGGTGTGAGGTTTTGTTTAACCACGAAGGACACGAAGAGCACGAAGTCGGAGCCCAATCCCCAAGCTTTTTTACAGGATGCAACAGAGAGAACAGAGGGAGAGTTTTCTCCATTCCCTCAGTTTCTTTCTGTAAGAAATGATTGGCTGGGTGTCGGGCCTTCGTGTGCTTCGTGACCTTGGTGATGAAAATCCGAAGCCTTTTATTTTAACACCCATGGCAGCGCGTCGAGGTCGACGTTACCGCCGGTGAGGATCAGGCCGACGCGGCGGCCGGTGACGTCGAGTTTCTTTTCGAGCAGCGCGGCGTAGGGCACGGCGCCGGAGGGTTCGACGACGATCTTCAGAGTTTCCCAGATCCGGCGCATCGCGGCGACGATGGAGTCCTCGCTGACGGTGATGACGCCGTCGACGTGGCGCTGCATGATGGCGAAGTTCGGCGCGCCCACGGTGGTGCGAAGGCCGTCGGCGATGGTGGCGGCGTGGTCGAGAGGCACGATGTGCCCGGCTTGGAATGACTGCGCAGCATCGCCGGCGCCGGAGGGTTCGACGGCGATCACCTGGATCGAAGGCCGCACGCCTTTGGCGGCGATGGCGGTGCCGGCGAGGAGTCCGCCACCGCCGACCGGGCAGAGGATCAGGTCCAACGCCGGAGCATCCTCCAGCAGCTCGAGGACGGCGGTGCCCTGACCGGCCATCACGCGCTCGTCCGTAAACGGGTGAATCATCGCGGCGCCAGTCTCAGCGATGACCTTGGCGCACGCAGCCTCGCGGGCCTGCTGGGTGGGTTCGCAAAAGGTGATGCGGCCGCCGTAGGCCTCGACGTTGCGGATTTTTGATTTCGCAGAGTTTGACGGCATCACGATGTAAGCGGGAATGCCGCGCAACCGGGCGGCGCGGGCTAGGGCGGCGGCGTGATTCCCGGAGGAATGCGTGGCGACTCCGTGGGCCGCCTCGGCCGGGGTGAGCAGGAACACGGCATTCGTGGCGCCGCGGGCCTTGAAGGCGCCGACCTTCTGGAAGTTCTCGCACTTGAAGAATAACGTGCCGCCGTTGGCCGCATCGAGCGAGGCGCTCGTGAGGACGGGCGTGCGATGGATGTGCGACCGGATGCGGGTGTGGGCGGCGAGAATGGTAGTCAGATCGAGGGGCATGGGAGGGCAGGAAGCTCGAAGATTGAAACCCGAAATCCGAAGGAAATCCATCCCATGCCGGAGGTTTTCAATTTCGGATTTCGAGCTTCAACCTTCGAGCTTCCAGCATAAGCCCTCGGGGCTTATGCTGGCCTATGGTCAAAAAACTTCTGCATACCCGGATGCGGGTGAACGATCTCGCCGCGACGGTTAAGTTTTATCAGGAGGCCCTGGGGCTGAAGCTGACCCGTCAGCACACCTCGCCGCGCGGGGCGCAGCTGGCCTTTCTGCAGACGCCGAACAGCGACGAAGAGATCGAACTCTGCCAGCTGCCGAACAGCCCGAGTGTGCAGGTGCAGCCCGACCTGATGCACCTCGCGTTTGAGGTGGCCGATCTCGCGGCGTTCACGGTCCAACTCGAGAAGAAGGGTTACAAGCTCAGTGATGGCCCGACCGCGACCGGCAGCGGCTCGGTCATCGCATTCATCGACGCGCCCGAGGGCTACGAGGTGGAACTCATTCAGCGGGCAAGGTAAGCTGGAATTTTGATCGGAAGGTTCACCACGAAGGTCGCGAAGAGCACGAAGACCGGATCCAAACCACGAGCCTTTTACAGGAGGTAACGGAGAGAACGGAGGACGAGGTTTTCTCCGTTACTTCAGTTTCCTTCTGTAAAATGATTGGATGGATCGGCGTTCGACCTTCGTGCTCTTTGTGTCCTTCGTGGTAAAAGACTTCCTAGCCGTGCGCTACCGGCCGGCGTGCCGGCGTTCGTAGGCGAAGAGGTATTGTTGCGCGAGTCCCGCTAGAGGGCCGAAGTGGGTGCGGCCGAAGTGGGCGACTTGGGCGGGCTTCCAGCCGTGCAGGCCATAGCGCGCGGCCATCGCCTTGAGAATCCAGGTGTCCACGGGGAAGGCCTCGAGGCGGCCGGCGCCGAAGAGCAGGACGCAGTCGGCGACCTTTTCGCCGACGCCGGGCAGCGAACAGAGCCGCTCCTTGGCGGCGGCGTAGGGCAGGGCCTCGGTTTCATCGAGCCAGCCGGGATGGGCGGCGATGAACTGCGCGGTCTGGTGGATGTAGCGCGCGCGGAAGCCGAGCTGACAGGCGCGCAGGTAGGCTTCGGGGATCAGCGCGAGTTGGGACCAATTCGGGAGTGACGAGTGACTTGTGACGAGTGACGAGTTGGACAGCAGGGGAGTGCCGTGACGCTCGGCGAGCAGGGCGAGCATCTGCTTGATCTGGACGATCTGCTTGGTGGCGCTGCACAGAAAGCCGAGCAGGGTGTCGCCGAAAGGCTGGCGCAGGATGCGCAGGCCGGGGAACTCCGCGAGGCAGCGTGCCAGATGGGCGTCGCTGCGCCATGGGAGCGAATCGACGAGGGTGTGCGGCTCACGTTCAAGGTCGAGGTAGCGCGAGAGCGCCGGGCCGGTGGAAGCCGTGAGGGTTGCGGGCGCCGACCAGTGCAATGTCCCTTGGAGATCGAGCGAGAGTCGAACAACGGAAGAGCCGAAGATGCCCAGCCAGATTCCGTCATCGGTGCGCCGCCAGCGAAACGCCTGGCCGCCGTCGAGGGTCTCGGCGAGTACGGCGGGGTCAAGCGGCCGGCTGGCGGGAAGGGGTTGCCAGTCTGACCAGGCGACTTCGCTTACTTGTCGGGCTTTTCCCACAGGAAACTTTTCTGGACCGTGAGCAGCGTGCCGTCGGTGGCGACGACCTCGAGTTTCCAGGCGACGGGATGGACTTTCTTGCCGGCCCAGTCGTCGCCGGTGAGACCGAGGTTGAACACTGCCTCGCCGGCGGGCAGCGCGACGGGGAAAGTATAGACGTGGACTTGGGGTGCGTCGGGCTTGATGAGGGAGAGGATGAGTTTCGCCGCGGGCTGGGCGGAGCCGGAGTTCTTCACCCGCGCGAGGAAGTAAAATCCGGCGCGGGACCTGGGCTGGGTGCGCAGGATGACCTGGCTGCCGGTGTTCTCCCGGCCGGTGAAATACTCGGAGATGCGGTCGAATGACTCGGTGTCATGCCACTCGGGCCAGACGCGGACGAACTCGACGTCGCTGGCGCGGGCCACGGCAAGCGAACCGAGCAGCAGGACGAGGTTAAGGGCGAGACGCATCGGCGTGAAATTGAGCGGGGCGCGGGGCGGGTGCAAGAGCTGGAAATGTAGGGTGGGGTCGCTGACCCCGCCGGATTGCAAGGTAGGGCGAGTCGTCCTCGACGAGCCGTGCGGCAGGGCGGCTCATCCGGAGGATTCGCCCTACCTCAACGCAGAGGCGGGGTTCGGCGACCCCGCCCTACATCATTACTGAGCCTTCAGCTCAACGTGCTGGTAAAGATGGATGCCGATGGGCGACGGGTTCCAGTTTTTGACCGCGGGGTGGATCAGGTAGCTGCGGACGCCAAACACGAATGGCGCAATGGGAGCCTCGTCGAGCAGGAGCGTCTCGGCCTTTTGGAGCAGGGCCATGCGCGCGGCGGGATCGGCGGTGTTGGCCGCCTGATCGAGCAGCTGATCGTAGGTTTTGCTGCTCCAGCCGGTCCAGTTGTTGCCGTTGCCGGAGGTGAAGATACCGAGGAACGTGACCGGGTCGGCGAAATCGGCCGACCAGCCGTTCATACCCACGGTGAAGTTGAGGCTCTGCAGGTTTTGCAGCAGGGTTTTCTGCTCGAAGGGCTCGATGGTCAGGTGCACGCCGAGTTCCCGCTGCCACATTGCCTGCAGGGCCTCGGCGATCTTTGCCGAATGGTCGTCGTTGACCGTCTGAAACGGAATGGACGGAAAGCCGCGGCCGCCGGGGTAACCGGCCTCCGCCAACAGCGCGCGGGCGGCGGCGTAATCGAGCTTCTGGCCGGCGGGCGGGACATAACCTCCGCAACCCGGCGGCACCAGCGTCCCGGCGGGCTGGCGGGCGCCGGCATAAATGTTGGCGGCCAGCGCGACCCGGTCGATCGCCAGGGCGAACGCGCGGCGGACCTTGGGATTGTTGAACGGTGCGCGGGCGGTGTTGAAATTCACGTAGTTGTTCGCGAGCAGCAAATCGAGCCGGAGCTGGGCCGGCGCCTTCTCGCGGTACACCGGGATCTTGGCCGAGGGCAGCGTGTACGTGAGGTGCAGCTGGCCGGCGCGGAAGTCCATTTCGTCGGTTTCGGAATTTGTGATGGGATAAAGGATGACGCGCTCGAGGTGGTTGTGGGCGTCGTCCCAATAATTGTGATTGCGCGTGACGATGATGCGGGAGTTGGGCTGCCACTCGGTGAGTGTGAACGCGCCGTTGCCCACGAGGTTGCCGGGCCGGGTCCACTGGCTGCCGCGCGTCTCGAGCTTGCCGAATTTCTCGATGGTGGCCTGGTGCACCGGCATCCAGCTCTGGTGCATCGCGAGGGCCAGCAGGTAGGGCGTGGGGCGTCCGAGCGTGAGCCGGAGGGTGAGCGGATCGACGACGGTGACGCCGACCTGGGCGAAGTCGGTGAGTTTTCCCGTGTTGAAGGCCTCGGCATTCTTGATCGGCCAGAGCATGTAGGAGTAGGCGGAGCCAAGCGCGGGCGTGAGAATGCGGCGCATCGAATAAGCGAAGTCCGCCGCGGTCACCGGGTCGCCGTTGGACCACTTGCCGGTGGGGCGCAGGTGGAACGTGTAAACCAAACCGTCCTGGGAAATCTCCCAGCGCTCGGCTGCGCCCGGCGCGGGCTGGGAGGTCTGGTCGTCGACGATGGTCAGGCCTTCGAAGAGGGCGACCGCGATGTTCTGGTCGGTGTAGGCGTCGATCAGGTTGGGATCGAGCGTGGCGGGTTCCTCGGCGTTGCCGACGAGCAGCGTATGCGTGCGGATGCCCTCCTCGACGGGCGTCTCACGCTTGGTGCAGCTGGTGCTCAGCAGCAGGGAAAAAAGTCCAAGAACTGAAAACAGGCGAAACCGCATGGTCTGATGTAAGCAAGAGAGGTGCCGGGTGCCAAGGCGGGGTTCGGCGACCCCGCCCTACATCACGGCGTCTTCAGTTCCACGAGCTGGTAGCGGTGGATGCCGAGGGGGGCGGGCACCCAGTTTTTCACTGCGGGGTCGATCAGGTAAGTGCGGGCGCCGAAGACGAGGGGCGCGCAGGCGGCGTCAGCGAGCATGAGGGCCTCGGCTTTTCGCAGCAGGGTGAAGCGGGCGGAGCGGTCCGCCGTCACCGTCGCCTGATCGAGCAGGGCATCGTAGGCAGGGTTACTCCAGCCGAAGGCATTGCTGCCGTTTCCAGTGTGAAACATCTCGAGGAAGTTGATTGGATCCGGGAAGTCGGCGGTCCAGCCGCGCAGGGCGAGGGTGTGGCTCAGGGTCTGCTGGTTTTGCAGCCAGGTTTTCTGGTCGTAGGGCTCGATGGTGATCTGCACGCCGAGTTCCTGGCGCCAGAGCGCCTGGATGACCTCGGCGACGCGCGGCAGCTTGTCGTCGTTCAGCACCTGCATCGGCATTGACGGCAGACCGCGGCCGCCCGGATACCCGGCCTCGGCCAGCAAGGCGCGCGCCGCGGCGTAGTCCTCGGTCTGGCCGGCGGGTCCCGTGTAGCCGCCGCAGTTCGGCGGGACAAACGCGTGCGCAGGCAGGCGGGCACCGCTGAAGACGCTCGCCGAGATCGCGGCCCGGTCGAGCGCGAGGGCGAGCGCCCGGCGGACCTTGGGATTGTCGAGGGGCGGCTTGGTCGCGTTGAAGTTGATCATGTAGAGCTGCAGCAGCGGATCGATGCGGAGCTTTTCCGGTGCGGTCTGGCGGTAGCTGGCGAGCTTCGACGGCGGCACGCTGTACGTGACGTGCAGCTGGCCGGCCCGGAAATCCAGTTCCTCGGCGTCGGCTTTCTCGATGGGATAGATGATCACGCGCTCAATCTGGTTCTGCGCGGCGCCCCAGTAGAAGGGATTCTTGCTGACGACGATGCGGGCGTTGGGCTGCCACTCCGTGAGGGTGAAGGCGCCGTTGCCGATGAGTTTGCCTGGCCGCGCCCACGGCGAGGTGCGATCGTCGAAGCGGCCGGCCGCCTCGACCGAGGCGCGGTGCACCGGCAGGGCGGTGGTCGCGAGGATACCGAGGAAGTAGGCAGCGGGACGGGCGAGGGTGACACGCAGCGTGAGCTCATCGATCACCTCGACCCCGACGCCGGAGAAATCCTTGGTTTTGCCCGTGTTGAAATCCTCGGCGCCGCGGACCGGATACAGGTAGTAGGCGTAGGAATTGCCGAGCGCGGGGGCTAGGAAACGCTGGAAGGACCAGGCGAAGTCTTGGGCGGTCAAACGATCGCCGTTGGACCAGCGGGCGTTGGCCCGCAGGTGAAACGTGTAGACCAGGCCGTCGGCGGAAATGTCCCAACGCTCTGCCACGCCCGGCACGGCGGTGGCGGTTTTCTCATCGTAGTTGGTGAGCCCCTCGAAGAGGGCGCCGATGACATTGTAGTCGGTGGCGGCGTCGTAGATCTGCGGGTCAAGCGTGGCGGGCTCGTTCTGGTTGCCGATCAGGAGCGTGTGCGTGCGGATGCCCTCTTCAGCCGGGGTTTCGCGCTTGCTGCAGCTGGAGGCGAGCAGAGCGGTGGCGAGCAAGACAAACAAGGGCAGGCGGCGCATGGGCCTTACGAGAGCACGCCTCATGCCCGGTGCCAAGACGGGCGAACGGTCGGATTCATTTTCACCACGAAGGTCACGAAGAGCACGAAGGCCCGACCGAACTCCAAACCATTTTACAGGAGATAACGGAGGAAACAGAGAGTGCTTTCCGAGGGCATTCCTTCGTTCTCTCTGTTTCCTCCTGTAAAAATAGATTCAGGCGGATCGTCCTTCGCGCCCTTTGTGGTGAACTAAGCCTTGTTGTCGATGGCGGTGCCCTCGAGGACGGCTTCTTCGCGCTCGCGGCGGAACTGGCTCGTGTAGAGTTCGTAGTAATGGCCGCGCCGCTGGAGCAGCTCGGCGTGCGTGCCGGATTCCTCGATGCGTCCCTTGGTGATGACAAGGATGCGGTCCGCCCGGCGGATCGTGCTCAGCCGGTGGGCGATGACGAAGCTGATGCGGCCGGAGAAAACTGTCTCGAGTCCGCGCTGGATGAGCTGCTCGGTCTCGGTGTCGATCGAGGACGTGGCCTCATCCATCACGAAGATCTGCGGCTGGGCGAGCAGGGCGCGCGCGAAGGAAAGCAGCTGGCGCTGGCCGGTGGAGAGACGGTTGCCGCCTTCGCCGACTTGCGAGTCATAACCCTGCTCCATCTGCCGGATGAAGCCGTCGGCGTTCACCAGCGCCGCCGCGGCCTCGACCTCCGCGTCGGTGGCGGTGAGGCGGCCGTAACGGATGTTCTCGCGGACGGTGCCCTTGAAGAGATGCGGAGTCTGCAGGACGATGCCGAGCTGGGACTGCAGCCACGCGAGGGAGCGTTCGCGATAGTCGGTGCCATTGATCAAAACCTCGCCGGAGACTGGCTCATAGAACCGGCAGACGAGCGAGACGATGGTGCTCTTGCCGCCGCCGGAAGGACCGACCAGCGCGATGGTCTCGCCGGCGCGGACGGTGAGGTTGAAATCGTGCAGCACGACGGGGCCGCTCTCGTATTTGAACGTGACGTTCCTGAACTCGAGGGTGTCGATCCGGCCGGGCAGGCCGTCCGGGGCGATAGCGGATTGCGGATACCGGATACCGGATAGTTCTGAATGGGGAACTGGCTTCAGGTTCTGGCTGTGAGCGTCTGGACTATCCGGTGTCCGCAATCCGGTATCCGCAATACGCTGCCGGACGGCAGCGGAATCCCGGATCTTCGGTTCCGTCGCCAGCAGCCCCATGACGCGTTCGCCGGCGGCCTGGGCGCCCTGCATCTCGGTGAGGCGCTGGGCGAGTTGGTTGATGGGGTGGAAAAACTGGCCGGAGAAATTCACGAAGGCCACGAGCGTGCCGAGGCTCATCGCGCCGCTGGCGGTGAGATAGCCGCCGTGCCAGAGCGCGAGGCCGGAGGCAAGGGCACCGAGCGTCGTGACAATCGGGTAGTAAATGGAGGTCTGCCGGGCGTTGAGCACGGACGCGTCGAACATCTGCGTCGAGAGCGACTGGAATTCCGCCAGGTTGTCCGCCTCGCGCACGAGGGTCTTGGTCGTGCGGACACCCTGGATGGACTCGTTGTAGCCGGCGGTGATCTGGGAGTTGAACTTCCGGATCTCCCGCGAGCTCAGAAGCATCTTTTTCTGGAAATACTTCGAGATGAGGGCGAGGGGCGGCACGACGCCGATGACGATCAGGCCGAGCTTCCAGTTCATGATGAGCAGGCTGACGGCGATCATGATCACATACGTGATGCCCCAGGTGATATCGAGGAGACCCCAGCCGATGACGCGCGCGAGCCGGTCGCAGTCGCTGGTGAGGCGCGAGATGAGCCAGCCGACGGGACGCGTGTCAAAGAAGGAGAATTCCAGCTCCTGCAGCTTGTCGAAGCTGTCGGTGCGGATGTCGTGGGCGAGGTGGTTGGAGAGGCTGCCGGCGAGGTTGATGAAGCTCCAGACGCAGCCGCTGAAGACGAAGGTGACGACCGCGTAGGCGGCGATGTAGCGGCCGAACGGGGCCGCGGCCCCGTCGCGGACGACGCCATCGATCACCCAGCGCGTGAGCTGGACGAAGATGGCATCGCAGACGGCGAGGATGACCGCGGAGGCGAAGAGCGGGAAAAGCAGGCGCCGGTAGCGGAGGGCGCGGCGGAAAATCTTCAGCCACAGGCCGGTGTTGAGCCGGGACTGGAATTCATCCTCCTGATGGAATTGGGCGGACATGGCTTAGGCGGGTTTGAGCTCCTGTTTGAAATCCGACTCCACGCTGGTCTGGATCTGCCAGAGCCGGCGGTAGAGTCCTTCCTGCGTGGACAGCTCGGCATGGGTGCCGGTCTGGATGATGCGGCCATGGTCGAGCACGATGACGCGGTCGGCGTGGGCGAGGGTCGAGAGGCGGTGGGCGATGACGAGCGTGGTCGCGCGGCCGCGGCGCTCCTGCAGGGCGTTGAGGATCATGGACTCGGTCTCGGCATCGATGGCGCTCATGGCGTCGTCGAGGATGAGGATGGGCGGGCGCTTGAGCACGGCGCGGGCGATGGCGACGCGCTGTCGCTGGCCGCCGGAGAGCGTGATGCCGCGCTCGCCGATGAGCGTGCCGTAGCCCTCGGCGAAACCCAGGATGGTGTCATGGATGACCGCGGCGCGGGCGGCGGCCTCGATCTCGTGGTCGGGCGCGTCGCCGCGGCCGAGCCGGAGGTTGTCGCGCAGGGTCTTGGAGAAAAGAAACGGCTCCTGCATGACGACGCCGATCTGCGCGCGCACCCAGGCGCGCGGGAGGGAGGAAAGTTCCCGGCCGTCGAACTGAATGGAGCCCTCGTCGTAATCGTAGAGCCGCAGCAGCAGGTGCATGAGCGTGCTCTTGCCCGCGCCGGACGGGCCGAGGATGGCGAGGGACTCACCGGGCTGGACGTCGAAACTGAGCCCGTTGAGGGCGCCGCGTCCGGCCACGGGCAGGCCGGCGCTGGCATGATGGAAATGCAGATCGCGCACGCGGATGCGGCCGGTGAGCCCGGCGGCGGGACCTTCCGCCCGGAGCGGCGCCGGCGGCTCGGGTTCCCGGGGCACGGAGAGGATTTCCTTGATGCGGGTGAGGGCGACGGAGGTCTTGCCGAGGTCGGTGAGGATGCGGCCCATCTGGCGGACCGGCCAGAGCATGATGCCGAGGTAGGCGAGGAAGGCGAAGAGCATGCCCACGGTGAGCCGGCCCTCGGTGATCCAGTGCGCGCCGACGATCAGCGTGAGGCCGAGCTGGCCCAGGGCCACGACGTCGCTGATGGACCAGTACCAGGACATGAGCCTCATCAGCACGAGGCTGCGGTCGCGGTAGCGGGCGTTGGGTGCGGCGAACTTGGTGCGCTCGAACTCCTGCCGGGCGAAGGCCCGGACCACGCGGATGCCGGTGAGGTTTTCCTGGATGACGGCGGTGAGCGCGCCCTCGGCCTCGGCGACTTCCTTGAAGACATGCTTCACCTGGCGGAAGTAAATGTACCCGTAGAGCGTCAGCGGCACGACGAGGGAGAACGACACGAGTGTCATCGGCTCGCTGAGCGAGAGCAGCAGCGGCAGGGCGGTGACGGCGAGGAGGAAGGCGTTGCCGATTTCCATCACCTGGGTGGCGAGGAATTGGCGGACCGTCTCGACGTCGCTGGTGCAGCGCTGCACGAGGTCGCCGGTGTCGGCCTTGTCGTGATAGCGCGCGGGCAGGTGGTTGAGATGATCATAGAGCCCGTCCTTCAGCCGGCGGGCGATGCCGTCGCTGGCGAGCGAGGCCAGCCAGCCCTTGAGGTAGCTGAAGGCGCCGGCGGTGGCGGCGAGCAGGACCATCGCGAGCGGGGCAAGCCAGAGGTGCGCGCGCAGGTCGTCCGCGCCGCCCAGGAGGCGGAGCAGTCCGGCGATGAGACGGGGCGTAGCGGGGCCGGCGGTCTGGCGGGCCACGGCGTAGTCGATCGTGGCGCTGCCAACGAGGGGCACGCCGTAGTTGAGGGCCGTGACGAGTACCAGGCAGCCGAGCGCGCAGCCATACTGCAGCCGATGCCCGCGCATGAGCGACCAGATGATCTTGAATTGGGAAAACACGGAGGGACTAAAGTTCGAAGGTGGAAATCCGAAATTCGAAAGAAGTGCGGAAAAGGGGGCGAGAACGGAGGAAAAGACGAAATGGGGAAAACAAAAAACCCGCTCGGGGGAGAGCGGGTGGGAAAACACGGGGATTTTCCGGGGCCCGCTCGATGCGGCGGGCTGGAAACCGGCTCAGGTGGCCGGGGAGCCCGCGTGCGCGACGAGGAGAATGGGATAAAAATCGGCGCGGGTCATCATGAAGTGCGGGGGTTCGGCACGCAGAAGAAGAGGCCGCGCCGCGGCAGGCAAGCGAGAATTTGAAAGGCCTCGGGCGAACATCCAACACCGAACATCGAACGTCCAACTTTGAAGTCCGATCCAGTGCCAGGCGCTATCAAGCCATCCGATCCACCGTTGGCCCGGACGGGATTCGTCGCTTGAGCGCCAAAAGTCGGGCGTTCAACGTGGGGTGCTTTCCGGGATTCAGCCTGGCATTGCGCTCCGGGGCCGGTCGCACGGAAACTTCCTAAGAAATCCGCCGCTCGCCCGTTTCATCCGCAGAACCTCATGTCCACCGACCACCCGACCTCTCGGGCCCAGACGCATGAACCCACCGGATTTCTGGAACGCACCTTCGCGGAGCAACAGGCTCCCCTCACGCGCTATGCCGCGCGGCTGCTCGGCGACCCCGACCGGGCGCGCGACGTGGTGCAGGACGCGTTCGTCAAGCTCATGGCCCAACCACCCGCCGCGGTCGAGGGGCACGCGGTCGAGTGGCTGTTCACGGTCTGCCGCAACGGTGCGCTCGACGTGCTGCGCAAGGAAAACCGCATGAGGCGCTTCGAGGAAGGCGAACTAGAGCGCGCCCCGGCCGTGGACGGCCGGCCCGGCCGGACGCTGGAGGCGTCGGAGACTCATGCGTCGGTCCTGCGCTTGATCGACCGGCTGCCCCCGAACCAGCAGGAGGTGGTGCGTTTGAAGTTTCAGAATGGTTTCAGCTACAAGGAAATCTCCGGGATCACCGCGCTGTCGGTGACGAACGTCGGTTTCCTGATCCACACCGCGGTCAGCCGCCTGCGCCGCGAATTTGCCGCCGAGCGGCTCTAGGAGACAAAGCCCATGAATTTTTCCAAGTTTCCCCCTGATGATCCGAGACTGACCGCCTACGCCCTGGGCGAGCTGGAGGGCGCCGAGCGGGCGGCGGTCGAGGCGGCGCTGCGCGACGATCCGGCGGTGCGGGCAGTGGTGGAAGAGATCCGGGCCACGGCAGCGCTGCTCTCGTCGGCGCTGGCGGAGGAAGCGGCCGCAGATTTGCCAACGGGCGCGCCGGCACCGCGAGAGAAAGCCGCCATTATCCACGGCAGCGATTACCGGAAACTCGATGGCGGCCCGCTGGGCAAGCTGATCACGTTCCCGCGGTTTTATTATGTGGTGGGCGGACTGGCGGCGGCATGCTTTGCGGTGGTGGTGGCATTGCACCCGCCGGAGCCGAGGCCGGCGCCCAAGGTTTATGCGGAAGTGGCGCTGGCTCCGGCAAAGGAGGCCAGGGCGATGGAGGCGTCGATGGACACTGCGGAGAAAAAAGAGGCTGCCCGGCCGCAGCCCGCGGAGCCGATGCCGGCCCCGATGGCATTGCCGCCGCCACCCAGTGTGATGACTGCAGACAGCGCTGTTCCGCAGGCGGTCATGAGTGGAGTGCAGGACCAGCGGCGCGATGAGACCAGCCGGCGGATGCTGGCGGTAAAGGCCAAGGACGCCCGCGCGAAACTGGAGACCCTGGCGTTCAACGAGGAAAAGCCGGTTTCCAGCTTTGCACGCAAGCGAGTGGATGTTTCCGGACAAGCGACGGAGGCCGGCATGGAGATCCAGAGAGTGCCGGCCAACCTGCCGGCGGCCAACACCGAGGCCTACGCCTATGTGCGCGACAACGATTTCGTAGGTGCGGCGGAAAATCTGTTGTCCACGTTTTCCGTCGACGTGGACACGGCGAGCTACGCCAACCTGCGGCGGTTCATCCAGGGCGGGCGGCTGCCGCCGTCGGACGCGGTGCGGGTCGAGGAGCTGGTGAATTATTTCCCGTATCATTATTCGCCGCCGGGCGGGGATGGGCCGTTCGCGGCGTCGATGGAAGTCGCGGATGCGCCGTGGGCGCCGACGCACCGGTTGGTGCGCATCGGGCTGAAGGGTCGCGAGGTGTCGACGGCGACCCGGGCGGCGGCGAACCTGGTGTTTCTGATCGACGTGTCAGGTTCGATGAACGAGCCCACTAAGCTGCCGTTGGTGAAGGAGGCGATGCGGTTGCTCGTCGGCAAGCTGCGGCCGGATGACCGGGTGGCCATCGTGGTCTATGCCGGAGCCAGCGGGCTGGCGCTGCCGTCCACGCCCGTGGCGAAAGCGCCGGAGATCCTGGGAGCGCTGGACGCACTGACGCCGGGCGGAGCGACGAACGGCGCGCTGGGGCTCCAGCTGGCCTATGATATCGCGAAGGCGAATTTTGTCCCGAGCGGCGTGAACCGCGTGATCCTGTGCACGGACGGGGATTTCAATGTAGGCGTGACGAGTGAGGGCGAACTCACGCGGCTCATCCAGGAAAAAGCAAAGTCGGGGGTGTTCCTGACGGCGCTCGGCTTCGGAATGGGCAATTACAAGGATGCGACGCTCGAGCGCCTCGCGGACCAGGGGAACGGCAACTACGGTTACATCGACACGCGCCGTGAGGCCGAGAAGTTGCTCGTCGAGCAGGTGAACGGCACGTTGGTGACGATCGCGAAGGACGTGAAGCTCCAGGTGGAGTTCAATCCCGCGCAGGTCGCGAGCTACCGGCTGATCGGCTATGAAGACCGGCTGCTGAAGAAGGAGGATTTCAACAACGACGCCGTGGACGCTGGCGAGATCGGGGCGGGGCACACGGTGACGGCGCTTTATGAGATTGTGCCGTCAGAAAATTCGAAACCCGAAACCCGAAATCCGAAACCGGCAGCATTGCTGACGCTCAAGGTGCGGTACAAGGAGCCGGCGGGAACCGTAAGCCTGAAACGGGAGTTTCCGCTGACGGATGACGGGGCGCGGTTTGCGGCCGCAAGTGCGGACTTCAAGTTCGCGGCGGCGGTGGCGGAGTTCGGGATGATCCTGCGCGACTCACCGCACAAGGGCACGGGTACGCTGGATCAGGTCATCGCTTGGGCGGAGGCCGGGACAGACAGCGATGCCGGAGGCTACCGCGGTGAGTTCGTCGAGCTGGTGCGTCAGGCGGAAGTGCTGATGCGGTAGCCCGGGAAGACGTTCAACGAGCTGATTTTTTTAACCACGAAGGTCACGAAGCGCACGAAGGCCAAGCCCAAGCCTTGGAATTTTAACCACGGATTTCACGGATTCGATCTGGATAATGCATTGGGCCGGATAGATGTCCGTGACATCGCCGGTGATGGAGCCGTGGCTGCCGCCATCACCGATCTGCAGCGTGGCGCAGCGGTCGATCGTGGTGCCGTCCGAGTAATTGTCGTGCGCGGTCAGGATCAGGGTGTTCGAACCCGAGACGATGATGCCGCCATCGCCGGAAATGCAGCCCTTGAGGGTCAGGTTCCCGTTCGAGGTGTCAAAGGTGACCGTGCTTCCTTCCTCCAGCCCGATGGCATTATGAAGGGTGATAGGGCCGGCTTCTGAAGCCACGCCCAGGGTAGTGCCGTCAGCCATGGTCAGCTGGCCGGTACCGATCGGGCCCTTGGTGATGACTCCGCCGGAGAAGGTGGAGGAGGAGCCGAGATAGAGCGTTCCCTCGCGCATATCGACGCCGCCGGTGAAAATGTTGCAGGAGTTCGCGAGGGTCAGGGTGCCGGTGGTGCACCACTCAATGCTGCCGCTGCCGCAAATTTTGCCAGTGAGCGTAAGGTCATTGCTTCCACCGTCGTCATTCTCGACCACGCCGCCGTTGTCGCCGACGAGCGTGATGTTATTTGCGAGCGAAACATTGGCGGAGGAAGGGGCGAGTTCGGTATTGCCGTGGAGCTTAAGTATGCCCGAGCCGACGGCGGTATCGCTGCCGACGAAAAGGTCGCCGGCCGTTACTTCCACGCCGCCGTCGAAGGTGTTGTTGCCGTCGAGTTCGAGGGAGCCGTTGCCGGTTTTGAGGAGACTGGCGCCGTTTCCGCAGATGTTAGCCAGGATCTGGACGGACGAATTGCCCGAGACATCGACCGTGTGCACGTTGTTCGTGTCGCCGGTCACCCCTGCCGCCAGCTGCACCTTGAGGCTGCAGTTGATCACCACCGTGTTGCTGCATGAGGCGAGCAGGTCGCCGGTTATCTGGAGGGTGGGCGAGCCAGTGCCACTGAACGTGTAGCTCTCGCCGTTGCCATTGAAAGTGAGGCTGTGCAGGACGATTTTGTTAACCTCGAAGGCTGAAAGCAGGTCGGTGGAATTGATCACGACCGCGGTTTGTCCCGCGGTTCCGAAGGTTACGTTTTCATCCACCACGCCCAGCCCACCCGGCAATGAACTCTGCCAGTTAAAGTGGTCGACGATGTTTCCCGTCGAGCCGCCGCCCCTCCAAACGAACTGCGCCTGTAATCCCGTGGCGCCGCCAACGGACAGCATAGCAAGCAGGCTGAAGAGGGACCGAAGCTTCACAGCCCAAAAATCTGTTGCAATTTGGTGGCGGCGGCAAGGTTTTATCAAAATTGTAAAAAAGCCCGTTTCCGAGGGGGGGAAACGGGCTGAAAACCGGGCGACGTAGCCGCCGCGCTGAGGGGTAATTACTTCTTGTCGGCTGGGGCAAGGTCCTTGGCGTCCTTCTTCACGTCGGCAGCCTTGTCATCCTTCGCAGCGGTGCAGGTTTTGGCGTCCTTGCTGCAGCAGGCTTGGGTGCACTTGTCGCATTTGTCGTCGCACTTGGTTTTATCCGGCACGGGGTCGGCGGCAAAGGCGAACGAGGTGGCGGAGAGGGCGAGAAGAGCAGTCAGGATTTTTTTCATGGGAGGATGGATGGGGTTGAGGAGGGAAAGGGAAAGAGCGAATCGCACCGGCGCAAGCGGGTTCGCCCTTGATGGTTTCACGCGATGGTCGATCCGACGGGGGCGGCGGTCGTGGCTGGCCTGGCTCATGGGACGGGTTTGCTGGGCTCGAGGGTGGCCACGCGGCTTTCGAAATGTACGAGAAAATCCTTCATCGTGGAATCGAGTCCGAAGAACCACCGCGCCATCGCGCGGAAGACCGGCGGGTTGATGAAGCCATCCTCGGTGAGGGTGAGCCGGGTGGCACCCGGGCCGGCATCGGCCAGTTCGTAAGTCCAGGTGCCGCCGAAGGGCAGGTCATCCTGGGCGATGGCGCGCACGAGCTTTTCGTTGGTCCGCGACTCGACGGTGCGGAAAGGAATCTCCCGTCCGTGACGATCGGCGTTCCAAGTGAGCTCGGTGCCATCGGGGCGTTTTTCAAGGCGGACGGATTTCACGGCGGGCCACCATTGTGGCATCGCGGCGTAATCGGTGAGCGCGGCCCAGACGGTGGCCCGGCTGGCCTGAAGCGTAACGGTGATTTGCGTGCGGTGCTCGCGTGGCAGACACAAACCGGCGACATACAGCACCAGCACAGTCACCGCCAGGACACCGATGAGCCCGAGCGCGATCAAGAGCAGGGTTTTCATGGGAGGCGGGTAAGGCCAGCATTAGGGCGCGGAGGCCGGCCGGGCAAGCCCCGGCCTCCAGGCGGCAAAAAAATCCCGCTACAGCAACGGCTGCAAAACCTGCCAGACGGTTTCCGCCACCTTGACCGCGCCTTCGGGGGTGGGATGGATGCCATCGGGTTGGTTGAGCTCGGCGTGGCCGCCGACCCCGGCGAGGAGAAACGGAATCAGGACGAGATGGTTCCTGGCCGCGAGCGCCGGATACATCGCGGCGAAGGCGCGGACATATTCGTCGCCCATGTTCGGCGGCATCTGCATGCCGGCGAGGACGACTTTCGCCGCGGGATATTTGGCGTGCACGCGGTCGATGATGCCCTGGAGGTTGGCCTGGGAAACCGCGGGATCGATGCCGCGCAGGCCGTCGTTGCCACCGAGCGCGAGCACAAACATATCCACCGGCTGACGGAGAATCCACTCCACGCGATGCAGCCCGCCGGCAGTCGTCTCGCCGCTCAGGCCGGCGTTAACGGTACGCCACGGCAGGTGCGCGGCCTCGATTTTTTTCTGCACCTGCGCCGGGTAGGAATCGGCCGCCGGATCATCGAGCCCGTAGCCGGCCGTGAGGCTGTCGCCGAAAAACACCAAGGTGCGCGGCGCATCCGCGCCGAACGCGGCCGCGGCCAGGACGAACCCGACGAGCAAACCGGTAAAAGGGATCTTCATGCAGGAAATCGACCGCTTGAACTAGCTTTCGTGCCGTTTCGCGTGTTTCGTGGCCAGATTCTTTTATGAGCGACGCAACGATGCTGAAGGTGGAGCGACTCACCAAAACCTACCGGTCGGCGGGCAGCGCGCTGACGGTGCTCCGCGAGGTGAGCTTCGTCATCGCGCCCGGTGCGACGGTGGCGATTGTCGGCCCCAGCGGCAGCGGCAAGACGACGCTGCTCGGCCTGTGCGCGGGGCTGGACCGCCCGACGTCGGGCACGGTGAGCATCGCGGGCGAGGCGATCGGCGGAATGGACGAGGACGCGCGCGCGCTGGTGCGCAACGCGCATGTCGGGTTCGTGTTCCAGAATTTCCAACTGATCCCGACGCTGACCGCGCTGGAGAACGTACTGGTGCCAGTCGAGCTGGCGGGCGATTCCAGCCGGGAACCCGAAGCGCGGGAACTGCTGGCGCGGGTCGGGCTAGGCGAGCGCTGCGACCATTATCCGGTGCAGCTTTCGGGCGGCGAGCAGCAGCGCGTGGCCCTGGCGCGGGCGTTCATGAACCGGCCGAAGATCCTGTTTTGCGACGAGCCGACCGGGAACCTCGACGGCGATACGGCGGCGGCGATGGTGGAGCTGATCTTCGGCCTCAACCGCGAACGCGGGACCACGCTGGTGCTGGTGACCCACGACCTGGAACTCGCGCGAAAATGCCAGCGTATCATCCGCCTCAAGGGCGGCGCGGTGCTGAGCGATGAGCTGACGAAGGAAAGCCTGTGACATGGGGCGTGTGACCTGTGACCAGCCTTCAATCCCCATGTTCAACTGACCCCATTCCGATGCCCCGTCACATGTCACACGTCACACGTCACAACCCGGTATGAGCTTCATCCTGAAGATGGCCTGGCGGGATTCGCGGGCGTCGCGGCGGCGGCTGGCGCTGTTTTCGCTTTCCATCGTGCTCGGCATCGCTGCGCTCACGGGCATCGGGTCGCTTGGGGAGAATCTCCGCCGCACCGTCGAGCTGCAGACAAAGTCCCTGCTGGGCTCCGACCTCGCGGTCACGTCGCGCAAGCCGTTCGACGAGGCGGCCATGAAGTATTTTCACAGTCTCGGCGGTGAGCTCTCGACCGAGGTGGCGTTCACCTCGCAGCTTTATTTCGTGAAGCGGCCGGGCGAACGGAAACTGGTGCAGGTGGTCGCGATGGACGGCAAATTCCCCTTCTACGGTGAGGCCGTCACTGCGCCTAACGACGCACTGGCCCGCCTCGCCGATGGCCAATCCGCCGTGCTCGAAGAGACGCTGTTTGTGCAGTACAACGTGCAGATCGGCGACGAGGTCCGGCTGGGGGCCAGCACGTTCAAGGTGGTGGGCATGCTGAAAAAGATCCCGGGTGACGCCGCGATCGTGGCGCTGTTTTCGCCGCGCGTGTACATCTCGCCGGCTGCGCTGGCGGGCACGGGGTTGCTCAAGAAGGACGGGTTCTCCCGTCATCGCGTGCATTTCAAGCTGCCGCCTGCGACGGATGCCGAGGCCCTCGCGAAGGCGATGAAGGAAAAATTCAAGACTGCGCGCTACCAGTTCGACACGGTCGAGGAGCGCAAGCGCCAGCTGGGCACGATGCTCAAGGACGTTTACTCGTTCCTCAGCCTCATCGGGTTTGTCGCGCTGTTCCTCGGCGCGGTGGGCGTGGCGAGCGCGATCCATGTCTACATCCGGCAAAAGATCGCGACGGTCGCGGTGCTGCGCTGTCTCGGGGCGAGTGGCCGGACCGGCTTTGCAATCTACCTCGTGCAGGGCGTGGGCCTCGGCGTGCTCGGCTCGCTGCTCGGCGCGGCGCTGGGCGTGGCGGTGCAGTTCGTGCTGCCGGTGGTGCTGAAGGATTTCCTGCCGTTTGAGGTGGAGCTGTTCATCTCGTGGGTGTCGCTCGCCAAGGGCGCCTCGGCGGGGCTGGTGATCTGCGTGCTGTTCACGCTGCTGCCGTTGCTGGCCGTACGACGCGTATCGCCGCTGGTCGCGCTGCGTTCGGCGCTGGGCGAGAGCACGCGGCTGGATCCGCTGACCCCGGTCGTCTACGCCGCGATTGCGGCGGCGGTGCTGGGCTTCGCGATCCTGCAGACGGGGCACTGGCAGACGGGGCTGGGGTTCACGCTGATGATGGCGCTGGGCTTCGGGCTGCTGGGCGGCATGGCGAAGCTCGTCACATGGGCGGCGAAGCGCTTCGTGCCGCGCAAGCCGCTCAGCTACGTCGTGCGGCAGGGCCTCGCCAACCTGCACCGGCCCAACAACCGCACGGTGCTGCTGCTGCTTTCGCTGGGACTGGGGACGTTCCTCATGATCAACCTCGTGCTCGTCCGCGCGACGATGGTGGACAAAATCATGGGCGTGGGCGCGGGGGCGCGGCCCAACCTGATGTTTTTCGATGTGCAGGATGACCAGTTTCCCAAGCTGGAGAAAATCCTCCGCGAGAACGGCACGCCCATCCTGGTCTCGGCGCCGATCGTCACGATGAAGATCGAATCGCTCAAGGGCCGCGCGGTCGCGGACCTGCTGAAGGACGACACGAAAGTCATGACGCGCCCCGAAGGCGGCGCGCCGGGTGGGCCGGGCGGCGGTAGCGCGCCACTGCGGGCGGGCGCGGCGCGCGATGCGGCCCGGGAAGCGCGGGAGAGCGGGCGCATCCCGGCGTGGACACTCACGCGCGAATATCGCTCCAGCTACCGCGGCCAGCTCGATGAAACCGAAAAGGTTTCCTCCGGGGAATGGATCGGCCGCGCCGCACCCGGTGAGGCGCGGGTGCCGATTTCCGTCGAGGAAGGTCTGGCCAAGGATCTCCAGGTCGGGCTCGGCGACGAAATCGTCTTCGACGTGCAGGGGGTGCCGATGCGGACCTATGTCGCGAGCCTGCGCGCGGTCGAATGGCAGCGGATGCAGCCCAATTTCTTCGTACTGTTTCCCGAGGGCGTGCTGGAGGCCGCGCCGAAGACCTTTGCGGCCGCGGCGCGCGCGGCCACGCCGGCCGACGCCGCACGGGCGCAGCAGGCCGTGGCGCGCGAGCTGCCCGGCATCTCGGCGATCGACCTCGCGCTGATCCTGCAGACGTTCGACGGCATTTTCTCGAAGGTGGCGTTTGTGATCACGTTCATGGCGGGCTTCACGGTGGTGACAGGCATCGTGGTGCTGGCGGGCGCGATTCTCACGGGCCGCTTCCAGCGCATTCGCGAGACCGTGCTGCTCCGCACGCTCGGTGCGACACGTCGCCAGCTCATGCAGATCCAGCTGGTCGAGTACGCCGTGCTGGGCGTGCTGGCCACCCTGACGGGCGGCGGGCTTGCGGTGCTGGGCAACGCCCTGTTGGCGAAGTTTCTATTTAAGACGGCGGTTTCGCTGCCGGTGCCCGCTTTGCTTGGTTCAATGGCCACGGCGGTGGCAGTCACGCTGGTAACCGGCCTGCTCGCGAATCGTGGCGTGGCGGACCATCCGCCGCTCGAAGTGCTGCGGCAGGAGACGTAGCATAGCGTGGCGGGGCTACGCTATGCAGTGACTTGTGCCGTGTGACATGTGACCAGTAGGAGGGCCGGGGTGGGTTTGAACTTGTCACTCGTCACCGGTCACTCGTCACTTGGCGCATGAGCGCCACTCGCGTCGTCACCTTTCACTATACCTTACGCGACCCGGCGGGCCGCATCCTCGACACCTCGGCGGGCGGCGAGCCCATCACTTATCTTGAGGGCGCGGGGCAGATCATCGACGGGCTCGATTCGCGCCTGCGCCGGGCGGAAGCCGGGGCGAAGCAGCGGGTGCAGGTGCCGGCGGCGGAGGCTTATGGCGAACACGACGCTGCGCAGGTGCAGCAGGTGAAACGCGCCGTGCTGCCGATCGATGGGGAGCTGGCGCTGGGCGCGCAGTTCCAGGCGGGGCCGGATCGCAATGCCCCGGTGGTCACGGTGGTGGCGATCGACGGCGAGCAGGTGACGCTGGACGCCAATCACCCGCTGGCCGGCGTCGACCTGGAGTTCGAGGTCGAGATCGTGACCGTGCGCGGGGCGACACCGGAGGAGCTGAGTCACGGGCATGCGCACGGCAATGACGGAACCGGGCATTGCCAGTAAGCGCGGGGCACCTCAGGGTCGGCGCGCATGAAAATCCTCGGCATCGACATTGGGGGTTCCGCGCTGAAGGGCGCACCCGTTGAAACTAAAACCGGCCGGCTGCTGGCGGAGCGTTTCCGCATCGAGACGCCCGAGGTGGTCACGCCGGCGGCAATGGCGAAGATCGTGGCGGAGATTGCCGGGCATTTCAAATGGGATGGACCGATCGGGATCGGGTTTCCCGGCGTGATCGAGGGCTCGCACATCCTGACCTCGGCGAATCTCCATCCGAAATTCATCGGCTGTGACGGTGGGAAGTTATTTGCCAAGGCCACTGGCTGCCCGGTCACGATGACAAACGACGCGGCGGCGGCGGCCCTGGCGGAGATGCGGTTTGGCGCCGGCCGGGGATTTCAGGGAAAAACCCTCCTGCTGACGCTTGGGACGGGCATCGGCTCGTCGCTCTGCTATCACGGGATGGTCGTGCCGTGCGAATTCGGCCACCTGCAGCTGCGGGGCAAGTCGGCGGAGCACTTCGTCTCGGCGGCCGCCCGCAAGCGGCGCGACCTGTCCTGGCACAAATGGGGCACGGAGCTGGGTGACTATATCCGCACGCTGGAGCAGATGCTCTGGCCTGAACTGATCATCATCGGCGGCGGCGTCAGTGCGAAGGGTCGGAAATTTTTCAAGTACGTGAAACCGCGGGCGCGAATGGTCCCGGCGAAATTTTTGAATGAAGCGGGCATTGTGGGCGCCGCGCTTTCATTTGGCCGGCACGGGTAGGGCGGCATCGGCTCTGCGGCGGGGTCCCGCCCATCCCTCGGGCCGTCCGTTCATCAAAAAATCGTGTAACTTTGTGCCGGGCCCCCGTGTTGTCGGGACATGCCAGCGCCTGTCTGCTCCGTCCCCGTCTTAAGCCGTGCCTGTCGCCGTCCGGCCGCGGCTGGGTGGGGCGTGCGCGCCGGGGCGGTTTCAATTCCGCCGGCTGCTCTTTTTCCGTCTCTCGTTCGTAGTCATCAGTCAGGTAGGGGTGGAGGGGTCGTTGTGGGCCTCTCCACCCATTTTTTCGAACGAGGCGCATCCGCTTGCCAAGGCGGAACGGATTTTTAACGCTCGCTCCCTTTAACACCACACCCTGACCACCATGAATCAGACCCCAGCGTCCAAGCCCACTCCCGTCCCGGTGGTGGTGAAGAAGAAATCGAACCTCAAGTGGATCGTCATCGGCAGCGTCGTGCTGCTGGTTGTTGTGGTTGTCCTGGCCATGTTGAAGAACAAGAATTCGGAAGTCGGGACTCCAGTCACGGTCGAAAAGGCGTTCACGAAAACCATCACCCAAGTCGTGACCGCCACCGGCAAGGTCCAGCCCGAGGTCGAAGTGAAAATCTCCCCCGAGGTCGGCGGCGAAATCCTGGCGATCCCATTTAAGGAGGGCATGCCGGTGAAAAAGGGTGACGTCATGGTGAAGATCAAACCCGACCTTTATCAGGCGCAGGTCGAGCAGCAGGATGCGTTGCTGGTGGCCTCGAAGGCCGCCGCGGTGCAAAGCCAGGCGCAGCTCGTGAAGGCCCAGGACGACTACAAGCGCAGCGTCGATCTCTACGGCAAGAAACTTGTCTCGGATTCGGACTACAGCGTCGCCAAGACCGCGCGCGATGTGGCGCAGGCCAACTACGACAGTGCGCTGGCCCAGATCCGCAGCACCGAGGGCCTGCTCAGTCAGGCGCGCGATTCACTCAGCAAGACCACCATTTATGCCCCGTTGGACGGCACCGTCAGCTCGCTCTCGAGCGAGGTGGGTGAGCGTGTTATTGGTGGCGGCCAGTTTGCCGGCACGGAAATCATGCGCGTCGCCGACCTCGGCAACATGGAGCTCCGCGTCAAGGTGAACGAAAACGACATCGTCAACGTGAAGCTCAACGACCGCGCGGTCATTGCCATCGACGCCTACCCGAACCGCAAGTTCACCGGCATCGTCCGGGAAATCGGCAGCTCCGCCGACAACAACGGCGCCTCGGGCAGCGGCTCGGCCACGCAGGCCAGCTCCACCGTGAGCGACGAAGTCACCAATTTTCTGGTCAAGATCCGCATCACCGACCGCGACGCGCAGCTGCGGCCCGGCATGAGCGCCACCGCCGATATCGAGACGCAGACCGTGGAGAACGTCGTGGCCATCCCGATCCAGAGCGTCACCGTCCGTGCCGAGGGCGGCCTCACGACCGAGGATCTCCAGAAACGCCAGGCCAAGGAAGCCCAGGCCAAGTCCGGCAACGATCTCGAGGTGAAAAACGAGCACGACGACGCCCGGCGCAACCGGGACAAGCTGCAGCGCGTGGTTTTTATCCGGAACGGCGGCACGGTCCACATGCAGAAGGTCGAGACGGGCATCGCCGACAACACCCACATTGAAGTGAAGAGCGGCGTGAAGGCCGGCGAGGAAGTCGTTTCCGGCAGCTACGCGGCGATCAGCCGCAAGCTGAAGGATGGCGCCAAGATCACGATCGAGAAGCCCAGGAAGGACGACGAGGCGAAATAACCGCGCCGTCCCCGCGAGCCGCCCTTCCCATCATGTCCACCTCCCTTGCCCCCGATTTCGCGGGTCGGATCACCCGCCCGGTCGGGCCGCTCGTGATCGACATCGCCGGCGTCACGAAGCTCTACAAGATGGGCACGGAGATCATCCACGCGCTCCGCGGGGTCTCCGTGGAGATCCGGCGCAACGAGTATCTCGCCATCATGGGCCCGTCCGGTTCCGGCAAGTCCACCCTGATGAACATGCTCGGCTGCCTCGATACGCCCACGGCGGGCCGCTATGAGTTCACCGGCAAGAACGTCGCCCACATGGAGGACGACGAGCTGGCCGACATCCGCAACCGCGAGATCGGCTTTGTCTTCCAGACCTTCAACCTCCTGCCGCGCTCCACGGCCCTCGCCAATGTCGAGTTGCCCCTGATCTATGCCGGCCTCCCGCCCTCCGTGCGCCTGGAACGCGCGGCGCAGACGCTGCACAATGTCGGCCTGGGTGAGCGCATGATGCACAAGCCGAACGAGCTCTCGGGTGGCCAGCGCCAGCGCGTCGCCATCGCGCGGGCCCTGGTCAACAATCCTTCCATCATCCTTGCCGACGAGCCGACCGGCAATCTCGACTCCAAAACCGGCGTCGAGATCATGGCGCTGTTCGAGCAACTGTACGAGCAGGGCAACACGATCATCGTCGTGACGCACGAGGAAGACATCGCCCGGCACGCCCGGCGGATCGTCCGCCTGCGCGACGGCCTGATCGAGAGCGACGGCCCCGTGGTGTGATCACCGGTCAGCCATGACACGCCTACTCTATGAGCTGACGGAGTCCTTCCGCATCGCCTTCGCGCAGATCCGCGCGAACAAGATGCGCTCGGCGCTCACCGCCCTCGGCGTGATCATCGGCATCGTGGCGGTGACGCTCATGGGCACGGCCATCCGTGGCATCGACATCGGCTTCGAGCGGAGCCTCGCGATGCTCGGCGACGACGTGCTCTACGTGCAAAAATGGCCGTGGCACAACGTTGAGGACTGGTGGAATTACCAGAACCGCCCGCCGCTGCTCATCGACCAATGCGAGGAACTCAACCGGATCATCGCCGCCACGCCGAATTCATTGCTGGAAGTCGCCGTGCCCATGGCGCAGCGCGGCTCGGCGGTCAAAGTCGGCGAGAACCAGGTCAGCGGGGTCGCGATCTTCGGCACGACGGCCCAGTACTCGCGGCTCATGTCGGTCGACTTCCAGGAGGGACGGTTTTTTAACGAGACGGAATCCACGTCCGGCCGCCAGGTCTGTGTGCTCGGGGCGGATGTGGGGGAGGCGCTGTTCCCAAGCCGCTCCGCGCTGGATCAGACCGTGCTGATCAAGGGCCAGCCCTTCACCGTGATCGGCGTGCTGGCCAAGCAGGGTTCATTTCTCGGGTTGTTCAGCTTTGACGCCCAGGTGCTGATGCCGATCAACGCCTTTCGGAAATATTACGGCATCCGCAATGGCGGCACGAGCCTGCGGGTGAAGGTCACCGACAAGACCCGGTTGATCGAGGCGAGCGACGAGCTGATTGGCGCGATGCGCCGGGTGCGCGGCCAGCTGCCGGGCGACCGGGATAATTTCTCCATCAACCAGCAGCAGGCCTTCAAGGAGCAGCTGGACCCGGTGAAATCGATGATCGCACTGGCGGGACTTTTCATCACCGGTCTCTCGCTCTTCGTCGGTGCGATCGGGATCATGAACATCACCTTTGTCAGCGTGAAGGAACGCACGAAGGAGATCGGCACCCGCAAGGCCCTCGGGGCGCGCCGGCGCACCATCCTGCTGCAATTCCTGATCGAGGCCGTTTCAATCTGCCTCATCGGCGGGTTCGTCGGGCTCTCGTTTACCTACACGATCTGCCTGATCCTTGAGCACAACGTGCCAAGCCTGCCGGTGGAATTCTCGGCGAACCTCGTGGTGGTCAGCATGGCCGTGTCCGTGATCACCGGCATTCTTTCCGGCTTCATGCCCGCCTGGGGCGCCTCCCGTCTCGATCCCGTGGTCGCCCTGCGCTACGAATAATTTGCCGCCATGCTGATCACCGAAACCCTCCGGATGGCCCTCAGTTCGCTCGGCGTGAACAAGCTCCGTTCGTTCCTGACCATGCTGGGCATCACCATCGGGGTGTTCTCCGTCATCGGCGTGATGACGGCGGTCTCGGCCCTGCGCAGCTCGATCGAGACGGGCCTGAGTTTTCTGGGCTCGAACATGGTCCAGTTCGCGAAGTACCCGACCGGCATCACCGATGGGGGCGCGGACCGCCGCAAATACGAGTTGCGCCGCAACATCACCCTGGAGCAGGCGCAGCGTTACCAGCGGCTCATGGAGGCTTTCACCGACGTGGTCTGCCTCAAGGCGTTTGAGCAGAACAGTGCGCCCCAGGCGGTTTACCAGAACCGCAAGTCGACTCCCGGCGTCCTGTTTGGCGGGAGCAACGAGAATTTCCTCGTGGCGAACCAGTATGCCATCGAGATCGGCCGCAACATCACCCCGGAGGATGTTGAGCTGGGACGGCCCGTCATCATCATCGGCCAGGATCTGGTCAAAAAACTTTTCCCCTCGGAGTCGCCCCTGGATAAACTCATCAAGATCTCAGGCCGCACCTATACCGTCATTGGTACGTTCACGGAGAAGGGTTCCTCGTTTGGCCAGAGCCAGGATGAGATCGCCATTGTCCCCATCACTCGGTTCCTGAGTGATTTCGGGGCCAACAAATACACCGTCAACATCGCCACGCAGGCGCCCAGCCAGCTGTTGTACAATGACACGGTGGACAAGGGCATCACCGCCATGCGCATCGTGCGCGGGCTCAAGCCCGAGGATGAGAACGACTTTGAGATCTACTCCAATGATTCGCTCATCGCGGCCTTTGCCAAGGTGGCCGATGCGGTGCGGGCCGGCGCGTTCGTCATCAGCGCCATCGCGCTCCTGGCGGCCGGCGTGGGCATCATGAACATCATGCTCGTGAGCGTGACCGAGCGCACGAAGGAGATCGGCATCCGCAAATCCATCGGGGCGCGGAAATTCAACATCCTCATGCAATTTCTCATCGAGGCCGTCGCCATTTCGCTGGCGGGCGGTGTGCTCGGCATCCTGCTGGGCGTGAGCGGCGGCAATGCGCTCGCGCTGGCGCTCAAGGCCTCGATTGTCTTTCCCTGGGACTGGGCGGCACTGGGCCTGATCGTCTGCAGTGTGATCGGGATCGGCTTCGGCTTTTATCCGGCCTGGAAGGCCGCGGGACTCGATCCGATCGAGGCGCTGCGGTACGAGTAACGCGGTGCGCCGCGTTACAAGTTTCAAGGGACAAGGAACAAGTGCCAAGGAAGTCCGAAGCCTGAGAATACTCCGCTTTCATGGCTAGGTCCGTCTATCGACCGTTCGGCCTTCACTTGGAACTGGTTCCTTGTCTCTTGCTACTTGCCGCCTCGCGGCCCCTTCAGCCGCGGCGGATTTCCGAACCGATGAACCGGATCTGGATCCGGTAGACTTTTTTCACACGGCACGTGATCTGGCCGGTGGTGACGTCGAATTTCTCGGGGACCTCGATGCGATGGAGATCCACCACGGCGTGAAACCCGCGCTCGGAAAACACATCGATCAGCATCGCCAGGGCGGTGGGGTCATCGAGGACGGCTTCCTCGGTGTTGATCAGCGCGGCGCCGGAAATGGCATGGCGCTGCACAATCGGCATGATTTTTTTCGCGACGAAGCTGACGACCCGCCCAAAGAGTTCCGGCTGGCCAAATTCATAGCTGTCGAGTCGTTTCACCAGCTCCTGCCGCGCGTGCACGATGATTTCATTCGCGACGGGCAGACAGCGCAGGCGGTCCACCGTGCGCGGGTCGAGCTCAAGGGTGCTCTGGTACTCGAGCTCCTTGAGGATGTTCTGCTCGACCTCCTCGAGCGAACCCTGCGCGTTGATGAAATGGTAATGGAAGATCTCCTTCAGCGACTGGAGGGCGTCCCATGTCTGCTCCTTGAAAACCCGGTAGCGCCGCTGCGCGAGTCCCTCGTCGTGATCGGTCGGCCGGTCTTCCGAGAGCAGGCCCACGCCCGTGCGCAGCACCTCGTCGTTGTGGGCGCGGGTTTCGCGGCCGCGCTTGAGCTGGCGGGCGATGGACTCCTTCTCGTCGACGAAGAGCACCATGATGTGAATCGTCGGTTGGCGGAAATGCATGCCGAGCGGGCTGCTGAAAAATTCGCGCCGGAGGGAATGCATCTTGTCCACCAGCAGCTTCAAACACTCGACCTGCACGTTGGTGCGGGGAAAGCCATCGAGGATCACGCCGTCGCGGTAAGCGGGCTTCATCAGCTCCCGGAGGAGCAGGCCGACGACCTCGCGGTCGCCCACCATGTTACCGGCGTTCTTCAGCCGCTGGGCATCGGGTGAGTCGAGCAGGGCGCTGATCACGATCGGCGGGCAGGTGAGGCCGCGGGTCTTGGTGATGAAGGCCGTGTTCGTGCCCTTACCCGCGCCGGGCGCGCCCCCGAGCAGGATGATTTCCTTGGGGAAGCGGAGATTTTCGCGGCCGAAGTCGGCCTCCAGATCCTGCCAGACCGACTCGAAGATCAGCTGGGCGTCCTTGATTTCGAGGTCGCTCAATTTTCCGGCGACGGGGGTGGCGGCGGAAGCGACGGGTTTGAGAGGGGTGGCGATGGGGGTGCTCATGCGGGTTGGGACGGTCGCGAGGCTAAGAGAGGTTTGCGGCCGGACTCGACAAAAGAAATCACTGCCGGGAAAATAACCCGTCCGGTCGTGCAAAACGACAAGAGGTGCATGCGCTTTTCCGGTATTTTGCATGACCTCGCCGCGACAGGAAGGCGGCGGTCCAGGCATGATTGAAAGCAACCTGCTGACGCTCAACGCCTGCGCTCCGGGGAGGAAGGGCTGGCACGATTCTCGCGAAGATTACGGCAATGACTCCTCTCATCGTTTCATTCTCCGTCCTCGGCACTCTGCTGTGTGCCTTGGTCAGTCTCGATCATCAGGCATCCGAGGCCGCCGAGGCCACGACTGTCCGCATCCTTGAAAATAAAAAATAGCCCCGTCGGCCGATCCAAGGCGGAACCCACACGGGCGGCTTTGGTCGATGCAGCTGACATCTCCCGCGGGCCTAGCCTGAGGGAGATCAGTTGAAGCTGGACCTGGCGGGGCCGCCTTCGTGGCGGCCCTGCCTTGGCTTTTAAGATTGGCCCGCGCTCCGCCCGAAACACACTTCCGTTCCCATGCGTGTTCTCATAGTCGACGACGAGCCCAGCATCCGCAAAACCACGCGCATTGCGGTCGAAACGGCCGGCTACGCCGCGGCCGAGGCGGCGAACGGGCTGCGCGCTCTTAAGTCGCTCGATGAGGAAACCTTCGATGCTGTCTTCCTGGACCTGAAACTGGGTACGGATGACGGATTGGAAGTGCTGGCGAAACTCCTGAAGGCGCAGCCTTCCCTGGCGGTCGTGATGTTCACGGCCTACGCCAACATCGCCACGGCGGTCGAGGCGATGCGCCGCGGGGCCTTTGATTTCATTCCCAAGCCCTTTACGCCCGACCAGATCCGGGGCGTGCTGGCGAAAATTGAAAAAACCCGCGTGCTCGAGACGCGCGTGCGCTCGCTGGAGAGCGAGCTGGCCCGCGAGGCTCCGCCGACCGACCTCGAGTCCGCGGAGCCCGCCACGCGCCGGGCCCTCGAAATCGCGTTCAAGGCCGCCGAGACGCCGGCCAACATCCTGATCCTGGGCCCGAGCGGTACGGGCAAGAGTGTCCTTGCCCGGGAGCTGCACCGGCGCAGCGCGCAGCGCGACGCCGCCTTCATCACGGTCAGCTGTCCGAGTCTTTCGCGTGAACTGCTGGAATCCGAACTCTTCGGCCACGTGAAGGGGTCGTTCACCGGGGCGGTGGCCGATGCGATGGGCAAGGTCGCGGCCGCGGATGGTGGCACGTTGTTCCTCGATGAAATCGGCGAACTGCCGCTCGAGATCCAACCCAAGCTCCTCCGCCTGCTGCAGGAGCGCGAATACGAGCGGGTTGGCGAGTCCCGGCCGCGCCATGCCAATGTCCGGGTCATCGCCGCCACCAATCGGGATCTCGCCGCGGAGGTGAAGGCCGGGCGTTTCCGCGAGGACCTCTATTACCGGCTCAATGTCATCACGGTCGTGCTGCCCGGCCTGCATGAACGGCCCGGTGACCTGGCGCGCATGGCGGAAAGCTACCGGAAATTTTTCTCCGCGCGGCTGGGCAAGAAAATCACGGCATTCTCGCCGGCGGTCAGCACCGCCTTTGCCGGCTACCGGTGGCCTGGCAACCTGCGGGAGCTGCGCAATGTCATTGAGCGCGCCACCATTCTGGCCGGCGGCGACACGCTGGAACTCTGCGACCTGCCGGAGGAATTCGGCGCCAAGCCCGACCTGAACATCGCCGTGGGCGCGCGGGTCACGCTGGACGAACTAGAAGCCGAGCATCTGCGCCGGGTCCTGGCCATCTGCCGCAACCTCGATGACGCGGCCCGCACGCTCGGCATCGATCCCGCCACCCTGTACCGCAAGCGCCAGAAGCTCGGCCTGATCTAGCCGCTTTTCGCGATGTTGCGCACGCGCTTCACCCTCGGACTGCTACCCCTGCTCCTGCTGTTCCTGGTGGTGTGCGTGTATGCGGTCCGCACCAGCCAGGAGCTGGGCGACTCGGTTGAGGCCATTTTCGCGCGGAATTTCCGCTCGATCCGGGTGGTGCAGGACATGCGGGATGCGGCGGCGCAGATGAACGTGGCGCTTGGCGATGCGCGCCAGGGCGACCTCGCCGGCGCGCGCCGGCGGTTTGTCGAGTATCGCACCCGGTTCAAGCGCAGCCTGAACGACGAGCTCCTGGCCCAGCCGGCCAGCAGCAAGGCGGAGTTGCTCAACACGCTGGATGCGGAACTCCAGCATTTCACCGAGGCGGGTGAGAACACGCTGCGACTGGGCTCGCTTGGCGGCCTCGACCTGCTCAAGCAAACCGAGACCTCCTTCTTTACCGTCAACAGCACGCTGGACGCGCTGCTGGAGCGGGATCATCAGGAAATCTACGGGGCCGAGACCCGCATGAAAACGCGCATCGATGAGTCGCTGCGCCTGCTCATCGCCGCCATGCTGACCGCGGTCCTGCTCTTTTTTTACCTGGCCTGGCGGCTGGCCGACTCGTTTTTGAAACCTATCCAGGCCGTGACGGCATCGGCGGTCGCGTTGGGCGCGGGCGATCTCGACCGCGAGGTGCCGGTCACTTCGCGGGACGAACTCGGGCAACTGGCCAAGGCGTTTAACGCGATGGCCATCCACCTGCGCGGCTACCGTGATGCCACGCTGGCGAAGGTGCTGCGCACCCAGCGCACCATGGAAGCCACGCTCACGTCCACGCCCGAGCCGGTCTTTGTGGTGGCGCGCGACGGGACGCACGAGGTGCGCAACCCCGCGGCCGAGCAACTCGCCCAGTCGCCGGATTTCGCGCAGGGATTCCCGCCCGCGCTGGCCGAGCCGCTGGCGAATGTGCTGACGACCGGGAGCCATTACCTGCCCACCGACTATGCGCGAGTGGTCACTTTTCGCGTGGCGCGCGAGGACCGGCATTACCTGCCGCGCATTCTCGCGATCGGCGACAAACTCACCGAGTTCAAGGGGGCCGCCGTCATCCTGCAGGATGTGACGAAATTCCGCCTGCTCGATGATGCGAAGACCAATCTTGTCGGGACGGTGAGCCACGAGCTCAAGTCGCCGCTCACGAGCCTGCGCATGGCGGTTTACCTGCTGTTGGAGCAAAAAATCCAAGGCCTGAGCCCCGTGCAGCAGGAACTGCTGGAAACGGCGCGCGACGATGCGGACCGCCTCCTCCGCATTCTCGACAATCTCCTCGATCTGGCCCGGCTCGAGGCCGGGGCCTCCAGTCTCAACCGGGGCGACGTCCGCATCCCCTCGCTGTTGAAAGAAGTGGCGGCGGAGGCGCGCGGCTTCATGGATCCCGCAGGTTTGTCGCTCACCCTGCAAATCGAGCCGGAATTGGAGGAGCAGACGATCGGGGTCGATGGCAGCCGGCTCCGCCACGTGTTCATCAACCTGCTGACCAACGCCGCCAAATACTCGCCGCCGCAGGGAGTGACCACGCTGGGCGCATCCATCGCTCCGCTGGGGTTCATCCGTTTTTCCGTCACGGACCAGGGGCCGGGTATCCCGGCGGAAGTGCTGCCGCATATCTTCGACCGCTTTTACCGCGCGCCCGGCCAGACCAAGACCGGGGCCGGGCTGGGGCTCGCCATTGCGCGCGAGATTGTCGTGGCCCACGGCGGCAGCATCAGCTGCACGAGCGAAGTGGGGCAGGGCACGACGTTTCATTTCCTGCTGCCGCGCTAGCGGAGTGCTGTTGGGCTCGTTCATCGGCCGCAATTGCGACTGAGCCGGGATCAAAGCGGTCACAGGGAAGACGTATTTCATTTCCTTGGGCCGGACTGGGTGCGAATCTGCCGGGCGTTTCTTCCACCCCTGCACCCATGTCATTCAAAACCCTCGTTGGACTTATCCTCATCATCGCCGGCGGTTACCTCTGCTACGTGGGGGACCAGCAGCGGCACTCGCTGGCCGGCGGACTGCAAATCGCGTCGGTCAAAGTGGCCAACGGCATTGACGGCGCCGGCCGCGTGGCCGACTCCACTTGGTATTTCGTGGGTGGCGGCGTGCTGATCGCTTCCGGCGCCTTCAGCCTCTTGCGTCGCGACAGCCGCTAAGTCGCGGCTGATCCGGCCGGCGTGGTGGACAGCACCCCGGCGAAAGGGGCGCAGGTCACAACCACCGGCCCGATCTGCACCTTGCCAAAAATCGTCGTGAGCCCGGCGCTCGCGGCATCGCGGCCGCGGGAGATGACGACGATTTGATCCGGCGCGATACCGTCCGTCGGATCGAAGAGGTGCCACTCGCCGCCGAGATAGGCCTCGAAGCAGGCGTGGAAATCCATCGGCGTGAGCCCGGCGGCGTAGCCGCCGACATAGCGCGCGGGGATGCTCAGGGCGCGGCACAGCGCGATGGCGACGTGGGCGTAGTCGCGGCAGACGCCCTGGCGCCCTTGCCAGACATCCCACGCCGAAGTGCGGGCATCCGTGGTGCGCGGGGCGTATTTGAGGTTCGCATCCACCCAGCGGCAGATGGCGCGCACCTGCTCGGCGCGATCCTCCGTCTGGCCGAACAGTTCCCACGCAATCGGGGAGAAGCGGTCGCTCTCGCAGTAGCGGCTGGGCAGCGTGTAAGTCAGGATGCTGAGGGGCAGCCGGCCGGGATTATCGGCCTTCACCACGGCGGGCAGCGCCGGGCGGTTGACATCGATGATCGCCTCATAGCGCAGCTCTAACGGCCCCTGGGGCACTTCGGTGCGGAGCACGCGATTGCCCTTCGTCGTGGCGATCTGCTCGGTCGGAACCTCGGGGGTGCCGATCATGGTCTCGCGGACGATCCGCTGCTGGGCGTCGGTGTTGGCGAGAACGTTGAAGGTGAATGCCGCGATGGGGGCGTGGATCTGGTAACCCAGCGTGCAGCCGACGGAGAGGATCATGAGGTGGAGCTTTAGGCGGTAAGCGGTAGGCTTTGGGCGGAATCCGGAAAGTTGAGAGCTGTAAAATGAGCTTGGGGCTGATCGGGCAGGATTAAGGCCTGGGCCGAGGGCTTGCTGCTAGCGCTTCCCCTCCATCTGGCCGCGGGTGACGCCGAGTTGATTGAGTAATTTCAGTTCCTGCCAAAGCTCGCCGCCGGTGATTTCGCCGCGGATCAACTGATGATAGCGGGTCAGGGTGCGGCTGACCTCGGCGGCATCCTCGTTGACGAACTCCACCCGGAAACTGCGCGCCCCGAGTTCAATGAGGCGGGCGATGTATTCGGCACCCGTCTGGGCGCGGTTGTTGAAGACGGTGTTGCGGCAGCCGGCGTCGGCCCGAAGCGGCAGCTCGGCGCCGACGCGATCGCGCAGGGCGACGCGATGCGTGTCACACGGCCGGCCGCAGTCGCGGTAGTCCTTTCCGGTCGAGAGGAACGCGCAGAACACGCAGTGCTCCATGTGAAACATCGGCATGTGCTGGTGCACGGTGAGGTCGAACCATGTCCCGGGCGCGGCCTGCAGGAGCGCCTCGAGCTGGGTGATGTTCAGGTCGTAACTAGCGGTCACGCGCTCCAGCCCATGGTGCCGGAGAAAATAATCCGCGGTCAGCGGGTTGGCGACGTTGAGCGAGAAATCGCCGCGCTTCCGGTCGCCGGCGAAAAACGCGAGGTGGTCATAATTGCGGACCAGATAACCGTCCGCCTCGCAGGAGCGCACCTGCTTCAGGATCCACTCCTCCCCGGGCTTGAAGATACGCGGCGGCGCGACCCAGATGCTGCCGGGATTTTCGATTTTGGATTCCTGATTTTGGATTTCGGAGGATTGCAGAGCCCGGAAGCGCGCCACGGCGTCGCGGTAAAACTTGGGGTTCTCGAACTCGCAATAGAGGGTCCGGGCACCGGCGGACCACGCGGCGTCGAGCTGCTCCGGCAACCGGATGACCGCGATCAACTCGGGTGCGCGGTCCTCCTTCGGTTGGGTTGCGAATTTCTCCCTTTGATACTCGAGCGAGTTCCACCGCTGGGGCGTGGCGCGCAGCTGCTCGAGCGCCGCGGCGGATTCACGCCGGAGGCGATTGAGCTCACTCACCGGCAGGATGACGTCGCCCTCGAGAAAAGAGCGCAGGCCGCCCAGCGTGAACGGCGTGCTGCCCAGCCGGCCGAGCTGCTCATGCAGGCGGGCGGGGGTGAGCGGCTGTTTGTCTGCGGGGGCGAGCGGAAGCGCGGATTCCAGCTTAACGAAATGGCCTCGACCATCGTTGGCGATGAGGGTGAGCGGCGTGCCCGCATGACCGTGCACTTCAAACGTGATGGCGCGTTGGAACCGGATCTTGTCGCCTTCAAATGAGGAGCGGACATCGCGGTCTAGGGCGGGATCGTTGGTTTTCCACACCAACTGGCCTGCCCGCACTCGGCGCCAGTCGATGTCGCCGTCGCCGAAACGGAGCGTGGTTTCGCCATTCCCGGAGGCGGCGACCTGATAGATGCGTCCGCCTTCCTCGCGCTCATCGGGCTTGCCGGCGTCGAAGACAATACCGTCGCCCGGCTTGAGCGGAGCGACAGGGCGGAGCGTCACACTTTCATTGGCCACGCGGATAACCTCGCCCAGGAAAACACCGCGCTTGGTGCCGAACCGCGCGTGCGCGAGCTCCTGGTTGTTGATACCGCGGAACCAGCCGGTGTAGAGGCCGCGCGAAAAACTCATCTCCAGTTCGTAGCGGGCGGTCTGCGGCTCAAACTTGGGAACGGCGGTGCCGGTGAAATCGGCCATGACCTTGTCGAGCGCCTGCCGGTAAACGCGGGTGATGCTGGCGACGTACTCCGGGGATTTGAGGCGTCCCTCGATTTTCAACGAGCTGACGCCGGCGCGCACGAGGTCCGGCAGTACGTCCAAGCCGGAGAGATCCTGGGGACTGAGCAGGTAGCGTTTGTCACCCAGCGGCACCTGCTGGCCGTCGGAAATGAGATCGTAGGGCAGGCGGCAGGCTTGGGCGCATTCGCCGCGGTTGGCGGACCGGCCGCCGAGCGATTCGCTGGTGAGGCACTGGCCGGAATAGGCGACGCAGAGTGCGCCGTGCACGAACACCTCCAGCGGCAGCTGCACTTCCGCGGCGGCCTGGGTGGTGTTGATCTTTGCGATGTCATCGAGCGAGTTTTCCCGGGCGAGGACGACGAGCTGTGCGCCGAGCTCGCGCGCAAAGGCGACGCCGGCGCCACTCGTGATGGTCATCTGCGTCGAGCAGTGGATCGGAAAGTCGGGCGAGAGGGCGCGGATCAGCCGGCACGCGCCTACATCCTGCACGATGGCGGCATCGACACCCGCGGCGATGATCGTGCGGAGATAATCCTCGGCGTCGGTGAGCTCGGCGGTGAAGATGAGCGTGTTGAACGTCACGTAGCCGCGCACGCCGCGGCGGTGGAGGAATTCCATCAGTGCGGGCAGGTCGGCCTGGGTGAAGTTTTTCGCGCGCATGCGGGCGTTGAACCGCTCGAGGCCGAAGTAGATCGCATCGGCGCCGTTCTCCACCGCGGCCCGGGCGCACCCCCAATCACCGGCGGGTGCGAGCAGCTCCGGGCGCCGGAAAGCCGGGAGGCTTTTCGATCCGGCGGTAGCCGAAGGGGCGGCGGTCTGGGCAGACGGGTTCATTTCAGGCGGCGGCCTCAATCGGCGGCAACGGGACGGCGTCCTTTTTCCCGGGGGTGGAGACGTGCGGTGCGGCCGCCCGCAGTTGTGCCGCACACACGACGGTCAGTACGAAGAAGCCGACGGAAACATAACCCAGCAGCGGGTAGCCGACGAGGTGGCCGGCGGAATCGCTGGTCACAAAGAAACCCGCGATCACGTTGGCGCAGCCGCTGGCCGCCTGCTGAAGCGCGGCGTTCACGCTCATGAAACCGCCGCGGTAGCGGGCCTCGACGGCGTTGGTGATCATCGTCATCGCGGGCGTGAAGCGGCCGGACATCGTGACCATGAACGACGCCATCATCAGTGAGGCGACGCCGAGGGAGGAAGGGCCGAGCCGCACGAGGAAGAGGACGACGACGATCGCTGCGGCGGACAGCCAGGCCAGGAGCTTGAACCGGTCCGTGTGATCGCTGAGCCAGCCGAAGACCGGCATGCTGAGCATGGTGGCGAGCCCGCCGGCAGCGTAGGTGAAGGGCAGCTGGAATTTTTCATCCAGGCCGACGTTGATGATGAAGGAAGGCGCGATGAACGGGATCAGCATGCTGCCCGCCATGACGAGCGTGGCGCCCAGTGCGAAGGCGCGCAGGTGCAGGCCGTGCGAGAGTATTTCGCGCATTTGCCGACGTGGATTGTGGTCGTGGAGAGCCGTGGGCAAATGCGGCAACGCAAACGAGGCGAGCAGGAGGTTGGCCGCCGCGCAGGCACCGAGCAGAAAAAACGGGGCGTGCCAGCCGTATTTGCCCGCGAGGACTAGGCCGACGGGCACGCCGAGCACCGAGGCCACGGGGAACGCCCCCATCACATAGCTCATCGCCCGCCCGCGGCGGATGGGCGGGATGATGTCGCCGATCATCGCGGTCACCATGGAACCGGCCAGGCCGCCGAAAGCGCCGGCGGCGAGGCGCGCGGCCATCAGCCAGTGATGGGTCGGCGCGAGGCCGCAGGCGAACGTGGCCACGCCGAATCCCGTGTAGAGCACGAGCAAGGCGCGCTTGCGGTCGAACCGGTCCATGTAAAACCCGCCGATAAAACCGCTGACCGCCGCGGCCAGCCCGTAGCAGGCGACGAGCCGGGTGAATTGTGCCGGGGAAATCTGAAACCCGCGCATCAATTGCGCGCCCAGCGGCATCATGATCATGAAGTCCAGCACGTGCGTGAATTGCACCGCACCCAACGTCAGCAGGGTGGCGCGCTCGCGGCCCGGCGTGAGGGCGTGGTGTTGGCCGGAAAGGGACATGAAAGGTCTGAAAGATTGGCTTTTTTTGCCGGAGCGCAATCCGCCTTAGTTCGGGCTACGGCGCGACGCGTTCCGGCTTCGGTTTATTTTCGCAAGGGGCATCAAAGGCAGACAGGCCATGGTTCAGGGTTTCCCGGGTTTTCCGTGGGTGCGGGCATGGGCGCGAAGGAGGGCGAGAAACTGCTCCGCCCCGCGGCTTTGATAGCGCTGGAGATGGCGGATCACGGCGATTTCACGCGTAGGGGCGCTGCCGGTGAGCCGCAGGTAGGTGAGCGATTCACGATCCGCCGGCAGTTGCGCGACCTGGGGCAGGATGGAAATGCCGGCACCCATTGCGACGAAGAGCTTGAGCGTGGCCACCTGGGCGCAACGGTAGCCGATCTTCGGGGCGAAATTATGGTCGCCGCAAAAGCTGCGGATCTGCGCGGCGAGCGTGCTGGAGTCGCCCATGGTGACGAAGGTTTCCTCGGCGAGATCGTTGGCGGTGATTTCCGACCGGCCGGTAAGCGGATGGCCCTTGCCCACGACGAGCAGGAGCGGCTCGGTCAGCAGCGGTTCGACGGAAAGGCGGTGGTCCTTGATGGGCAGGGTGACGACGGCGAGATCGAGTTCTCCCTCCAGCACGGCGCGATTGAGATCGCTGCGGAAATCCTCCCGCATGTGGACCAGCAGATTGGGATGAGTTTCGCGACAACGCTCGATGAGTGGAGCGACCAGGTAAGGGGCCACCGTGGGAACGGCGCCCACCGTGATCCGTCGGTCGAGTGCGGGATGGTCCTTGAGTTCCTTAGTGGCATTTTCGACCTCGAAGAGAATACGGCGGGCCCGCTCGAGAAAGGTCGCCCCGGCCTCAGTGAGGACTGCCTTTCGGCCAAGCCGGTGGAAAAGCTTGTGCCCAACTTCGCTCTCCAAATTCAGTATTTGCTGACTGAGAGAGGGTTGAGTAATATGGCTACGTTCGGCCGCCCGGGTGAAGTTCCCGGTCTCGGCGACGGCGACGACGTAGCGAAGCTGATGTAGTTCCATAGCTAAAACCAATGAGAATGATAGTGAGCGATTATTTCAACTATTGAAAGGGATACCGTATGATAGGCCCGTCGGTTCCAAAGGGAGCCGGCGGATCAAACCAAAATACATTATGAAAAACGAAATCACCCTCCTGGCGGTCCTCCTCGGCCTCATCGGCTCCGCCGCATACCTGCTTTCCCGTGCGAACCCCGCGGTCACCGCGGACTCCCTGATCGGCTTCGGCGTCGTTGCGGCGCTGCTGGCTCTTGCGGCACTTGAGTACCGCATCAGCTGGAAAAGCCTGATCGGGCGGTAAGCCCGGCAAAACCAGATGGCTAGAATCGAGACCCGGAGTAATCCGGGTCTTTTTTTGCGCCTGTTTGGGGTGGCAGGGGAAACTTTTTGGGCGGAAGATAGACAAACCCCCGGTCCGATGACGCTTCCTAGGAAAGTACTCGCCCCTGAACGCATGGAGGACATTCCTGATGATGCATCCTGGAAAGACTGGTTTGAGCGACATGGACCCAAACTGCTGCTGTGTGCGCGGCAGTGGACGCGCTCGCTCGCGGATGCCGAGGATGTGGTGCAGGAAGCCTTTGTCCGGTTCTGGCGGCGCCAGCGTCAGTTGGGCGGTGCGCCCTTGGCGCTTCTTATCACCTCAGTGCGACGGGCGGCCGTCGACCTCGCCCGGCGCAATGCCCGGCGCGGGGCCCGCGAAGAGCGGGCCGAAGGCGGCATGGAAAACACGGAGCCTATTTTTGAAACACCGTTGGAGGGCGATGACCGCCGCCAAGCCATCGAGTCCGCGCTCCGTCAGTTGCCGGCCGAGCAGCGTGAGGTGCTGGTGCTCAAAATCTGGGGCGAGCTCACCTTCGAGCAAATTGCCGCCCAGCTCGACATCCCACCCAATACCGCCGCATCGCGTTACCGCTATGCGCTGGCTGCGTTGCGTGAAATCCTGACGGCCGCCGACTGCCATGGATGACGAATTTAACGAACTTGAAGCGGAATTGAAACGCCTGCGGCCGGTCGCGGGGTCACCGGTGCTGGCTGCCCGCGTGGAACAGGTGTTGGGCGCGCCCATGCCCCGGCGCAGCTATTGGACTTGGGCTGCGTTGCCCTTCGCGGCGGCATTGGCAGGCGTGGTTCTCCTCAAGGAAAACCGGGCGCTGCCTGTCCCAGTGACCGTCCCGGCAACCGCCCGCGTTACTGCGACCTACAAACCGGTGTCGGCCGAAAATATCCTCTACGATCATCGGGACGAAGGTCTCGTGACGCTGGCGGACGGGACCACGGCACGCCGGTACCTCAGTTCCTATGTTGATACCATCACGTGGAAGAACCCGCGCACGCAGGCCTCGCTGCGCTGGAGCGTGCCTCGCACCGAGGAACGCGTCGTCCCGGTCAGTTTCCAGTAAATCAAACCCATCGATCCAAAACCATAATCCTCTGTCATGAAATCCATCCTCCATTATCTCGTTCCTGCCACCGGCCTCGCGCTGGCACTGCCCGGCCTTCGCGCCGAAGACCAGGCGCCCGCCGAACAAAAGGAACTGCGCGTCATCGCCGGCCCGGACGATAACGCCCCGCCGCCCCGTCGCGAACGCCCGGTCGTTTTACCGGATGGCCCGAGGGAAACCGAGCGCGTCACCTTCCTCGGCATTGCCACGGCGCCGGCCGGCTCGGATCTGACCGACCAGCTCAACCTGCCGAAGGACGCGGGCCTGATCGTCAACATGATCCTGCCTGAAAGTCCGGCGGCGAGTGCGCTCAAGCGACACGATGTACTCGTCAAACTGGATGACCAGTTGCTCATCGACCAGCGCCAGCTTTCGGTGCTGGTGCGCAACCACCAGGAAGGGGATGAGGTCACGCTCACCTACATTCGTGGCGGCAAGGAAGGCACTGCGAAAGTGAAACTGACGAAGCATGAGGTGCCCAAGATGGCCATGATGGGGTCTGCGCCTTTTTTTCACGCCCGGCACCTGCCGTTGAACGATGAGGATGATTCGTTGCCGGCCGTGGGCCGGGACGACATGGACCGGGTCCTCGCGCTTATTGAGCGCGGTCCGCCAGCACCGGGACAGCACCGGCAGCCCGACCGCAATGAGGGTCCCGGGATGCAGTCGACCACGGTGAGCACGAGCAACAGCAACATGGTCTTCAGCGACGACAAGGGCTCGCTCGATCTCACGATCAAGGACGGCCAGAAGACCCTCATCGCCAAAAACACCAAGGGTGAACAGCTCTTCTCCGGCCCGGTCACCACGCCGGAGCAGCGCAAGGCCCTGCCGCCCGAGATTCGGGCCCGGCTCGACAAGCTGGAGGGCATGCAGGAATTCAGCTTCCAGACCGACGACGATTTCCAAGGCGGAAATACACAGGTGGTGCAGCCCGGAAAAACCAAGATCTCGCTGCCACCCCAGGCGCCGGCCGCTCCGGTTCCGCGAACCCCCGCGTTTTAAGGAGACACAAAAAAGCCGGTTCCTGCGGGAACCGGCTTTTTTGTTTGAAGAATTACACTGCTCAGACTGCGGGCGGGGCAGAGAGATCCTCGACGGCGGTGCGCCGGATGAAAATCGACGTGATGAGCGAGACAAGCGTGCCGCAGACCACGGTGACGAGAAATCCGACGATGGGCGACATGATGGGGCCCATCATGAAGCGGATGCCCTTTTCCATCTGGGCGATCTGCGCCGAGCCGGCGCCCTTGGCCTCGGCTTTTGCCGTCACGGCCTGGATCAGGACTTCAATGAAGTTCGGGTTGATCAGGTGAAAATAGAGATAACCCGTCACGATGCCGAAGAGCCCGGCAAACACCGAAATCATGAACCCCGTGAGCAAGGCGCCCCCGTAGCCGAAATCCTCGGTGGCCGGAATCTCACTGCGGCGCGCCATCGTGCCGGGAATGATGCAGGCGAAGGCGATCACCCAAAAGCTGATCCGCGTGATCGTTTCTGCCGAGGTATACTTATCCGCGTCGGAGTGGTAGCCGAGGAAGTAGAGCGCCAGATTGAACAGCATCAAAGCGAGCGCCATGAAGAAGCCGTAGGTAACGTAGGTTTCATCGACCGGTGAGCATGGCGGCTCCCGCGTTGAAAACAACCCTGCCGTGATCGGCGGTGCTGGGGCCGGATAGACGGCCGCCGGCCCGTATCCCGGGCGTCAGGCGGCCAGGCGCTCCGCCTGGCGGGTCAGCGCTGACGGAAAAGGCGCGGCGTTGTCCGGCCGCGGCTGCCAATACGGCCGGCGCGGGGCGTAATCCCGGACAACACCGATCAAAAACAGCACCGAGGCGGTGGCGGCATACAGGCCCAGATGGGCGTTGAGCGAAAGATCGAGGACGGAAACAGCCAGCCCCAGGAGGGCGGCGGCGGAGAGGAGGGAGATTAATTTCATGAGAGGAGAGGTTGGGAACCGGGAGGTGATGTTTGCTCCCGTAAGAACGCAGCTCCGCCCGAAAAGTTTCAGTCTTTCCGTCCCTTTGGGAGGGACGGGCGATCACCGTGATAAACGGCGGCTACTCGCGGAGGAAGGCGCGGACCAGCCGGTCGTCGCCGTCATTCGGCGCCGGCGTGAGCTGGAGGGCGGCGCAGAGCAGGTTGTAAATGTGGATGTTTTCCACCGGATCGATCACGACCCCGCTTTTGAATGACGGCCCGCTGGCGATGAGGATGCCGTGCATCGACTCGAGCGCCGGGTCGTAGCCATGATCACCGTGGTTAAACTTGCCGCTGATGATCGCGAAGTGCTTGCGCGTATCGATCTCCCAGCCCTCGTCGGTCACGATCCACACCGGCGGGATGCGGTCATTGCCGGTGAGATGAAAACGGGCCGGCAGATCCTGCGAGAGATAGGCCTTGGCATGGGGCAGCGCGGAAAGGGCGAGCACGACGGACTCTGCACTGCCCTCGAGCGGCCGCAGTCCCGTTACCGGGCCGTAGAAGTCCACCTGCACGGAACTGAGGTCGAGGTAGTCGTCGAGCAGGATCACGCGGTCTTTGCTGATGGACGTCATGCCGTGATCGGAGACGATCACGAAATTGGCGACCTTGCCCTCGGCCTTGAGCCGTTCGCGGATGGCGCCGATGCGGCCGTCGAGCAGTTTGACGGCGGCGGCAACCTCCGGCGAGTCAGGTCCGTACTTGTGACCGGCGGAATTGGTTTCCTCGAGGTAGAAGCAGATGACCGCCGGCTGCTGGCCGGCGGGCAGATCCAGCCAGCCGGCGAGTTCGTCGAGCCGCTTTTCGAAAGGGATCGAATAGTCGTAGGGTTTCCAGAATGTGGGATAGACTCCCTTGATGGCGGCTTCCGAGCCGACCCAGAAAGAAGCGGCGCTGGGATGGCCCTGCTTCACGGCGGTAACCCAGATCGGCTCGCCGCCCCACCACTGGCTGTCGTGCACCGAGGCGGCCCGGTTGTAGTGAAAGACGGTCTTGGTCACGGGATCGAACATCTCGTTGTTGATGATGCCGTGGTGCGTCGGGTAGAGGCCGGTCGCGATGGAGTAGTGATTCGGAAACGTGTTGGACGGATAAACCGGGATCAACGCGCGGGCGGAGCTGCCCTCGCGCAGGAGTTGCCGCAGGTTCGGCGTTTCCTCCGGGTATTTCGTGAAATAGTCCCAGCGGAAGGCATCCATCGAGATGAGGATGAGCGGAGGAGCGGACTTGACCGCCGGGGACGACGCGCAGCCGGTGAGCAGGCCGAGGAGCAAGGCGGCGGTGAACAGGCCGGGGAAAAATCGGGAGGAGGATTTCATCAGCGTAAAGCAACGAGGGTGGCGCCCCATGAGCCGGTGCGTTCGTCACCGAGCCGATAGGTCCGGACGAAGGGCGAGTGTCGCAGCAGGGCGTGAACCTTAACGCGGAGGCGGCCGGTGCCCTTGCCATGAATGATGCGGATCTCGCTCAGCTGGCGCGCCGCGCATTCGGCGAGATAGGCGGGAATGAGGTCATCGACGTCCTGCGGATTGAACGTGTGCAGGTCGAGTTCCCCGGTGATCGGGAAGGGTACGGGCGCGGAGGGATCCGGAGGCGCAGCGTTCACGGGGCAGGTGAAGTGCCGGGAGGCGGAGGCGGATCGATCCGGTTGGCGGGCGGGGCCGGCCGCGGCACGGGTGGAGCGACCTTGGGCGGCGGCGAATCGGGGACTTCATCAAGCGCCCGCTTGAATTCCTGCTCCACGTCACCCGCGGCCTTTTTGAACTCCCGGACGGCCTTGCCGAGGCCCTTGGCGAGCTGGGGCATTTTCTCGCCGCCGAAAAGGAGCAGGACCACGAGGAGCACGACCATCATTTCTCCGCCGCCGATCGTGGGCAGCAATGCGAATGGAAGGAAGGCGGACGACATGGGGAAAGGGTGACGCGAGATGGGGGAAAATGTAACGGAAAAACTATCCACCCTCGCGCTTCCGCCGTTGGCGCCAGGCCCGCGGACTGGCGCCGCCGTGGCGCTTGAAGCGCAGCGTGAAATAGAACGGATTTTCAAACCCCACGGCCCGCGCGATGGCGGTGACGGGTTCCTGCGTGAACTCCAGGAGCTGGCGGGCGCGGTTGAGCCGCTGCAACTCGAGGTAGCGCTGCGGGGTTTCGCCGGTCTGGGCGCGGAAGAGGTGGGCGAAACGAGAGGGCGAGAGCCCGCAATCGGCGGCGATCCGCGCAACATTGATCGGCTCGGCGAAGCGTTCGCAGATAAAGTCGAGCGAACGGCGGATGCGGCTGTCGAGCCCCGCGGTATCCCGGTGCGGGTTGACCAGGTCACACCATAGCAGGATTTCCTCGAGTGCGTTGAGCGCGAGCGCCTCCCGCTGGCGGCTGGGCCCGGCATTCAGGCGGATGACATCGTGAAACCGCCGCGCGAGGCGGGGCGCGGCTTCATGGCCGCGCAGCGCGAGGTGGTGAATGCCGGGTGCCACTTCCGGCCAGTCGAGCCACGGCAGCCAGCCGGGGCGCGGGATGAAATGCGCCCACAGCGGCTCCCAATGACGGTGGCCGCGCGCCGTTCCGTAGTCGTGCAACACTCCCGGCCGTACCAGCACCAGGTCGCCCGGCTGGGTGATGAATTCACCCGCGGCATGACCGAATCGGCCGTGACCGCTGAGGGTGTGGACGAGCAGCCAGTCGCGGGTGCCGTGCTCGCGATAGGTGGTGTAACGCGGTCCCTTGTGAAAATGGCCTGTCACCAGCATGCCGGGCGGCGGGGCGGGAGTATCGGCGCGGGCGGTCATGGAAATGGCAGGAGGATATTATAGGTATTTGACGGGACGGTTTATTGGCCAAAATCCGGATCGATGCTAGGATATTTCCATGGTTGCCGATCTTAATCCCACCCCGGACCAGGAAATCAAAGCCCAGGCCGAGTTCTTCGCGCGCGAAGGCTATGTGAACGTTCCTCAGCTTTTCGCGCCCGGGGAGGTGGAGGAGATCCGCGAGATTTTCGCCCGGATGCATGCCGAGGGCGTCCCGGGTCATTACGTGCCGCGCGAGGTGGCCGACGGCGTGAAGAATCCGGATGATCCCCTGTTCCAATACCCGCGCGTGATGATGCCGCACCGCTTCAATGACCGCGCAAAGCACTACATGCTGCTGCCCCGCGTCATCGACCGGCTGCGGGTGTTTTTCGGCATGGATCCGGTGGCGACGCAGAGCATGTTTTATTTCAAGCCGCCGGGTGCCCGTGGCCAGGCGCTGCACCAGGACCAGTTTTATCTGCTCGTGGAGCCGGGTTCATGCATCGCGGCGTGGACCGCGATTGATGATACCGATGCCGAAAACGGCGCGATCCTGGTCGTACCGAAGACCAATCAGGCGGATATCGTGTGTCCTGCGGTGGCCGATGCGCGCATCAGCTATACGTCGCACTTCGTCCCGGTGCCGGAAGGGCACAAGGTGCAGCTCGTGCCGATGAAGGCCGGCGACACGCTGTTTTTCAACGGCAGCATTATCCATGGCTCGGGTCCGAACCGCTCGAAGACGCGCTTCCGCCGGTCGTTCATCAGTCACTATGCCGCGGGCAATATCCGCAAGATTTCCGCCAGCTACCGTCCGCTCATCAAGATGGACGGCACCGAGTATGAAGTGGAGCCACAGACGTCCGGCGGCCCGTGCGGCGAAGGGTGGAAGGGTTCGCTGCACTGAACCGGCCCGGCGGGCCGGCGAGGTTGGGACTTAGGAGATGGGAGATTGAAGGCCGTGCAGTTCGGCCTGCAGGCTGGGCTTTCAGCCGCGTATTCCAGCTTCCAGCTCCAAACTCCCAAATCCCAAGTCTAGCTTCGCGGGCGAAGCTAGACTTCGACCTCGACCTGGTCGCCGGTGACGTGAACGGGATAGACTTTCAGGCAGTCCTCGTTTTGCCCGGGCATGCGGCCGTTGGTGACGTCGAAATCCCATGCATGCCACGGGCAGGTCACGACGCAGCCGTTAAGCCGGCCGTCGGACAGCGGGGCACCGGCATGCGGGCACATGTCATCCATCGCATGGATTTTTCCGCCGACATTGAAGAAGGCGATACGACGGCCGGCGATGGTGAAGGCCTGGCCGCCGCTGGTGGGGAGCGAAGCCAGGGAGGTGACGGGATAGCGTTGAGGCATGGGGAAGAGGTGAGGCTTATTTTACGGAGATACTGATGGCAAAGGTCTCGGTCTCGCCCGGCCGGACCCAATGCAGGCCAAGTTTGTGCTCGGGTGCGTTGGGGGGACCCATCCAGGGCTCAACACAGTAATACGGGGCGTCATCGCCGCCGGTCCACGTGACGACCGTGGCGTCGGCCGGCGGGACCTTGGCATTGCCGACGCGCATCACGACATCGCCCGGGCGGCCCTTTTCGCCGAAAATGACCTCATTGGAGCGCAGCGCGGTGTGGAGGGTGTCGATGAGCGCGGGGTTCGCGAGGTTCTCATCCGTTTTCAGCGCGGGCCCGGGGATGAGCTGGCCGGTGGAGAAATCCTGCTTCAGGGACTTGGCTGCCGGAATCCGGATGAGATAGTCGCTCCGCGTGGAGCCCTCGCTCCATGGCACGGTGAAATAAAAATGGTGGCCGGCGCTCCAGGGCAGCGGTTCCTGGCCGAGATTCTTGAGGGTGAGTTCGCACACCAGCCCGAACGGCTCGAAGCGGTACGTGACGGTGAACTCGTAGTCGAAGGGATAGCAGGCCCGCGCCTCCGCGCCGGGCAGGAATTGCGCCGAGAAGCCGCCGGTATCAAGCCGCGTGAGCTTGAAGTCGCCCTGGCGCGCCAGCCCGTGCATCGGCATCGGCCGGCGGACACCGGCGGCGTCGCGCCAGAAATGGATTTCGCCGCGGTCGTAGGTGCGGGCGTTGAAGGGAAACAGGATCGGGTTGCCGCCGCGGACCTTGTAGAAGTCGTCGAAGGTTTTCAGCTCGGGCCAGTAAATGACGTCGCGCACCGAGCCGTCGCCGAGCGTGAGGTTCCAGTTCATGAGCCGCGCCCCGATTTCGGGCAGGGCGAGGAACGTGGACTGGCCGACGCGCCAGCGGGTGAGCGTGTGTCCGAGATGGGAGATTTTCTCCATGGGCTGCGAGTAAGTGGCGGCGGCGTGGGTGCGCAAATTCTTTCCGCATCCGAGGAGGGAAGGTGGAAACACGCCGGGACTTTCCAAGGGCTTCACGCTTGTGACGGCGAAAGGAAGGTGCAGGTTGGGGTTCCCAACCCCACGGCCATGACGACCATCCTTCTCCTCTTTGTGCTCGGTATCGTATTGCTCGTGCTCGATCTCTTTACGCCGGGCATCATCCTCGCGATCTTTGGCACGCTCGCGCTGCTGGCGGCTACCTCCCAGGCCTTTGCGCAATATGGCGTGGGCGGCGGATTGCTGGCCTTCGCGATTGGCGCGATGCTGCTGACCGTGGCGCTGTACATTGAGTATGGGCTGATGCCCAAGACCCGGTTCGGTAAAAAATTCTTCCTGCATGCCGAGGTCCATGGGACCAGTCAGGCGCCGGCGGCGGCCATTGCGGCGCTGACGGGCCGGGAGGGCGTGTCGGTCACCCCGCTCATGCCGAGCGGGCAGATTGAAATTGATGGCCGTCGTTATGAGGCGCTGTCGCTGGACGGCCATATTGCCACGGGCGCCCGGCTCAGGGTCACGGGCTCGCAGAATTTCTCACTCACTGTCACCAAACTATCATGAATCCCAGCAATCTCGTTTTCCTCATCATCGGCGTCATCGTCCTGGTTCTCGCCGCGATCGTCTTCTCGTTCTTCAGCGTCTGGCTTCGCGCGATGCTCGCTGGCGCGCCGGTCAGCATGCTCAACTTGGCGGCGATGCGGCTGCGGCAGGTGCCTTATAGCGTGATGGTGGATGCGCGCATCCGTGCCACCAAGGCCGGCATCAAGCTCTCGATCGACGAGATCGAGGCGCAATACCTGGCCGGCGGCAACGTGCTGGCCTGTGTGCATGCTCTCATTGCGGCCCAGAAGGCCGGCATTGCCCTCGACTGGCAGCGCGCCTGTGCGATCGACCTTGCGACCAAGGGTTCGGGCAAATCCGTCGAGGAAGCCGTGCGGACCTCGGTGGATCCGAAGGTCATTGACTGCCCGAATCCCGCAAGCGGTCGCACGACCATCGACGGCGTGGCGAAGGATGGAATCCAGGTGAAGGTGAAGGCACGCGTGACGGTGCGCACACATCTCGACCGCTTCGTCGGCGGCGCCAAGGAAGAGACGATCATCGCGCGCGTGGGCGAGGGCATTGTCTCCACCATCGGCTCGTCCGAGAGCTACAAGGTCGTGCTCGAGTCGCCGGACAGCATTTCCAAGACGGTGCTGGCCCGCGGTCTCGACGTGGGCTCGGCATTTGAAATTCTTTCGATCGACATCGCCGACGTGGACGTGGGCGAGAATGTCGGCGCCAAGCTGCAGGAAGCCCAGGCCGAGGCGAACAAGAGCATTGCGCAGGCGCAGGCGGAAATCCGCCGGGCGGCCGCAGTGGCCGTGGAGCAGGAAATGAAGGCCCGCGTGCAGGAGATGCAGGCGAAGGTCGTCGAGGCGCAGGCCCAGGTGCCGCTCGCGATGGCCGAGGCGTTCCGTTCCGGCCGGCTCGGGGTGATGGATTATTTCAAGATGGAAAACGTGCAGGCGGACACCGCCATGCGCGCCAGCATCGCCCAGCCCGAGGGCAAGAAATAACCCGGCATCGTCATGGCCGGGATCCTCCAGCTTCTGCCGTTCCTCATCTTCGGCTTCGTGGTGATTTCGGTTATCCGGAACGCCATGAAGGTCGCGCGGAAGATCAGCGAGCCCACGACGGTTGCCCGGTCGCCGGCCAATTTTGATCCCGCGGAATCGGAGCGGACGCGTCGGATCCAGGAAGAAATCCGGCGGAAGATTGCCGAGCGTCGCGGCACCGTGGCGCCGGCGGAACCGGTGCGCCGGATCGAGCCGGTGGCGGAATGGAATCCTGAACGCGAGATCCCGCAGGCGGAACCTCCGCTGACGGGCTCAACCGAGGCGGTGCTGGAGCGACAGCAGCAACTGGCGGATCAAATGCGGGCGCTCGAAACGGCCCGCCTCATGGAGCAGCGCAAGGCGGCCGTGGTTGCGGCCACGGCGCAGAATGAAACGGAACGCGTGGCAGCGGTGGTGGCGATGCGCGGAGCGCTGCTGGCGGATCTCCGCAATCCGCCAACGGCACGGCGGGCGATGTTGCTGCGCGAGATTCTGGACCGGCCCGTCGCACTGCGCTGAAGCACAGCTCTCAACAGCCTCCTTACGTCGGCTGCTACAGCGCAGCCGGGCTGAAACGAGATTACTTCATCTGAGCGCGGCTGGCGCCCGTGAAGCCTGAAGGATACCGCTTGCCCTTGTACTCGATCTGCAAGTTCTCGCCGGCGCTGGCCGTGATGTAGATCGGGCCGGGCCACGGAACTTCCTTCGTCTGATTGCGGCCAAGCGTACCTTGGAAAATAATTTCACCTTCGCTGCCATCGCTGTTCTGGCGCGTCACGGTTACCCGCACGATATCCAGCGCTACGAGCGTGATCGTTTTTTCAACCGGCAGTTGTGCCGGGGGAGGATTGGATGCGGTGGTGGCCGGGCGGGCGCTCGTCGAGGAATTGCCGCCGCCACGGATAATCGCGGCGACGCCCCAGATGAAAAGCAGCGCGATCAGGGCGAAGGCGCCCCATTTGCCGATCTTGAACAGCAGGGCCGGATCGATGGCGGGACCGGCGGCGGAACTGCTGCCGCGCGAAACCGCGGGCTGACGGCGCGCGGGCTGGGGCGCGGCGACTTCCTCGGCGGCGGTTTCACCACGGTCCTCGGCCGAGGCGACGGAGACATCCATGCGGCCGTAGACTTCGCGGCTGGGCTGACGCGGGCGCGGCTCACCGCGGCCGAGTGACGCATAATCATTGAGGATCTTGTCGACGGGCAGCTTGAGATAGGTGGCGTAGCCGCGCAGAAAGCCGCGGACGTAAATCTCGGTCAGATTGATGTCGAACCGGTTGTTTTCGAACTGCTGGAGATAGTCGCCGCGAATCTTGGTGGCCTCCGCGGCCTCGCGGATGGAGATGCCTTTTTTCTTCCGGGCCTCTTCGAGGCGCTCGCCGATGGATTGCATAGGGGTGTGAGTAAGGGAGTTGGCCGCGGAGGGGAAGGGGATTCTCCGGATTAGAGGGTATCGAGATCCACGAGAATCTCACGCGGGCTGGAGCCATTTTCCGGTCCCACGACGCCCTTTTCCTCCATGAGGTCCATGATGCGGGCGGCGCGATTGTAGCCGATGCGCAGCCGGCGCTGCAGCATCGAGGTGCTGGCGCGCTTGCTCGATTTCAGGACGTCGAGGGCCTGGGCGTACAATTCCTCGTCGTCGCCCATGTCGCCTTCTTCGCCGCCCTCGCCCTCTTCCTCGTCATCTTCGCGCGCGGCGCGGTCGATCTGCTGCTGCACCGCCTGGGCATACTGCGGCGGGCCGTTCTTCTTGAGAAATTCGACGATGGCGGTGACTTCCTCATCGGCGACAAATGCGCCCTGGGCGCGCACCAGGCGGGACGTGCCGGGCGGCGAGAACAGCATGTCGCCACGGCCGATCAGGGTGTCGGCGCCCTTGGTGTCGAGGATGGTACGCGAGTCGACCTGCGAGGCGACTTGGAACGCGATGCGCGAGGGGAGGTTGGCCTTGATGACGCCGGTGATGACGTTGACCGACGGACGCTGCGTCGCGATGATCAGGTGGATGCCGGCGGCGCGCGCGAGCTGGGCGAGTCGCGCGATGCTCGTCTCGATCTCAGCGGGCGCGATCATCATGAGGTCGGCGAGCTCGTCGATGATGGCGACGATGTAGGGCAGGCGGTCGGGAATTTCGATTTCCTCCGTCGCGAGCGGGTCGACGCCGGTGAGGGCCGCCTGGGCGTCTTCGACGGGCTTGGCGTCGTCGGATTTTTTGCGCGAGTTGAAGCCGACAATATTGCGGACGTTGACCTTGGCGAAGACCTGGTAGCGCTGCTCCATCTCGCCCAGGAGCCACTTGAGCGCCGCGGGCACCTTCTTCGGTTCCGTGACGACCGGGATCAGCATGTGCGGGAGGGAGTTGAAGATTTTCAATTCCACCACCTTGGGGTCGACCATGATGAGCCGGACATTCTTGGGCGACGCGCTGTAAAGGATCGAGGCGACAATGGCATTGATGCAGACGGATTTGCCGGAGCCGGTCGCGCCGGCGATGAGCAGGTGCGGCATCTTGGTGAGGTCGGAAATCAGCGGCTTGCCGGAGACATCCTTGCCGAGGGCGATCGGAAGCTCGGCCTTGGCGCTGCTCCAGTCCTCGCTCTCGAGAATTTCCCGCAGACCCACCGCAGTGGGGTGCTGGTTGGGCACCTCGACGCCGACGGCGGCCTTGCCGGGAATCGGCGCGAGGATGCGCACGGACTGCGCCCGCATGCCGAGGGCGATGTTCTTGTCGAGGCCGGCGATTTTCTCCACACGCACGCCCGCGGCGGGCACGACTTCATAGCGGGTGATGACGGGGCCGACGTGGATTTCACCGAGGGTGACCTCGACGCCGAACTCGCCGAGAATGCGCAGGAGGTTCTCGGCGTTCTGGCGGTGCTCCTCCTCGCTGTTGGCAGCGGTGGGCTTGACCTGTTCCTTGAGCAGGCTGAGCGGTGGGAATTCGTAGTTCTTGTCATCGCTGCGCGCCGGCAGCGCGGCGACCTTGGACTTCTTGGTCTCCTCCGGCTTGACGATGTTCAGCTCGAGTTTTTTGACCGGAACGTTGACGGGCTTGGGCTCGGCGACCGGCTCGGCCGGCTTGGCCTCCGCCTTGGAGGTGATAACGGGCGCGGCGTCGGGCTTGCTAAAGGGAGACATGGTCTTGCCGGCGGGAGGAACGGCGGCAGCGGCGCGTTCAGTGGCCAATTTTTCCAATTCCTCGGGGCTCTTCGGCACGAAGACCTTTTTGCCGGTTGGGCCGATGGCAACGGGGGCCGGCGTGGGCGGGGCGACGGGAGTTTTTGAACGAACGGCGGACTCCTTGTCCTTGCGCTTTTGATCGGTGAGCAACGCCTTGGCGGCACGGCGCGCCGCGCGCCACGCCTGGAACATCGTGAGGTAGCGCTCGAGCTCCAGGCCGATGTCCTTGGTGAAAATAAACATCAGCGCGAACACGTAGCCCGTGCCGAGCAGCAGGCCGGAACCGAAGGGCCCGATGGCTTCCGCCAGCAGCCGGTGATAGAGGATGACGCCGGCCAGTCCGCCGGGGCCGCTGGGGAAATACGGGTTGTACCACTTGGCCTCCTTGAACATGGAGGCGATGCTGGCCAAGGCCACGGCCGCCACCGCCATGGCGATGATGCGCGTGATGACGAGATGCCGTGCATTGCGCATGGCCACGTACAGCATCCAGAACAGGAAGATCGGCAGGAGCCAGGTGCTCACGCCGATGGAATACAGCAGCACCCACACGGTATCGGCCCCGAGCCAGCCCATGAGGTTTTTGGCCGTGGCGGCGGCCGTGGTGTGCAGGGTGACCTGGGTGGGGTCGTAATCAACCAGTGCGACCGTCAGGAAACTGCCCAAAATGAAGCACGTGACAGCCTCCAGCCAGTTGGGGCGGTAACGTTGGGCTTGAAACGACGGACCGTCGTTTGGGTTTGAAGTCTCCGACTTGGGCATTTGTGTGAACCAACCGAAACAGCGCGGATTCCATGCTAACCCTCTAGGCGGTCAAATGTAAACTCCCCCTCGACGGGGTTTCGCCCAACCTTATCTTCCTTCCATGCGAGATCTTCTGCGCTTTGAGCCCCTCTATCAGGAACGTGTCTGGGGCGGTCGCGTCTTGGAATCGACCTTTGGCCGGACCCTTCCGGCCGGCCGGCCCATTGGAGAAAGCTGGGAAATCGTGGACCGGCCCGAAGCCCAGTCCGTCGTGCGGGCGGGTCATTTTGCCGGGCAGACCTTGCATGCGGTGCTGGCGAAGCATGCGGCCGATGTGATGGGGCCGAAATGGCCGGCCAACCGCCCGTTTCCGATTCTGGTGAAATGGCTCGATTGCCGCGAGCGGCTCAGCCTGCAGGTTCATCCGCCCGCCGCTGTGGCGGCCGAGCTCAAGGGCGAGCCGAAGACCGAGAACTGGTACATCGCCCACAGCGCCGCCGATGCCCACCTGCTGGTCGGCCTGAAGCGCGGCGTCACCCGCCCGCAGTTCGAGCATGCCATCAGCGATGGGACGCTCGAGCAATGCATCCATCATTTCCGCGTAGCAGCCGGTGACTCCATCCTGGTGCAAAGCGGCCAGGTCCATGCCATCGATGCGGGTAACCTCATTCTCGAGATTCAGCAAAACTCCGACACCACGTACCGCGTTTATGACTGGGGCCGGGTCGGGCTGGATGGCAAGCCGCGCCAGCTGCACATCGCCGAGTCGCTGCGCTCGATCCTGTGGGATGATTTTGAACCCGCGCCGGTGCGGGCGGCGCCCACCTCCGGCGTCATCGCCGATTGCGCGGAATTTTGCATCCGCCGGGTCGTGCTGGGCGCGGGTGAGCGGATTTCGATCAGCGCCGGCGAGCAGCCGCGGCTGCTGAGCATCGTCAGTGGATCTGTGCGGTGCGGTGCCGACGGCAGCACGGGCTCGCGGGCGCCATTTGGCCAAGCACTGGGGCGTGGCGAAAACGTCCTGCTGCCCTTTGCATGCGCCTTTACCTTCACGGCCGAGAGCACCGCGATCCTGCTGGTGACCGAGAATTTCACCTGATCGCCGTGCAGCGCGCCGGTCGCCCATCTTCATCCAGTCGCGGCGGGATTTTTTTCAAGCTGCTCGTTTTTCTGGCGGTGATCTTTGCCGCGGTGGCCATGGCGTGGATGCTGTTCCTGCCGGTGGTATTCACCACCCAGCTGCGCCAGCGCACCGGGTTCGACGCCACAGTGGAGAGCCTCGCGGTCAATCCCTTCACCGGCACAGTGGAATTGCGCGGCCTGGTGGTCACCAATCCGCCCACCTATCCGGTCCGCGATTTTGTGCAGCTGCGCCGGTTTCATGCCGACGCCGAAGTGTTCTCGCTGCTGACCGACCGGCCGGTGTTTACGTCGGTCGTGCTCGACGTGGCGAAGGTGACGCTGGTGAAACGCGACGGCGGCCAGACCAACGCCGGGGCGTTTCAGGGCAACCTGGTATCGCTGGGAGCGGATCCGGCCTTGCCGGTGCCGGTCCGGCCGGCGCGCGGAGTTCTCATTCGCCGGCTGACCGTGCATATCGATGAAGTCGTGATTGAGGATCATGCGGGGCAGGTCCCGGTCGTGCAGGACTATAAACTTGGCTTCAACCAGACCTACCTCGACGTCACCGGCGTGAAGCAGTTGCTCGCCCCGGCGGCGTTGTCGGGCCTCATGCCGGTGGGAGTGGCGCTGGACGGGCTGTTGCCCGGAGCACTCGGCCGGGCCCTGGGCGAGACCATGAAAGACGCCGCCAAATCGGGCGCCGGCCTGCTCAAGGCCGCGGGCCACAAAACCGGCGAAAAGATCAAAGGCTACTTCGATGCGCTTGAAGAAAGCAGAAAGCCGTAGTTAACTGGCGGATTCCTATGTCTGCATCCGACTCCACCGATACGCTCAACACTCCCTCCGACGCAGGCCAAGGCGCCAGCGCGCCCGATTCGGCTTCGCCTGCGCCCGACGCGCTGGCTGCGGCGAAAAAGGAGGCGACCGAGAACTACGACCGCTACCTGCGTTCCGTGGCAGACTTGGAGAATTTCCGCCGCCGTACCGTGAAGGAGAAGGATGAATTGCGCCAGTTTGCCGCTTCGCGCGTTCTGGAAGATTTGCTGCCGGTGATGGACAACCTCGCGCTCGGCCTGGCGGCCGCGAAGCAGCCGGGCGCCGACCTGAAAGTGCTGGCCGGGGGCGTCGACATGGTGCTGGCGCAGCTCAAGATCGCGCTGGCCAATCACGGGCTGAAGGAGATCAACCCACTGGGCCAGGTCTTCGACGCCAATCTTCATGAGGCGATTTCCGCCCAGCCCAGCGCCGAGGTGGCCGAGGGCAAGGTGGTCACGGTCGTGCGCACTGGTTATTCGCTGAATGGCCGGCTGCTGCGGCCGGCTTCCGTGGTGGTGTCGAGCGGAGCGGAGAAAAAAGACGGGGCGAAAGCCTGACCAATCATGGCCAAAGAAGGTTACTACGAACTGCTCGGCGTTGAAAAGAGCGTCAGCGAGGAAGAACTCAAGAAGGCGTACCGCAAGAAGGCGGTGCAATATCATCCGGACAAAAATCCCGGCAACAAGGAGGCGGAGGAGATGTTCAAGAAAATCTCCCACGCCTACGAGGTGCTCAAGGATCCGGAGAAACGCGCGGCATACGACCGCTACGGCCACGCCGCCTTCGAGGGCGCAGGAGCCGGCGCTCCGCGCGGGCCCGGCGGCGGTGGCGGCTTCCACGACCCATTCGATATCTTCCGTGAGGTCTTCGGCCAGCAGCAGGGCGGCGGTGGCGGCGGCATCTTTGACGAGATGTTCGGCGGTGGCGGCCGGGAGTCCGGTCGCGACGGTTCCGATCTGCGCTATGATCTCGAAATCACGCTCGAGGAAGCGGCGCGCGGCGCCGAGAAGGAGATTTCGTTCCGCAAGCATGCCACGTGCGAGCGCTGTGAAGGTTCGGGCGCTGAGCCCGGTTCCAAGCGGGTCACCTGCCCGACGTGCCGTGGTGCCGGCCAGATCCGCCGTTCGGGCGGCATCATCACTTTCACGCAAACCTGCCCGACCTGCGGCGGCATGGGGACCAAGGTGGAGAAGCCTTGCACGGCGTGCCGGGGTGAAGGTCGCGTTGTCCAGACGTCAAAGCTGAATGTCCGCATTCCGGCCGGCGTGGACACCGGCTCGCGCCTGCGCTCCTCCGGCAACGGTGAAGCGGGCCTGGCCGGCGGCCAGTCCGGCGACCTGTACATTGTCCTTTCGGTGAAGGAGCACGAATTGTTCGAGCGGCAGGAGGACAATCTCTTCTGCGAAATCCCGATCAAGTTCACGCTCGCAACGCTCGGTGGCACGATCGAGGTGCCGACCCTGTTCGGAAAGGCCTCGCTCAAGATTCCCAGTGCCACGCAGAGCGGCACAACGTTCCGGCTGCGCGAGAAGGGCATGCCTTCGCTCCGGGGCGGCCGGCAGGGCGACCAGCTGGTACGGGTCCAAGTCGAGGTGCCGCAATCGCTCACGAGCGAGCAGCGGAAGCTGCTCGAGGACTTTGCCCGCGTCAGTGGCGACGCGAGCGAGCCGACGTCGAAGAAGTTCTTCGAGAAAGCGAAGAAGTTTTTCTGAGCCTCAGCGCTTCGCCAGCTTGACGTCCATCCACACGGCGAGCGTCAACACGACGCCGCGTGCGATGAATTTCAATTCGGGTGACACCGCGAGCAGGGTCATGCCGTTGAGCAGGCTCGCCATGATGAGCGCGCCAAAAATGACGCCAAGCACGGTGCCGCGCCCGCCGCGGAGGCTGGTGCCGCCAATGACGCACGCGGCGATGGCGTCGAGTTCCATCGAGTCGCCGACCGTCGTGGTCGAGGCGCCGGAGTAGGCGGTCTGAAGCAGGCCGGTGATGGCCACGATGCCACCGAGCAGCGTGTAGGCGCCGATCACGACGCGTTGCACCGGCACGCCGGAAACGAAGGCCGCCTCCTCGTTGCCGCCGATCGCGTAGAGATGCCGGCCGAAGGGCGTGTGCCGGGTGATGATCTGGATCACGAGCGCCACGAGCCCGAGGATCAGCACCGGCAGCGGGATGCCGCGAAACTGGTTCACGCACAGCACAAACAGCAGCAGGGCCTGGGCAGTCAGGAAGAGCTTGAGGAAAGCGAGTTCGGCGTCGTCGACCTCAAAGCCCAGGGAGGCCCGCCGTTTCCGGCCGCGCAACGTGACGGTGATCAGCGCCAGCATGACGAGGGCGATCAGCCCGTAGCTGGCGAGTGGCGGGAGATAATACGTGGTCAGCAGGGAAAAAAGATTGGGTCGTCCGCCGGGCGCCACGGGCACGGTGTGGGTGTTGATCACGAGCCAGAAGGCGCCCTTGAAGATGAGCAGGCCGCCCAGCGTAATGATGAACGCGGGAATGCGCTCGCGGACAATGAGGGTGCCCTGGGCGAACCAGATCAGCAGGGCGACGGCGATGGCCGGCAGAAACGCGAGGGGCGCGGGCCAGTGGTGGTTGAACACCAGCACGGCGGCGATACCGCCGATGAGGCCGACACCGCTGCCGACCGAGAGGTCGATGTGTCCCGGCAGAATCACGAGCAACATGCCGAGCGCGAGGGTAGCGGTGATGGCGAGTTCGACCGAGAGGGCGGAAAGGTTGCGCGCAGACAAATACTGGGGCGAGGCCACGGCAAAGAACGCCCAGACGGCGACCAGGCTCAGGATCAGGGAAAAATCTCTGGCGGAGAACTTGGTTTTCATCGCTAGGCGGCGGAAAGCTGACGACCCAGGGCGGCAGCGAGGAGTTTCTCGGGCGTGGCCCTGGCGCGGGTAAATTCACCGCCGACGCGGCCTTCATGGAGCATGACGATGCGGTCGCTCATCCCCATCAGCTCGGGCAGTTCACTGGAGACGAGCACGACCGCCTTGCCCTCGGCGGTGAGGCGGTTGACCAGCTCGTAAACCTCCAGCTTCGCCCCGACATCGATGCCGCGGGTGGGCTCGTCGAGGAACACGACGCGGGGATCAGTCATGAGGGCTTTGCCAATCACGACCTTCTGCTGGTTGCCGCCGGAGAGGGTACCGACGACGGTCTCGAGCGAGGGTGCCTTCACCCGCAGGGAGGAGAAGAACTTCTGATTGGCGCGGACTTCGGCTTCTTCGTCGAGGAGGAGACCGCGCCTCAGGCGGGTGAGGGACGACAGCGAGAGGTTGAAGCCAATGTCCCGGTCGAGCACGAGGCCGTAGCGCTTGCGATCCTCGCTGACGAGCGCGAGTCCGGCGGCCAGCGCCTGAACCGGGGTGGCATCGTGGAGTGAAAGGCCATCGATCACCACCTGGCCGTCCTGCCGCACGCCCCAGGCTCCGAAAATATGCATGAGCAACTCGGTGCGGCCTGCACCCATGAGGCCGCCGATGCCGAGTACCTCGCCGGCTCTGACAGCAAAGCTGATGTCGTGCAGACGCGGAGGTGCATTGGGCGAAGGGGCGGCGCTGAGATGACTCACTTGGAGGAGAACGTCGCCAGGCTGGGAGGCGACGCGCGGGAACAGGTCCTTGATTTCACGGCCCACCATGTCGCGGATGACGCCATTTTTGGACGTGGTCGCCGTGGCGTGGGTTGAGATGGTGGCGCCGTCACGCAGCACGGTGATGCGATCAGCGATGGCGAACACCTCGTCGAGCTTGTGCGAGATATAGATGCAGGCGATGCCGCGCGCCCGGAGATCGCGCAACAGGGTGAGGAGGATCTCGACCTCGCGCTCGGCGAGCGCGGCGGTGGGCTCGTCGAGGATCAGGATGCGGGTCTGTTTGCTGAGAGCCTTGGCGATTTCGACCAGCTGTTGTTGACCGACGCCGAGGCGGCCGACGGGGGTTTCGAGCGAAAGATCGAGTCCGACCCGGCCAAGGATGGTGCGGGCGTCGGTATAAAGCTTTTCCCAGTCAATGAGCAGGCCGCGGCGCGGTTCGCAGCCGAGAAAAAGATTTTCCGCGATGGAGAGCTCCGGGATGAGCGCGAGTTCCTGGTAAATCACGGCAATGCCGTTGCGCTGGGCGTCGGCGATCGAGCGGAACTGCGCGGGGCGGTCGTCGAGCCGGAGCTCGCCCTCGTAGCTCCCGTGCGGATGCAGGCCGGACAGCAGCTTGATAAGGGTGGATTTTCCGGCGCCATTTTCCCCGCAGAGCGCGTGGATCTCGCCGGGGCGCAGGTCGAAGCTCACTTCGCGCAGGGCGGTGACACCGGGAAAGCGCTTGGTGATCGCACAGGCCTCGAGAAGTGCGGGCATGGCGTTACTTTCCGTAAATGGACTCGTGGGAGTGAAAGCCGTCGGCGATGACGGTGCTTTCCATCGTATCCTTGTCCACGACGTGCACGGACAGGAAAATCGCCGGGACGTTGATCTTGCCGTTCGGAAGCTCCTCCTTGGCGACGATGACCTCGCGTTTGGCCAGCTTGACGGCCAGCTCGGCGGCGGTGTTGGCGAGCTGTTTGATCGGCTTGTAGATGGTCATGCTCTGCGTGCCCTCCACGATGCGCTGGCAGGACGAGAGGTCGGCATCCTGACCGGTGACGAGGACCTTGCCGGCGAGGCCTTCCTCGAGGAGGACCTGGATGGCGCCGGCAGCCAGGATGTCGGCGGAGCAGAGCACGGCGTCGATGTTGCGGCCGGACTTCGTGATGGCGGCGTTGAGAACCTTCTTGGCGTTCTCGGGACGCCAGCCGTCGCACCAGTCCTCGTGGACAATCTCGATGTCGCCGCGGGCGATGGCGGGATTGAGGATGTTGTCCTGGCCCTGCTTGAAGAGGAAGGCGTTGTTGTCGGTCTTGGAGCCGAGGAGACGGACAATGCGCGCCTTTTTCCCCTTCAGTTTGTCGACGAGGTAGCCGGCCTGCAGTTCGCCCACGCGGACATTGTTAAAGGTGAGGTAGAGATCGAGATCGCAGTTGAGGATGAGGCGGTCGTAGGCGAGCACCGGGATGTGGGCCTGGTGCGCGAGATCGACGCCCTTGGCCATGGCGGCGCCGTCGTGCGGGATGATGACGAGGGCGCTGATTTTGTTGCTGATGAGGGCCTCGCAATCGCGGACCTGGCGAGTGTCGTCGCTGTTGGCGGAGACCACGAGGACATCGGCACCGAGTTCCTTCGCGCGGGCCACGAACAGGTCGCGGTCGTGTTGCCAGCGTTCGACCTCAAGAGTGTCCATGGACAGGCCGATGAGCGGCCGGGTCGGGCCGGCGGTGGTCGTGCCGCCGGCGCCGCGGCGCAGGGGCAGGCCGGTCAAAAGCGAAAGCACGAGGGAAAGGACAACCAAGGCGATGCGGGGCTTCATCGGGGGTGACGCCAGCAAAACGAGGGAAAGGTAATTTACAACGGCGGAGCGGCGTGTGAGCCTGCCGGCCAAGCGTGAAACTCGATAACCCCAAACTCCTGACGCTGGATGAAGCCGTGGCTCTGCGGGCAAAATGGCGGGCTGCCGGCCGGAAAGTGGTGGTGACCAACGGGGTTTTTGACCTGCTGCATACCGGTCATCTCTATTCGCTGCAGGCGGCGCGTGCGCTCGGCGACGTGCTGGTCGTGGCGATCAACGCCGATGCCAGTGTGCGGGCCATCAAGGGCCCGACCCGGCCGGTGCAGAGCGAGACCGAGCGGGCCTACGCGCTGGGGGCACTGGCCTCCGTGGATGGGATTGTGGTGTTTCGCGAACCGCGCCTGACCGCGGACATCCGGGCGCTGCGGCCGGACGTTTACGCCAAGGCGGGCGATTATACGCTCGATAAGCTGAATCCGGAGGAACGGGCGGCGCTGGAGGAGGCGGGAACGAAAATTTCCTTTGTGCCATTCCTGGCGGGTTTCAGCACGACCAGCCTGATCGCGAAGATCAAGGCCGCGGGCGAAGTTTGAGTGCCATGCGCGTGGTTATTCTTGGTTCCGGCTTGGGGACAAACGCCGAGGCGATTCTCATGGCGCAACAGGCTGGCCGGCTTGGCCGGGCGCGCGTGGTGCAGATTTTCGCCGATCGGCCGGAGGCGGAGATTCTTGTGCTGGGCCGGCGCTTTGGCGTGCCGGCGGCCTTTGTGGATCCCGCGCCCTTCAAGACGAAGCTTGAAGGCGAAGGGGAGGAGCGCTTCATCGCGGCGGTCAAGGGATGTGCGCCGGATTTGGTCGTACTGGCGGGGTTTATGCGCGTGTTGAAGCCGGGGTTTCTGGGCGCGTTTGCCGGCCGGATCATCAACCTGCATCCGAGCTTGCTGCCGAGTTTTCCCGGGCTCGATGCCATTGGGCAGGCTTTCCGTCGCGGGGTGAGGGTCACCGGCTGTACCGTCCATGAGGTCACGCCCGAGGTCGATGGCGGCCCGATCCTTGACCAGACGGCCGTGCGCATCGAGGCAGGGGACAGTCTTGAATCGCTGACGGCCAAAGTACATGCGGCTGAGCACGCCTTGTTGCCGGTGGTAATCGCGCGACTGAGCGAACGCTGAGGAATCGCGGCGTGGACACCGTCACATGGCAGATGCCGCTGAAGAATCCGCCGCAGCTGGTGCAGGCGGGCCGGGCCGTGCATGGCCGCAAGCGGGCGGTGGAGGAATATCAGCTGCCCGAGCTGTGGTGCCTGCATCTCTACGGCTATGAGGGTATATTCACCGTCGATGGCCGGGAGTTTGTGATCCGGCCGGGCTGGGCGAGCGTGACCCCGCCGAACGCGCGGATCGTGTACCGGTTTCGCGGTGAGTCGCGGCATATCTTCGCGCATTTCCGTCTGCCGACGGGCGGTGATCCGGTGACCATGCCGGCGATGCAGAATGCAGGAGAGGCCTTTGATCCACTCACCCGGGCGATGGAGGAAGCGGCGGGGTGGCTGCCGTCACAGCCGCGGCGCGCCTCGGTACGGCTGTGGGATGTACTCTGGCAGCTGGCCGGCCAACCGATGGCCGAGCGGGCGCCCCACAAACGGCAGCATCCGGCGCTGAGCCAGGCTGTGCGGGAGATTGAGCTGCGTCTTTCGCAGGTGCTGGAGATTCCCGCGATCGCACGGCGCGCGGAGATTTCCCATAATCATCTCACCCGGCTGTTCCGGGCCCAGTTTGGCGTGACGATCGAGGGCTACATCCGCCGCCGCCGGGTGGAGCGGGCGTTGCATTTGCTCGTTCATACCACGCTGGCGGTAAAAACCATCGCCGGTGAAGTGGGTCTGCCGGACCTGCATTTTTTCAACAAGACAATCCGGGCGACAGTGGGCGTGAGTCCGCGGGCGTATCGGGAGCGGCGCGGGGAAGGTTGAGCGGATTGGCGTTGCGACGGGACGCCGCCGGGGAAATTTTCGACGGATGGATTTGGTCGAAATCAAAATTGAGATTCCCGCGAGCGGAGTGGAGGCGGCGGACACGGTGCTGCTTGAACTCGGGCTGGACGGCTGGAGCTTGCTGGAGGACGTCATTGCGAAGCGGGCCTGGGTGGTGGGAATTTTCCCAAGTGAAGCGGAAGTGAGGAGTCGTTGGGCGGAACTGCGGCCGCTGCTGCCCGTGGAGCCGATGAGTGAGCCGGCGGTGCGGTTGCTGGCTGATGCCGACTGGCGGGACAGTTACAAGGCACACTTCAAGGCCTGGCAATTTGGCCGGTTGCACTGGGTTCCGGTCTGGGAACGCGAAAGCTACAAACTTTCCGCTGGCGACGAAGTACTCTGGCTGGATCCGGGGCTGGCCTTTGGCACGGGTAATCATGAAACGACGCGGTTGTGCGTGGAGCGACTGGCAGCGCTGGATGCCGAATTGACGGCGAGTGGGAGGAGTCGGACGGGCCTGTTGGTCATCGATGCGGGTTGTGGGTCGGGAATTCTGGCACTCTCGGCCGCGAAACTCGGGTTTCACGACATCGTTGGTTTTGATAATGACCCTGAAGCCGTCCGGGTGAGTGAGGAGAATGCCGAGCTTAATGCGCTTGCGGGGCGAGTGGAGTTTTTCGTCGGCGATCTGATCAGCGGGCTCAAGGATCGGTCCGCGGGTGTGTTGCTCGCGAACATCCTGGCGGATGTGCTGATCCGTTTTGCCGGTGAGCTGGTCGGAGCGGTGGCGCCGAGGGGAACACTCATCCTAAGTGGAATCCTGGCGGTGGAGAATACGCAGGTGCGGACGGCGTTTTCCAAGGCTGCACCGGGCTGGGCGATGAATCACCGCGTAATGGGCGAGTGGAGTGATGTGGTTCTGATCCGACCCGCATAAGGGCAAAACAAACGAGCCCGCGGGTGGGCGGGCTCGGGGAACGGCGGGGAGGGCAACCGATCAGCTCAGGAGAACAGGTCGGGCGGAGTCCGGTTCATGAAGTCCTCCATGTAGGCGGTCGTGGCCTTGCCCTCGATGAAAACGGGGTCGGCCATGATGGCTTTGTGCAGGGGGATGGTGGTCTTGATGCCGCGAATGAGATACTCGCTGAGGGCGCGGTACATGCGCTCGAGGGCGACCTTGCGGGTTGATCCGAAGCTGATGAGCTTGCCGATCATCGAGTCGTAGTACGGCGGGATGACGTAGCCGCTGTAGGCATGGGAATCGACGCGGACTCCATGGCCGCCCGGGGCGTAGTACAGGCCGATGGTGCCGGGCGAGGGGGCAAAGTTACGGGCGGGATCCTCGGCGTTGATGCGGCACTCGATCGCATGTTTTTCAAACTTGATATCGCCCTGGTCGAAATCGAGCTTCTCCCCATTGGCGATGCGGATTTGCTGCTTGATCAGGTCAATGCCGGTGCATTCCTCGGTCACGGGATGCTCGACCTGAATGCGGGTGTTCATCTCGATGAAGAAGTAGTTACCCTTGGCATCGACGAGGAACTCGATGGTGCCGGCGTTCTCGTAGTCGGCAGCCTCGGCGGCCCGAATCGCGGCCTTACCCATCTTTTTGCGTAGATCAGATGTGAGGAAAGGAGAGGGCGACTCTTCGATGAGCTTTTGGTGCCGGCGCTGGACCGAACAATCGCGTTCGCCGAGATGAAGGATCTTGCCGTGGCTGTCGCCGAGGATCTGGAACTCGATATGGCGGGGCTTCTCGATGTAACGCTCGATGTAGACCGCACCGTTGCCGAAGGCCTTCTCGGCCTCGCCGCGAGCCACATGGTACTCCTTGGCGAAGGAGATGTCGTTATGGGCAATCCGCATGCCGCGGCCGCCGCCGCCGGCGACGGCTTTGATGATGACCGGGTAGCCGACCTTGCAGGCAACTTTGACGGCCTCAGACTCGTTATCGACGGGACCATCGGATCCAGGGACGGTAGGGACGCCGGCTTTCCTAACCGTATCCTTGGCGACCGCCTTATCACCCATCATCTTGATAGACTTGGATTTCGGGCCGATAAATTTGATATTACAGGATTCGCACTGTTCTGCGAATTTGGCGTTTTCGGAAAGAAAGCCATAGCCAGGATGGATGGCGTCAACATCGGCAATCTCGGCGGCGCTGATGATTCGGTCAGCCCTTAGGTAGCTATCAGCGCTCTTTGGGCCACCGATGCAAATGGCCTCGTCCGCGAGCTGAACATGAAGCGATTGAACGTCAGCCTCAGAATAGACGGCGAGCGTTTTAATGCCTAATTCACGACAGGCTCGGACAATACGAAGGGCAATTTCACCGCGATTCGCGATGAGGATTTTCTGGATCATGGGAAAAACGATAATTCTGCAAGCCCAACCAATACCACGCAAAATGCGTGCGGCGGCCGGTCGGAAGGCTGTTTTAGCCCTGTTTAACCTTAAAGAGCCGTTGGCCGTATTCGACCGGTTGACCGTTTTCCACCAGAACTTCGACGATCGTACCCTTTATTTCGGCTTGGATCTCATTCATGATCTTCATCGCTTCGATGATGCAGACGACACTCGTCTCGGTGACCTTTATCCCAGGCTCAGCGAAGGGTTTGCTTTCAGGAGTGGCTGCACGGTAGAAAGTCCCAACCATCGGTGACTTAATATAGATTGTACCTTCATCGTCCTTTGCCTGCCCCGGAGCCGCTCCAGGCGCAGAATTAGCTGCAGAATTGGCGGCCAACGCAGACGGAGTGGGGGTGGCCTCGACAGCAGGGACAAAGGGCGAATTAGAGCCGCGCCCAGTGGAGACCACAGGCAAGCCATTGCCGCCACGCCGAATTTTAAGCTTAAATCCCTCTTCCTCGACAGCGAACTCGCTCAATTCCGAGCGTTTCATGAGTTCGATGATTTGTTTGATCTGTTTAAGGTCCAAAATTTGCCTTGGTTGAGTTAGTGAGTGGTCGAGAATGTGAGGTTAGTTGAAAATAGGAGTGGGCCGTTCAAAAGAATTTTAATTTAAATGGCAATATAATTGAATTAATGGCCCAAAAGCCATGAAATCGCCCAAAAACCCTGCATAAATCATGAAATAAGGCATGAGCAACTGCCGACTTGCGGGAGGCGCTGCAAGAAGCAAATCCAGGTACAACGGTGAGTGCCGAATATCTTGTTTTTTATGAAAAATGGCCACTTCTCCTAACATATTCATAAAGAAATCAGTCAATAACCTCAATTTATAGGAGTTTTGATACTTTCTCCCTTACCTAGATATCGAGTGCGCTGAACCTATCAAGCCACGGGCGCAAATCGCAGCCTGCATTCCGGTCTCCAGCAGACCTATAGGGTGCACTTCGTTGCGATACCTCTGCTCTGTCACAATGATGGCATTGGCAGCTTTAATGGCGGTACAATTTACGTCCTTTTGCCCCCTTAGCGTTAGGTTTCGCCTGCTGACGTGGGAAGATCGCTCTCAGCAAGGTTCCGGCAAGGTAGACCGAACCGTCACCGAACCAACCCAGGCGCGATGGAGCCTTTGGCGGCGGCTGGAAGGGAGACGCTCATTACCGTCGACGGGACGTTGAAGTGCATCTGTGGCAAGACGGGCTGTCGCATGATCGGGTAGTGGGCCAGTTTGTCATTACGATGAGCCTGCAGAGCGGAAGACGAAACAATCCAGTCAGCTGGATCGCCATACTCGACTGCACTGGGCTCGCGATGACATGGCAAACCGCATTGCCGCCGGTCAGGAGGGAGAATCGTGGCAGGGTGACGGAGAAAACAGATAAATCCGTCTGGAAGGCCGCGCGGCCGGATCGGAGGATTGGCTGTAAACGCCCAAGGACCCTTTTCCGGTGTTTGCCGCGGCTGTGGCCCCTGCGTATCCGATTTCCAATTATATAATGTTGGCGGCTCGGGGCGCGGTGGCCGCCGGCCCGGTCATGGGCCTTTGGGGGGAAGGGAAGATTTCCTTTAAACGTCCAAGGAATGATATCCTAATATATTTATTACCAAATGGTTAAAAACCATATTCGGGAATTCTAAAAAAAGAACTTGAACCATGAACCACAGTTAACATGTTCCCGCCTCCCTTCGACTCACTCTCCCGCAGAAATGCGGCGGTGATGAAGCAGGGCGGCGAAATTCAGGCCTCGGCGACCAGTCCAAAAGAAAATTTTTGGAAAAGGTGTTGACGGAGCCCACGAAAGAATTCTTGCTGAAACTCTTTCCCTAATCGGAAGGCTCTTTGAAATTTACTTTGTGCGATTGATTGGGACCCCCAATCAACAATTCCAAATACAGAAGAATCAAGTGTGAGCTTCGGCTCACAACATTCAGTAGTTCAAGAATCACTAGGTTCTGAACTCTTTTCGGAGAGTTTGATCCTGGCTCAGAATGAACGCTGGCGGCGTGGTTAAGACATGCAAGTCGAACGGTTTTTATTGAAGCGCAAGTGGATATAAAAGCAGTGGCGAACGGGTGCGTAACACGTGAACAATCTACCTTCAAATGGGGAATAGCTCGCCGAAAGGCGAATTAATACCGCATATGGTTGCTTCTCGCATGAGAGGCATACCAAAGTCAGGGACCGCAAGGCCTGACGTTAGAAGAGGAGTTCGCGGCCTATCAGCTAGTTGGCGAGGTAACGGCTCACCAAGGCTAAGACGGGTAGCTGGTCTGAGAGGATGATCAGCCACACTGGAACTGAGACACGGTCCAGACACCTACGGGTGGCAGCAGTTTCGAATC
>CAIONS010000063.1 GCA_903859715.1 uncultured Opitutia bacterium
GGCCCGCCGAGCCGGGCCTTCCCTCCGCCAGGGATGGACAACCAGCGTCAGTCGTATCAACATCAACCAATCGCCCAGACCGACTCTAGGGATGGACCGAAAAGAGGGATCCACTCAATCGGCGGGATCTATTCACCGAGGTACGTGAAGGGTCTCGAGCTTACGATCGACTACTACAACATCAAGCAGAGCAATGTGATCTCCACTCCGGCTTCTGATCTGACGATGTTGCAGTCGGTGGAGCAACTCGGCACGGCTTCGCCGTTCGCTCCGTATGTTACCATTGGCAATTTTGCCAATCAGGGCGGTCACCAAGTCACGGGTCCAGGCCAGGTTTCGACCAACTTGGTCAATATCTACGTGTTGGAGAGCTTGGTTAACATTGGTACAATCAACCAGTCTGGCTTTGACCTCCATGCCAAGTACCGCTTGCCGTGGGAAAAGTACGGCCAGTTCACGGTTGAGACCAGCTGGGCCAATGTCCGGAGCTTCTTCATCAAGCTTGGGCCGTCCGATCCGGGCACCGACTATGCGGGCTACGTCGATGATGGCACCATGCCCCACTGGCGTTCCTATTCGACGGTGGACTGGACCTACAAGGGCTACGGCGCGACGCTCGGTTATACGCATATCCCCAAGGTCCCTGATATGGAAGGAGGCTTCGAGACCGCTTACAACGTGATCGATCTGCAAACCCGGTTTGACATGGGTGAGCTCGTCAATCCGGCCCTCACCGGCCTGAGCGTGGACCTCGGTTGCAACAACCTGAACAACCAGCATCCCCCGCTGGATCCGAACGTGTTCGACAACCCTCCGTTTGATGGGAGCGCTTACAGCCCCTTTGGCCGGGTTTGGTATGTCGACCTGAAGTATAAGTTCTAATCACTTGGCTTAGTCACTTGCTGACCTCAGCGCCCTCCCTTCGCGGGGAGGGCGCTTCGCGAGCATAGCGTATTATGCCCGGTAGAGGGCAGCCCTTGGGATTGCGCCAAAACGCGTTGGGCAAAAACTTCCGGACTGCGCGGCCCGAGTATTATTCACTCGCTCAAAGTGTCCCCGAGCGGTTTGGGCATCGCACCTTTGCCTATGATCCAAGGCCCTGAACATGAGCCGTGGGCTGATGGGGTCTTTTTTTGCCGTTCTGGCGCCAAAGCTGCTAAGCGATGAAATGCAGTTAAACGCGGAAATCATGCCATACATCATATAAAAAATGCGTCTTAACGAATTTATTGCATTCCTAGATTTTTCATTCCAGCATTTTCCCAAGTTCAACATGGTCCCAAGCCGGTTAACTTCTATAACACCACAACACAAACTGATAAAACTATGACTATGAACAACCTCCGTTCGCGGAAGTTCATGACTGCGCTGTCACTGTTGACGGCTTCAGGTCTACTCGCGGTTTCTGGCTATGGCCAGACGACCGCTGCTGCTCCGGCCAAGGATTCTGATTCAACTGTCGTTCTCGATAAGTTCGAAGTGACGGGTTCCTACATCCCGGCTGCTGCGGATGAAACTAAGGCCATGCCCGTCCAGGTCATCACCACGGCCGAGATTGCCGCCACCGGCATCACCTCGAGCGTGCTGGATCTCCTGAAGAAAACGGTTCCCCAGATCCAAGGCGCGAGCAACATCGGCGTGGATAACGCCAACACAGCCTACAATAGTAACAACGGCGGCTCCCAAGCCGCCCTGCGCAATACGGACACGCTGGTGCTGATCAATGGCAAGCGGGTGGCCTCGTCCCCTGTGGCTGCCTCAGGTGGCGATACCTTCGTTGACCTTAACCTCATCCCGATCTCAGCGGTCGACCGCATTGAGGTCCTGACCGATGGCGCATCCGCCATCTACGGCACGGATGCCGTTTCGGGTGTGATCAACATCATCATGAAGAAGGATTATACCGGCGCGGAGCTCGATACCCACTTCTCTGTCACCAAGAAGACCGCCAATGCCGGTTACGTCCGTGAGCGTAACGTCTCTGCGATCGCGGGTGCGTCCAATAAGGACACGCAGGTCATGGTGGCCGCCGAGTGGTCCAAGACGGATCCGCTGTATGAGTCGGATTTCACCTATACCAATCCTTATTATGGCACGGCGAGCTACCCGGGCGTGATCAACACCTCGGGAGGCGTGTACTATAATCTGAAGTCCGGTCTTAATACCCCGCCGGCCGGGCCGGCCGTTCCCTTCGCGACCCTCGTCGCCAATGGAACCTATGTTCAGAACAACAATATCACCGCCGGATTCAATCTCGGCATCAGGCCGACTTTCCAGAGCGGTCTCGATAAGAAGATTGTGGATGCCTCCGTTTCCCATGACGTGAGTTCGAAACTCACGGTTAAGGCTGACTTCATTTATGCCAGCACCGCGACAGCATCGGTCCTTAACCCGCAGCCAGTCTCGGCGAGCATCGCGAGCCTGCAGGGAGACCCCGGGGTTCCGATTACGGACACGTCCGGCCTGACCATCCGCAATCGTTTCCTATCCGGTCCGAACCGTATCTACACCACCCAGAATGATTTCTACCGCGGGACGTTCGATGTGGTCGGCAAGGTCAACGAGTACTTCAACTTTGATGCCTACATCAACTACAACGATGCCCGGCAGACCAACCTGAACTACAACCAGATCCTGAATTCAGCCCTGCTGGCCGGTATTGCGAGCGGCAACATCAACCTGTTTGCGATCAGCCAGAATCCGACAACGCTGGCCGCAGCCAACATCTACGGCACCGCCGTGGGTATCTACGAAAGCAAACTGATTTCCTACGATCTCATCGCCAACGGCAAGATCCTGGACATCTGGAGCGGCGAGATCTCCTACGCGGCGGGTGTTGAGTTCCGCAAGGAGACCCTGAGCGCGACGGCGGATTACAATAGCTTGATCCAGCCCTCCGGCACGTCGCTCTGGAACAATGGCACGACGATCAACCCGTTCTCCCAAGGTGATACCATCGAGAGCCAATTCGCTGAAATCAAGGTGCCGATCACGAGCCCGCAGAACGCCATTCCCGGCGCCTACCTGCTGACCTTGGATGGCGCGGTTCGCCATGAAATTTACAGTGGTGGCAACACGGTCACGGTGCCGAAGTATAGCATCCGTTACCTGCCGATGAACGACGACTTCGGATTCCGGGCGACGTTCGGCAAGTCCTTCGAGGCCCCGCCGCTCTACGACCTGTACGGTCCCTCCAGCTCGGGTTTCACGTCCAGCCCCGGCGGCCTGAACGTTTACAACTCCGCAGGCGTGGCGACCGGCGCCAAGTTCCCCAACATTCAGGCCCAGCAGGCGAGTGGATCCAACGCCTCCCTGACACCGCAGCACGCGAAGAGCTACACGGTCGGCGCGATCTATTCGCCGAAATACGTCAAGGGCTTGGAGTTCACGATCGACTACTACAGCATCAAGCAGACCGATGTCATTGGGGCTCCGGCCAGCGCTCTCACGATGATGCAGTCGGTTGAGCAATACGGAACGGCTTCACCGTTCGCTCCGTATGTCACTGTAGGCAATTTCGCCAACCTCGGTGGCCACCAAGTCACGGGCCCCGGCCAGGTTTCGGCCAATCTGACCAACGTCTTTGTGCTGACCAGCTTGGTCAACATCGGTGGGATCAACCAGGACGGTATCGACCTGCACGCCAAGTACCGCCTGCCGTGGGACAAATACGGCCGGTTTACGGTTGAGACGAGCTGGGCGAATCTCCGGACCTTCTTCATCAAGACTGGTCCGACTGATCCGGGCACCGACTATGCGGGGTATGCTGATGATGGCACCCTGCCGCACTGGCGCTCGTACTCGAGCGTGGACTGGACCTACAAGGGTTTCGGCGCTACACTCGGTTACACGCACATTCCCAAGGTTCCAGACATGGAAGGCGGAATTGAATCTGCATACAACGTGCTCGATCTACAGACGCGCTTTGACCTTGGTGAGGTCGTGAATCCGGCGCTTGCGGGATTGAGCGTCGACCTTGGCTGCAACAACGTGACCGGCCAGAATCCTCCGCTGGACTCGAACGTCTTCGGCAACCCTCCGTTCGACGGGAGCGCTTACAGCCCCTTCGGTCGGGTCTGGTATGTTGATCTGAAGTATAAATTCTAAGCATCGGGCTTAACCACCCGCTGACCTCGGCGCCCTCCCTTCACGGGGAGGGCGCTATTTTTTGACTGATTATGACCATTCGCAGGCCGCAACTCGAATGGATTGCAACTCATCCAAGCGGTCGCATGAATCTTTGAATCGGGATTAGTATGTCGGGCTCGATGGTGAACGACCCGACATGCTGTTCGGCCGGGCTTTAAAATGGAGCTCGAGTGAGCCTCGATTTACATCCCAGGCCAGCGGAGGCAATCCAGTGTGTGGCGCCGCTTCCCCTAAACGATGCCAGCGGGCTGATCCCAATCCCTGGGCGCGCAAGAAAGTCGACCCGTCGGTCAGCGTAACATCACTAACCATGATCTGTCCGATGCCACGGACGACAATGCGCAGATGCGGCGAATGGGCTCGATCTTCCTTCCAGGCGACCGGGGCAGCGTGTTCGCGCACGATTTTGCCCTGGGGTTGCGCTGCGCGGGTCTGAAACTCAATGGTGAGGCATTCCTGCTGGCTTAGCCACGTTCCGTCAGGCTGCTGTTGTTCCACCGCCACGAGATGGAGCGCCGGGGCGAAGTCCTTCACCTTGTAACACAGCTGCCAGCGGCCGCCGAACACCGGCTTGCCCTGTTGCCAGGCGCGGAGCCGTAGAGCGTCGTTGGCCAGAATCAGCTCGTTGGCCCCGCGCTTGCGGCGATCACGGGTGAACCGCCACATGGTCCGGGCTGCGCGACGGCCGGCGGTCAGGGCTTGCGCGAAACGTTTTCCCTCCGCGGCGCTCGCGAGCCCCTTGGCGGCGCGACGCACGAATACGTCACGCACAGCGAGATAATGGCGGAACTCCAGGCTCGCGCGCAACGGTGCGGGCAGGGCGGCGGATCCTTGCGGCAGCTTGCTGGCGGCCCGCCGGCAGAATTCCTCTTCGGCCAGGAACGGCGCCAGCGGCTCGCGCCGCGAGATCGTGTCCCAGCGCTCGTTGATCTGCCACCGCGGGTAGCCGCCAAAGGGATAGCGGTCGCTCGCCAGCGCCACGCTGGCCGCCTTTTTGGCGGAGCTTCGGCCGAAGACCCGGGCAAACCCCCGCGTCATCATTTCCTTCGGATCGGTCACCTCGGGATTGAGCCATAGGGAGGCGGCTGCAGCGTCGACGACAGTGGTGAGTTCCATGGCCAGTCGGAATGGTTCCCACGAGGATATCAGCAGGCCCTCGGTGCCGAGTTTTGCACCGTGCCGCCACCACGACAGGATGTTTTCCATCCGGTCGGTGAAATGGGGCATCGGCTCGTAACGAGCCGAGCCGTTCATCGGGCAACCCCACACGGTGATGCCGCGCGCCCGCAGGCGTTCACCGAGATTGCTCTCGGCGAAATTGTAGAGCTCCACGCGCGGCCGGCGCGGAAAGCCGTAGTAATACCACTCGTACGCGATCACATCCGCCGGCAGCAGCGGGATCGCATCCGGCAAAAAATACAGCATGTCAGCCCACATGCCCATGCGGAGCCCGAGCGAACGGGTGAGTGTGTGCAGCCGGTTGACGTGACCCGCGAAGTGCGCGGCCAGCCCAATGCGGGCGATCTCTTGCTTGCTCAGCGGGTGCTGGCCTAGCTGGAAAGATTCGTCGAGCCCAACGTGAACTTTGCCGGCGGTGCAGAAGGGCGCCATGTCGCGCAGGAGCTTTTCGGCAATCTCAAGCGTGCGGGGATGCAGCGGACAGATCTGGCCGCCGGGGATCGGCGAGCCATCCGCTGCGCGCAGTTCGTTGAGGTCGCGCAGCTCGGGAACCTTGATCAGGTATTGGGTGTGCCCGAGCAGGTTGACGATCGGCACGACCTTGAGGCCCACGCGCGTCGCCTCGTTGACCAGCCGCGTGAACTGGGCGTAACTGTACGCGTCGCGCCGGGCGACGCCGGGCAGGCTCGGGTAGTCCACCGCGTCCTCGAGGTGCAGGTGCAACTCCTGATAACCCCAGTCAGCGTAGCGCGGCAGCTGCGCGAGCAGCCAGTCCAGTCGCTCCACCTGACGGGCAAGGTCCCATTGGAAGGCGCGGATCGGAGAATAGGCGGCGGACATGCGGGTGATTTATCCGGGTCTTGAGTCAGTCGTAAAGCCCGGCGTACAGTCGGACGTGTGAATGTCCGGATTCATCATCTCTTTGTTTCGCCGGGCCATAATTTCTTTGGCCGGCATGGCCAGGCGGCCGGCGAAAATCCCACCCTCGAGGTGCCGGAAATCATGTGCCGGGCCGGCCGGGGCATCGAGGGAGACCGGTTCTTCGACTACAAGGAAGACTACAAGGGGCAGATCACGTTTTTTGCGTGGGATATCTTTAACGGGGCCCGGCAGACGTTCGCGGTCCCGGAGCTTTCCCCTGGATCCTTCCGCCGGAATGTCATTGTTTCCGGATTGGACATCAACGCGCTCATTGGCCGGCGTTTTTCGCTCGGTGGAGTGGAGTTTGAAGGCACCGGTGAGTCCAAGCCCTGCTATTGGATGAACCAGGCCGTGGGTCCGGGCGTGGAGGAATGGCTGCGCGGCAACGGTGGCCTCAGGGCCAAGATCCTAAGCGACGGCCCGCTCGCGGTCGGAGCTGCCGGGCTAGTGCTGGCCCAGATGGTTTCTTAGCCAGGCCACGCCACCGGTTTCATCGGTGAAGGCGCCGTCCAGCTGGGCTTCAAAGGCCGCGTCGAGCAAGGCCTTGAATTCCGGCCCCGGCGCTCGGCCGAGCGCGACGAGATGCCGGCCGAGTACGAGCGGCCGCGGGGCGGAGTTTTCCAAAGCCAGGGCATGGGCCTTGGTTCGCAACTGATCGATGCGGGCGAGGGTTTCAGGCGACCGCAAGGGAGGGCGGCCGCCGTGATCGGCCAGCATGACGAGGGCGAGGTCATCGATGGTGGCCGGCGCCAGCCGACGGGCCAACCGGCGCACACTCGAATCGGTGAATTCCGTCTGACCGTGATGGTGGGCGAGGTGGTCGACCACCAGTGCGCGCACGGGTGCGCTGAGTTCGAAGGGTGCGCCGATCCGGCGGAGAAAGGTTTCGGAGAACGGGCCGCCAGCCGATTCATGGCCGGGACTGATCCAGCGCAGCTGGCCGCGGCGCTCGGCCTGCTCGGTTGTGGAGGGTTTGCCGAAATCATGCGCCAGTACGGCCAGCATGAGCATCCGCCGGCGAGCGTCGTTGCTGGCTTGCCATTCCTCCAGGCCGACGAGGGCGTCGAGACAAAGCTGGGTGTGGGTGAACACATCGCCTTCCGGATGCCATTCCGGCTCTTGAGGCGTGCCGCGCAAGGCAGCGATTTCGGGAAAGTGCCGCAGCCAGCCTGTTTCCTCCAGCACCGTGAGCCCGCGGGAAGGCTTGATGGATTTAACAGCCCACTTGTCCCATTCGCTCCAAACCCGTTCAACGGGCAGCTCGGCAAAGGTGTCGGCGATGCTCCGGCACAACGCGGCGGTCTCCGGTGCGAGTGAGAAATCGAATCGTGCCGCGAGCTGAAAGGCCCGCAGTACCCGCAGCGGATCCTCCACAAAGGCGGCGCTGGTATGCCGCAATACGCGGGCGCGCAGGTCCGCCTGGCCGCCGTGCGGGTCGATGACCGCATCGCTGAACGGATCGTAGGCGATGGCGTTGACGGTGAAATCGCGCCGTGCCGCAGCCTCGGCGTCGCTGAGCGTGGCATCCGGCGATACCGCGAACCCGCGATGGCCGGCGCCGGTTTTGGATTCCCGCCGGGGCAAGCTGAAATCGTATTCCGCGTTTGTCGCGCTGCGCACCTTGATGACGCCGAAACTGCGGCCTACGACGTTGGTCGCCCCAAACGGAGCGAGTGCGCGATGCAGGGTTTCAAAATCAATCCCTGCCACTTCGATGTCGAAATCCTTGGGTTCCTGTCCCAGCAGCCAGTCCCGCACGCCGCCGCCCACGAGCCGGGGCCGGCCTACGCGTCGCACCGCCTCCAGCAGGGTGCGCAAATCGGCGGGCAGGTGCATGGGGCTCACGATTCCTTCGCGAAAGCGGCGGCACTGAGGCAGACCCAGCCGGCCATGAAGGCCAGCCCACCGAGCGGCGTCACGGGACCCAGCCAGTGAGGTCCACCGGCGGCCAAGCTGTAGAGTGAACCGCAGAACAGTACGATGCCGGCGCACCAACAGGCCGCGGCCCAGTCCACGCGGCGTTGCGCGGCCCCTTGGGCCTGCCGGGACCAGATTGCAGCTCCGAACAGGGCGACAGCATGAATAAGCTGATAACGGGCGGCGGTTTCCCAGGCGACAGTCATGCCCCGTTCCGCCAGCCAGTCCCGGAGCGCATGGGCGCCAAACGCCCCGCAGGCGACGCCGGTGGCGCCAAATAACCCGGCGGCGAAGAGGGTGGAGCGGTGATTCATGGCAAGTTGCTCTTAAGCTCGCACATCCGCGGTCCAAAACAAGGCTGGGATTGGCCGGCCGGGTTCTGGGGCGGGGTGATTTCCACCTGCAGAAAACGAGGGTTGACACTCTTCCGCGAAACCCTAGCTCTTGGCCTCTTTTCCCATGAAAACCTTCCTCGCCAAAAAGGAGACGGTGCAGTCCAAGTGGCATCTTATTGATGCCGAGGGCGCCGTGCTCGGCCGTCTCGCGGTGAAATCCGCCAACCTTATCCGCGGCCGTCACAAGGCTAGCTACACCCCGACGATCGACACTGGTGACCACGTCGTGATCATCAATGCCGAGAAGATCGTCCTCACCGGCAAGAAGGAAGAGAAGAACGAGTACATGTTTTTCTCCGGCTTCGTCGGTGGCGAGAGCTACCGCAAGCTGTCCCTGATGCGCGAGCGCCATCCCGAGTTCATCATCGAGCACGCCGTCAAGGGCATGCTCCCGAAGAACCGGATCGCTGCCAAGATGCTGACCAAGCTCCACGTTTTCGCCGGGCCGAAGCACACGCACGAGGCGCAGAATCCCGTCAAGACGACCGTCTAATTTCCGTCCATGAGCACCGCCACCACCATTTTCCTCGGCACCGGCCGCCGCAAGACCTCCACCGCCCGCATCCGTCTCACCGAGGGTTCCGGCAAGCTGGTCTGCAACGGCCGCGACTTCGACAGCTACTTCTCCCACGAGAACTTCTCCAAGCAGGCATATGCGCCGCTGCTCACCGTTGAGCTCCGCGAGAAGATCGACGTGACCGCGAATGTCGCCGGTGGCGGCGTCGCCGGTCAGGCCGGGGCGGTTGCCCACGGTATCGCCCGCGCCCTCCAGAAGCTCAATCCCGAGCTGCGCGCCGCCCTGAAGAAGGCCGGTCACATCACCCGCGATCCCCGCGAAAAAGAGCGCAAAAAGCCCGGCCAGCCCGGTGCCCGCAAGCGCTTCCAGTTCTCGAAGCGTTAATCGCTTCGGACCTTGTTCTCCCAGCCGCCTTCGCCCTGAGCGTCGGCGGCTTTTTTGTGTCCGTGGCCGGCTGGGGCAGGCTGGACTTGGCTCGTGATTGAAGCTTGGCGAAGTGGAACGTGATCTGCTTAACCTGAAGCCATGAGAAATCGCTCACGTCTCCTCGGCGCTTTGTCACTGTTGCTGGTTGCGGCGCCGCTGGCGCAGGCCCATCCCGGGCATGAAGGTCATGATTTCACCTGGGATTTCAGCGGCGGCTTTGCCCACCCGCTTTCCGGCTGGGATCACCTGCTGGCGATGATCGCGGTTGGCCTCTGGGCCGCCCAGCTTGGCGGGCGCGCCCGCTGGCTCGTGCCGTCGGCCTTTGTGGGCGTGATGGCGCTTGGCGCGGCCCTGGGTCATGCCGGCCTGATGTTTCCGGGCGTTGAACAGGGTATCGCTGCCTCCGTCCTCGTCCTAGGTCTCCTGATCGCGACCGCGGTACGGCTCCCCGTGGCCGCGGGCATGGCGTTGGTCGGACTTTTCGCGGGTTTCCACGGTATCGCCCATGGGGCGGAAATGCCTGCCACGGCGGGTGGGCTCAGCTATGGCGCCGGTTTCATTCTCGCGACCGCTCTCTTGCATGCTGCGGGTGTGGGCTTGGGGACGATCGCCGCCCGCTTTTCGGCCAACGCCGCGAAATTCGCTGGCTGGGCCATCGCGGCCTCGGGCGTGGTGCTATTCGCCCTTTAAGCGCAGGATTCTGTCGGGTTGCCCGGCCTTAGAGTTTCCGCGGGTCACAGGTGAGTCGCGGAAACCGCATCGAGAGTACCTGACGCAGGGCGCGCAATCCGCTGCGCAGACGCATACCATCTGATGCCACGAACTTGATGCTCCAGCCCCCGCGGCGCAATGGGCTCATCCCCACCCACAGGCCGTCGCCGTGCAAGGCTGCCACGGCGTCGCGCCAAGCTTGGTCCGCGTCGGTTTCTGCTGCGATGAGCACGGCATTGCCGAAACAGGCCGCGGGACCCGAGCCGGCGAGTTCGGCCAGCGCCTGCAATTCCGCGCCGGTCTGTTCGAAGCGTTCGCGCAGGACCAGTTCGCCGCCGAGGCGCACGTCGATTTCGAGACAAAGTTTTTCCCATGCCCAGGCTTCGCCATGCGCCACGCGGCCCGGCATGAGCAGGTCGGCGAAAAACAGTTCGCCGCCAGGCTCGACCTCGATGCGTGTGCTCTGCCGGTAACGGCAGCCGCGGTGGGGCACGAGCGGTTCGGGCATGACTTCCAACCAGCCCCCGGCTGCCACGGTGAAATGCTGGCGGCACTCAGCCGTGCCCGATTTCATCTTAAAAACCCGGCTGGCGCTTGGCGTCGTGACCAGCAGCGCGGCGCCTTTCCTCACGTCGATGTCCGACTCCAGCCGGTCACCGGAGAGAATCCCTGCAGTCGGATTCACGACCTGTACGAGGAGGGTTTTCGCGTCCATATCCCAATAAGGCTTGCTGAGGTGATACGGCGCACGGAACGACTGTCTGGCCAGTACCGTGCGGCCGTCGGCCCGGGTCGCCGCTCGCAGCGAGAGATGTCCGGAAAAATCCGCCATCTGTTCAGGGGCCTCGTGCGGCCGGCTTCACTTGGCCGCCTTCCGGGCAAACAGCACTTCACGTTCGATCCAGGCAATGACCTGGTCGAGGTTGTGCTCGCGTTTCAAGTCGCAGAAGAGAAACGGCCGCACTCCGCGCTGCACCTTCGCGTCGCGTTCCATCACGCCGAGGTCGGCGCCCACCAGCGGGGCGAGGTCGATTTTATTGATGATGAGCAGGTCGCTGAACCGGATGGCTGGGCCGCCCTTGCGCGGGATCTTGTCCCCCTCGGCCACGTCGATCACGTAGATGAAGGCGTCCACCAGCTCGGGCGAGAACGTGGCCGAAAGGTTGTCGCCGCCGCTTTCGACGAGGGTGAGCTGGAGATCGGGAAACCGGAGCTCCATCGCGCGCACCGCCTGCTCATTCATGGTGGTGTCATCCCGGATGGCCGTGTGCGGACAGCCGCCGGTCTCGACGCCGGCGATGCGATCGGGGGGCAGTGCGCCGTTGCTGGTGAGAAACAACGCGTCCTCCCGGGTATAGATGTCATTCGTGACGACGGCCATCGAGAGGCGCTCGCGCAGCCGCTGGCAGAGTTTGAGGCAGAGCATGGTCTTCCCGGAACCAACCGGGCCGCCGATGCCGATGCGTGGGGGACGTGTCATGAGAAAAGGATTTAGGAAATGAACAGCCGGCCGTCGGCGGTTTCATGCCGGGCGGCCGCGATATCGAGCCAGGGATTGAACCAGCCGATTTCGTCGAAGGGTGTGGCGGTGGCCGCCGCGATATCCGCGGCGGACTGCCGCATCGCCGCCGTGAGCAGGGTCTGGCAGCCATTCTGGCCGAGTCGCAGGAGCTTCATGGCCGCGGCGAGTAATGATGCAACGGTTGCATAGTAAACGCCGGCGAGGACGGCGGGCAGCGGCGCGCCGAGCACCCGGCCTTCCAGCGCGGCGGACACAGGTGGCGAGAAGGGCCAGTCCGCGGCCGTGGCGCGACGGAGATATTCCCGGGCGAGCGGATGGCCGTGCAGGACGGCGGCGAGTTCGGCCCGCTGACGGCCGATGTTGGCGGCGGCGGCGCGGGCCTCGCGGGCGGTCTTGAGCGCGGAGGAAAGAACCGAGATTTCGCCAATCCGGTCCCAATCGGGAGCCTCCAATGCGCGCCAGGCATGCGCGGCCAGAGGCAAATCGGTGCGACGCAAGGCGGGTAGCGCGGAGAGGAACAGGAATTTTTCCAGGGTCGCGTGGTCGCGGACGACGCCTTCCTGCGTGAGGCCCTCGAGCCCGAAGGAATGCGCGTAGCTGCCGGTGGGGTAGAAGGAGTCGCCGGCTTGGAGGAGACTGCCGATCCAGGCGTAAGAATCAGTGCCTGTGCTCAGGCCAGCCTCCTTACGTCGGCTGCTACGGGGCTTAATGCTTGTGGCTCGGGCCGATTTCATGGGGTTGCTGGGCGCCGCGGGCAAAACGCCCCGGCCGGAAAATGGCGGAGATCGGGCGATAGGGCACGTTCAGCCGATCAAGGAGCTGGCGCACAGCGGGATCATCGGGTGCGAGCAGCCGGGTCGGTTCGGATGACAATTCCATGTGCAGGTTGCCGATGGCCCAGCCGATGCCCGCCGCGGCGGAAGAAGCGACCTCCAGTGAGATTTCCAGCACCGGTTCGGGTTGCTGGCGGATGATGTAGCGTGCGGTCGTTGTCTGTCCGACCGCATCCCCGTTTTTCAAGGGGGTTGTCAGCTCGAAGCCAAACTCCGTTCCATCCTCGGCCACGCCACGCCAGAGCCGTTTCGCCAACGTCAGTCGCTCCACGCGCACTGCGATCTCGGGAAGCGAGGCATCCACTGACGCGAGCGGACCGGAAACAAGCTGCATGGGCGGACTCAAGCAGTCGCTCGGCTTCAAAACAAGAAGTAGCGCTGCGCCATCGGCAGCACTTTGGCGGGCTCGCAGGTCAGCACGCGTCCGTCGGCCTTGACAGTGTAGGTCTCGGGATCGACCTCGATCTTCGGCAGCGCGTCATTGAGCACCATGTCCGACTTGCCGATTTCGCGGCAATCTTTCACCGCCTCAAGGCGGCGGCGCAGTCCGAGGGACTTCGGACCGGTTTTGCTGTGCAGCGAGGCCTCGCTGACAAACGTAAGGCTGGTGGACGTCACGGCGCGGCCGGCAGCGCCGAATTGCGGGCGATAGAAAGTCGGCTGGGGCGTGGGAATGGATGCGTTCGGATCGCCCATGTTGGCCCACGCGATGAATCCGCCCTTGAGCACCAGCTCGGGTTTCACGCCGAAGAGCGCGGTGAGTGGATCCCTCTTTTCGGTCCATCCCTAGAGTCGGTCTGGGCGATTGGTTGATGTTGATACGACTGACGCTGGTTGTCCATCCCTGGCGGAGGGAAGGCCCGGCTCGGCGGGCCTGACCGGCGCCAGGGATGGAA
>CAIONS010000064.1 GCA_903859715.1 uncultured Opitutia bacterium
AGCCGTAATGCCGAATCGATCGACGGCTCATCCGGAGGATTCGCCCTACCATCACGGGCCGTGCAACCCGGCGGGCGGCTGAGGGTCTGTGCTTCGACCCATGTGACGGTCTCTTTTCATTTTTCTGTTCTGCAGCGTGCTGGCCCGCGGCGAGGCGGCCGGGCCGCCCTTGCTCGGCCGGGCGGCGGAGAAATGGCTGGCGGAAGGAAACCATTGGGCCTTCACGGTGCACGTGCGGGAATTTGACGCGGAGGCCGTGAAGGAGGAGCGGGTGGAGCAGTATGATCCGTCGAAGCCCGACGCCCAGCGTTGGGCGCTGGTGACGGTGGACGGGCAGGCCCCGACGGAGGAACGCCGCCTGGCGTGGCAGAAGTACAAGGCGAGAAAGCGCCGGGATACGCCCCAGTCGCTGTCCGATTATTTCGATTTTGAGAACGCCAGGATCGAGGGAGTCACGCCGCTCACCGTGCGCTACCATCTGCCCCTGCGCAGCAACCGCGCCTGGTTGTTTCCCGTGGACCGCGTCGAACTCACGGTGACGGTCAACAAGACCACGTATGCCATCGAGCAGGTGGAGGCGGGGATCGATGAGCCCTTCCGCGTGGCGCTCGGCTTGGGCCGTGTGCTCGACGTTGATTTCGACCTGATGATCCATCCATCCGGCCAGCGGGGCGCGGCCGCCGGACCGGCGACTGCGCATCCCGAGGGTCTCGCGCATGTGGTGGTCGACCGGCTGGGTGAGCGGATCGATTACACGTGGAGCGATTTCCGGCGCGTCACGCCTTACTCCGGCAATGGCGGTGCGACGAAGTCGGGAATTTAGGGAAACTTTCCGTCGACCAAGCTGGGTGGGCCGGGCGCTCCGTCGCCCGGTCCACCTAAATTCTGTTACGCAATGCGGGCACGGGATCCTTCGGCGTTGCTCAGGACAGGCTGTACCCGCCCACCTTTGGAACCTTCAGGCCGAATTAACTTTCTTCCGGAGGAGTGAAGCCGCGGCGCATCACGTTCTCGATGATGGCGCGGGGAAAGAGGAAGTTCTGCAGGTATTCCCGGCCGCCGGCCTTGGTGCCGCCGCCCGACATCTTGAAGCCGCCAAACGGATGGCGCTCCACAACGGCGCCAGTAATGGCTCGGTTGAGATAGAGATTGCCGACGAGCATTTCGGACTGGGCGCGTTCGAGCGCCTTCGGGCTGCGGGAGAACAGGCCGCCGGTGAGCGCGTAGTCGGTGCCGTTCACCAGGGCGAAGGCCTCATCGAGATTCTTGGCGCGTAGGATCGCCACGACAGGGCCAAAAATTTCCTCGCGGGCGATGGCGTGCTCCGGCTTCACGTTCACAAACACCGTGGGCGGGACGAAGTAACCCCCGGCGGGCGCCTGACCTTGGAAGGCGAGTTTCGCCTCCTTCTTGCCCTGCTCGATCAGACCGAGGATTTTTTTCTGCGCGTCGGCGTCGATCACCGGGCCGATGATGGTGCCGGGCAGCGCGGGGTCGCCGATGGGGTATGAACCGCACGCGGAGACGAAGCGCTCGACGAAATGGTCATAGACCTCGTCGAGCACGATGAGGCGGGAAAGCGCGGAGCATTTCTGGCCGCTGAAACCGAAGGCGCTGTAGAGCGCGGCCGGGATGGCCTCGTCGAGGTCGGCATCGTTGTCGATGACGAGTGCGTTCTTGCCGCCCATCTCGCACACAACCTTCTTCAGGTTTTGCTGGCCGGGGAGGGTCCGCCCGGCGGTCTCCCAGATCTTGCAGCCCACGGACCGCGAGCCGGTGAACGCGATGAAGTCCACGTGCTTGTGTCCGACCAGATGCGCGCCGACATCCTCGCCAAAGCCGGGGAGGAAATTGAGCACGCCGGCGGGCACGCCGGCCTCCGTCAGGATATCCATCAACACGGCGCCGATGACCGAGGTCTGCTCGGCAGGCTTGATGATGACGGTGTTGCCGGCGACCAGCGGGGCGACGACAAGGCCGGTGAGGATCGCGAGGGGAAAATTCCACGGCGCGATCGCGACGCCGACGCCGCGGGGCGTCCACGTCTGCACGCAGCGTTCGCCGGGCACGGGTTGGGTGACCGCGGGCTTTTGCAGCTTGCGCATCTCGACGGCGTAGAACCGGCAGAAATCGACCGCCTCGGAAATATCGCCGTCGGCCTCGACCCACGGTTTGCCGGCTTCGAACACTTCGAGGGCGTTCAATTCAAAGCGCCGAGCCTCCATGAGATCGGCGGCGCGTTCGAGGATCCGGGCGCGATCCTCGATTGGTTTCGCGCGCCAGGCCGGGAAGGCAGCCTGTGCCGCGGCGACGGCGGAGTCGGCATCGGCGATCGTGGCGCGGGCCCAGGAACCGACGACCTGCGAAGGCTTCGCGGGGTTGAGGGAGGCGACGTACTCGCGGTCGGAGATTTTCTTACCGTTGATGATGAGCGGCCATTTTTTCCCGAGCTGCGTAACGTAGGATTCAAGCGCAGCGCGCTGCCGGTCGCGGTTGGCCGCGAGGGTGTAATCAGTATTGGCGGCGTTGACGAACGCGCCTGGCTTCCCCGGCGGGCGCGCGAGCGGCTCGGGGGCGGCGGCGATGGCGTTGACGGGATTGCCGAGGAGCTGGTCCTTGGTGGCCTCGCCCATGTTCTTGATGCGGAGGAAGCCCTCGTTCGAGGTGTTCTCGAGCAGGCGGCGGACGAGGTACGCCATGCCGGGAAGGAGTTCGCCGACCGGGCAATATTCGCGGACACGGTGGCCCAGCTGGAGGAGCGAAGCCTTCAGCTCGTCGGCCATGCCGTAGAGCGCCTGGAATTCGTAGGCCTTCGGGTCGATCCCGAGCCGCTCGGCCTGGGCGATGGCGTGGGCGACGGAGCGGACGTTGTGCGAGGCGAAGTTCGGCGTGACGATGTCGATGTTCTCGAGGAGGAACAGCGTGAGCTTCTCGTAGTTGGCGTCGGATTCGGGCTTCTTCTGCCAGACAGGAACGGGCCAGTCGCGCTGCTGGGCGATGATGGTCTCGAAATCCCAGTAGGCGCCCTTGACGAGGCGGACGCTGAGCGGCCGGCGGTTTTTGCGCGCCCAGGCAACGAGGTCGCGGAGATCTGCTTCGCAATCGCGCAGATAGGCCTGGAGGGCGATGCCGATGGCGGGCTTTTGCGCGAACTCGGGTTCCTCGAAGATGGACTTGAAGAGCGCGAGCGTGAGGTCCTTCAGCTTGTAGCTCTCCATGTCGAAGTTGATCAGCGCGCCAACCTCGGCCGCGCGGCGGAGGATCGGGCGGAGCCGCTTCTTCAGGGCGGCGATGGAATTTTCCGGGTCGGCCGGATGAACGTCGGGCGTAAGGGCGGAGACCTTGATGGAAAGATTCAGGCGCGGGAGCGGGCCGGTCGGGCCGATATCGCTGAAGCACGGGGCGGTTTCCTTGGCGTAGAATTTTGAAACGGAGTCGAGCACCTCGAGGTTGCGCTCCAGGAACACGTCGGCCTCGGCGGCGTTGACCACGGTTTCGCCGAGAAGGTCGATGGTGGTGGCGAGGCCGAGCTTGGCGTTTTTGCGGATCTGCTTGAGCAGGTCATCGCCGGTCTGGCCGGCGACGAACTGGCCGGCCATGTCGACGATCTGTGCCTTGACGGGCGTCGCGACGAGGGCGGGGGCGAAGGAAGAGGCGGCGAGGCCGGCCTTGAGGGCGGGGTTGAGCTCGACGGCCTTGTCGCCGAGGTACTCCTGGAGATGGCGGACGATTTCGCCGGAGGAGTTGAGCGAAGGGAGGACGTCGACGAAGCGGAAGAGCTGGGTCTTGAAGACAGGGTCCTTCATCGACCACTCCATCAGACGGGCGTAGGCACCCTTTTTGGAGAACAGCGCCGGGGGCGGCTGCTGGTCCATCAGGGCGAAGAGCTGTTCGCCCTTGGTGCGGAGGGTGGACTCGATTTTGGGATCGGGGAGGAGGAAGGAGGACATGGGGATCTTTGCGGCGGAGTTTCGCCCGGCGGTCGGATTTGGCAAGGGCCGGCGGGTAAGCCAAATGGAGCAAAACGGGGGCTTATTGCCGGCGTTAGCCCGGATCGCCGGCCGGCCTTATGCGCTCGCGCCCAACGGCCTGGGGAGGCAGTAACTTTTCTGCGACTTTCCGGCACGGGCCGTGTTCTGGGCATGAACGATGAACCTCCAGTGCAAACACCACCCACGGGGCTGATCCCTCCGGCCGACTTCACCACGTTCATGCACGCCTACCAAGACATGGTCTATGCCACCGCGGTCCGCCTCGTGAAAAACGAGGCGCAGGCGGAGGATATTTCGCAGGACGTCTTCCTGAAAGCGCATGAGCACTTCGACACCCTATCCACCAGCCCGACTGCCGGCGGCTGGTTGAAGACCGTCGCGACCAACCTCTCGCTCAACCATCTTTCCCGCTACCGCAACCGCTGGCGTTTTTTCTCGGAATTCCGCCGGGACGACAGCGCCGGCGGCGACGCCAACGAGCCCGAGGTCGAGTTTGCCGCGCCCGACACGTTCTTTGCCGGCGTGGATGCCGACGAGCGCCGGACCTTGGTCGAGGAGGCCCTCGCCAAGCTGCCCGAGCACCAGCGCGTGCCGCTCGTGCTGTATCATTTTGAGGACCTGCCCTACGACGAGATCGCCCGCAAACTGGGCGTCTCCCTTGCCAAGGTAAAAACCGATATCCTCCGCGCCCGCGCCGCGCTGGCCCAGATCCTCGCGCGCAGCGGCACCCGTCACGAAACCCTTCACGCCTGAATGCCATGAAACCCTCTCCCGAAGATCTCGAAAAAATCATCCACCAGACCCTGCGGTCGCTGCCGCCCCGGCGCGCCCCGCACTCGCTCCAGTCGCGCGTGCTGGCGGCCCTCGAGGCCCGGGCGTCACTGCCGTGGTGGAAACAGTCGTTTGCCCAGTGGCCGCTGACCGCCCGCGTGGCGTTCTTCGTCGGCGCGGCCGGGATCGCGAAGCTCGCGATTATGGCGACCATCTGGGCCATGGCGGGCTTTGATGGCGCGCAGTTCACCAGCGCGTTCAGCACCCAGTTTGCCTGGATTCAGACTGTATCCGCGATTGTGGACGGCTTCGGCGACTTCTGTGGCGCCCTCTACCGCAACATTCCGCCGCTCTGGCTGTATGGCGGCCTGGCCTTTGTCGGCACCATGTATGTCGCGCTCTTCGGTCTCGCCGCCACGGCCTATCGCACGCTCTACGCCAATCGTTAATCCTTAAAATTTCCCCGCATGAAAACGTCTACCCGTCATCTTTCCCTCAGCGCCGCCCTCGCATTTTTCCTTACGCTGACGCTCGCCGGCTTTGCCCAGGAGCAACCGCCCGCGCCGGCGGCACCCTCCGCACCGAAGCAGGAAAAAGCGTCGCCCCCTGCCATCCTTGCTACGCCGCCTCCTGCCGCCCCTGCGGTCGCCCCGGCCCCGGCGGAAACGCCGAAGCCGGAAGTTGCGCCCGCTGACGCGCCCCAACTTCGCCGTCTCGACGTGCCGGCGGCCCCGGATGAAGGCAAGTCGCTGCACAAGCTGGTGCACAGCCACATCCGCCACGGCAGCGGCAACGAAGTGGTTAACATCGGGAGCGACTCGTTTCTCGCCAAGGGTCATGCGGCAGACGCCGTGGTGTCCGTGTTTGGCTCGTCCACGAGCGAGGGTGAAGTGTCCGATGTCGTCGTCTCGGTGTTTGGCAATACCCGGTCCACCGGCTCTGTCGGAAACGGCGCGGTCGCGGTGTTTGGCAACACCTATGTCAACGGCAAGGTCGGTGACGGGGTCGTGGCCGTGTTCGGCAACGTCGAACTCGGGCCGGACGCGGAAGTCGACGGGGACATTGTGGCGGTCGGCGGCAAAACGATCCAAGACCCGAAGGCGGTCGTGCACGGCCAGATTCACAATGTCTCGTTTGGCGGCGCGTTCTCCGACTTTGAGTGGCTGCACAGCTGGATCGAGAACTGCGCGCTCCGGCTGCGCCTGCTCGCCTTTGCGCCGCACCTGATGTGGGCGTGGTGGATCGCGCTGGGATTCCTGGCGGTTTATGTGGTGCTGGCCCTGCTGTTCGGCAAGGGCCTCGAGAAGTGCACGGAGACGCTGGAGCAGCGCCCGGGCTATTCCATCCTGGCCGCACTGTTGACCGTGTTGCTGGGGCCGGTCGTCACCATCCTGCTGATTTGCACGGGAGTTGGCATTGCGGTGGTGCCGTTCCTGGCGGCGGGTCTCTTTTTTGCCGGCCTGTTTGGCAAGACCGTGATGCTGGCCTGGCTCGGCCGCCGAATCACGCGATTCATGGGCTTCAATCATCCTGCGCTCGCCGTGTTGGTCGGCGGCGTGATCCTGCTATTCCTCTACACTGTGCCGGTCCTGAGCATCGTGCTCTACAAGCTGCTCGGCTGGATTGGCCTTGGCGTGGTGGTTTACACCCTCGTGCTCGGCATGAAGCGGGAAAAGCCTCCGGTCTCTCCGGTGGTTCCACCGGTCGTGCCGCCGGTCCCCGGCGCCCCCATGGGCGAAGCGGGGATGGAATCTCTCACGATGGTTCCCATCCCGATGGCTCCGGCTGCAGCCGTCCCGCCGATCATGGCGGTGGCGACGCTGCCCCGCGCCGGCTTTTGGATCCGCACGGCGGCGCTGATGCTCGATGTGATCCTGGTTGGGATACTTTGCAATTTCCTGGCCGGAATGACCGAGAATAATACGCATATCCATGTCAGGTCGGACCCGGACCTGCTGCCGGCGCTGGCGATTTATGGCGCGGTGATGTGGAAGCTCAAGGGCACGACGGTCGGCGGCATTATCTGCGGCCTGAAAGTCGTCCGGCTCGATGAGCGTCCGCTGGACTGGGGCACCACGATTGTCCGGGCGCTGAGCTGCTTCCTTTCGTTCTTCGTGCTGGGCCTGGGCTTCATCTGGGTCGCGTTCGACGACCAGAAACAATCCTGGCACGACAAGATCGCCGGCACGACCGTGGTGCGCGTGCCGAAGGGCGTGTCGCTGGTATAAGGGCGACAGGCTATCAGCGGTAAGTTTTAAGCAAAGGCAGGGCTTCGGCCCTGCCTTTTTCGTGTGCTGGACTCGGGCGCTCCGGGCTTACAGCGTAACGCCTAAAGCTTATGGCTTCATCACCACTCGTCGGAATCATCATGGGCAGCACGTCGGATTGGGAGACAATGCAGCATGCCTCTGCGCAGCTGACGGCGCTGGGCGTTCCGCATGAGAAGCGCGTGGTTTCCGCGCACCGCACGCCCAAGCTCATGGTGAGCTATGCCGAGGGTGCCGAACGGCGCGGGCTGAAGGTCATCATCGCCGGCGCGGGCGGCGCGGCACATCTGCCCGGGATGACGGCGGCGTTCACTACGCTGCCCGTGCTGGGCGTGCCGGTGGAATCGAAAACGCTGAAGGGGCTCGATTCGCTGCTTTCAATCGCGCAGATGCCCGGTGGCGTCCCCGTCGCGACGTTTGCCATCGGCAAGGCGGGGGCCATCAATGCCGCGCTGTTTGCGGCGTCGCTGCTGGCGCAGGGTGACGCGAAGACCAGGCGGGCATGGCACGGCTTTCGCGCGGCACAGACGAGGAAGGTTCTGAAAGCGAAGCTCTCCTGAGCAGTTGGAAGTTGCATGTTGAAAGACGCGCACTGGCTGATTTCCGGCCTTTCAACTTTCAGCATTCAACTTTCAACTCTGTGAGCATGATTTTGCCGGGTAAAACGATCGGAGTTTTGGGCGGCGGGCAGCTGGGCCGGATGCTGGCGCAGGCGGCCACGCAGCTCGGCTACCGCGTCCAGGTGTACGAGCCGCAGGCGCACAGCCCAGCCGGGGCGGTTGCGCACCGGGAAATCAACGCGGCCTACGAAGACTTGGCGGCGCTGACGGCGTTTGCGCGGGAGTGCGACGTTGTCACCTACGAGTTTGAAAATGTGCCGGCGGCGCCGCTGCAGGCGATCGAGGCGCTGACGCAACTGTACCCGCACTGGCGCGTGCTGGAGACGGCGCAGAATCGTTCGCGGGAGAAACGCTGGCTGCGGGACAATGGATTTCCGCACGCGAAGTTTTCCGAAGTAGCAGCCGGCGGCGACCTGGGGGCGGCGATCCGCCAGGTGGGCGTGCCGTGCGTCGTGAAGACGGCGGATTTCGGCTACGACGGCAAAGGCCAGCTCAAGGTTATGGCCGAGGCGGACGTGGCGGCGGCGGTCGGGAAGTTTCACGGCCAGCCGGTGGTCATCGAGCAGTTCATCGATTTTGCCTGCGAAGTCTCGGCGGTAGTGGCGCGCTCGTCCGGCGGCGAAGTCCGGGTGTTTCCGATTTCCGAAAACATCCACACAAACCACATCCTCGATTTTGCCATCGTGCCCGCGCGCGTGCCGGCGAGGGTGCTGGCGCAGGCGGAGACGCTGGCCCGTCGTATCGCGGAAAAAATCGACCTCACCGGCGTGATGGGCGTGGAGTTTTTCGTGACGAAATCCGGCGACGTGCTGGTCAACGAACTTGCGCCGCGCACGCACAACAGCGGGCATTACACGATGGATGCGTGCGTGACCTCGCAGTTTGAACAGCAGGTGCGCGCGATCTGCGGGCTGCCGCTGGGCGATCCGGCGCTGCTTTCACCGGTCGTGATGGTGAACATCCTCGGCGAGGCCTGGGCCAAGGGTGAGCCGAAGTGGGAAGTACTGCTGGCCGAGCCGGCCGTGCGGCTGCATCTTTACGGAAAAAGCGAACCGCGGCCGGGACGGAAAATGGGCCACTTCACAGTCCGGGCGGCCGACGTGGAAGCGGCGCTGGCGAAGGCGCGGGCGCTGAAGGCGCAACTGTAGGCCGGACGACGGACCCGGCTGGATAGGTTCAGGATTTCTTGGCGGCGGCCAGCGGGGCCGGCTGGTCAGGAGAGCCGTTATCCATGACGTATTTCCAGGAGCCGTCGGGCTGGCGTTTCCAGATGGTGAGAAACCAGCCGGTGTGAACGCTTTCCTTCCCGTTCGCGCCGGAGCGGCGGGCTTCATAGCGGCCGTAGTTGTAGCCCAGCGTGCCATCATCGGACACGTCGGTGAAAAGAGCCGACCACTTCAGCGTGACGCCGGGTTGGTCGGGGCCGATGCGGGCCCGCACGGCTGACGTGATCCCGCTTATTCGGGCCGCTTGAAGAGTCGGTCTGGGCCCCTAAAAAGGACCCAGACCATGAAAGGAAAACGCTACAATACCGAAGACAAAGTCCGCCTCCTGCGGGAGGTGGACGGAGGGAAGAGCATC
>CAIONS010000065.1 GCA_903859715.1 uncultured Opitutia bacterium
GGCGCCCCGCCGCGGTTGAGTCGGAACGCGGCGAGGGCGCCGCGGCTCCATTTGCCGGATCGCTTTCAGGTTGGCGGTCCGGGGCACGACCCGTTTGCTGGGAGACGAATGACGGACGAACTCCCTTCCAGCATCATCGCGGGCATCAGCTTCATCGGCCGCAGTGGCGGACTCGTGAAGACCCTGGGCGGGTTCAAGAAAGGCCATCACACCGTGCCCGACGCTGCGAATGCGGTGACGAATGCGTTCCTCGGGAAAATCTGTGAAGGCGAGTTGTCGGCGCAAGCGGAGAAGCTCTTCCAGGACGCGCGAGCCCAACTGGGCTACAAGCGGAAGGACGTGACGCTGACAGTGGCGGCCGGGGCCGCAGTGCTGACGGCCCGGGATTTCACGGTGGAGATTTTCTACGCGCTCGAGGAGGCCGCGCCGGCGCGCTACGCTGTCACGACGACGCTGCGCGGGTTGAAGAATGCCGACCTGGCGCAGACGGAAGAATTTTCCGGCGTATTTCATGGATGCTTCACCGAGATCGCATTTGCCCTGAAAAAGGGGGCGAAGGTGGAGTCCATCGTCGACGTGATCGAGGCGCTCGACGGTGAAGGCGGACTGGCGGTGACGTACCCGTCGGATTGCCGCGAGTGCCTGATCAGCGTTGAAGGCGTGGAAGCGCAGGTGCGCTGCACGGGTGCGGCCCTGGAAATGGTGTTTCCCCGGGTGGGCTCGCCACGGGAACTGATGGCGGCGTTTGCCGAGGTCCGGGGCGCATTCAGCGTGAGCCGGGTGCTGGCGGGGCTGATGACGTAGGCCGGGTTAAAAAATCACTCGCCCGCCCGGCGCAGCCCGATAAGGCCGAGGGATGCTTTTTGCCCCCTTTGCCGGTGAAGAGATCTGCCGCCGCGTGACTTCCCCGGCCGTTCCCCACGGCACGCCGAACATGGAGCCTCTGCATGCGCTCGATGGCGCGGCCTGGCTTTGGCACCCGCAGCTCGCGGAGCAGGAGCCGGGTTTTGTGCTGTTTCGTCTCAATGTGAAGGTGGCTCGCGCCGAGACCGTGCGGCTGCAGGTGAGTGCGGACCTGTGCTATGCCCTGGCACTCGATGGCGCGTTGATCGGGCGCGGGCCCGACACGGGCGACGTGACGCACTGGTCGTATGCCACCTATGAAATCGCGTTGAAGCCGGGGACCCACCGCTTGGAGGCGCTGGTCTGGTGGGCCGCGACGCCGCAGGCGCCCGAGGGCCGCATGACGTGGCGCGGCGGGTTTGCCTGCGCGGGATTGGGGAGCGCGGCGAAGCGGTTCACCACGGGAATGGCGCCGTGGCGGGCGGCGCGGCTGGATGGAGTGGAGTGGGGCCCGAAGCTCAACCGCTCGTACCACGTAATCGGCTGCTCGGCGCAGATGGATTTCGCCCGGTTCGATCCGCGCCGCGCGAAATGGGTGAAGCCGGCGGTGGTGCGCGCGCCCGTCGAATTCAATCCCTGCGGGGTGCTGGCCCATGGCTGGCAGCTGCGGCCGGCGGCGCTGCCGGAACAGCGGCATGATTTGTGGCGCGGTGGAAAAGTACGCGCGCAGCTGCCGCGGTGGAGCGCGGCGGTGAGAACCAAATTCGGGGCCGAGATTGCGGCGAGAGCAGCGGAGGGCTGGACGCGCTTGCTGCAATCGGGTGAGGCGTTGACGCTGCCGGCGCGCCACGAGGTCACGGTGCTGATCGACACGGACGACTACCTCTGCGGCTACCCGGTGCTGGAGTTTTCCGGCGGCGCCGGCACGCAGGTGCGCTGCGAGTGGGCGGAGTCGCTGTTTGACCGAGAGGATCCGACGATCGACAACACGCCCGGACCCAAGGGCGACCGCAGTGCCGTCGCCGGGAAGGTTTTTTTTGGCTTCGGTGACACTTGGCGACTGGGCGGCCGCGGCCGCCGGTGGGCGAGCACCCCGTGGTGGCGCGCGGGGCGTTATCTGCTCGTGAGTGTGAAGGTGGGGGCGAAACCGGTGGTGCTGCACACCCTCGCGGTGGAGCGCACGGGTTTTCCGCTGGTGGCGCGGGCGGCGCTGGCGACGGACGATCCCACGCTGCCGCCGATCATCGCCTTGAGCGAGCGGGGACTGCGCGCCTGCATGCACGATATCTTCGTCGATTGCCCGTACTACGAGCAGATGATGTACGTGGCGGACACGCGCATCCAGATGCTGCTGGCTTATGTCATGGCCGGCGAGGAACGGCTGCCGCGCCGCGGCATGGAGCTGTTTGATTTCTCCCGCGGCCGGAGCGGGTACCCGACGATGCGGCATCCGTCGCAGGAGCGGCAGGAAAGCGCCACGTTCGCGATGTTCTGGCCATGGATGCTCCACGATTACGCGCTGTGGCGGGACGACCCCGCGTGGCTGCGGCAGCGGCTGCCGGGTTTGCGGGCGCTAATGGAGGCGTTCCGGATTGAGGAGGACGCGGAAGGCCTGCTGGTGAATCCGCCGGGCTGGCTGTTCATGGACTGGATTGCCGGCTGGCCGGCCGGCTGGGCGCCGGGACAACGGGAGGGACTTCGCTCGGGTCTCATCAATCTCCAATACCTGATCACGCTACAGCGTGCCACGGAACTGGAGGCTTGGGTGGGAGATCCCCGGATGGCCCAGCGCTGGTCAGAGCGCGCCGGCGTGCTGGCGGCCTCGTTGACGCGGCACTTTTGGGATGAGTCGCGCGGGTTGTGGGCGGATGCGGCGTCGCACGCGACGTTCAGCCAGCATGGACAGGCCTTGGCGGTGATCGGCGGTTTGCGTACGCCCGACCCGGCGTTGTGGGCGGATGCGGCGGCCAACGGACTCACCGGGGCGACGATTTATTTTCAGCACTACCTGTTTGAGGCCCTGGGGCGGGCGGGGCGGGGCGACCTGATCCTCGAGCGCCTCGAGATGTGGCGCGGACTGGTGAAGCAGGGATTCAAGACGCCGGTCGAGAGCCCGGAGCCGGCGCGGTCGGACTGTCACGCATGGGGTGCGCACCCCGTGTTTCATCTGCATGCGACGATCGCCGGCATTCGGCCGGCGGCGCCGGGATTCAAAAAAGTGCGGATTGCGCCGCAACCGGGCGGCCTGAAAAAGCTCGAGAGCGAGCTGCCGCATCCGCGCGGGACGATCCGGCTGCGGGCGAAATTCGAGGGCGCGCGGGTGGAAGCCACGGTCGAACTGCCGGCGGAAACCACCGGTGTTTTTGTCTGGGGTGGGCGCGAGACGGAACTGAAACCGGGGATGCAGACGCTGCGGCTATAAGCGGGAATCTGCCGTCATCCGGCATTCCGTGGTAGGGCGCGACCGCTGGGCGCGCCGGCTCGGCCGGGGGAACGACAATCGGCGGTCCCAGCGGTCCCGCCCTACCTCGAGCCGTTTCGCGCAACCTACGTGATCATGTCGGCGACGAAGGCGCGCTCCTCGGTGAGCTCCTTGTTTGTCGCGGCGATCTTCGACTTGGCAAAGTCATCCATGGCGTAGCCGGTGATGACTTCATATGAACCGGGCGTCGTGGTGCGCACGGGCATGCCGGCCCAGACGTTGGCGTCGAAACCGTAGAGGCCGTTGGATTTCACGGCGACCGAATGGATGGCACCGGGGGTCACGAGCGAGCGGACGTGATCGACCAGCGCGTTGGCAGCCGAAGCGGCGGAGGAAAGTCCGCGCGCGGCGATGATGGCGGCGCCGCGCTTGCCGACGGTCTCGCAGAATGCGCCTTGCAGCCAGGCGGTGTCGGTGATGACCGAGGTGGCCGGCTTGCCGTCGATGGTGGCATGCGCGTAGGACGGAAACATGGTCGGGCTGTGATTGCCGTAGATGAAGATGTCCTTCACCGCGGTCAGATCGACGCCGGCCTTCTTCGCGAGCTGGGTCTGGGCGCGGTTCTGGTCGAGGCGGACCATGGCGGTGAAGCGCTCGGCCGGCAGGCGTTTGGCCTGGCTGGCGGCGATCATGCAGTTCGTGTTCGCGGGATTGCCGACGACGGCGACGCGGGCATCCGCGGCGGCGACGGCGTCGATGATCTGGCCCTGGCCGATGAAGATCTTGCCGTTGTCCTTCAGCAGGTCGGCGCGTTCCATGCCGGGTCCGCGGGGCTTGGCGCCGACGAGGAGGCACCAGTTGGCGTCCTTGAAGCCGACGGCGGCATCCGAGGTCTGGACGATGCCCTTCAGGAGCGGAAACGCGCAGTCATCGAGCTCCATCGCGACACCCTGGAGGGCGAGCAGGGCCTTCTCGATCGGGGCCTCGATGAGCTGGAGGATGACGGGCTGGTCGGGGCCGAACATGGCGCCGGAGGCGATGCGGAAAAGGAGGGAGTAGCCGATCTGGCCGGCTGCACCGGTAACGGCGACGCGGATGGGAGTTTTCATGGGCGGAACGGGAAATTAACCACGAAGGGCGCGAAGGCCACGAAGAATTTTCGGGCGCGGAGGGGAATTAGGAACAATGAGAAAGAAGCAGGGGAGATTTAATGCCGCCAAGGCGATCGCGGAAGCGCGGAGGGGCGGAAGCACGGAACGGCAGATCGAAATTCAGCGTTTCCGCTCCTCTGCGTTTCCGCGATCACGATTGATTCAGCGATTTCGCGCTCACTTGAACCGCGGGGCGAGGGCGGTGTGGAGTTCGCGGACCAGCTTTTCAGTGGTCGGCCAGTCGATGCAGCCGTCGGTGATGGAGATGCCGTAGCGGAGTTTCTCCTTGGGCTGCGGGAAGGGTTGGCTGCCGGCACCGAGGTTGCTCTCGATCATCGCGCCCATGATCGACGTGCTGCCGGCGGCGATCTGCTGGAGCAGCTCGTGCATGACCTCGGGCTGGCGCTCGGGCTGCTTGGCAGAGTTGTCGTGGGAGCAATCGACGAGGATGGACTTGATCAGCCCGGCCTTGGTGAGGAGCTGCTCGGTCTGCGCGATGTGCGCAGGGGAATAATTGGGGCCGGTGGCGCCGCCGCGGAGCACGACGTGGCAGTCGGGGTTGCCGCGCGTCACGATGGCGGAGGCGGAACCGTCGAGGTTGATGCCGAGGAAGGTGTGCGGCTGGGCGGCGGCCTTGATGGCGTTGATCGCGGTGGCGATGGAGCCGTCGGTGCCGTTTTTGAATCCGAGGGGCATCGAAAGACCGGACGCCATCTGGCGGTGCGTCTGGGACTCTGCGGTGCGCGCGCCGATGGCGGACCAGCAGATCAGGTCGGCGATGTATTGGGGCGTGATCGGGTCGAGCAGTTCGGTCGCGGTGGGCAGGCCGAGGTCGAGGACATCGCGCAGGAAGGTCCGGGCGAGGCGCAGGCCGGCGGCGATGTCGTGGGAGCCGTCGAGGTGCGGGTCCATCACGAGGCCTTTCCAGCCGACGGTGGTGCGCGGTTTCTCGAAATAGACGCGCATCACGATCAGGACGCGGTCGGAGACCTCGCGGGAAAGGGCGGCCAGGCGGCGCGCGTAGTCGCGGCCGGCGTCGAGGTCATGGATCGAGCACGGGCCGACGATCAGGAGGAAACGCTGGTCGTCGGTGAAGATGAGCCGGTGGATTTCCCGGCGGGCGCGGGTGACGAATTCCGCCTGGGCGGCGGTTTTCGGCAGCTCCGCCAGCAGGGCGGCGGGCGACGGCAGGGCGCGGGTCTCGACGACATTGATGTCCGATGTTCTCTGCATGAACTGCCAGCTTGGCGGGGCGGATCGGAATGGTGCAAGCTCGGTGTCCGTCAGGGAATGCGGCGTAGAATAGGTTGGCTGAAAGCGGGCGAACAGAATCCCAAAACAAGGAGGAGGAATCTTAATCTGGAACTCAGGAACTTGGGAATCAGGCAGCACGATCCGGTTCCAGCGTTCCTGAGTTCCACATTCAAATCTGAGGTTAGGCCGAGCTCGATTTCGACGGCGCGAACTAGCTTCAAAGCCGCGAATCCTTGGTATTTGGGCAAAAAAGTGGCCGGCCACTTACCCCTAAGTGGCCGGCCTTTGCTTTCTTGGTTACCCCAAAACTCCCGCTAGGCGGGAGAAGTGTTAAACTGATGAGTTGATAGGTATGGCAGTTTCCAGCATCGTCAACTCTTAGTTAGCAAATTCTCTCACTTTCTTTTGCTAGTAGCTGGAAAACGGCATCTTATTAAATTCATGAATCTTGGGATCGAGGCTGATTTTTATCGGTGGAAGCCGGCGGCCGCGCTGCGGATTTCGGGCGAAGATTCGCCCAGTTTCCTACAGGGGCAATTTACCAACGATTTGCATAAGCAAGGAATCGGCGGGGCGGTTTACGGACTTTGGCTGAATCAGAAAGGAAAGGTGCTGGCGGACAGTTTTGTCCTGAAAATCGCGGCCCAAGAGTTCTGGGTAGTGAGCTATTTTTCACCGGCGGCGGTCATCCGTGAGCGGTTGGAGGCCTACGTGATTGCGGACGATGTCGTGATCGAGGACCTCACGGAGGAAATGGCGGGACTCACGGTTTTTGGCCAGGCGGCCCCGGCGGATTGGGTTCCTGCGGGCGGACAGAGTTTCCTCGGCCGACGCACGCAGGGTCTTCAGGCGGAGATTATTTTCCCGGTGAGCGCGGAGGCGGCCATGGGCGCAAAACTCGCGGGCGCGACGCTGCTTGCTCCGCTGGAAGTGGAACGCCGCCGCATTGCGGCGGAAATTCCGGCAGTGCCGGCGGACATTGGTTCGGCGGACTTGCCCAATGAAGGCGGACTCGAGACGGATGCGATCTCTTACACGAAGGGCTGTTACCTCGGCCAAGAAGTGATGGCGCGCCTGAAGTCGATGGGGAAGGTTCGCCGCCAACTGGTGCGCGTGCGTGGTGAAGGAACGCTGCCGGGATTGCCCGCGCTCCTGTTTCAAGGCGGCCGGAAGGCGGGCGAGTTGCGCTCGGCGGCGCCGGAAGGTGCGGGCTGGATCGGACTCGCGCTGGTTTCCCTGCTGCAGGTTCAGCGGGCTGACGGGCTGTCGCTCGCGGCGCAAGGCGCTCCGACGATTGCCTTTTTCGAGACGTCATGAGCGAAGACGAACAACTGCGGGCGCTTTGCGAGCGGCTGGGAGCAAGCCCGGCACAGGCGGCGACGATGGCGGCGCAACTGCTGAAACGCGCGGGTCAGCTGGCGATTGAGCGTGGCATCACGCGTGAGGCCGCTTTGGCGCATCTGCTCAATGTCGTGGTCAAGGGCCGCAGCGGCGAGGTGCCGGCGGATTTCCCGCCGCCACCCGGTCCGCCGGCCTGAAATGGGATTGCGCCGCGCTGGAGGGCGTTTCTTCGTTTGAGCCGCCACGCATCCGGAGTCCCACTCTTTCCCCCATGAACAAAGCTGAATTGATCGACGAAGTGCAGAAACGTCTCGGGGGTGAAACCTCCAAGGCGGCGGCGGAACGGGCGGTCGATGCCGTGCTCGAGGCCGTCGGCAAGGGCATCAAGCGCGACCGGGAGGTGCAGCTGGTCGGCTTCGGGGCCTTTGCCATCGCCACCCGCGCGGCGCGGCGCGGCTACAATCCGCACACCAAGCGTCCTATGAAAATCCCGGCGATGAAGACGATCCGTTTCAAGGCCGGGCTCGACCTCAAGGCGGCCGTTTGAGCGCCATGAGCCGTTCCGTGCGATCAAAGGCGTCGGCGATTGGCGCGCGTCAGATTTTCGGGCGGCTGGCCTGCGCTTCATCATGAAGGAAATGCTGAGGGAGGAATTTCGGGCGGTGTTCGGCCGGGAGCCGGCGGTGATCGCGCGGGCGCCGGGCCGGATCGAATTCATCGGCAATCACACGGACTACAACGGCGGCACGGTGCTCGGCGCCTCGATCGACCGCGATGTGTGGGTGGCGGTGGCGGCGCGCGACGACGGCCAGTGGCGGTTTGCGACCGCGGCCAAGGACGGAGTCGTCACGGTGCCCGCCGTGAGCCTGCCGGTTCGGCAAAGCGGCGAGGGCAGCTGGGTGAATTATCCGCTGGGTGTGATCGCGGCGTTCCCGGCCTTTGGCCTGAAGGCGCCGGCGGGTTTTGATTTTCTTGCGGTGTCCGACCTGCCCGTGGGCGCGGGCTTGAGCAGCAGCGCGGCGCTCGAACTCGCATCGGCGCTGGCCTTCCTCGAGCTCAGCGACCAGGCCGCGCCGCGGGAGACAGTCGTGAAGCTTTGCCGGCAGGCGGAGAACAACTTTGTCGGAGTGCCCTGCGGCATCCTCGATCAGGGCGTGTCGGGCTTCGGCCAAAAGGATCACCTCGTGTTCATCGACTGCCGCGGACCGGTGTTTGCGACCGTGCCGCTGCCGGCGGCGGCGTGCTTCTGGATTTTCAACACGCACACGAAGCATGCGCTGGTCGACGGGTTCTATGCGGCCCGGCACCGCGAGTGCATGGAGGCCGCGGCGCTGCTCGGCGTGACGGTGCTGGCCGAAGTCCCGCCGGCGGCGCTCGAGGCCGCGCAGGCGAAATTGCCGCCCGTGGTTTTCCGCCGGGCGAAGCATGTGGTTGAAGAGATCGCGCGGGTGGACGCCACGGCTGCTGCCCTGCGCGCGGGTGACCTGGCGGCGGTGGGTCGGTTGCTGACGGCGTCCCATCGCAGTTCGCAGCATTTGTTTGAGAACAGCACGCCGGAGCTCGATTTCCTGGTGGACCAGCTGGCCGCTGTGCCGTCCGTCCACGGCGCCCGGCTGACCGGCGGCGGGTTTGGCGGCGCGGTCATGGCGCTGACGACGCCGGAGTTTGGTGACTCACAGGCCGCGGCGGTCGTGGCCGCGTATGCGGTTCGGTTCGGGAACCGGCCCGAGGTGCTGCGCACGCAGACCGGCGACGGCGCGGCGCTGGTGGACTGACGCGCGGCACTTTTTGCCCCGGGATTTGCGCCGTCGGCGCGGGGCGGCCTAGCGGTGGTTGAGGGTCTTCAGCTGCTCGCTGAGCCAGATCTTGTGCTTCCAACGCAGGTTCTTCGAGGACATGTCGATCGCATACAGGCTGTCGTTCGTGCTGATCTGCGGCAGGTCGAGGATGGCGCAGAGGTTCAGCGCGAGCCATTTCTCGATTTTCAAGACAACCATCTTCTTGCGCAGCCGGCCCTGGATGTCGCGGTTGAGCACCGTGGGAATCGTGTTCAGCGTGAGGATTTCGTCGATGGCGGTGTGGGCCATCTTCACGCGGCCCTCCTCGCTGGCGTAGAAATGCGTGAGCGCGAAGACGGTTTTGCCCGGATTGATCTGCTTTAGCAGCTGGCAGGACTGCACGACGGTCGAGCCGGTCCGCACCATGTCGTCGAACAGCACGATGTCGTGGCCCTGGATGTCCTCGAGGCGCCATTCGCTCTCGGCGTGGACGGTGATCTCCACCTTGCGCTCGCCGGTGCGCACCTTGTCGAGCAGCACGAACTTGGCCTTGGGCAGGTTCAGGCGCCGGGACATCTCCTGCACGAAGTCGCGCGCTCCCTTGTCCGGGGCGCACAAGGCCAGGCCCGCGCCGTCCTTGCCGTAGTTCACGATGTTCGAGTTCAACAGGTAATCCACGTAGATGTCATACGGGATGATGTTGTGGAATTTTCCCTCGAAGACGTCGGTGAACATCTGCTGCACGGAATGCGAATGATTGTGCACCGTGAGCACGCGGTCGACGCCGGCCAGCTTGAGCAGCTGGGCGTAGAGTTTCGCGGTGAAGGGCTGGCCGTCGAATTTCTTCAGGTCATGCCGGTCGCGCGTGAAACTGGTTTCGCCAAGGTCGGCGCGCGGGCCGCGGTCCTGGGCGCTGTAGTACAGGTCGGGCTCGACCAGGATGACCTCCGACGCGCCATTCTCCTTGGCGGCCCGGGCGATCATGAGGGTGCGCATGGTCAGGCTCTGCCGGCTCACGGCAAGGCTGCTGGTGCTGACGATGATGACGCTCTTGCCCCGCAGCTTGGCGCCGATGTCGGTGAAATCCTGCTCATCGGAGATGAACCGCGGGCAGAATTCCGAGTTGGCGAACCGCTTCATGCTGATCAGGTCCGCGACGTCCTCCCGCTGGCCCATGGCGAAGGCGACGTCGATGGCGAAGGGGTCGTCCGAGGAGTTTCCGACAACAAGGTATTTCGATCCAGTCATGGCGGCTCCGTGGTTCAGAGTAATTCCGCGATGGTCGCGAAGTAGTCGGCGACGGCGCGGTGGAACCAGAGAAAATACAGCAGGCCGGCAACCGCGAGCATCGGCCCGAACGGTACATGCACGCCGAAGCCGAGGGCGGCCGGTTCGCTCGCGGGGTTTTCCGCCGAGGCCGACTCTGCCGGAGCCGAGACCCCGACCTTTTTTCCGGAAACCTTCTGCCAGAGCAGAGCGAGGGCGAACCAGACGGTGCCGACGATCGCGCCGCCAAAGATGGCGAACACGGCGCCCTTCCAACCGCAGAAGGCGCCGATCATGCCGACGAATTTCACGTCGCCGAAACCCATGGCCTCCTTCTTGAGCGCCAGCTCGGCGAGCAGGGCGATCCACAGCACGAGACCGGAACCGATGAGCAGCCCTTCCAGCGAGGCGGTGCCGGCGCGGAGGCTGTCGACGATGTACATGCCCTCCTGCTGGCCGTGCAGGGACGGGACGAGAAACGACAGCAGCACGCCAAAGAGACCGGCGCCGATGGTGAACACATCCGGGATGATCATATGGTCGAGATCGATGAACGTGGCCGAGATGAGCACGCTGACAAAGATCATGCCGCATAGCGCCTTGGCGGGCGGGAAGAGCAGCCAGCACGCGAGGAACAACGCGGCGGTCAGCAGCTCGACGAACGCATAGCGGAAGGAATAGGGCCGGCCGCAGCAGCGCGCCTTGCCGCGCAGAAGAAACCAACTCAGGACGGGGATGTTGTCATACCACTTGATCGGCTGGCCGCACGCGCAGTGAGAACCGGGGGTGACGATCGATTTTTCCGCCGGAATCCGGTAGATGCAGACATTCAGGAAACTGCCGACGATCGCCCCGAACAAGGCGGCGCCCAGGGGAAAAAACCAGGGAAACGCCGCGGCGAACTCATGATAGGCGAGCATGTTCAGTTGGAGGCCAAGGCCCGGGTTGCGGCCGTTTGCATCGTGGGGGCGAGCCGCGTGGCGGCGACGCCGGTCCAAATCTCCAAGGCCTTCGCGCCCTGGTGCACGAGCATGGCCAGGCCGTTGGCCCAGGGCAGGCCGAGCGACTCGGCCTGGCGCAACAGCCGCGTGCGCGACGGATTGTAGATCATGTCGTACACGCTGGCAGGACGGGGCAGGCGCTGCAAATCAATCGGCGCGGAATCGGTTTCATGGAGGCCGGCGCTGGTGGCGTTGATCACGACGGCGCCGGCGGGCAGGTCGACGGGGGGAGCATCCGGCGCGAAGCCGCGCACCGGCACGCCGCCGGCCAGCGGAGCGAGGAGGGCCAGCAGGGCATCGAGGTTTTCGCGGGTGCGATTGGCGAGGCTGAGCGAGGCACAGCGTTGCTGCAGACACTCGACGGCGGCGCCGCGGGCGGCTCCACCGGCACCGAGCAGAATCACATGCGCGCCGGCGAGCTTGCAGCCGAGGGTCTCGCGCAGCGCGGTGGCGAGGCCATAGCCGTCGGTATTGTGCCCGAGCCAGCCGTGGTCGGTCCGGAGCAGGGTGTTCACGGCGCCGACGGGACGGGCGGAGTCATCGACCGCTGCAACCTGATCGAAGGCCAGGACCTTGTGGGGCAGGGTGAGGTTCAGGCCCCGGAATTTTTTGGCGTGCAGCAATTTCAGGGCATCGGACAGGTCGGCCGGCGGAACATCGAAGCGGAAGTATTTCCAGCCGGCGAAACGCGGGTCGGTGCGCGCCAGTTCGGCGAGCGTGGCGTTGTGCATGGGCGGGCTGATCGAGTGCCCGATGGGATGCCCGAGCACGGCGAGCGAAACGCCGGGGTGCGACCAGGACGCGAGATCGCGGAGGGTCAGGACGGGATCGGCGGAATTTTCGATTTTCGATTTCAGATTTTCGATTAAAGGGCCGGCGATCGCCGGGCGCAAAATCCAAAATCAAGAATCCAAAATCCAAAATCAGGTGGCGTGCCGCTCGTACGTGGTCTCGAATTCCTCGACGAAGCTGGCGAAGAGCCGGGCGTGCTCGGTGTCGCCGACCGTCGTGTAGTGATTGGCGAGATTGCGGCAGTTGCGGCAGAGGACCTCGCGGATCGGCGTGGGGGCGAGGTCGGTTTCCTTCGGCGAGATGTGGTTGGCGCGCAGCAGCGTGAAAATCTCGTCGGGATCGAGGAAGACGCCCTTGTCGAAGGGATCGACGAAGAACGGCGGGGACTCCTCAAAGCAGCCGACAATGAAGTGGCCGGGGAGGCCGACGGGTTCCAGCGCCAGCCCGAGCCGCTGGGCCACGAGCAGGTAGACAATACTGAGGGAAAGCGGGATGCCGGTCCGGCGCGCGAGCACCTGGTCGAGGAAGCTGTTCAGCGGGTCGGTGTAATGCTCCACGTTGCCGTGGAAACCCCACTCGTGAAACAGGACGCGGTTGATCACGCGGCATTTTTCGCGGGCGGAGGCGGGTTCGCTGATGAGCTCGGCGCACCGGGCGGAGATCTTGTCGAGCTCGGTGCAGCAGGCGCCGACGTCGAGCGCGGGCGTCACGGTGCGGCTGAGCAGCAGTGCGCCGGTTTCGAGCTCGTAGTTGAGCGAGCGGATGAAGCCGCGGAACTCCGCGACGGGATCGGCGAATTTCAGCTCCTCGAGAAACCACGCGGCGTGGCGCGCGAGCACGCGATTGGAGCCGCGGGCGGTGTGCTGCAGGAAATGCATCGCCTCCGGACCGAGCGCGAGAAAGTGGGCGAGCAACGCGCGGCGCACCGGCGGGCTGGAATCGTCGAGCAAACTCCGAAGCGCCTCCTGCCGGGCTTCGTCAAGTTTTTCAGCTTCCACCCCCAGAGGCGAAAAAAGTTTTGCTCCGCTGGCAATCCGGAAACGAAAAAAATCGGCATCCATCCCCGGTTTGAAACCACGAATGGACACGAATCCACACGAATGGATCAGACATACGGCCAAAGCCATTTAACCACGGATTGCACGGATGTCACGGATCAGGCCTCGAACCTTTCCGCTGGGAGAGGATGAAATCCGTGTTATCCGCGCAATCCGTGGTCAAAATCAGGGTTCAGGCCGCCGGTTCGCGCGCGCCGTACAGGGCGGTGCCGACGCGCACAAGGGTACTGCCGGCGGCGATGGCGGCGGCAAAATCACCGCTCATGCCCATGGAAAGCTCGCGCAGCGGTGCGCCGGTCTCGCCGGCGAGCCGGTCGCGGAGTTCGCGCAGGGTGGTGAAGGTGCGCGTGGCAACCGTGGAGTCGTCGCTGAGCGGCGCGATGGTCATTAACCCCTCGACCCGCAGGTGGCTGCGGGCGAGCGCGGCGTCGAGCAGGCGCGGGGCGTCCTCCAGTTCGGCGCCGAACTTCGCGGGATCGCGGCCGGCGTTGATCTGGAGGAGTACCGGCAGGATTTTGCCCACTTCGCCGGCGGACCGGTCGAGGAGGAGCAGCAGTTTTTCACTGTCGACGCTCTGCACGCGGTCAAAGTGGGCGGCAGCGAGCTTCGCCTTGTTGGATTGAAGGTGACCGATGAGTTCCCAGCGCACCTCCGCCGTGGTCTGGGCGCGTTTATCGACGCCCTCCTGCACGCGGTTTTCACCGACCGCCGGCAGCCCATAGCGGGCGGCATACTCGGCCGCCGCGGCCGGATGATTCTTGGTCACGGCGAGCAATCCGACTTCCTGCGGGTCGCGGTCCGCCGCCCCGCAGGCCGCGGCGATGTCGGCGCGGACCACGTCGGCGCGGCGGCAAAACTCCTCGTAGGTGATGAACATCGGTGAAAGCGGAACTGCTTATGGGTTGCTGTTAAATTAGAGACCGTTATGGTCGGTGGCATCCGCGCCAGCCATGCAAATCGAAAACTTCAAAATATTTGCCGACCTCGTCGAGACCAAGAGTTTCTCAAAATCGGCGAAGCTCAACGGCATCACGCAGTCGGCGGTCAGCCAGCAGGCGCGCGCCATGGAGCGCCACTTCAAGACGCTGCTGATCGACCGCAGCCAGAAGCAGTTCCAGCTCACGCGCGAAGGCCAGCGGGTCTATGAGTCGGCGAAGGAAATCCTCCATACCTACGACAAGCTGCTGTCCGAGCTGCAGGAGATGAAGAAGGTCATCAGCGGCACGATCCGGATCTCGACGATCTACTCGATCGGCCTGCACGAGCTGCCGGCGTACATCAAAAAATTCCTGCACGACTTTCCCTCGGTCAACGTGCGGGTGGAGTACCGCCGGTCCAACCTCGTGTACGAGGACATCCTGCACAACGCCGTGGACTTCGGCCTCGTGGCGTTCCCGGTCCGCCAGCGGCAGATCGAGGTGCTGCCCTTCCGCGACGACCACCTGGTGCTGATCACGCATCCCGGCCATGCGCTGGCGAAGGGCGGGGAGATCGACCTCAAGCAGCTGGCCGGGCAGAAGTTCATCGGTTTCGATCCCGACATCCCGACCCGCAAGGCGGTCGACCAGATTTTCCGCGACAACAAGCTCGAGATCGAGCCGGTGATGGAATTCGACAACATCGAGACGGTGAAGCGGGCGGTCGAGATCGACCACGGCATCGCCATCGTGCCGCTGGCCACGGTGCTGCAGGAGATCAAGCAGGGGACGCTCACGGCGGTGCATTTCAAGGGCAAGGACTTCACCCGCCCCCTCGCGATCCTGCACCGCAAGGGCCGCGTGCTGACGCCGGCGATGAAGAAATTCATCGAGGTCCTCGGGCTCGATCTGCCGGACTCGCGGAGCAGCTGAGTGCCTGACAGGACTGCGCCAGGTGGGACGTGCCCGCCCACCTAACGCAGAGTCAGGGTTGAAAGTTCGGCGGGAATGAATTGGCTGTGCCGGTCTCCTATGTTTGGGCCGCCGCTCTCTCCCATGAAACTTCTCCGCTCCGCCCTTGGTTTTCTCTCCTTGCTTTCATTGACCGCGCTGCTGCACGCCGAGCCGGTCGCGCCGACGCCCGCGCCGGCGTGGAAACTCCAGGACGTGGACGGCAACGTCATCAGTTCCACCCAATTCAAGGGCAAGGTCGTGGTCTTGGATTTCTGGGCCACCTGGTGCCCGCCCTGTCGCGCGGAAATTCCCGGTTATATCGCCCTGCAGAAAAAATACCGCGATGCCGGCCTCGTGATCATCGGGGTCTCGGTTGACCAGCAGGGGCCGGGTGTCGTGAAGAAGTTCATCGCCAGCATGCACGTGGATTATCAGATCGTGATGGCGGATGAGAACATCCAGGCGGCGTTCGGCCCCATGGACGCGATCCCGACGACGTTCATCATCGATCGCGCCGGCATTATCCGCGACCGCAAGGTCGGCCTAGAACCGGCAGCGGATTACGAGCAGGCAGTGTTGAAGTATCTGAAGCCCTGAACGGGCGACGGATTTTATTAACCGCGAAGGTCGCGAAAGCCGGACCTCGGATTCCGGAGGTGTTGGCCACAAAGAGGCGCAAAAATTTCCGGGGCTTCGTCTCGAATCTCCTGCGCGCCTATAGGCGCGATGGTGACTCCTTTGCAGTCCCACGACCCTTGGGCCTTTTTGTGGCCAACCCTCCGGGATTGGCAGGTCGAACCTTCGCGGACTTGGCGCCCTTGGCGGTTGAAATTCAGTCCGCGTTGAAGCGCGCGACCTGGGCGAGTTCGTCGGCGACGAGGCGGTCGCTGCGGCAGCGGGGCATTTTGCTCTGTCCGCCCCATTTGCCGTGATGACGCATCCAGTGCTCGAACACACCGGGCATCACGAGCCGCACCACGGGTGGCTCCAGGCCGCCGCCCTTGCGCTTGGCCTCATAATCCTCGTTGCGCGCCCTCAGCTCGGTGTCGAGCTGGGCCCCCATGGGGACGCCGGTGGGCGTTTGCACGGTGCCGGGCCGAAGCTCGATCCACCACTCGTGCCGTCCGCGGTTCTGCCCGGTGAGCGACGTGGTGAACAGCGGGGCGACGTGGAAGTTGACGATGGTCCAGCCGTGCTCGTGGCAGACGGCGAGGAGCGAATCGGTCAGCTCCTTCTCGATCACATGTTCGCCAAAGGCGCTGAGCTGAAGCTGGGTGCGGCCGACGTAGATCAGCCGGGGCGGCTCGGTGGAAATGAACCGCACCACGTCGCCAATGACGTAACGGCAGAGTCCGGCCGGCGTGGTCAGGACCAGGGCGTAGTCCTGGCCGGCCTGAACATCCGCGAGAGGCACGGCTTTGGCGCCAAGCGACGGAAGCCGGGCCTCGTCGAACTCCCGCATCGGCACAAATTCGAAGAACAGCCCGGCCTCGGCCATGAGCCGCAAGCCTTCGCCGGGCGTGGCGTCCTGCGCGGCGATGAAGCCTTCGGACGCCGGATACACCTCGTGGAAATTCACGGTCGGCCCGAACGCCTCGCGGAGATCCTCGTGGAAGGGGCCGGACGGCACGCCGCCGTGGACGAGACACTCCAGGTTGGGCCAGATTTCCTGCAGGTTGGGCGGACTGGCTCCGCCTTGCGCGGCGTCGGCGCGCAGGGCTTCGGCCAGGATCAGCAGCCAGCTGGGAATGCCGGCCACGAGGGAGATGTCGAGCGGGCGGGTGCGCGCCACGATGGCAGCGATTTTGGCCGGCCAGTCGCTCATCTGCGCGATGTCGGTGCCGGGCTCGTAGAGATGGTGCTCGATCGACTTCGGCAGGTGAAGCGCGGTGAGTCCGCTCAAGTCGCCGGTCTGCGCAATGAAAGGCTCCACGTCCGGAACCGGCGTGAGCGTGGTGGAACCGCCGAGAAACAGGTGCCGCCCGCGGAACACGCGGGCGTGCCCCACGCGGGCGCTGTAGTAGAGCAACGAGTCGAGCCCCGCGCGTTTGAAATGGGCGAACATCTCGGCGGTGATGGGCAGGTACTTGGTGCGGCCAACCGTCGTGCCGGAGGACACAGCATAAAACGAACACTGCCCCGGCCAGAGCACATCGGCCTCGCCGCGCTTCATCCGCTCGATGCTGGGCGCGAGCTGCTCATAGGTGTGCAGCGGCACGCGCGCCTGGAACCCGGCGTAGGTCATGCCGGACTCGACGCCGCTGCGCCGGCCGAACGACGTTGCGGCGAGTTTTGACGTTAACGAGCGGAACGTCTGCTCCTGGGCGGGCACCGCCGCGGATTTTTGTGCGAGCCTCCGCCTCATGCGGGCGGTCTGCAGGCTCGCGCCAAGGGTCAGGAGGCTTTTGGGAAGAACCGGCATCGCGGCGGCGGAGGGCGCTTCAGGCCACTGCGCCGGACGGGCCGCCGCAAGCGCATTCATGCCGCCGCCTTCAGCTTACCGGTTTTTAACCGCTGGTAGAAGGTGCTGATCGCCGGCAGGAAATCGAATACGTGGAAAATCAGCGAGGCGTGCTGCACGGGCGGGCCGAAGGGCTGCGCGATCCGTTGCACGCGGCCGGCGGGGAAATATGCGCGGTGCGCCGATTCGAAGGTGAAGCGCGTGGGCGACGCGGGATCGAGCACGGCGTCCTCCTTTTCCGCAAAGAGGATCAGGGCCGGGGCCTCCGAGAGCGGCAGCAGGGCCGGGGAAAAATAGTCCGGCGGTGCGGCCATGTCCTGCAGCGCCCGGACGCGTTCGCGGGCGCCGGTGAAGGTGATGCCGCGGATCGTGGCCATCACGGTTGCATGCAGGTGCCGGAGTTCGTCCGGGGTCATGAGCGTGTGCAACGCCGCCTTGTTCTGCGCGCCGGCCTCGAACATGCGGGTAAAAATCGTGCGTGATTTCTCGATCGGCCCCGTATCGTCAGCCGCGGTGGAGTCAAAGTAGGGCTTGAGCGCGCGGCCGAGCAGGGTGGCCGGCTTGGCCGCGGTGGGCGAAATCAGGTCCGCCGCGCAGGCCACGGGACTCACCAGCACGACGCCGGCCAGCGCGGGGTTGCGACCGGCCCGGCGGGCCCGGCCCAGCCACTCGAGCAGCAGCCCGGACCCGAAGCTCACCGAAAATATCACCGGAGCCTGGTGGTGCCGGGCGGCGAGCTCGGCCACGAGGTCGTCGAGTTGGGCGCACAGCAGGTCGAGGGAGAAACCATGGCGCGGATAGTTGAGGCAGTAAAGGTCGCCCGTGCGCAGGAAATGCCGGCGCAGCAGAAACACCTGCTCGGTCGAGTCGGGCACAAATCCGCCGAGCACAATCGTGGGCACGGAGCCCCTGCCTGACTCGCGCAGCACGGTGGCGAGCTGGTGCGGCCCGGTGTCGCCGCGCGCGAGGACAAGCTCCTGTGCGGTGCGGACGACGGGCAGATGCGGCCGGGCATGCGACGGATGCAGTTTTTCCTCGGTGGTGCGGAGGAAGGTGCGGAGCGGCCGTCCGGAGGAGACGCGGTGAAATGCGGCGAGGAAGGAGAGGGCGGGAGCGAAGCTCAACGCGGGCATGCGGAGTTCGTCGGGGGCGGACCCGGCGCAGGCAAAACGAAAGCGCCTGTGTCACCGAAATGTTGCCCGGCTGGAACGCGGGCGTGGCTTTCGGGCACCCAAGGTCCGGATTTTTAACCACGGATTTCACAGATGACACGGATCAGAAATCGGAATCGCGAACTTCAAGCCCTCTTACAGGAGGAAACGGAGGGAACGGAGAAAAGGGAATCGGCGCTCTCTGTTTCCTCCGTTACCTCCTGTAAATGATCGATGGTTTGAGATCCCCATCCGGGAAATCCGCCATTAAAATTCCGCCGGCTTGGATTGCGGCCGGGCGGCGTGCCGGTCATGCGTGGTGGGATTGAATCCGAATTCCCCGCCCCGGCGGCTTCCGCCCATCCTGCATGAGGACGACGTCATGCTCGCGTTCGACAAACCAACCGGGCTGCCCGTCGCGAAGGATCGCGCGACCAAGGGGCAGGAGACGCTCATGGACCTCGTGCGCGCGCAATTTGGTGCCGACGTGGCCAACGTGCACCGGCTCGACACCGAGGCGAGCGGCGTGCTGCTCTGCGCGAAGACGAAGGTGGCGCTCGATTTCCTCAGCGGGCAGTTCCAGTCGAAGACCGCGGACAAATGGTACCTGGCCCTGGTCGCGGTCTTGCCCGTGGAACGGGCGATGCCGGCGGTGGCGTCGCTGCGCGCCTTGGATGGCGGTTTGCCGGACACTTTCTCGATGGACCTGCCGCTGGTGGATGACATCCGCGAGCCCGGAAAAATGCGGGTGGGCAAGGGGCGCGGCTCCCGGGAATGCCTGACAGAGTTTCGCGTGCTGGAGCGCTTCGGTCGTTTTCTTTGGATGGAGTGCCGGCCGGTCACGGGACGGACGCACCAGCTGCGGGTGCACCTCGCGGCGATGGGCGCGCCGGTGCTGAACGACGCGCTTTATGGCGACCTGACGGTCCAACTGCTGCTGTCCGACCTGAAGCGCGGTTACAAGGGCCGCGACGAAGAAAAGCCCCTGCTGGCGCGCTTCACGCTGCACGCCAGTGAACTCACGGTGAAGCACCCGGCCACGCGCGAGCCGTTCACCTTGCGCGCTCCGTTGCCGTCGGAATTTGAGATCGCGTTGAAATATCTGCGGAAATTTCCCCCGTGCCGCGGCTTCATGAAACCGAGGACATTCTGAGTCGGAATTTCCCCGCGAATCCCGCGGATTGACGCGAATAAGATCCGCTGCCCATGGTTTTTAAAGTTACCCGAACCCCATGAATCCGACTGTCACTCATTCCGTGGATGGCGAGGGCGTCGGCTGGATCGTGTTCGATGATCCGGCGGCCCGCGCCAATGTGTTCACCCCGGCGGTTCACGCCGACCTCCGGGCGGCCCTCGCCGCGCTCGCGGCCTTGCCGGTCAAGGCGGTGGTCGTGCTGAGCGCGAAGGAGCGCATCTTCATCGCGGGTGCCGACCTCAAGTGGCTGTCGCAGCTGCCCGATGCCGCGGCGGTGGCCGCCGCTTCCCGCGATGGCCAGGCCTCGTTCAACGCGGTGGCGGATTTCAAGGTCCCGGTCGTGTGCGCCATCCATGGGGCATGTGCCGGAGGCGGGTTTGAACTCGCGCTGGCGTGTCACTGGCGCCTGGCGAGTGCGGCGAAGGAAACGGTGATCGGGTTGCCGGAGACGAGCATCGGCACGATTCCCGGCTGGGGCGGAACGGTCCGGCTGCCGCGGCTGATCGGAGCGAAGGCGGCGCTCGGGCATATTTTGAAGGCGGCACTGCTGCCCGCCGCCGAGGCGCAGACCGCGGGATTGGTGGACGAAGTGGTGCCGGCCACTGAACTCAAGGCGCGGGCGAAGGCAGCCGCGCTGCGGCTGGCGGCGGACGGTCTGCCCGCCCGAACGGCTCCGTCTGCAGCGGACGCGGCGGTTTTTGCCGGAGCGCGAGCCGACGTGGCGAAGAAGACGTGGGGTCGCGAGCCGGCGCCCCTGGCAGCCATCGCGCTGATCGAGCGGACGGCAGGCTTGGCGCTGGACGCGGCGCTGGCCGAGGAAGCCCGGATGTTCGGTGAAGTGACGGCGGGAGAAATCTGCAAAAACCTCATCCATGTTTTCTTCCTCAAGGACGCAGTGAAGAAGCTCACGGTCGATGCCTGGTTTCCGAAACCAGCCGCGCCCGCGGCGCCGGCGCCTTTCAAAAAAATCGGCGTCGTTGGGGCCGGGGTGATGGGCTCGGGCATCGCGCAATGGTGTGCGGCGCGCGGACATGATGTCGTGTTGCGCGATGTGAAGCCGGAATTCGTTGAGCGCGGGCTCGCGGTGATCCGCGGGGTGTTCGACGAGTCGGTGGCACGGAAGAAACTGACGCCGGAGGCCGCGGCGGCGGGACTGGCCCGCGTGAGGACGACCACGGCGTGGGACGGATTCGATGAATGCGATCTCGTGATCGAGGCCATCGTTGAGAACGTGGCGGCGAAGCAGCAGCTCTTCGCGGAACTGGCGAAGGTCGTGCGGCCCGACTGCGTGCTCGCTTCAAACACGTCGGCGCTGCCGATCGAGGAACTGACGGCGCCCGTGACTCATCCCGACCGCACGATCGGAATCCATTTCTTCAACCCGGTGAGCCGGATGGCGCTGATGGAGCTCGTACTGAGCCCGCACACGACGCGCGACACAGCGGAGCGCACGCTCGCGTTCGCGAAGGCACTCGGGAAAACGCCGGTCATCTGCCGGTCATCGCCGGGTTTCCTCGTCACGCGGGTACTTTTTTTCTATCTCAACGAGGCCTGCCGCCTCTGGGAACAAGGTGTGCCGACGGATGTGCTCGATGGCGCGCTGCGCGACTGGGGCTGGCCGATGGGTCCGGCGCGCCTGATCGACGAAGTGGGCGTCGACGTGACGGATTTCATCTTCGGGGAGATGGCGCATTATTATCCGGACCGCTTCAAGAGCTCGGCGGTGTGCCGCCGGATGCTCGATGCCGGAATGAAAGGCCGGAAGAACGGCGCGGGCACGGGCTTCTACACGTATGCCGGAGGCAAGGAGGCGCTGAACCCGGCGATGACAGCGTTTGTATCGGACGCGAAGTCAGAGTTTACCCCGACGGCGAAGTCGGGGCTCAGCGCCGAGGCCATCGCCGGGCGCCTGAACCGCGTGATGATCGACGAAACGAAGCGGGTGCTCGACGAAGGCGTGCTGAAGACAGCCGACGATGCCGACTTCGCGCTGCTCATGGGCACGGGCTTCCCGGCCTTCCGCGGCGGTCTGATGCGGTATGCACGGCGGGTCGGAGTGATTTGATCGAGGCTTGGTTTAACCACGAAGATCACGAAGGGCACGAAGTTCGATCCCATGAGTTGATCGCGGAAACGCGGAGGAGCGGAAGCGCGGAAACAATCGTTGGATCGACGATTCAATCTGGGTCTGAAGGATCGGCCTTCGCGATCTCCGTGATGAAACCTCATTCCGCCCTCAGCGCCACGATGGGGTCGACCTTGGTCGCGCGGCGGGCGGGGACCCAGCAGGCGAGGAGGGCGATGGCGGAGAGGAGCACGATGATGGCGAAGTACGAAACCGGGTCGTAGGGGCTGACGTTGAACAGCAGCGCGCTGATCAACCGGGTGCTGACGAGCGCACCGGCGGTGCCAAACAGCAATCCGATGCCGATGATGCGCGAGCCGCTGCCGAGGACGAGACGCAGCACATCCCGCGGCAGCGCACCCAGCGCCATGCGGATGCCGATCTCATGGGTGCGCTGATTCACCGAGTACGCCATCACGCCATAGATGCCGATGGCGGCGAGGACGAGGGCGATGACGGAGAACAGGGTGAAGAGGATCATGTTGAAGCGCTGCTGCGTCCACCACCACTCGAGCGTGTTGATCAGCGGGTAAAGCGTGTCGAACCGGACATCCTTATCCAAGGAGTGGAAGACATCACGGATGGCGGGCACCATGCCCGGCGCCGGCCCCTTGGTGCGGACCACGAGGGTCATGAGTTGCTCGGGCATTTGATCGAACGCCTCGTAGACCTGCGGCCCGGTCTCGCTTTGGGGCCCACGCGGTTTCACGTCCCCGACGACGCCGATGATTTCCGACCAGATCTCGGGCGCCGGCTTGCTCGGATCGCTGTCCACCACGCGGATGCGCTGGCCCAGCGGATCCTTGCCGGCAAAGTGCCGCCGCACCATTTCCCGGTTGACGATCACGACGCGGGCCGTGGCGACGGTGTCGTGGGAATTGAAAACGCGGCCGCGGATGAGCGGGACGCTCATCACCTTGAAGTAATCGGGCGTCACGGCGTAGCGGTCCGTCGTGAGTCCGGGCTCGGACGGCGACGTGGACGCGTGCCCGCCCTCGAGGACGAATTCCCGCTGCTGCACCCGGCCGCGGTTGCCGGCCGAGGGGTAACCGAGGGTGATGCACGCGGAATCTATGTCCGGCAGACCCTGCACGCGTTCGAGCATGATGTGGGTAAAAGTCAGGATTTTTTCAGGCGTGTTGTAACGCTGCTGCGAGTTGAGCGTGAACTGGGCGCCGGACACATTTTCCGGCTTTAATCCCTGATCGAAGGTCTGCATCGCGTGGAGGCTGCGGACCAGCAGACCGGTGCTCACCAGGAGCATGAGCGCAATGGAGATCTCGAGGATGACCAGGAAATTGCGGACGCGCAGCCGCTCGCGGCCGCCGGAGGAGTTGTGACTGCTCTCTTTGATCGCCCCGATGAGGTCGCCGCGCGTGGCCTGCAGGGCGGGCACCAGACCGAAGCCCAAGCCGGCCACCACCATGACGCCGCACATCACGAGGAGAACGTTGCCGTCCACGGCGATGCGGTCGGCGTGAGGCATGAAGTGCTTCGCGAGCACGATCAAGGGTCCCATCGAGGCATAGGCCAGCATGATGCCAAGCGCGCCGCCGAAGACCGCGATCAGCAGGCTTTCGCAGAGGAACTGGCGGATGATGCGGCCGCGGCTGGCACCGAGGGCGGCGCGGACCGCGATTTCCTTCTGGCGGGAGTTCGCGCGGGCGAGCAGGAGGCTGGCGACATTGACGCAGGCAATCAGCAGCAGAAAACCCACGGCGCCGAGCAAGGCATACAGCTGGGGCTTGAGATCGGAGGTCCAGTCGTCGATTTCGCGGATCACCTTGATGCCGCGGTCCTTTTCGGTGTCGGGATGCTCCAGGGCCGCGCGCCGGGCGATCAGCTGCATCTCCATCTGAGCCTGTTCGAAGGTGGCGCCGGGCTTGAGCCGGCCCTCCATCCACAGGATGCGCGTCTTGAAATCCTGACGTTCCGACGCTTCGACTCCGGGCAGATAGACATAACTGCCAGTGCGCTCCGTATCCCAAACGACGCCCACGATCGTGTAGGTCTGGTCGTCGAGCCGGAGCGTCTGCCCGATCATATCATCGCGGCCGCCGAACTGCTCCTTCCACAGGGCGTGGCTCAGGATAACCACCTGATTCTTGCCCGCTCGCATTTCCTCCGGCAGAAACAGCCGGCCCTTCTCGGCCGAGAAGCGATAGACGGAAAAGAAATTGGCGGTGCAGCTGATGGCGAACAAATCCATGTAACGGTCGCCCTGCGCCAGCTTCACACCGCGAAAAGACACGGCGGCCAGTTCGTCGAAGACCGTGGCTTGGTGCAGCCATTCGTTATAGATGCCCGGGGAGATCGGCATCTCCAGGTTCTTCGGCAGCTGATTTCCGGAAAGGTAAACCAGTCGGTCGGGTTCCTCGTAGTTGAGCGGGTGGAGGACGACCTTGTTGACGACGCTGAAGAGGGCGGTGCAGGCGCCGATGCCGAGGGCGATCGTGAGGATGGAGATCGTGGCGAAGCCGGGAGCCTTGATGAGCTGGCGCAGGCCGTAGCGCACGTCCTGGCCGAATTGTCCGAGCCAAGGCAGTCCGCGCAGCGACCGCGAGGGGTGGGCGGGCTGGTTCATCGCTCTTATTCGCAGGGCAAGGCGGTCATGGGGTCAATGCTGGCAAAGAAGCGAAGATCGATTGGGGCACCATGAAAGACACGAAATGCGGAGGGACGGAATTCGATCTTCAGGTGGCGAAATCTGATCCCCGGCCCGATGGATTGTTCCGTGATTCCGCTTTTCCACGATCAAGCGGACCGGCCTTCGCGCTCTTCGCGTCCTTGGTCGCCTTTGGCGACCTTCGTGGTGAACCCTCACTCCGTCCGCAGCGCTATCATCGGGTCGACCGTGGTGGCGCGGCGGGCGGGGAGCCAGCAGGCGAGGAAGGCGATGAAACTGAGAAACAGCGGGACGATCACGTAGGCCAGTGGATCATGCGTGCTGATCTCGAAGAGCAGGGAGCCGAGAAAGTGCGTCGCCCCGAGGGACGCGATCAGGCCGATCACGACGCCAAGTCCGACCATCCGGCCCGTCTGGGAAAATACCAGGCGCAGGATGTCGCCTGCTTGGGCGCCGAGCGCCATGCGGATGCCGATCTCCTGGGTGCGTTGAGTAACGGCATAGGCCACCACGCCGTAAATCCCCAGCGCGCTGAGCAGCAGCGCCACGCCGGCAAAGGTCGCAAAGACGAAGAGCGCAAAGCGCTGCGGGGCGATGGTCTCGTTGAGGAACCCCTTGAGATCGATCTTGGTGACGAGCGAGAGCGGCATGTCGGGGTCCACCAAGTCCAGCGCCTGCCGCAGCGAGTGCTCGAGACCGGCGAGCGGGCCCTGCACGCGCACGAGCAGGCTGGGAGTCGCAAACGGAGCCTGAGCGAAAGGCACATAGATTCCTCAAGGGTTTCATGCGCTTGCTACGGGTCGCTCTTACGTGACTTTCAGGACCAGGTTAATCGCGGCGGAGACCTGTTCCCAATTCGAGGTCTCCACGGCGAGCTGCTTCCGGCCGGCGGGTGTCAGGGTATAGAAGCGGGCCTTGCGGTTGTTGTCTGAGACGCCCCATTCCGCCTTGATCCAGCCCTGCTCCTCCAGCCGGTAGAGGGCGGGGTAGAGAGAGCCTTGCTCCACCTGCAGGACATCCTGCGACATTTGCCGGATCTGCACCGAGATGCCGAAGCCGTGGACCGGCCCGCGCTGCAGTGATTTCAGGACCAGCAGGTCCAAGGTGCCTTGCAACAAATCATTTTTTTCTTTGGCCATGGGTATTCCTAGATGTTCTAGGAGAGACTCAAAAACGGGCTCTCCTAGAACGTCAACAGGAAAGAAGGCCCGGAGTTATCACCACGAAAAAAACGAAGCACACGAAAACCGGACCACGAAGGCGGCCTCATGGATTTATCGCGGAAGCCGGAAGGACGGAAACGTGGAAGAATCTTCCATCCGTAGCAGCCGACGTCAGGAGGCTGGTGAAGCACGCGCCGAAGCTCAGCCTCCTCACGTCGGCTGCTACTACCTCTGCTGGATTGCTTCTGCGATCACTCCCCGGATCGGGTTTCGTGTCGTTCGTGTGTTTCGTGGTGACCATTCTGTCCGGTCAAAAGCGGAAAACGCGTTGCGTTGGCGGGCATTTGGGTGAGCGTTGAGGGCATCGAAAACATCTGCGCCCAATCCCCTTTGGAGTCCTCATGCCCACTGTCGCGTCCCGCCTGTCCTCTCAACTGAAACGCCGGCTGCTGACGACCATCCTGGAGAGTCGTCAGGGCGATCTGCGGGAGGAAAACCTCAACCGCCAGGGCAAGGGGCACTTTCATGTGTCCGGCCGCGGCCACGAGGCCCTCGCGGCCGTGAGCGTGCAGTTGCAGCCCGACGATTACATCGTGCCCTACTACCGCGACCGCGGCCTTGTGCTGGGCCGTGGCGTGACCACGCGGCAGCTCGCGCTCGACTACATGGCCAAGCGCGAGTCGTCGTCGCGCGGCCGGCAGATGCCGTCGCACTACAGCTATCGCGAACAGAACATCTGGAGCGTGCCGACGCCGACCGCCGCGCAACTGCTCCCGGCCTGCGGCATGGCGTGGGGCATGCAGCTCGACGGAAAGAAGAGCCTGGTCGTCACGACCGTGGGCGACGCCGCGACACGGCAGGGTGATTTCTACGAGGCGGTGTGCTTCGCGCAGGAGCGCAAGCTGCCGATGCTGTTCATCGTCGAGGACAACGGCTTTGGCATCAGCACGCCGACGGCCCGGACGACACCGCGGGCGCTCGCCGTGCTGAACGAGGAGCAATGGCGCGCGGTGGACGGCTGGGATGTCGAGGCGGTGTATGCCGCCGCCGAGACCGCCGCGGCGGAAATCCGCGCCGGCAAGGGCCCGGTGCTGCTCTGGGCCCGGATGGAGCGGCTCTCAAGCCACACGAGTTCGGACGACCAGGCGATTTACCGGAGCAAGGACGAACTGGCCACGCTGGCGGAACGCGACCCGCTGATGACGCTGAAGGCACAGCTGATCGCCGAGGGCGAGCTGACCGAGGCGGAGTTTGATCAACTGGAAAAGGACCTGAAGGAACGCATCCGGCTCGATTACGCCGAGGCGGAAAAAGCAGAGAATCCGGTGGCCAACGAACTGGAGCCCAACGTTTCGTCGCAACCCGCCGCGCTCGACGAGCAGGTGCTCAAGCCCGGCAGCTACCGGATGGGCGATGTGATCAACCTCACGCTGCGCGCCGGGCTCGATGCCGACCCGGGCCGGCTGATCTTCGGCGAGGACGTCGAGGATCCCAAGGGCGGGGTGTTCCGGCTCACGCAGAAACTCTCCACGGATTTTCCGGAGCAGGTTTTCAACTCACCGCTGGCGGAGAGCACGATTCTTGGCGTGGCGTGCGGGCTGGCGAGCTACGGCAAGCGGCCGGTGTTCGAGATGCAGTTCATCGATTTCATTTATCCAGGCTGGAACCAGCTCGTGACGAACCTCGCGACGCTGCGCTGGCGCACCTACGGCCGCTGGTCGTGTCCGGTGGTCATCTATGCGCCGTACGGTGCGTACCTGCCGGGTGGATCGCTCTGGCATTCGCAGGCCAACGAGGCGGCCATCGCGCATTTTCCGGGGCTCAACGTCGTCATTCCCAGCACGCCCGAAGATGCGGCGGGGTTGTTGTGGACGGCGATGCACACGGAGGACCCGGTGATTTTCCTCGCGCCGAAACATCTGCTCTGGGCCGAGCGCCGGATCGCCGAGCCCGCGATGGCAGTGCCGATCGGGCATGCGCGCCTCCGGCAGGAAGGCAACGACGTCACACTGCTCGCGTGGGGCAACACGATGGAAAAAGCCCTGGAGGCGGTTGCCGCGATCGGGGACGGGGTCAGCATCGAGCTGATCGACCTGCGTTCGATCGTGCCGTGGGACCACGAGATGATCGAGGAGTCGGTGCGCAAGACCGGCCGGCTCGTCGTGGTGCAGGAGGACACGGAGAACTGCTCCGTCGGCCAGATGATCATTTCCCACATGGCGGGCCGGCCCGACGTCTGGAGCCGGATGGTGGCGCCGCCGGTGCTCGTTTCGAAGGGCAACGTCATGATCGGCTACAACCCGATCTACGAATACGCCGCGCTGCCCGACACCCCGCGCATCATCGATGCGCTGCGCCGCGTGGTGGCGACCTCGGTGGAGCGCGGGAGCTATGCCGCATCGTCCGTGGCTCCATTCGCGCCCGCGCCGCTGGTGGCATCCGTTTCTGCTTCCGACCCGGCGCATGCACCGGTAAACAGCGTCGTGCCTGGAACCAGCGACATCATTGTGAAAGTCCCCATCATGGGCGAAGGCCTGCGCTCGGCGCGGGTGGTCGCGCTGCACAAGCAGGCCGGCGACAAGGTCAGTCACGACGACGTGCTGTGCGAAGTCGAGACGGACAAGGCGGTCTACCCGATCGAGGCGTCGTTCAGCGGCACGTTCAAGACGTGGAAGATCAAGGCCGATGACACGGTGGAGATCGGGCAGGAGATCGCGGTCGTCGCCGGCGATGCGGCAAGTGTCGCTACGATGGCGGCGCCGGTCGTGCCGCCGGCCCATCCGAGCCTGCAGCAGCTTCAAGGCAACCGGAGCGAATCAACCGGCGGTCAGCCAGCGTCCGCGCCCGGGCTGGCGGGTGAGCGCCGCGATCCGGCGCTGCCGGCGGCGATCACGCGCCGGCTCGACAGCGTGGTCCCTGCCAACATGGAGATGGATGTCCGCTATGGCGCACTGCGCGCGGCGCGCGAGCAGGCGAAAAAGGATCTCGGCAAGGCGGCACCCTCGCCGTCGGCGATGATGGGTTGGTGCGTGGTCCGTGCGATGGAGAAGCACGCGGGTTTCCGGCGGATTGTCACCAAGGACGGCACGATCCTGGAACAGAAGGACTTTGAGCTGGGCATCGCCGTGGCATTGGAAGGCGACCGGCTCGGCACGGCGGTCGTCCGCCGGAGCAACCGGCTCGGCTGGGCGGAATTTGTGACCGCCTACACCGCGGCGGTGGATTCCACGCGCACGGGAAAAATCGAGGACGTGCAGGCGCCGCTGAACCTGACGAGCCTGGGGGCCTTCGGCATTGAAAAGGCGTGGCCGATCGTGGTGCCGCCAGCGATGAGCACCCTGTTTGTCGGCACGGCGCACGAGCGCATGATCAACGACGGCGGGGTGGTTTATCCCGTGGAAGTCGTGACGCTCTCGATCACCTTCGACCACCGGGTGGTCAACGGCGTGGGTGCGGCGGCGTTCCTGCAGGAACTGAAGGCGCAGTTCGAGGGGTTCAAGCTGCCGGGTTGAAGGCGGGATCGCGGAAGCGCGGAGGGACGGAAGCGCGGAAGCGGAGGCGGGCGGGCAGATTATAAATCCGCCAAGGCTTCGCGGGCGCGGCGGAAGGACTCGGTGTCGTATTTCTCCACCTGCGGCATGGCGAGTGCCTCCTCGAAAGTCCGGCGCGCGGCGTCGCGGCGGCCGTCGGCGAGCAGCGCGAAGCCCAGCTCCACGCGATGCGCGGGCCGGTGCGGGGAAATTTCCACAGCCCGCTGCAGTTGTCGCACGGCCTCGGCGGTCGAGGCCGGGGGCAGGCCGCCGTAAATCAGCCGCACGATCACGCGGGTGCCAAAGCCCAGGGATGCGACCTCATAATTCCAGCGGCCGAGCACGTGGTGGGCGTAATCATAATTGGGATCGAGCGCGAGGGCTTGCTCGGCGTAATCCTTCACGAGCCGCGAGTATTCGATCTTGGTGCGGGTGTCGCTGTAGAGGCCCAGCTTGCCGTAGCAGATGGCGAGGGAGAGGACATTGACGGCGTTCCGGGGCGCCAGATCGACAGCGCGTTTCGCGTAGGCCAACGCTTCGGTGCAGAGACGCTTCTTTTCCGCCACGTCGGCGATGTCGGCGGTGGAGTCGGAGTATTGACGCGAGATTTTCTGCAGGATCAGCGGGTCATTCGGGCGCGCGGTGTTAGCCTGCAAGAACAGCGTGAGCGCGGTCTTGGTGTCGAACCGGTCCTCGGCGGTGCGGGCCGACTGGAGTAGCGACGCCAGATCGGTGGCGTGCAGGGAGAAGACGCAGGCCAGTCCGACGACGAGAAGCAGGATTCGGCGGCGGCGGTGCATCAATCAGGCTACGCTTACGATGGGAGTATGGATGCCAAGTGGATGATCAGGCTTCAGGCGGGTCCATGCAGGTTTACCGCAAAGGGCGCCAAGATCGCGAAGGACGATGCTCGGATTTTGGGAGTGAAGCGTTCCTTGCTGATGGGCCTTCGTGATCTTGGCGGTCTTCGCGGTTTAATCGATCGATTCACGCGGGCCCAGCCTCCTTACGTCGGCTGCTACTGGCTGATGGGGATCTTCTCTCAGGGTTTGCGGAAGAGGTAGTGGCTCACGAGCCACTCCTGGCCGCCGCGGTAGCCCCAGAGTTCGGCGCAGCTCATGTAGAAGACGCGCCAGTAGGCCCACCATTTCGTGGCCTGATCCCGACCGTAGGTGTCGATGAAGAGCGGGAAGATCTCTTCGTGGTGGGCGTCCATGTTTTTCAGCCAGTGCTCGGCCGTCCGCTGGTAATGGGTGCCGTCGACCTTCCAGTCGGAGACCAGCTGCAGGTCGCCCTGGAACTGCGGCAGCAGATCGTGAGCGGGCATCTGGCCGCCGGTGAAAAAGTAGCGGCTCATCCAGTCTCCGGGGCCCTGGGAGACAAAATGGTAGGAGAGCCGGTGGTGGGTGAAGATATGGACGAACAGCAGGCCGCCGGGCTTGAGCCAGCGGGCGATGTTCGCGAAGAGGCGCTCGTAGTTTTTCAGGTGCTCGAACATCTCGACCGAGACCACGCGGTCGAACTGGCCGGGGGAGATATCGAAGGTGTTGATGTCGCAGGTGAGGATCCGGAGGTTGGTGAGGCCGCGCTTGCGGGCCTCGGTGTCGATGTACTCTTTCTGCGTGCGGGAATTGGAGATGGCGGTGATCCGGGAATTCGGGAACCGCGCGGCATTGTAGAGGGCGAGGGAACCCCAGCCGCAACCGAGCTCGAGGATATTCTGGCCGTCGGCGAGCTGGGCGCGCTCGGCGTACAGCGCGAGCATGAGCTCCTCGGCCTGATCGAGCGTCTCGGTGCCGGTGGGATAAAGGCAGCCGGAGTATTTCAGCCTTTCCCCCAGGCAGAACTGGTAGAACGGCGTGGGCACCTCGTAGTGCTGCTCGTTGGCCGCGCCGGTCTGCTCGGCGAGGGCGCGCGTCTTCAGGTCGGCGACATAAGCGGCGCGATCATACACCGCGGACTCGTCGCGGATCCGCTGCGCGAGCAGGCGGCGGATGCCGAAACGGACGAGGCCGTCGGGCAGGAGATTTTTTTCAAGCAGGGAGTCGAGCATGGGACTAGCGAATCGTTCTCTTTCTTCTTAATCTTAATCTTTCTCTCGTCCGGACCGGCACAGGTACCCTGACGAACGAGAAAGAGAATGAGGAAAGGGAACGAGTGGGTTCAGACGGATGGTTTGCGCGGGAACCAAGGAATAAACGCGCTCGTCGTCTGCTGGTAGCGCCTGTAGGCGTCGCCGCGGCTGCGAAGGCTTTGTTCCTCGGTCATGGGTATGCCTGTTACGCGCAGCAGGAGAAAAAGGATGCTGGCGGGACCGATGACCGCGACCCAACCCCAGGGCGAACCGAGGGCGAACACGAAATAGGCGACCCAGATGAGCCATTCGAAAAAATAATTGGGATGCCGGCTGTAGCGCCACAGGCCGGCGTCGCAGACCCTGCCCCGGTTGGCTGGTCCGCGCTTGAAAGCGGCGAGCTGGGCGTCGGCGAGCGCCTCGCCGCTCAGCGCGATAAGCCAGAGGAGGACACCTGCGATTTCGAGCGGGTGCAGTTCCGGGGCGGGGTTGAGGGAGGCGAGCAGAAAGGCGGCGCCGAGCAGGACGACCGAGACGGCCTGCAGTTGGAAGAATCCGAACATCTTCGCGGCGAAGTTGGCCGCCCAGTCCTTCCGCAGCTGCTGGTAGCGGCCATCCTCGACCGGATGATGGCCGATCACGCGCACGGCGAGATGAGTACCGAGCCGCGCGCTCCAGAGCACGGCCATTGCGGCGATGAGCGCACGGCGGATCGGCCATCCCGGCCCGGCCAGGGCGTAAAACGCGGCGAGCGCGCCGAAGGCATACGACCAGGCGATGTCGACGATGCCATAGTTGTCGATGCGGCGGGCGACGCCATAGAGCCCGGCAAAGGCCACGCAGAGCGCGGCGAGGGCCAGCAGGAAGAGCGACAGTGCGCTCATGGCGTGGGCGGGGGCGTTTCCTTCGCCACCTCGATCTCCGCCTTGCGCTTCAGGTAGGTGATTTCCCGGGTGATCGGCAGGGCGATGTAATAAACGGCCGTGATGTAGAAGGGCGTGAGCACGGCCCAGGCGACCACGGCATAGAGCACGCTCAGGCCGAACTGGTGGAAGAACAGCCCGGGATCGGTCCAGAGATGTTCACGCATATAACGGATGCTGAAGTGAACATGCGGCGCGCCAAAGAGGGATTCGCCCAGGCGGATGCAGGCGAAGATCGCCGGGATGTGCGCGGGCCACAGCGCCTGGTTGACCAGCTGGACAAGGGGCTGGTTGAGCCGCAGGGCGATCGCCACGAGAAAGCACAGCAGGGTGGTGGTCCCAATGACGGGAAACAGGGCGAAGGCACTGCCGACCGCCAGGGTCAGCGCGATTTTCTCCGGCGTGATGCCCTGCGTCAGTTGGGCGATAATCGGGTCGCGCACACGCCGCTGCCACAATGTTCGCGGAGGGAGCGAGTCGGGACTGGGAGGCGCTTCGGACACAGGCGGAAAGCGATAAACGCGGCCCCGGCCGGGCACAAGCTGTGTTCATGGTTCAGCGACCCGTCAGGCCCAGCAGGGTGACGGCGAGGCCCACGGCGGCCAAGGTGAGTCCCAGTCCGCCGATGCCCAGGCGCCGCACGGTGAGTACGTCCGCGATGCGACCCTCGCGTGGAGTCCGGAAAAGTTCGGCGAGGCAGTAGAGCGACATGGCGACATTGCCGAGGAGCATGATGGCAAGGAACCACGCGATGCGGGCGGTCCACGAGGTCTGCTTGTAGCAGACCCAGACAAAGAACGTCGTGAAGCCCCAGTAGGCGTCGGCCAGCGTCGCGATGAACCAGGGATGCGTGAACACCTCGCGCGGAATGCCGAACAGCGGACACTGCAGGCTCGCCCAGCTCGTGACCCAAAGCATCGAGAGCAGAATGGCGATGAACAGGCCGCGGAGGAAGGTGATCATGGCTGCTGAAGTCGAGAGGTCGAAAGGGCGAGGCGTCGAAAAGCTGTCGCAGAAGTAGGGAAGGCGAGCAGTCGAAGGGGCGGGGTCAGCGGCTGAAGTGTTTCTGGCTCATCGACTGCTCGTCATTTCGACTTCTTGGCTCACAGCGCCAGATTGTTGGCGCGCGTGTGGAGGGTCTGGACGACCGAGATGTTGCGCATCGCGAAGGCGGCTTCGCAGTAGCCGAGATAGTAACTCCACTTGCGGATGAAACGGTCGTCGAAGCCGAGGGCGCGGACCTCGTCGAGCCGGGAGCGGAAGTTGTCATGCCAGGCCCGCAGGGTGGTCACGTAGTCGTGGCCGTAATCCTCGGCGCCGTGGAGCACGAAGCCGCCGGCGCGCGCGAGCTGGTCGTTGACGCGGTTGAGCGAGAGCAGGAGCGAGCCGGGGAAGACATGCTTCTGGATGAAATCGACGCCCTTCCGGAACTGGTCGTAGCGCGAGTCCGGGCACGTGATGAACTGCAGCGCAAGCAAGCCGTCGGGTTTCAGGACGCGGCCGAGGGTGGCACAGAATTCGGGCAAGTAACGATGACCGATGGCCTCCATCATCTCGATCGAGACGATTTTATCGTACTGGCCGGTGAGGTCGCGGTAGTCGCGGAGCTGCACGTCGACGCGGTCCGCGAGACCGGCGATGGCCACGCGCTGGCGGGCGAGGTCGAACTGCTGCTGGGAAATCGTGACCGTGGTGACGCGGCAGTCATACGTCCGGGCCGCATGGATCGACCATCCGCCCCAGCCGCTGCCGATCTCGAGGACGTGGTCGCTGGGCGCAAGCCGGAGCTTGCGGCAGAGCGCGTCGTTTTTCGCGCGCTGGGCTTCGGCGAGGGTGAGGCCCGGGGTTTGCCAGTGAGCGCCCGAGTACATCATCGACGGATCGAGGAAGAGGGCGAAGAAATCGTTGGAGAGGTCGTAGTGCTCGCGGATGTTGCGGCGGGCAGTGGTCCGGGAATTGGGCCGCAGCAGGTGGCCGACGCGGTTGGCGAAGCGGAGCAGGTTAAGCGCGAGGGACCGGGCCTGCTGCGAGCCAGAGAGCGTGGGCGCATGCTCGAGGTTGAGAATGAACCAGGCGACGACGGCCGCGATGTCGGGGGTTTCCCAATCGCCGTCGATGAATGCCTCGGCGAAACCGATGTCACCCGACCAGAAGCACTTTTTGAAAAAAGCCGGGCGGAGCACGCGGATGGAGGCGCGGGCCGGCAGGCCGAGCGGAAGGGACTCCTCCGCGGCGCGGGAACCGAACTCATGGACGAGGCCGCCGGGCAGCTCGATGCGCAGATGGCCGCGCGGCATGGCGGCAAAAGCGCCCAGCACGGAGCGCTGTTCGAACGTGCCGCCGGGTGCGCGGGCGTAGTCGGCGACGATGGCGGGGGAGGGCGTGGAATTGGAGCTCATGCGACGTCGGGAGTGTGGGCGATGGAAGGGTGCGGGCGGTAGAGCGCCCGCTGGTCGGCGGGGCGCGCGGCTTTGGCAAACCACGGCACGCGTTTCAGCCAGAGGAGGAAGGCGTGCCAGTAGATCAGGGAGATGATCTTGAGGGTGATGAGGGGGTATTTCAGCGCGTACCATGCCAGCCGCGGGCCGGTGAGCTCGCGGCGCGGGCCGGTGAGCGTGCTGGTGAGGGTGCGATCGGCGCCGATGAAGTCGTCGATCTGGATGGAAAGATTCTCCCCGGGAGCACGCAGCTTGAAGTCGAAGGCGACATCCACGTCGGCAAACGGGGAGACATAAAAATGCTTCGGCGTGCGCACCGCGAAGGCACGGGCGGCGTCGCGCGTCGCCGGCCCGAGGAAATAGGGCTTCATCTCCTTGAACGTATTGGTGACCTCGGCCAGCGCGGCGACGGGCGTGCCCGTGCTGTCGTAGCAGAAATAAAACGAGACGGGATTGAACAGATAGCCGAGCACGCGCGGCAGCGTGACGAGCAGCACGCGGCCGCCGGTCAGGTCCACGCCGCGTTCGGCGAGGAACGCGATGACGCGGGATTTGAGATTGAGGTAGGGCGGGACCGCTGGGCCCGCCGTCCAGCTGGTTGTTCCCGGCGGGCCCAGCGGTCCCGCCCTACCATTGAAAACGGCTTCGCCGGTGGGCAGGAAATCGCGCTCACGAAACGAATAGAGATTGGGGCGGTTGACAGAAAACAGCGCGAGCCGGCCGGAGAGCGCACCGAGTTCATCCAGATCAATCGCAAACATGAAGATCCGGTAGAGAAAACGGTGCTGTCGCGGCGAGAACCGCGCGTGCATGACATGGCACTCGTAAAGGCAGGAATTCATGCGGCAGGTGGAGGAAGGCGACAGTCCTGATACGGGCGAGTCCAGGCTTTGGACGCGGTTGCCCAGCTTGAATCCCGCGCCTCCGATTTTTAACCACGGATTTCACGGATTCGATCCGGATAAATCCCATGCCGGGGAAGATCCGGTATTCCCGTCCGTGGCATCCGTGAAATCCGTGGTTAAATTGCCTGATTCAAGCCGTCCACGGATCGCGGCCGAGGAGCTGGGTGCTGAGGTTGTAAGCGCTCAGCAGACCGTCCTCGTGAAAGCCGTAGCGCTGCCAGGCGCCGGCGAAGAAGGTCTGGGTGGTGCGCTGGGCGGCCAGGTTGAGACCCGGCAGTTCGTCCTGGGCACGCACGGCCCCGAGGCTGAACAGCGGATGCTCATAGTGGATGCGACGGAGCACCTTTTCCGGATCGACGGCTTCGGGGCGGTTGATGCTGACGAAATAGTTCTCGCGGTTCGAAACGCCCTGCAGCGAATTCATCCAGTAGTGCGTAGCCGTCGAGATGCGGCCGTCGGGTCCGCGGTTGATCTCATAATTCCAGCTCGACCACGCCAGGGGCGTGCGCGGCATCACCCGGGTGTCGGTATGCAGGGTAGCGACGTTGGCCTGGTATTTGAATTCACCGAGCAGCCGGCCCTCGTCGGCGGTGGGGCTGTCGATCAGCCGCAGGGCCTGGTCGCCGTGGCAGGCGAGGATGACATGATCGAAGTGCTGGGCCGTGCCGGTGGAGGTCATCACGGTCACGCCGCGCGGCGAGCGGACGACATGGGTCGCGGCCTGGCCGAGCCGGATGCGATCGCGCCATGGGGCGGAAATTTTTCCGACATAGGTTTTGGCGCCACCGTCCACCGTCCACCACTGATGCTGGGTGTTGAGCCCGAGGAAGCCGTGGTTGTGGAAGAAACGCAGCAGGGAGGTCGCGGGGAATTCCAGCATCCGCTCCGGCGGCGTGCTCCAGACGGCGGAGCTCATGGGCACGAGATAAAGGTGGAAGAAATCCTTGCCGTAGCCGCGCCGTTTCACGTAGTCGCCGAGCGTTTCATCCCGGGCGGCGGGATCGGCGAGGGCGGCGACCGCCTCGGAGTTGAAGCGGTTGATCGCGGCTAGCATCCGGTAAAACCGCGGCCGGAAAAGATTGCGGCGTTGCGCGAAGAGGTGGTTGAGCGAGGAGCCGGCGAACTCCAGGCCGCTGTCGGCGTGGCGCACGCTGAACGACATCAGGGTCGGCTTGGTCGGAACCGCCAGGTCGCGGAACAGCCGGGTGAGCAGCGGATAGGTGGCGTGGTTGAACACCATGAACGCGGTGTCGATCGGCACGGCGCGGCCGGTGCCGGGCTCGGGGGTCGTGACGGTGTGCGTATGACCGCCTGCGTAGTCATTTTGCTCGAACAGCGTGAGGTCGAAATGCCGGTGGAGGAAATGGGCGCAGCCGAGGCCGGCGATGCCGGTGCCGATGATCGCAAGTTTGGCCATGGTTGGTGTCCTGACTACGCGCGGGGAGCGCGGCCGGATTCAACCGTGGGGCGGGGACGGATCGGCCGGCCGGGCCAGTTCGCCGACCTGCTGGCGGATGGCCGGGCCGGTGGCGCGGCGGGGCGCGATGACATGGGCGGTGTTGACGGTGGCCATGGCCAGGGCGGCGGCGGCGGGCACGACCTTCTTGAAAGAGGAAAATTCGGGATGAAGGAGCGCGGCGCGCTCGGCGGCGGCGATCGAGCCCGCGAGGTCGGCGCGGGCGGCCTCCTCCATGATGGAAGCCGGCACGGGTTTCAGGTCGCGGATGAAGCCGGTGGCGGCGAGCAGCTTGAGCCCGTAATAGGTCGGGTCGATTTCCCACCAGTAGAAACCCTGGCGCGTGGCGCTCATGTAGCGGTGGTGGTTGTTGTGCCAGCCCTCGCCGAGGGTGATGAAGGTGAGGATCCAGCTGTTGCGCGAGTCATCGGCGGTTTGAAATCGGCGACGGCCCATCAGGTGCGCGAGGGAGTTGATGCAGGACGTGCCGTGGAACAGGGCGGTGGTGCTGACAAAGAAGCCCCATCCCAGCATCTGCCAGCGCGTGGTGTGGAGGCCGGGGGCATAAAGTTCGAGGAGCCAGCCGAGGCCCCAGAGGCCGGTGGCAAAGAGGATGGGGACGACGGTGTCGAAGCGGTTCAGCCAGACGAGCTCGGGATAGGCCGCGAGATCGCGGATCTTCGAGTAGTCGGTCGGGAAATTGCGCCGGCTCGTGATCCAGCCGATGTGCGACCACCAGAAACCATGCACGTGCGGGGAGTGGGCGTCCTCCGGGTCGTCGGAATGCTGATGATGATGGCGGTGGTGATAAGCCCACCACAGCGCGCCGCGCTGCACGGCGGTTGCGCCCCAGAGCGCGAGCAGAAACTGGCCGACGCGGGACGTGCGGTAGGTCTTATGGGAAAAATAGCGGTGATAGATGCCGGTGACGGCGAACATCCGGAGAAAATAAAGCGCCACCGCGGCCCCGACGGCGAACGGGCTCCAGCCTGCCCACAGGACCATGAGGCAGCCGGCATGCAGGATGATGAATGGAATGCAGCGAACCCAGTCGACCCGGTCGGGTTCAGCGCGCATTTTTTCCGCGCCACCCGGCGCATGGTCGGAGTCAAACCATTGCACGAAAGCCGCGAGGATCCGGTGAAGCGGTGAGAGGCAGGAAGGGAGGGAGACCGTCATGGAGCTGGGCGGGATGCCGTGGAGAGTGCCGCTGTTACGGGCAGGAACGGTAGGCCGGATGCGGGCAATTTCGGATTTGGGATACCGGAAACCGGAAAGCCGGGTTAGAACGATGGCGTGGTCCACGAGTGAACGAGGATGAAAGCCGCTTGAACGGTTCTGCCTTGGTTGGTGCCAGGCTAGGCCAATCCAGTATTCGAGATCCGAAATTTAGCCGGCCGTTCTGGGCGTGCTGCGGTGGAATATGGCGGCCGCTGTGAGGCAGATCGTGCCGCAGACGGCGATGGCCACGGGTGCGCCAAAGGCCGAGGCGGCGGCGCCGGTCAGCAGGCTGCCCACGGGAAACATGCTCTGGCCCGTGGTGAAGAGGCTCATGATGCGCCCGCGTTTGTCGTGGTCCACGCTGGCCTGCAGGAGCGTGTTGCTCGAGGCCATGACCAGGACGCCGCCGGCGCCCGCCGCGGCGAAACACGGCAGGCCGGAGAGAAAGGACGTGGTGAACGCCATGCCCACCAAGCCGGTGCCGCCGATGACCGCGCCCAGCGCGACGATCCGTTCGAGGCCGGCGGGCGAGGAGCGGAGCGTCAGCGACAGGCCCGCGAGCAGGGCGCCGATGCCGGTGGCAGAGAGGAGAAAGCCGAACATGCGCGCATCACCGTGATAGATTTTCCCGGTGAAGACCGGCGCAAGGATGCTGTGGGCGAAACCCACGAGCCCGATGACCGGGACCATGAGCAGGACCCGCCGGATGGTGGGGTGGTGCAGGGCGTAGCGTACGCCCTCGCGCAGATCGGCGAGGGGATGGGCTTGGCTGGCGCGCGTGGTGCGGGCCGGAATCCTGACCCCGGCGAGGGCAAGGAGGACGGCCAGATACGTCACGGCATCGACGGCGAAACAGACGCCGGGGCTGGTCGCGGCGATGATCAGCCCGGCGACGGCGGGGCCGATCAGGCGCGCGATATTGAAAATGATCGAATTGAGGACGATGACGTTTTCCAGCAGCGCGGGGTCGCCGGCGAGCGGGTAGGTGAGGGCCTGCCGGGCGGGCCAGTCGAGGGCATTGATCACACCCTGGACCAGGCAAAGGGCGATGAGCAGCGGCACGGTCATGTGGCCGGTGAGCGCGAGCACGGCCAGGGACGCGGATTGCAGCATCGAGAGAATCTGGGTGAAGCGCACGACGCGGAGCGAATCGAGGCGGTCAACCCACACGCCGGCAAACGGCGCGAGGATGAGCACGGGAATCTGGTTCGCAAAGCCCACGAGCCCGACATGCCACGGATCACCCGACAGCTGATAGACCAGCCACAGGGCGGCCGTGGTCGTCATCCAATTGCCCATCAACGACACGCACTGGCCGATGAAATACCGCCGGTAGTTGGGCGAGGAGAGGGCGCGCAGGAAACGGGGTGGAGTCACAAGGTTGGGGCTCCAGCGCAAAATAAAGTGGCGCCGGGTGCAAGGGTGCGTCTTCGGCCTGCCTTCCATGCGGGACCGGAATCAGCCGCCGGCCGGTGGCAGCCGACGTAAGGAGGCTGGTTCGCTTGGCAGTGCGCCCTAACCAGCCTCCTCACGTCGGCTGCTACGCTTACATCAGTGCAACCAACTGCCCGGCAAACGACTAGGCATCGCCCCGGCCCGAGGAATCGGGTTCGGTTGCCACGAGGGCGGTGAGGAGTGCGATGACTATGACGGGAGCGAGCATGGGCTGGGTTTAAGCGGGAAAAGAATCAGCCAAGCACAATAGCCTGGTTCAGGTAAATAGAAATACGCGCCGGCGCGTATAATCGTTGCGCGGTTCCCACATAAGCCGGGCTGGCGACGTAACGATGCAGTGTGTCCCCGAAACTGTGAGGCGGTTCCGGGAAGTTTACTCCGCGGCCATCCAGGCCACGATGCCGGTCGCCAGCATGATCGCCACCGCCAGCAGGGCAAAAGCATGGGCGAAACCGAGCACGCCGAGCTTGAGGGCGGTCTTCATGCGACCCTGGCCGTAGATCACCCGGAAGGAACGGAAGAGATACCACAGCGCCCAACGGCCGAGCTCGACCAGATCGGGCGCGGCGCCGCCAATCACATGGGTCGTACCCCAGCTGGAATAGACCGGCAGCGGGATGGCGAGTTGTTCGATGCGGACATTGGGGTGGAGTTCTTCATAGTCGTGGATGAGCACGTCGAACGCCTGGCGGGTGGTGCCTTCCAGCTGCCAGTGGGCGAAGCGCAGGGTGATTTGGCCCGTATGGTTTTCGCGCAGGGCGCGCCGGGCCAGCCGCCAGCCCGCCAGCAGAAAGACGGCGGCCAGCAGGATCCATCCGAGGCGTCGAAACCAGCGTGCGCGGATCATGGCCGGGATTTTTTCTCCAGGGTTTCGAGCCGGCGGTGAACCTCGTCGGCCTTGATGTCGCGCGGGAATTCCCCGAGGAACCGCCGGTAATAGGTGATGGCCGCGGGCGTGTTGCCCAGCTGACGGGCGGACTCGGCGGCCTGCAGCAGCAGGGCGTTGAGGTGCGGGAGGCGGGTCACCACACCGGGCTCGAGGCAGGCGGTGACGAGCGGATAGGCACGGGCATGATCACGCCGCAGCCGGATCAGGGCGCCGGCGAGCACGAGACGGGTGTCACGCACGGCCTCGGTCGCGGTCAGCCGCGGGAGCAGGGCCTCGATCTCGGCCACCCGGCGCTCCCATTCGTCGCGCGACACGTCGTCATAGAGCAGCAGCACGGCGAGTTTCGGTGCGGCCATCTGGGCGAAGTGATTGTCCGGGTGGGCGGCCAGCAGCCCGCGATAGGCGGCCACGGCAGCCGGCCGGTCGGGCGTGGCGCCATGCAACTGCTGGATACGCGCGAGATAATACGCCGCGCCGATGCCCTCGTCGTCCTGCGCGTTTTCCGTGCGCAGGGTCTCGAGCAATTGGGCGGCCGTCGTGATATTTCCATCGGTCCGCGGCTGGACGCTGAGGAGCGAAATGGCCGTGCCGAGTCGGGCCTCGCGGCTGGCGGGATCGGCCTCCGTCGCGGCGGCAAACAGATCGCGGGCCTCGTTCGCATTCAGCAGCGAGAGTTCCTTCCAGCCGGCGCGCGGGCCGGCAGCGGCCGCCATGCCTGCGGCCGTCAGGGCAAGCAGGCAGCAGGCGAAGGACCGAGAACCAGGGGCAAGTTCTCCCATACCCCGGAAAAATAATGCGTATGACCGGCGCCGGGCGAGGGCTAATTCCCGGTGGAGCCCGCGCAGGCTGGGTTCACCTTTCAGCCGACCGCCATGACAGCCAGCTCGAGGCTGACGACCGTGACCGGCTGGCCGGCGCCGTTCTCCACGACGATTTCGTTCCAGCCGTCGCGAACGAGGGAGACGGGGAAAACATAATTGTACGCGACGTGATCCGGCGTGTGGTGCGTCAGCGAGCCGCACGGGAAGAGCAGGCGGTCGGTCGCGGTGCGCGCGGCGGAAGGCCAGCTGGCATTGAACGCCACGGGCAGGTCGCCGGTGGGATCGGATTTCTTCAGCACGACTTGGACGACCAGCCTGAGCCCGCGATCCGCCGGCTCGGCGCACATCGGCAGCCGAAACGACTGACGCCACGTGTGCTCCAGAACCACCGGCAATTGGGGCGGCGCCTCGAAGGGCGGTTGCGCCAGGCCGGTAAACCCGCGGTCGGAAAAAGCGTAGTGCTTTGGCTGGCCGCGCAGGAATTCCAAGCGGTGGATGTCGCGCAGGAACGTGTAGTCCGAGACCAGCCCCGGGATCCGGGCCTGGTCCGTGCAATAGAAGTTAAACCACTCGATGCCGTCCGCCCCCAGCACGAGTTTGCCGGCGGCGTTCGCGTACAGCATCTCGCGGCTCGAGGAGAGATAGCGGATGTCGCGCGTCATCTTGAGCGATGGCGCCAGGGTGGGAATGGCATTCGCGCCGTCCTCGATGACGCCGTAAATCGCCGGATACTCCCCGACCTGCCGGCGGAGCTCGTCGTGTGGCATGTCCCACGTGGTGCGCCAGAAGCCGGACGGGCAGATGAAATCGAGCGTGCCTTCGCGGCTGAGCGTCACGACATCGATGCCGATGCTGCGCAGGGTCTCGAGCCGGCCGGGAATGCGGAGGCCGAAATAATACGGCCGGCCGTTCTTCGCCGCGCGACGCTGGGTCAGGACGCGTACGGAACGGAACCACTCTGTCATCATCGCCACCGTGGCCTCGTCGGCCGTCGGCTCGCAGCACAGCGGGTTGCGCCACCAGTCGAGCTCGAGCCCGTCGAAGTCGTAGTCCTCCACGACTTCGCGAATCTGCGCAAACATCGTGTCCCGGACTTCCTTGAGGCCGTAGTTGAGGCCCTCGCGATAGGTGAGGTCGCCGGCCATGGACGGATAGGTGCTGTGGTGCAGCCGCATCTCCGGGCGCCGGAGCAGCGGATGGTTGAAGAAGCTGCCCGTGAAATTCTTGTGACCGTGCAGGTCGTTCATGCGGATACTGACCCAGGGTGCCACGCCGCGCTGCCGGCAGGCCACGGAGGTTTCGGCGAGCCAGTCGGTGCCCGCCTCGACGAGATCGAGGTAGCGGTTGAAGAACAGGACCGTGGTATCGAGGTACGCCCCGACCTCCGCGGGCTTCGTGAACCCGGCGCAGATTGCATGGCCGCGGAAGAACTCGCGGTCGCCGCGGCGATAGCCGTCGAGGATGGTCGGCAGGGTCTTGCTCGGGTACCACGCCTTCGAGGCGTTGGCATTGATCAGGAAGGTATCGATGCCGTTGCCCTGCAGGGTCTCGATGTAGCGGTGGATCGCCCGGGCGGAAAACGGGCCGCCTTCCGGCTGCCAGCGCTCGGGGTTGTAGAAATAAACACAGGTGTCGCCGTTGAAGAGATTGCGGTGGCGATCGAGCAGGGTGGTCTTCGCGGATGCGGCGGCCGGGGCGGACGCAAGGCCCGGCGGAGAGTCTGCGGTGGCGAGCAAACGCGGCAGGATCGTGGCGGCGGTCGCGCCCAGCGCGGCGGAGCGGAGGAAATCGCGGCGGGTATTGGTCATGGGGTGGGGTAAGGCGTGACCGGGCCCGGGCCTGCTGATTCAGGACGTGTCGGTGCCCGCTTGAAGGGTGCGGTAATCGTCGGGGAGGTAACCGAAGCCGATATGCTCCCAGAAAGGCAGGCCGGCGAGGTTGTAATCCATCACGAGTCCTCTTTGAGACTCATGTCCTCCGTCCGGGACTGGAGACAAATCCGTCGTCCTGGCCGCCCGGGTCATCAGCCGGGTTTCCGACGACCTTACTCGATGTAGCGTTCGAGCACCTCGACCAGCTCGCGCAGGGCGCGGCGGCCGGAATCCTCGCGGGCGGCCTGCTTGATACTGTGGTGCAGGTGCTGGTGAATGATTTTCTCGGACAGCGACTTGAGCGCCCGCCGGGCGGAGACCAGCTGGTTGAGGATCTCCGCGCAGCCGCACTCGCGGTCCAGCATCGCCTCGATGCCCTTGAGCTGGCCGGCCACCCGGCGCAACCGGAGCTGCAGGGCGTGGCGTTCCGCCTCGGGGTGGGGGGAGTCGTGGGACATGGGCGTGACATTACGGGGACCACCCCGGCGCACAAATGCATTTTTTGGGTTTGCCGCGGCATGGGGGGAGGGGGTATGATCCTTTAATGAACCTGGCGTTTATCCTGCAACCCGAGACCACGGTCAGCTGGCTTTACCTGCCCGCGGCGGTGCTGCTGGGGGCGCTGCACGGGCTGGAGCCCGGGCACTCCAAGACCATGATGGCGGCGTTCATCGTCGCGGTGCGCGGCACGGTCGCGCAGGCGTTCCTGCTCGGGCTTGCGGCGGCCTTCTCCCACACGCTCATCATCTGGGCGCTGGTGGGCCTCGCCCTGCATTATGGCAGCCAATGGAATGTCGAGGCAACGGAGCCCTACCTGCAACTCGGCACGGGCGCGATCGTGATCGGCCTGGCGCTGTGGACGCTGTGGCGGATCCGGCGGGACCGGGGCGGCCACGATCACCATCACCACGATCACGCGCACGACGAAAGCCGCACCCTGACGAGTCCTTGGGGTGAAGTTGAGTTGAAGCTCGATGAAGCGGAAGGCCCGGCCAACTGGCGGGTCAGAGTGCCGGCGGAGGCCCAGGCCGGGGCGATCGTGGTCACGCTCCGGCGTCCGGAAGGACCGGCGGAAGTTTTCAAGCTTCAAGCGAACGGGGGTGATTGGGTCAGTGAAGAGGTGGTCGCGGAACCGCACGAGTTCACGGCGGAAGTTTCCGTGTACGGGCCCAAGGGCGGATTTACCGGCGAGGTGGAGTTCCACGAGTGCGCGCACGCCCATGAGACGGGGGAGGACGGGGAGCTGGACGCCCACGCCGCGGCGCACGCAGCGGACATCCGCCGGCGGTTTGACGGCAGCCGCCCGGTGACGACCGGCCAGATCATCCTGTTCGGCCTGACCGGCGGACTGATGCCCTGTCCGGCCGCGTTCTCGGTGCTGCTGCTTTGCCTCCAGATGAAAAAGCTCACGCTGGGGTTTGCGTTGGTGGCGGCGTTCAGCCTCGGGCTGGCGGTGACGCTGGTGAGCGTGGGCATGGTGGCCGCCTGGGGCGCCAGCCGGCTGGTGAAAAGTCCCGGGCGCTTCAGTGCCTTGGCTCGCAATGCCCCTTATTTTTCCTCCAGCCTCCTCCTTCTGCTCGGCGTGGTGCTCATGGCCCGCGGGGCCTATCACCTGATCTGACCGGCTGACCTGATTTCCCATGAGCATGACCGCCACGCTGTCCCGCCCCGAGCGAGAACGTCCGGCCATCTGGTTCGAGGCGGTGGTCGTGCTGGGCGTGGCGGCTTTGCTGCTGGGCGGGGTGGAGGTGGTGTCGCAGTGGCGGCAGCCGTTGCGGCAGACCGTGGAAATCGATCTCTCGGTGCGGGCGCTGCCGGGTTACGCGCTGCTCTCGCTGGCCCGCGGCTGGATCGCTTATTTTTTCTCGCTGCTCTTCACCCTCGTGGTGGCGTCGTGGGCGTTTTACGACACGCGAGCGCGCCGCTACATCCTGCCGGCGCTGGACGTGCTGCAGAGCATTCCGGTGCTCGGTTTCCTGCCCGGGCTCGTGCTGGCGCTCGTGGCGCTGTTCCCGCACAGCAACACCGGCCTGGAACTGTCGTGCGTGATCATGATTTTCACCGGCCAGGTCTGGAACATGGCCTTCAGCTACTATGATTCTCTGTGCGGTGTGCCGGCGGACTACCGGATGCTCGGCCGGCTGTATGGGTTCAAATGGTGGCATCGGTTCCTGAAGATCGAGCTGCCCTTTGGCGCGCAGGGTCTGCTGTACAACAGCATGGTCTCGATGGCGGGCGGCTGGTTTTTCCTGAGCATCACCGAGGCCTTCAAGCTGGGCGACCAGGACTTCCGCGTGCCGGGCATCGGTTCCTACATGAGCGTGGCCATCGAGCGCGGCGACGTGCGGGCGCAGCTGCTCGGGGTCGTGGCCATGGGCATTGTCATCGTCGTGGTCGACCGGCTGGTGTGGTGGCCGCTGGTGGTGTGGTCGCGCAAATTCAAGATGGACGACTTCGGTTCCGGGCGGATTAACCAGCCGGGCTGGCAGCGCTGGCTGGCGCGATCGCGGGCGATGCAGGCGGCCACGCGCCGGATCGGGCTTTGGCTGGCGCCGCTGTCCGCGGTGCCGGGCCCGCCGCCGGCCAGTCCGTTGCCGGCTGCGACCACGGCGACGGCTTCCTCCGGCCGCACGGCCCGCGGGATCTATTACCTGTTGCTCGCCGCCCTGCTGGGCGCCCTGGCGTGGGGCGGAGTGCAGCTGACCTCGCTGCTGACACGGGTGAGCGTGGCTGACTGGATTGAAATCCTGCGCAACACCGGGCTGAGTTTCCTGCGGGTGCTCGCGGCCGTGGCGCTGGGCACGCTGTGGACGGTGCCGCTGGGCGTCTGGATCGGACTGAACCCGAAACTTTCGAGCCGGCTGCAACCCTTCATCCAGTTCGTGGCGTCATTTCCTGCGCCCATGATCTATCCCTGGATCCTCCTCCTCGTGCTGAGGACCGGCGGCAGCCTCCAGTGGGGCTCCGTGCCGCTGATCATGATGGGCACGCAGTGGTACATCCTCTTCAACGTCGCCGCGGCGGCTTCCGCGGTACCCAACGATATCGTGAGCTGCGCCGAGGTGCTGCGGCTCTCGGGCTGGCGGCGCTGGCGAAAATTCCTGCTGCCGGCGGTGTTTCCCGGGCTCGTCACGGGCTGGATCACGGCCGCCGGCGGGGCGTGGAATGCCACCATTGTTTCCGAGTACGTCCAGATCGGCGACAAGCTCTACCAGGCCACGGGGCTCGGCGCCTACATCAGCCGCGCGACCAACGACGGCAATTTCCCGCGGCTCGCCGCCGCCGTGCTGGTCATGGCGCTCGTGGTGGTTGGCATCAACCGCTCCCTTTGGAAACGTCTCCAGGTCTTTGCCAACGAACGCTGCCGTTTCCTCACCTGAGCCATGCCTGATTCCCCTCCCATCCTCATCGAACTCCGCAGCGTCTGCCACGAATACGCCGCTGGCAGTCCGGAAAACGAGCTCGTCCTGAGCGACGTCAACCTCACCGTGGCGGAGCGCGACGTGGTTGTGCTGCTCGGCCCCTCGGGCTGCGGCAAGTCCACACTGGTCCGCATCATGGCCGGCCTGATCAAGCCCACGCGCGGCGAGGTGGAGTACCGCGGCATCCCGCTGCACGGCGTGTCGCCGGGCGTGGCGATGGTGTTTCAGAATTTCGCCCTGTTTCCCTGGCTGACCGTGCGGCAGAACGTGCTGCTGCCCGTCGGCCGGCTGCCGGCGGAGGAACAGCAGTCGCGGCTGACGAAGGTCCTGGCGACCGTCGGGCTCGGCGCCTACGAGCAGGCTTATCCGCGCGAGCTCTCCGGCGGCATGAAGCAGCGCGTCGGCATTGCCCGCGCCCTGATCGCCGAGCCGGAGGTGCTCTGCATGGACGAACCGTTCAGCGCGCTGGACGTCCTCACCGCCGAGACGCTCCGCAATGAAATCGGCCGGCTGCTCGCCAGTCCCGAGCATCCGCTGCGCACCATGGTGATGGTCACGCACAACATCGTAGAGGCCGTCTATTTCGCGACGCGCATCGTGGTCATGGCCACGCAACCCGGCCGGGTGGACGTGGTGGTGCCGGTGGACCTGCCTTACCCACGCGATCCGGACGTCCCGGGATTCCGCGCGATCGTGGAAAAGCTCCACGCCATCCTTACGCGCACCAACCTGCCCGATGCCGGCGAAGTGACGAAGGTCGTGACGACGGAGGCCGGGGGCACCCGCCGCCGGATCGCGCCGGTTTCGCTGCCGTATGTCACGCCCGGCGAGGTGCTCGGCCTGCTGTCGCTGCTGGGCGACGCCGAATACGATGTCTTCGAGATCGCGGAGCGCCTCGGCAAGGAGTTCGGTGCGATCATCCGCGTCGTCAAGGCCTCCGAACTGCTCGGCTTCATCGAGACGCCCGGGCAGGAGGTGCGGCTGACCACGCTGGGCCGGGAGCTCGTGGCGGCTTCGACCGAAAACCAGCGCAGCATCATCCGGGAGCGGCTGATGCAGCTGAAGATTTTCGAACTGCTGGTGCGGCTGATCCGCGTGCAGCCGGAGCATTGCCTGCCGGACGAGGAATTGCTGCGCGAGTTGCGCACGGCGCTGCCGCACGAGAAGCCGCGTCCGCTGTTCCGGACGCTGCTGAGCTGGGGCCGCTACGCCGGGCTCATCAGCCACGACCAGCGCCGGCACGTCATCAAGCTCCACCACCACGAGGATCCGCCGCCGCCGGCTTGACCGGGATGTTTCACCCGCGTCACGCCGTTGTCATCCAGCCAGACCATGCTGCGGGTTTCGCCCGGCCTGATTCGCCGCCCGTTTCCATGAAATCATTTTCCGCGCGTCCTGCCTTCTGGTTCCTGGCGCTGGCGCTGCTCGCGTTTGGGCCGCGGACGGGCGCCACGATCGTGGGGTTGAACCAGATCGTGACTCCGGACATCCAGCCGACGGGGGTGCTGGCGCTGAGCGCGCAGGCCCAGCACACGCTCATCGGCAACAGCCAGCAGCTGCAACTCGAACTGGGGCTCACGCCGCGGCTCGAGGTGGCGTGGTTCGAGGGGCTCAAGCCGAACGAGGGTTTGTTCAGCACAGAATTCAACCTGGTGCAGCAGGGCCCGAATCTGCTGACGGTCGGGGCGCTCAATTGGTCGACCCTGGGCGGCTCGCCCCAGCCGGTGGTGGAGTACGGCTATTACACGGCCTCGGACGATTTCATCATCGGGACGATCCGGGTGGACCAGCGGAATGCCCTGCTGGCCGGGTACAAGCATGTGCTGACAGAGAAGCTCCAGTTTTCCACCGACTTTCAATCGGGCACGGGCGGCGCGGCCACGGTGGGCCTGACCTGGAACATCACGCCGTCGCTCTCGATCAATCCGGCGCTGTACCGGATGAATTCCTCCCCGCACCACCTGCTCGGTTATGTGGTGCTGACGTGGAACTTTGTCCTCTGGAAGTGACGGATTTTATGTGGAACTCAGGAACTCTGGAATCGATCCGCTGAATTCTGGCCTTGGATCAATTCATCTGGTTTGGGGATTGGCCCAGAGTTCCTGAGTTCCACATAAAACCAAGCCAGCCGGCTTCCCGGCTCACGCCGTGGCGCCTTGGGATTTGCGAAGGCGGTTGTGCTCGATGCTGGCGTTCCAGAATTCCAAGGGCTGGCTGAGATGGACTTTCCGCGCGGGCGAGGCGGTCTCGAGCATGATGTTGCCATAAGGCTGGCGGGAGCCGTGGCCATACATGTGCCAGTCGCAGTACGAAACCAGGTCGTCGATCTCGGTGGAGGTTTTCGCGCGGCGGCCGAGGTTCATCGTGAACATGCGCCGGCGGGTGCCGCCACCAAACGAAGCGTGCAGGGTGCGATGGTTGAAGAGCAGGACATCGCCGGGTTCGTTCTCGAGCGGGTAGGCGGGCAGCTCGCGCTGGTGCATTCCCCAATGGGTTTCGGCGGCGCGGAGTTTCACATCCTCCCACGCCGCGAGGCCGGCCTCGGTATGGGAACCGGGAATCACGCGGAGGCAGCCGGTGTCCTTCGTCACGGGATCGAGGTAGAGCGCCAGTTTGATGTAGCTGTTGCTTTGATAATTGCTGTCGCGGTGCCAGGTGGTCTCGCCGGTGTAGTAGTTGCCGTCGCTGCTGACGTAGTTGAAGTCGGGACCGAGGAGATTGCCGACGGCCTCCAGGATGGCCGGATGGTCAAGCAAGGTGCAGAGACCGGCGCTCTGGTCGACGAACGGGATGATCGAAGTATTCCGGGTGCCGTCATGCTTCAGGCCGTGTTTGGCGAAGACCGACTCGAAGTCGGCGATGATCGTGGGTGCCTCACGCTTGAGGAGGCCGGGGAGCTTGAGGAAGCCGAAGGTCTCGAAAAAGGCGCGCTGCTGGGCGAGGGTGAGGGTGCTCATGGGGAAGGGGAAACGGCCGCCATGCTCCGCGGAGATTTCCCGCGGCGGCAATAGCGAACGCGGCGGATTGGGTGGAATTCAGGGTGGAGCGACTTGCCCCCAAGGCGCTGGTTCGGAAGGCAGACTCACCGGCTCAACCAACGCGTTGAGGGCAACACGTTCCACCTTTGGAGCCTACTGCCTATCGCCTACGGCTTAGTGCTCGTGGTCGCAGCAGCGGCCGCTGCGGCCGCCGCGACCTCATCCTTGTACTTCAGACTGTCGCCGCCCCATTTGGCGCAGCCGCCCTGGCCGCTCGGGCGGACGCTCGGGCGGTTGAGATCGGAGTAGCCTTTCCACGCGTACGGATCCTGGCCGGCGACGATGATGACGTCGCGGAAATCGAAGTGCGCGATATGGTCATTCTCGGCCAGCTTGCCCCATGGGAGGTGCGACTCACAGCTCATGAAGTGGTTGACCAGCGAGCGGCGGTAGGTGCCGGCGGGCGCGTGGTTGGGCATCGAGCGGTGGAGCAGGTAGCCGTTGAAGAAGACCACGGAGCCGGCCTCGACCTCGACGGGGATGGACTGGTCGTCCGTGTAAGGGAAACCGACCGACTGCGAGGCGCAGTCGAAGCGGCGGTCGCCGTGCCATTGCTGTTCCCAGAGGATGCCGGCGCGGTGCGAACCGGGCATCACCCAGAGACAGCCGTTGTCCGTCGTGGCGCGGTCCATCGCGATCCAGGCGCCGACCAGCGAGCGGTCGCGGGTGGCGATGTAGTCCTCATCCTGGTGCCAGGCCTGGCCGGGTTTGCCGGAGGACTTGATGAAGAGCATCGACTGCATGCACTTCACGTTGGGGCCGATGATGGTGGTGAGAGCTTTGACCGTGGGCTGACTGTGAATGGCCGAGAGCATCACCTCCGAGCACTTGTGCGGAAAATGGATGCAGAGGAAACGGGACAACACCGACTCGTCGGACTCGGCGGCTTCGGCTTTCGGATGATCAGGCAGTTCGCCGCGGTCGCCGCGGCAGATGAGCGTGGTCTCGCGCTTGAGCGCCTCGATTTCGGCGGGCGTGAACCCGTTCTCCAGGACGAAATAGCCGTTGGCCTGATAGAACGCTTTGATCGCGGCCGGGTCGGCGTCGGGGGAAAAATAGCCCGGCGGACGGACCTTCGGGAAGGTGCTCTGGCGCGTGCCCGCGAAGCCGCCGGTGAGAGTGACAAGGGACGGCGGGGGGGCGGGCGGGGACTCGAGGGTTGCGGAATTCATGGGGCGCTCATACCTATTAGCATACTTTCGCGATTTTGTGTAGCAACATGGCTCTCCAAAACATACCCAAAAGACTACGCTTAGCCCGGTCCGCCCGGGTGCAGTTCGGCGACGTGGTGTACGAACCGGGCGGAAGCTGCGGTCCGCGGGTGCAGCAGGACTACCAGCTGGTCGTGCTTCTGGAGGGCGATGCGCAGGTGGACGTGGCCGGCCGGGAGGTGCGGGTGGCGGCGGGACAGGTCGGCCTGTTCCGGCCGGGCCGGCGGGAGCTCTTCCGGCTCTCGGAGCAGCGCAAGACCCACCACACGTGGTGCGCGGTGCATCCTTCGATGGTGACGGGTGCGCTGGCCAAGAGCTGTGAAGCTGCGCCTGATGTGCTGCCGGTGACGCGCCGTTTCGAACAACTCATGGAGCTGGGATTGTCGCTGCCGCGCACGGTGGGCGAGCGGGCGCCGGGGCTGGTGGAATCGCTCGGGCTGGCGACGCTGCAGGAGTATTTGTTTGCCGGTGAACGGGCGGTGGAGACCGGGCCGGACGAGCCCGATGCGCTGCGCCGCGCGCTGGAATGGATCGGGCAGGACGGCCATCAGGCCGTCGACCTGGCGGCGCTGGCGCGGGAGGCGGGGGTGTCGCCGGCGCAACTCGTGAAACTGTTCCGCCGGCATCTGGGGACGACGCCGATCCGGCATGTGTGGGAGGCGCGCACGCGGCGCGGGGCGCAGCTCCTGCGCGAGACGGGGCTGACGGTGGGCGAGGTGGCGTTCCGCTGCGGTTTCCAGACGCCGTTTCATTTTTCCCGCTGGGTACGGGAGCTGTTCGGGGTGTCGCCGCGCGCGCTGCGGACGAAGGCGTGGGAGCGGTGAGGTTCGAAGTTCAAAATCCGAAGCTCGAAATCCGAAACTCGAATCAACTTGAAGCGTGGCGCCGGTATGCCTGATCGGGCTTGTCTTCGGATTTCGAGCTTCGACCTTCCCGTGGCGGTCCCCTGCACAATCAAATTGCGCCCCATCCCGGCGGCGGGTTATCTCCCCCCATGAGCTTCAAGGCCATCCTCAAGACGATCTGCTTTCTCGCGCTGCTGTTTGTCATGCTCTACGTGGGCATGAACAACCCCGACCCGATCAATTTCAATTTCCCCATCGCCGGCACGACGGCGAAGACCCCGATCCGCGCCTCGGCGGCCCTCATCTTTTTTGGCGTGTTCGCCATCGGCGTTTTCGCCGGGATGGCGCTGCACACCGGCGGCGGGAAGAAGAAGGCCGGGAAGGATTGAGGCGGACGCGGATTTTTCACCGCAAAGAGCGCGAAGGCCGAGCCCAGACGAGGTGTTGGCCGCAAAGAGGCACAAGGGCCTTGAGGCATAGGATGGAATCTCCATCGCGCCTATGGGCGCGCGGGAGACTTGAGTCGCAGCCTCGGAATTTTTTTGCGCCTCTTTGCGGCTAAACTTCCGGTGGTCTTTGCACTTCGCGGTTAATTTTCCCGGGGAGCTTGCTGGGCGCGGCGGAGATTGTCGCACACGATGGCGGCGGCGACGCCGGCATTGAGCGATTCCGCCCCGCCGAAACGCGTGATTGTCACGTAATGGGTGACAAACTTCCGCACCACGGGGGAGAGGCCGGAGCCCTCGCTGCCGATCACAATGACGGCGTCGCGCAGCGCGGGAACGGTGTGCACGTCGCCGCCGGTGAGGTCGCAGCCGAGCACGGGAACGCAGGTGGTGGCGAGCACGGAGGCGAGGTCGGCGGTGTGGGCGCGGACGCGGGCGAACGAGCCCATGCTGGCGTTGATGACCTTCTGGTGAAACAGGTCGGCGGAGTCGGGAGAGAGGACGACGCGGTCGAGGGCGAACCAATCGGCGATGCGCAGGAGCGTGCCGACGTTGCCGGCGTCCTGCACGCCGTCGAGCGCGAGGGTCAGGCCGCGGTCGAGGGCGCCGGTGGGGAGCGGAGTGCGATTGATTCGGCCGACGGCGAGGACGGCTGAAGGTGTTGGGAAATGACTGGCACGGGCCATTTCATCAGCAGCGATCTCGCGATAGAGTGTGGGCGGGGTGCCCTCACCCCGCGTCGCGCCGATGGCGGGTGAGGGCACCCGCCCCACATCGGATTTATTCGTCGCCCAAGCCGGGGTGAAATAAATTTCCTCAAAGGCGAACCCCGCCGCGAGCAGTTCGGCTACGACCTTTTCCCCCTCGACGACGAAGAGGCCGAGCGCCTCGCGGTGTTTCTTCTCGCGGAGCGAACGCAGGCGCTGGAGTTCGGCTTTCGTGAGCATGGCCGAGCTTCAGCCGCCGGGCCGCGCGAAGGCAAGGGCGGCGCAAACTCCTGGTCGCGCAGGGGAGGGTCAATGTCACATATTACGTGACATTGACGTGGTGCTGCTGGGCGGGAAAGCGCGCTCCATTTCGGTCCCAATTGCATTCGGGCCGAAAATTCCTCTATGGTGGCGGGGTATGACCTTACCGCTGAACTGGGGCATCCTGAGCACGGGCCGCATCGCTGGCATTTTTGCCACCGGCGTCGCCCACTCCAAACTCGGCCGGGTGGCCGCCGTCGCGAGCCGCACGCAGGCCGCCGCCGACAAATTTGCCGCGGAGTTCAAAGTGCCGCGTGCCCATGGCAGCTATGAGGCGCTGCTGGCCGACCCGGAAGTACAGGCGGTCTACATCGCCACGCCGCACCCGCAGCATCTCGAGTGGATCATCCGCGCCGCCGAGGCCGGCAAGCATGTGCTCTGCGAGAAGCCGCTGGGCCTCAACCATCCCGAGGCGACGGTCGCCGCACAGGTCTGCCGTGAGCACAATGTGGTGCTCATGGAGGCGTTCATGTACCGCTGCCATCCGCAGACGGCCAAGCTCGTCGAGCTCGTGAAGAGCGGAGCAATTGGCGAGGTGAAACTCATCCAGGCGACGTTCAGCTTCAACTCCGGCTACAGCCCCGAGTCGCGCCTCTGGAACAACGCCCTCGGCGGCGGCGGTATCCTCGATGTCGGCTGCTACCCGGTGTCGTTCTCCCGGCTCATTGCCGGCGCGGCGGCGGGCGAGGCGTTCCTGAACCCGGTCGCCGTCTCCGGTGCCGGCCACCTGCATCCGCAGACGGGCATCGATGTCTACGCGGCGGCGACGCTGAAATTCGCCAACGGAATCGTCGCGCAGGTCGCCACCGGCGTGGGCCTTTCGCAGGATAACTCGGCGCGCATCTACGGTACGACGGGCTGGATTTATGTGCCCTCGCCGTGGATCCCGGCCGGCGAAAACGCCCCGTGCTCCTTCACGCTCCACAAGGCCGGCGCGCAGCCGGAGGAGATCACGGTCACGACGCCTGAGCATCTTTACGGCCTCGAGGCCGACGCATTCGCCACGGCGCTGGCCGCCGGCTCGCGCGATGTGCCGCAGATGTCCGTCGCCGATACGCTCGGCAATCTCGCTGCGCTCGACGCGTGGCGCAATGCCATCGGCCTCGTGTACGAGTCGGAGCAGCCGGCGGCCATGACCCAGACCTATTCGCGCCGGCCGCTGACGCGCCGCGCCGATGCGCCGATGATCTACGGCACGATCCCGGGCGTGGCCAAGCCGGTCTCGCGACTGATCATCGGCTGCGACAACCAGATGAACATGCCGCATGGCGTCGCGGTCTGGGACGACTACGTGCAGCGCGGCGGCAACGCCTTCGACACGGCCTTCGGGTACTGGGACGGCATCATGGAAAAGCTGCTGGGCCAGTGGATGAAGAACCGCGGCAACCGCGAGCAGGTGATGGTCATCGGCAAGGGCGCCCATACGCCCTTGTGCACGCCGGAGTGGCTGACGAAACAGCTGCTCATCACGCTCGACCGCCTGCAGACCAGTTATGTCGACATCTATATGATGCACCGCGACAACCTGGACGTGCCAGTCGGCGAGTTCGTGGACGTGCTGAACGAGCACGTGAACGCGGGACGGATCAAGGTTTTCGGCGGCTCAAACTGGACGATCGAGCGTCTGGGCGCGGCCAACCGCTATGCGAAGCGCAAGGGCCTGCAGGGCTTCGGCGTGCTCAGCAACAACTTCAGCCTCGCCCGCATGGTGGAGGCGCCGTGGACGGGGTGCATCGCCGCGAGCGACCCGGAGTCGCGCAAGTGGCTCAAGAAAACGCAGACGCCGCTGCTTTCGTGGTCGAGCCAGGCCCGCGGCTTCTTCACGCCGCGGGCCGGCCGCGACAAACTGTCGGACGCCGAGCTGGTGCGCTGCTGGTACGCGGATGACAATTTTGCGCGTCGCGACCGCGCGATCGAACTGGCGAAGGCCAAGGGCGTGTCGCCGATCAACATCGCGGCCGCCTATGTGCTCACGCAGCCGTTCCCGACCTTTGCGCTAGTCGGCCCGCGGCAGATCAGTGAGACGGCGGATTCGCTCGGCTGCCTCGGCGTGACCCTCACGCCGAAGGAAGTCGCGTGGTTGAATCTCGAGCGCGAACGGCGGTGACTGCAACCACGCCGCGGTGCGGCGTGGTGGAGAAGGGAGCGGGGAGAAAGGAGAAGGGAGCGATCTTTTCTCCTGAGCCGGCGTGATTGAAAGGTAGGATTCACCCTACCTTCGAGCCGAGGAGTGGTGATGCGTGTATTACGCGCGCCTTCTCCTTGCTGCTCGTGGTGCCGGCGGCAAACTGCGCCGGCATGAAACGACTCGCCCCGCTGTTTCTGATGGTGGCCATGCTGTCGGTGATTTCCACCCCGCTGCTGGCTGTCGCAGCCGGGGCGCCGGCCAAACCGGACGATGACCGTTCGCCGGGTGTCGCTCTGGCCGTGACCATTTCGACCGTGACCGGCATCGCGATTTCGCCGCTGCTCGGCACGGGCGTCTATGGCGCCTACCAGTGGTCGGAGGCCGGGACCGACGCCGAACGGGCGAAACTGCCGTGGTATGCGCAGATGAGTTTCTGGTTGCCGGCCCTCGTGGTCGTCGGCTTGTGCGCGGCGAAGGATGGCCTCGGCACGGTGCTGCCGCCTGGGTTCAAGAAACCGCTGGATATGCTCGAAGTCGTCGAGAACAAGGTCAGCGGACTTGTCGCGGCGGGTGCGGTGATCCCTTTCGTGATGGGCGCGTTGTCCAAATTGCTGACGGGCGGTCAGACCGCCATGGCGGGTCACGGGTCCGCCGGGCATGGACTCGCGATGATCTCCTTCGGGATGTTCGATGGGTCATGGCTGCTGAACGTCCTGACGGTGCCGGTTGCGATCGCCTTGTTTGCAGTCGTCTGGATGGCATCGCACGCGGTCAACGTGCTGGTCCTGCTCAGCCCCTGGGGCGCCATTGACGCGGCGTTGAAGGTGCTGCGCACGGCGCTGCTCGTCCTGGTGGCGGTGACGGCCCTGATCAATCCATGGGTGGGCGCCGCGCTTTCGGTCCTGGTGATCATCATTGCCTACCTGATCGCGGGCTGGGCGTTCCGGCTGACGGTGTTCGGCTCGGTGTTCTGCTGGGATTTTTTCACGGTGCGACGGCTGCGGTTTTCGCCGGCGGAGAATGACAACCGGGTTTTCGCCGGGGCGAACCTGCCCGGCGTGTCGCCGCGCACCTCGGGCCGGCTGGTGCTCCGTTCGGGCGGCACGCTGGAATTCTATTATCGGCCATGGTTGGTGCTGACGGAGCGCAGCGCGGCGGTGCCGGGGGACAAGGCGCAGCTGGCGGTGGGCAAGGGGCTGTTTTTTTCGAGCATCAGTGGCGACGAGACCGGCACGCTTTTCCTGCTGGCGCCACGGTACCACGGCCATGAGGACGTGGTGGCGCGGGCCTATCTGCTGGGCGGCGGCGTGAAGGACGCCGGGCTGCGCCGGGCGTGGAACGTGCTCAAGGAACTCTTCGGCGGCGCGGCGGCCCGAACCCAGGTCGTATGAGCCGGCTGCGGCTGCTCCTGCGCGGAGTGCTGGCGGTGTTTTTCATCGTGGCCGGTGCGAATCATTTCCGGATGCCAGGGATTTATTTCGGCATGATGCCGGCATGGCTGCCTTGGCCCGGAGTAATCAACGTCATCGCGGGCGGGGCGGAAATCCTCGGCGGACTCGGGCTCATGGTTGGGTCGGTGCGACGATTGGCCGGTTGGGGACTCATTATTTTGCTGATCGCGGTGTTTCCGGCGAACCTGCATGTGGCGCTGCAGGGAAAAATGCCGGGCTTGGAGGTCGCGCCGCTCACGCTCTGGCTGCGCCTGCCATTCTAGGCGGTGTTCATCGCGTGGGTTTGGTGGGTGGCGTTGAAGCGGGACGGAAGGATCGCGGAAACGCGGAAGGGTGGAAACGCGGCGCCGGAGCACGTCCGAAAGTAGCGCAGGCAGCCTGCGCTGCTTTGCCTCCATGGCGGCGCTGACCCTAATGGAAAGGGCTCGCGCGTCATTTTCCGGTGTCCACGCTCCTGCCCGATGAAACCGCCGCCGCTACCTGAAGAGACGCTGGTCCGCGTGTTGCGGATCTCGAAGCTGAACGGGCTCAGCGTGCTGATCATTGCGGGCCTTGGGGCCCTCTTTTCCCTGGCCACATGGGATCTGGTCGGCGTGGTGGTCGGCGGGCTGGTGGCTTACGGCGGATGGATGGAACTGTCCGGGCGCAAGCATCTGCTTCGCGGTGAGGCCGTTGAAGGGATGCGCCGGCTGGTGCGCAGCCAATGGATCGTGCTGGGGGTGATCCTGGTTTATTGTGTCTCGCGGCTCGCGAGTTTCGACGCCGAATCGGCCCTGGGTCCCCTGACCCCGGAGATGCGCACGCAACTGGTCGAAGCGGGAGTCGATCTCGCCTCGATCATGCCCCTGATCCGGCTGGCATTCTACTACGGCCTCTACGGATCGGTGGCCTTGGTCACGCTCATCTACCAAGGTGGCATGGCCCGCTATTACCGGCGCCGCACCGACGTGGTGAAACAGGCGCTGGAAACGCGGCTGCGGCCGCCGCCGGTAGTAAGGCTCGTGAAGACCGGTCCCGATCCGGAAGATTTGCTGACGTAGGATCGAGAATAGCGACGAGCATGAGGCGGGGATGCGAAAAGGCCTGGGTTCCCCGCTGAAGCGACTTGCGGTCCGGACGCACGCCGGCAAGCTGCGGCCGTTTTCCGTTTCACCCCGATTGCGCAGGATTATCCCATGCTGACCTTTGAACAGACCCAGGCGTTTGATCGCGACGGCTTTGTCCTCGTGCCGGACGTTTTCACCCCGCAGGAAATTGAAATCCTGCTGTCCCATGTGACGAAGGAAGGCCGGGTGACGAAGCACCAGGGCAACATGCCCGACTCCGCCGGCCGCTCCAGCAAGCTCGCGCTGTGGATGGATGTGAGCGACGACATCTTTGGTGCGGTGACCACGAGCCCGCGGATCGTGAACAACGTGCGGATGCTGCTGCGCGAGGACGTTTACCACTGGCACAGCAAGGTGATGCTCAAGGAAGCGCGCGTCGGCGGCGCGTGGGAGTGGCACCAGGATTACGGCTACTGGTACGGCGATGGCTGCCTCGCCCCGCGGCTGATCTCCTGCATGATCGCGCTTGATCCGGCGACGAAGGCGAACGGCTGCCTGAAAGTGATCCCGGGTTCGCATACGCTCGGACGGTTTGACCACGGCCGCGTGGGCAACCAATCCGGCGCGGACCAGGAACGGGTCGCGGCGCTCATTGAGCGGCTCGGTGTGACGTACTGCGAGGCGCCCGCGGGCAGCGCGCTGTTTTTCCACGGCAATTTGTTTCACGCCTCCGAGCCGAACCTTTCAGACAAGCACCGCCGGGCCTACATCTGCTGCTACAACGCGCTCTCGAATGTTCCGTACGGCGGCAAGGGTCACGGGCGGCCCGTGCCGATCACGCTGTCGCCGGACGATTCGATCCTGACCTTCGCCGAGCCTGTGCTCGCCTGATTCATGGCCGCAGCCGACTCCGCGCCGCCGCCGGCTGACGACGCGACGATCATCCGCCAGGGCGTGACCGCCGCGATCAAGCAGACGCTCGAGCCGGCCGCGACGGAGAAGGCCTACCCCGGGCATTTCACCATCGTGGCCGACGGCCACTGGTTCGGGCAGGAGAACACCTGGCCGGGGCTCGACTCGTGGCAGATGGCGGGCGCCTATCTGCTGCTGGGCCGGACGCAGCTTGCGCTGGATTATTTTGACTACGTGCAGGCATCGCAGCGCGCCGATGGCAACATCCCCTATGCGATCGTCGCGGCCGAGACGCCGCCGGATCACCTGACGACCTACAACAAAGGCATGCGTTATCCGGAGGACGTGTTCACCTACGATCCGAAGCGTGCAGGATACACCGCGCGCAAATGGATCGGCTCCTACAGTCACTGGATCGCCGGGATCAACCCGCTCGGCACGCTGGCCGCGGTCAGCTATGTGTTGCTCGGCGACGAGATTTTCACCGCCACCGGTGACCAGGCCTGGTTGGAGTCGAAGCTCGCCTCACTGGAACGGGCGGCGAAGTACCTGCTTTCGCGGAAAAGCGGAAACGGCCTGATCGCGGGCGCCGGTTTTTATACGGAGATGCCGCCGCGCCACCAATGGGACGGCGTCGCCCAGTGCTATGTGGTCCATGTGTTCAACAAATGCGCACGGCTGAATGCCGTGCTCGGCCGCGCACCGGCTGCGGCGCAGTGGCGGATGGAATCGGCCACCCTGGGGGCGCGGTTCCGCGAGGTTTTCTGGCGCGGCGATCATTACGCGGAGTACGTGCACCCCGAGCGCGGCGTGGTCGACCTGCACGGCCTGTCGGATGTGAACTGGGCGGCGGTGGCCTATGACGTGGCAACACCGGCGCAGGCGGACGCGCTCTGGCCGCGAATGACGGGCGAGCCGGCGTTCTGGCATGGCGACATGCCGACGCAAACGGTGTCGAAACCCTTCACTTATCAGGAGTGGGAATTTTTCTCCTCCCACGAGGACGTGGGCTTCGCGATTCCCGTCGGCCAGCTCTACGACGCGGCGGCGATGGGCCGCGTGTGGTTCCTCGAGTGGCAGGCCTGCGCGAAGCGCGGGGAGACGAAACGCCTGCGCGAATCCGTGGTGAAAGTCTGCCAGATGGGCCTGAAGGACGGCGGATTCTGGCATGAGCGCTATCATCCGCTGCAGGTGGCGCGGGTGGATTGGACCGGCCCGCGCGGTTACGGCGAATATCCCGCGATCCTCGTGCGCGCCGTGCTGGGAAATCCGGCGGTGTTTGCCGATGTAGGGCTGTGAAGCAGCGCAGGCTTCCAGCCTGCGCTACTTGCCGGGTGCGACCACCGCCGGCTCGGACAGCTTGGCGGATTGGTAAGCCACCATCCGCCAGGCGCCGTCCTCGCGCCGCCAGACCGAGAGGAACGACAGAGTAAACTCGACATGCAGCGTGCCGGCGGTGGCCCGCAGGCGGGCACGGCCGCTCATGAGAGCGACGTCGTCGGTCACCCGTGTGACCTTCACGTCGCCGTAATTGTAGGCCTCGTATTTGATCTGAGCGGTTTTGACGGCGGCGAGGAACTCGGCCTTGGTCTGCACGCGGCCGTCGGCGTGCATGTAGTGGAGTGAGTTAGAAAGCAGCGGCTCAAGCCGGGTGACATTGCCGGCGATGGTCGCCAGTACCCGGGATGTGTCGGCGGCGCGCACGTCCTCCTCCAGCGAGGCGGCGCGAAGCGGCAGGGCAGCAAGGAAGGCGAAAATCAGCAGGCAGGGAAAACGGCGCATGGGGAATCAGCGCTTGACGGGGTGGGGTTTGCCTTCGCTGTCGAGAGCTACGTAGGTGAAGCACCCGCGAGTGACTTGTTGCTGCGTGCTGGCCGAGTAACGGTGGACCCAGGCTTCGACGGAGATCTTCATCGAGGTGCGTCCGATGGTGAGCAGCTGGGCATAGCAGGTGACGATGTCGCCCACGCCCACGGGCCGGAGAAAGGAAATCGCATCGATCGCCACGGTGGTCACGCGACTGAGAGCGGTGCTGCGGGCGAGGATCGCGCCGCCGATATCCATCTGGGAAACGAGCCAGCCGCCAAAGATGTCGCCGTTGTTGTTCGTGTCGGCGGGCATCGCGATGGTCCGGATGACGACGTCGCCGCTGGGCGCGGCGGGAGCGGGGGAGGCGGGCGCGGTCATGCTGGACAACAAATCCCCGCGGCCGGGGCCGCGCAAGCCGCATGCGCGGTTCGCGGCGAGTTTTCCGTTGTTTTCCCGGTCAACGGGCAGCATGGTCTGCGACCTTATGAACGCAGGCCAGTCAGCGTCGTTTCGCCGGCTGTTCGACGAAGTCGGCCCGGTCGACGCCGTCGGCATCGAGGAGCGCGTCGCCAAATATACGACCCGGAGCATCAAGAAGTCCGCCAAGCTCTGGGGCCTGAAGACGGCGGTCACGATGGTCGATCTCACGACACTCGAGGGCAAGGACACGCCCGGCAAGGTGGCCTCGCTGTGCCAGAAGGCGCTGCATCCGTCCGATGATTCGACCGTGCCGCCGGTCGCCGCGGTCTGCGTTTATCCCGCCATGGTGCGCCATGCGCGCCGGGCGCTCGGGCCGGGTGCGAAGGTGCGGATCGCCTCGGTGGCGACGGCATTTCCGTCCGGGCAGACGGCGCTCGTCACGCGCCTCGCCGAGGTGCGAAGGGCCGTCGCGGACGGGGCCGATGAGATCGACATGGTCATCAACCGCGGGGCGTTTCTCGCGGGCGAGTTTGCCGAGGTGCAGGACGAGATCGCCGCCGTGGTGGCGGCGTGCGGCGCGGCGACCCTCAAGGTCATCCTCGAAGTCAGCGAACTCGAGACGTACGACAAGATCCGGGCTGCGTCCTTTCTGGCCATGAGCGTAATCCGCCCGGGCGACTTCATCAAGACCAGCACGGGCAAGACCACGCTCAACGCCACGCTGGGCAACAACCAGGTGATGCTCGAGGCGATCCGCGATTTCTACCTTGATACCGGCACGGCCATCGCGATGAAACCGGCCGGCGGCATCCGCACGGCGAAGCAGGCGCTGCAATTCCTCATCGCGGTAAAGGAAACGCTCGGCGATGCCTGGCTGAACAACAAACGCTACCGCTTCGGGGCGAGTTCCCTGCTCAACGATCTGCTCCGCCAGATCGAGAAGGAGCGGACTGGAGCCTACCAAGCCCCTTACTATTTCAGCGAAGCCGCCGAATCCTATTAATTTTCACAGGAGGAAACGGAGAGAACGGAGCAATGCGACAGACCCTTCCTTCTTTCTCCTCTGTTTCCTCCGTTACCTCCTGTAAAAAATAGATCTCTCCATGCCAACCTTAGCCGCCGGAAAAAAACAGACTCCCCGCCGCCAGGGCCGCCCCGCGCCCGAGCTCATCTTCGGTGACCTCTGGACGTACGATCCCGCACCGGAGACGGCGGATCCGAAGCTGAAGAAACGCTACGAACTCTTCATCAACGGCCGGTTCGTCGCGCCGAAGTCGGGGAAGTATTTCAGCTCCATCAACCCGGCCAACGAGCAGAAGCTCGCCGAGATCGCACTGGCGGATCGGGCGGATGTCGATGCCGCGTACCGCGCAGCGAAAAAGGCGTACGACACCACCTGGGGCAAAATGCCGGGGGCGGAGCGGGCCAAATATCTTTTCCGAATTGCGCGGCTGCTGCAGGACCGGGCCCGCGAATTTGCCGTCGCCGAGACGATGGACGGCGGCAAGCCGATCAAGGAGTCGCGCGACTTCGACGTGCCGATGGCGGCGGCGCATTTCTTTTATCACGCCGGCTGGGCGGACAAGCTCGACTACGTGGCGCCGGGCCGCCGGATCGCGCCGCTGGGCGTGGTGGGGCAGGTCATCCCGTGGAACTTCCCCCTGCTGATGTGTGCATGGAAACTCGCGCCCGCGCTGGCGATGGGCAACTGCGTTGTGCTGAAGCCCGCCGAGACGACCTCGATTACTGCGCTCAAGCTCGCCGAGATCATCCAGGACGCGGGCCTGCCGCCGGGCGTGGTGAACATCGTGACCGGGGCGGGCGAAACCGGTGCGGCGGTGATGGGCCATCCGATTCCGGCGAAGGTCGCGTTCACGGGCTCGACCGAAGTGGGCAAGATCATCATGCGCTCGCTCGCAGGCACAGACAAAAAGATGACGATGGAACTCGGCGGCAAGGCCGCGAACATCATCTTCGACGACGCGCCGCTCGACCAGGCGGTCGAGGGCATCATCAACGGCATTTTCTTCAACCAGGGGCACGTCTGTTGCGCCGGCTCACGCCTGCTGGTGCATGAGCCCGTGGCGGACCGGGTCATTGCAAAGCTCAAGCAGCGGATGAAGGTGCTGCGCGTCGGCGATCCGCTCGACAAGAACACCGACGTCGGAGCGATCAACTCGAAGGAGCAGCTCGCAAGGATCACGGCACTCGTCAAAAGCGGCGTGAAGGAAGGCGCCGAGATGTTTCAGCCGGCCTGCACGCTGCCGGCGAAGGGCTGGTATTTTCCGCCGACGATTTTCTCCGGTGTGTCGATGAGCCACCGCATTGCGCGCGAGGAGATCTTCGGCCCGGTGCTTTCGATCCTCACGTTCCGCACGCCGGAAGAGGCAGTCGAGAAGGCCAACAACACCGCCTATGGTCTCAGTGCCGGCGTGTGGACAGACAAGGGTTCACGGATCCTGAAGATGTCCACGGAGCTGAAGGCCGGCGTGGTCTGGGCCAACACCTACAATAAGTTCGACCCGACCTCGCCGTTCGGCGGGTACAAGGAAAGCGGCTTCGGCCGCGAAGGCGGCCGGCAGGGCCTGCTGGATTACTGCCGGCTGGTTTAACCCGAAGGACGAAAAATTACCATGTCCCGTTTACCCATCACCAAGACCCCGAAGGTTTATGTCGGCGGTGCGTTCATCCGCTCCGAGAGTGCGCGGGTGTTTCCGATCCGGGATGCCGTCGGCCACTTCTTCGCGAACATCCCACAATGCACCCGCAAGGATCTGCGCAACGCTGTCGAGGCCGCTGCCAAGGCTGGTCCCGGCTGGGCGAAGCGCACCGCCTACAACCGCGGCCAGATTCTTTACCGCCTCGGCGAGATGCTCGAGGCGCGTGCGGCCGAGATGATTGAGGCCCTTGCAATGGGCGCTTCTTCTCCCCGCATCCGCGCCGCAGCGGCACGCGAAGTCACTGCGACGGTCGACCGGCTCATCTATTATGCCGGCTGGGCGGACAAGTATGAGCAGGTGCTGGGCAACGTGAATCCCGTGGCTGCGCCGTATTTCAATTTCACGGTCACGGAGCCGATGGGCGTGATCGGCGTGATCGCGCCCGATGCGGCGCCGCTGCTCGGGTTGGTTTCACTGCTGGCCCCGGCCATTGTCAGCGGCAACACCGTGGTCGCCCTCGCCTCGGAGTCGCAACCCTATGCCGCGATCCTCCTCGGGGAAATGCTGGCGACGAGCGATTTGCCCGGCGGCGTGGTTAATCTCCTGACGGGGTTCCGGAAGGAAATCGTGCCGACCTTTGCCACGCATACCCATCTCCGGGCCGTCAGCGGCGTGGCGACGGCCGATGAGCGGAAGGCGCTCAAACTGGGCGCAGCCGAGAGCGTGAAGCGCACGCATCTGCTCAAGGCCGAGGAAAAGACCGATTGGTTCGCCGACCGCGCGCAAAGCCTGGAGGCGATCCACGACACGCTGGAATTCAAGACGACCTGGCACCCGATCGGGGCATAGGCAATTGCGGGCGCGGATTAAGCACGAAGACGCAAAGGTGCGAAGGGCAGCCCATACCAAGGTCGGAAAATAACTCTTCTTGGGTCCGATCTTTGCCGCTTCGCGCCTTTGCGATTAACTCAGGACTTCCGCTTGCTTTGGCGCTGGGCACGCTCGGTGAGGCGCTCGATCATGACCTCAATGTAGGCCTGGCGGGTTTCGGCGCGGCGGGCCTGTTCGATGTAGTTCACGAATGCGCGGCGAAGCGACGCAGGACCCTGCTCGAAAGCTTCCCGGGCGACCGGACGAAACTGGAGCGCGCGCTGCAGGTCCGCGGGCACGACCGGTTCGCGCGGATCGAGCGAGCGGGTGAGGGTGACCTCGATCCGGTCGCCGACATCGAGATGAGCGGCCCGGACGATATCGGCCAGCACGGTCAACCGGCCGCGTCCGCGCCCTGCCGGCATCACGGAGATCGACCGCCGGGCGGCGGCGGTGCGGTTTCTCGGCGATTACGCGGACTATTTTGTGCACGGCCGCTATGTCGGCGCGGCACTGCCGCATCTGCCGTGGGCGGACGGGGCCTTCGATCTCGTGCTCTGTGCACACCTGCTGTTCCTCTACGCTGCGCGCTTTGACTTCGATTGGCATGCGGCCGCCTGCCGTGAACTGGTGCGGGTCAGCCGCGGCGAAGTGCGCATCCATCCCCTGTGCGGACTGGATGGAAAGCCCTGGCCGGAACTGGAGCGGTTGCGACGCACACTGGCGGCGGGCGGGATCGACAGCGAAATCATGCCGGTGGACTATGAGTTTTTCATCGGCACCGGCACGACGCTGCGATTGAAAGGGACGTTGTCATGAGCACTTACCCCGGACTGGCCCGCACCCCCGAGCCGCCTTACTATGCGGTCATCTTCACCTCGCGGCGCACGCCGGGTGAGGCCGGTTACGATGCGATGGCCGCGCGCATGGTGGAGCTTGGTTCGAAGCAGGAGGGCTTCCTCGGCATTGAAAGTGCGCGCGGGACCGATGGCACCGGCATCACGGTGAGTTACTGGCGCGACGAAACCTCGATCCAGGCATGGAAGCGTGACACCGAACATCAAAAGGCCCAGCGCGGCGGCCAGCAGGCGTGGTATGCGGACTACACGGTACGCGTGGCCAAGGTGGAGCGGGCTTACGGCAAGGAGTGACCGCATGAGCACGGCCCTTTTTCCCCAGCAGATCATCGCCCGGAAACGGGACGGCGGCGTGCTGACGCCCACGGAGATCCAATCGTTCGTGCGCGGAGCGACCGATGGCTCCTGGGCCGATTACCAGCTGTCGGCCCTGCTCATGGCGATTTTCCTCCGGGGCATGACAGCGGAGGAAACCGCCGGGCTGACCTCGGCGATGATGCACTCGGGGATCGTGGCGGACCTTTCCAGCCTGCGGATGCCGAAGGCTGACAAGCACTCGACCGGCGGGGTGGGTGACAAGGTTTCGCTGCATCTCGCCCCGATGATCGCCGCCTGTGGCGTGGCGGTGCCGATGATTTCCGGCCGCGGGCTCGGGCACACCGGCGGCACGCTCGACAAGCTGGAGTCGATTCCCGGCTTCCTGGTGAACCTTTCACTTGGCGAATATCGGACCCAGTTGGAAAAAACGGGTCTCGCGTTGATCGGCCAGACCGCCGAACTCGCGCCGGCCGACAAGAAACTTTACGCGCTGCGTGATGTGACCGGGACGGTGGAGAGCATTCCGCTGATCTGCGCCAGCATTCTCTCCAAGAAACTCGCCGAAGGCATCGATGTGCTCGTGCTGGATGTGAAATTCGGCCGGGGCGCGTTCATGGCGGACAAGACGAAGGCCCGGGAATTAGCGCAGGCGCTGGTGGCGGTGGCCACGGCGATGGGCAAGCCGACCCGCGCGGTGCTCACCGCGATGGAGGAGCCGCTCGGCCGGACGGTGGGGAATGCGCTGGAGGTGATCGAATCCATCGACTGCCTCAAGGGCCACGGTCCCGCCGACACGATGGAAGTCACGTATGCGCTCGGGGAGCAGATGTTGCTGCTGACCGGCGTGGCGAAAACCAAGGAAGTGGCCCGGGCCCAGCTCGAAGCGAGTATCACGCGCGGCACGGCCTTGGAAAAATTCCGTGCGATGGTGACCGGGCAGGGTGGTGACACCCGCGTGGTGGATGAGCCGGCACGGCTGCCGCAGGCGAGATGGAAGGTGCCACTGATGGCCGCCCGGGCGGGTTTCGTGCAAAGCGTGGACGCCATGGGCGTGGCGCTCGCGGCGCTCCGGTTGGGCGCGGGTCGCGCGAAGGCGGCAGATCCGGTGGATCACGCCGTGGGTGTGAGCGGCCTCGTGAAGATCGGCGAGCGGGTTGAAGCGGGTGCGCCGCTCTGTGTGATTCACGCCAACGACGAGGCGGCTCTGGCCGAGGCGAAGGCGATGCTGGGCAAGGCGATCACGATCGGGGATGCGGCTGGAATCGCGCTGAAGCTGATCGACGAACTGATCGGGTAGATCGCGGAAAAGAAAATTGTAGGGCGAGATCGCTGATCCCGCCTTTCCGTCCTCGGAGGTGGGACGGGTGCCCTCACCCGTTGGGTCGGATCAAAGTGGAGTGAGAGCCGCTCAGATCAAATCCAAGCCGAGGCGGGGTCAGCGACCCCGCCCTACAACGGCTTAGCCCTTCTCGGCCTCGGCGAGCTGTTGGGCGGCTTTTTCCCAGGCCGCCGTGGCGGCGCTGAGTTGGTCCACCAGGGTGCTGAGCTCGTGGTTGAGGTGGTGGAACTTGCCCTTGTCGGCGTAGGTCTCGGGCGCTTCGAGGGCGGCGGTGAGTTCATTCTGCTTGGTTTCCAACTTGGAGACTTCCTCCTCCAGACGATGGACCTCGGTGTGGAGTTTTTTGATCTCGTTGGGCGTGGCTTTCTTTTCCTGGGGACGCGGCGCTCCCGCCGTGTTTGACCGCGACGACGGCGTCGCGGCGCCAACTGCGTTCTGCTTCGGGCGGGCGTCGGTGAATCCGGCGGTCAGCGCGGCGCGGGCGTTGGAGGCCTTGGATTTGTCGAGGTAGTAATCGTAGTCGCCGGCGTAGGGCGTGAGCCGGCCGGAGTGGACGTGCAGCACGGTCGTCGCAAGGGCGCGGATGAAGTACACGTCGTGACTGATGAAGATGAACGTGCCCTCGTACTGCTTGAGCGCGAGGACGAGCGCGTCGATCGAGGCGATGTCGAGGTGGGTCGTGGGCTCGTCCATCAGGAGCAAATTCGGCGGATCGACCAGGAGACGGGCGAGGGCGAGCCGGGATTTTTCGCCGCCGGAAAGCACGGAGGCCTTCTTGAAGACATCGTCCTTCCGGAAGAGGAACGCGCCGAGGATGGTGCGGCCCTGCTGCTCGGTGAGGTCGTTCTGTGCCGTGCGCAGCTCCATGACGTTCTCCATCACGGTGGCGTCGAGCTTGAGATTGTCGGCGCGGTTCTGCGCGAAGTAGCCCGGGAAGACATTGCTGCCGAGTTCCCGCGTGCCGCCCTGGATGGGGATCACGTCCGCGAGGATCTTGAGGAGGGTGGACTTGCCCGCGCCGTTGGGGCCGACGAGCACGATGCGTTGGCCGCGCTCGGCCTCGAAGTTGAGGTCGCGGTACACGATGTGGTCGCCGTAGGCCTGCTGGACCTTCTTGAGCGAGATCACGCGCAGACCGGAGCGCGGAGTCGGTGGGAAGCGGAAATTGACGCGCTTCAGATCCTCGGTCGGCTCCTCGACGGCGACCTCCTGGAGGCGCTCGATCTGCTTTTCCTTGGATTTCGCACGCGAGGCCATCGAGGCCTTGGCGCCGAAGCGGTCGACGAATTTCTGGAGATGGGCGATCTCTCGCTGCTGGTTCTTGAAGGCGGCGGCCTGCTGCTCCTTGCGCGCCTCCTTCTCCAGCATGTAGTCGTCGTAGTTGCCGGTGTAGCGGTTGAGCGTGCCGTAGCGCAGCTCGAGGATGCCGGTGCAGAGGGCGTTGAGAAAGGCGCGGTCGTGTGAGACGAGGAGCAGGCCGCCGGGATAGCGCGTGAGATAGTCCTGGAACCAGAGCAGGGCCTCGAGATCGAGGTGGTTGGTCGGTTCGTCGAGGATCAGGAGCGCAGGCTCGCTGACGAGGAGCCGGGCGAGGTGGGCGCGCATGACCCAGCCGCCGGAAAACGTCTTGGCGAGCTTGTCATGGTCGTCTTCGCGGAAGCCGAGGCCGGAGAGGATTTTCTTGGCCCGGGGCTCGAGGGTCCAGTCAATGTCCCAGTCGTCGTCGTTTTCCGGGGCGAGTTTTTTCCCGGCGGTGGCGATCTGGAGGATCGTCTCGTCGCCGACCGGCGCGCTCTCCTGCGGCAGAAAGCCAAAGTCCGCGCCGCGTTCCCACTCGATGGTGCCCTCGTCGGGCGATTCCTCGCCCAGGATGAGGTTGAACAGGGTGGATTTGCCCGCGCCATTGGGGCCGACCAGGCCGTAGCGGTCGGTGCGCGCGACGAAAAGGGACACATCGCGGAAGAGTTCGCGGGTGCCGTAGGACTTGGCAATGTCGGCGATGGTAAGCATCGAAACCGCCCAGCACACGGGATGCCACGGCCGGCGTCAATGCACGAACGCCAGAAGTGATCGCGGAAGTGCGGAAGGATGGAAACGCGGAGAGAAGCTGCCTCTTTCCATAACTGCCTTACTCCGCGTTTCCGCTCCTCCGTGCTTCCGCGATTGAAACTCAGCGGTTCAGCGTGAGTGCGATGCAGCCGGCGACAGCGATTACGCCGCCGACGATCGAGCGGCGGCTGGGGCGGTCGCCCTCGAGCCAGAAAGCGATGGGGATGGACAGCAGCGGGGCGGTGGCGGCGATGGGGAGCACGAGTCCGCCGGGAGTGGTGGCGAGGGCCCATTGATAGCAGCCGACGCCAGCGACGGGCCCGGCCAAGCCGTTGGCCAGCACCCACCACCGGCCGGTGCGGCGCTCGGTGGGGCGGGGCACGGGCGCCTTCGGGGCGCGCTTGAGCAAATGCAGCACGAGGAACCAGAGCCCGGTGAACGCGAGGCCGGCGAGGATGCGGTGATAGGCGGCGTTGAGGCCAAAGGTGGCATTGGCCACCTGTTCGCCGGCGGCGGCCGCGACCGTGACGCCCTTGCGGCTGACGAGCGCGCCGAAGCCTTGGCCGCATGCGGCAATGAGCCCGAAGAGAAACCCGATGGGTTTGATCTGCACGTGCGGCGGGCTGGCCTTGCTAGGCAGCAGAGCGACAGCCACGCCCAAGAGGATGACGAGGCCCCAGAACGCCTGCAGCCCCGTGAGCCGGGTGCCGAGCCACCACCATTCGCCGAGGGCGGCGATGGGCGCGGCGAGGCACTGGGTCATGAGCACCGTCAGACGGGAGCCCAACAAGGGTAGCGCAGCATAGACGCCGAGGTCGCCGAGGCCCATCCCGATGATGCCGCTCAGGAAGAACCAATACAGGCTGGCGCTGGTGAAGCCGTGGCCGACGGTGTGGGCAAAGAGGCCCAGCAGGACGGTTGCGACCAGCAAGCGGCCGAGATTTGCGCGCAAGGTGCCGAGGGCGCGCACGCTGTGGCTGGCGCAGGTCGCGTTGAGCGCGAAGAAGAAAGCGGCGAGAAAGGAGGCCAACATCGGGGAAGTCCCACAAAAGCCACAAAACCAACAAATACCATCCCGCTTTGGGCTCAAAATCCGGTTTAGGGTGGCAAATTAACCGGGGCGATTTCTACTCGTGGGCACATATGAAAGCCAAGAAAGCCAAAGTGAAGCCGGAGGCGGTGAATGCCGCGCTCGCGGCCAAGAAGGGCCCGGTTTCCCGGTTCATCGCCCAGCACTACCGCCACTTCAACGCCGCCGCGCTCCTCGATGCCGCCAAGGGCTACGAGACGCACCTCGCCGCGGGCGGCAAGATGCTCGTCACCCTCGCCGGCGCCATGTCGACGGCCGAACTCGGCATCTCCCTCGCAGAGATGATCCGCCAGGACAAGGTCCATGCCATCGTCTGCACCGGCGCGAATCTGGAAGAGGATATCTTCAACCTCGTGGCGCATGACTATTACGAGCGCGTGCCGCATTACCGGCACCTCACGGCGGCCGATGAGCAGGATTTGCTGGACCGGCACATGAACCGCGTGACCGACACCTGCATTCCCGAGATGGAGGCCATGCGCCGCATCGAGGCCGTGGTGGCCGACGAATGGACGAAGGCCGACCGGGCCGGTGAGCGTTATTTCCCGCACGAGTTCATGTACAAGATCCTCCGCGGGGGGAAACTGAAGCCGAGCTACCAGATCGATCCGAAGAACTCGTGGATGCTGGCGGCGTGCGAGAAGAACCTGCCGATGATCGTTCCGGGCTGGGAAGACGCGACACTGGGCAACATGTATGCCGGCCGCGTCATCACGGGAGAAATCAAGAACGTCCACACCGTCCGCACCGGCATCGAGTACATGGCCGTGCTGGCGGAGTGGTACACGAAGACGGCGAAGCTCATGCGCAACGGCGAAGGCAGCATCGGGTTTTTCCAGATCGGCGGCGGCATCGCGGGTGATTTTCCGATCTGTGTCGTGCCCATGCTGCACCAAGACCTCCAGCGCACGGGCGTGCCGCTGTGGGGCTACTTCGCGCAGATCAGCGACTCGACCACGAGCTACGGCAGCTATTCCGGCGCGGTGCCGAACGAGAAGATCACGTGGGGCAAACTCGGCGCGACGACGCCGAAGTTCATTGTGGAGAGCGACGCGACGATCGTGGCGCCGCTGATCTTTTCGTGGGTGCTGGGGCAATGATTCGGAATTAAACGCGAAGAGGCAAAGAAGCTAAGTTCTGAACAAAGAACTTGGGATCGAACTTTGCGACTTCCCGTCTTTGCGTTTCAATCCATCCGATGTCCAACGCCCTCGCGCACGAGAAATCGCCCTATCTGCTGCAGCATGCGGAGAATCCCGTGCACTGGCTGCCGTGGGGTGAGGCGGCGTTTGCGCAGGCGCGGGCGGAGCAGAAGCCGATCTTCCTGAGCATCGGCTACTCGACCTGCCACTGGTGTCATGTGATGGCGCACGAGTCGTTTGAGAACGCCGAGACGGCCGCGATCCTCAACGAGCATTTTGTGTCGATCAAGGTGGACCGCGAGGAGCGGCCGGACGTGGACAAGGTCTACATGACCTACGTGCAGGCGATGACCGGCCACGGGGGCTGGCCGCTGAGCGCGTGGCTCACGCCGGAGCTGAAGCCTTTCTACGGCGGCACCTATTTTCCGCCGGAAGACCGGCATGGCCGCGCGGGGTTTCCGTCGATCCTGCGGACCATCGCGCGCGGCTGGCGCGAGGAGCGCGACAAGCTGATCGCGGAAGGCGACCGCGCGATCGCGACGCTGCGGGAGCATCATGTTGAAAAATCGCCGGAATCGTCGGCGGATGACCTCACGATCACAGGTGGCACGGCGTTCGAGAAATGCTTCCAGTATTACTTCGAGGCATTCGATCCGGCGCACGGCGGGTTTGGCAGCGCGCCGAAATTTCCGCGCGCATCGAACCTCGATTTTCTTTTCCGCTGCGCCGCGATCCAGGGGGTGGCGAGCGAGTCCGGGGCCGAGGCGGTGAAGCTGGCGGTGGAGACGCTGCGCGCGATGGCGGGTGGCGGGATTCACGATCACATCGGCGGCGGGTATCATCGCTACTCGGTCGATGAGGCGTGGTTTGTGCCGCACTTCGAGAAAATGCTCTATGATCAGGCGCAGATCGCGATCAACTGCCTGGAGGCGAAGCAGGCGGCGGGCGACGAACGTTACGCTTGGATGGCTCGCGATATCTTTGACTATGTGCGACGCGACCTGACGAGTCCGGCAGGCGGGTTTTATACGGCGGAGGATGCGGATAGCGCCCGCCCGGAGGCGGGCGTAAGTGACAAGGGACAAGTGGCAAGTGACAAGAAACCGGAGCAGGTAGAAGGGGCGTATTATGTTTGGAGCGCGGCGGAGTTGCGGGCGGTGCTTGCCGCGGATGTGGGCGGGGTGCCCTCACCCCGCGAGGGAATGACGGGTGAGGGCACCCGTCCCACATTGGCCGACTTTTTCTTTGCCCACTTTGGCGTGCTGGAGGCGGGGAATGTGGAGGCGGCGCGGGATCCGCACGGAGAATTTACGGGGATGAACATCCTCGCGCAGCGACGGCCTCTGGGGGAGACCGCGGCGTTGTTTGGACTCACGCCGGAGCAGGCAAGCGACCGGCTGCTGGCGGCGCTCGCGAAGTTGCGTGAAGTCCGCGCCCTGCGCCCGCGGCCGCTGCTGGATGACAAGATCGTCACGGCGAACAACGGGCTGATGATTTCCGCGCTGGCGAAGGGCCATCAAATATTGGAACTGTCCGAGGGCCGTCCGTCAGACTCGGCGCGCCCAGCGGTCACGTCCTACCTACAAACAGCGATCTGCGCGGCGGGATTTGTGCGGCGGGAGCTTTACGACGAGGCACGTGGCGTGCTGTTCCGGAGCTGGCGCGAAGGGCGCGGCGCGGCGGAGGGATTTGCAGAGGATTACGCCTATCTCATCCAGGGGCTGCTTGATCTGTACGAGGCCTCGTTTGAATTGCGCTGGCTGCAGTGGGCCGAGCGGCTGCAGACGACGATGGATGCGCGTTTCTGGGATGAGGCACGCGGTGGCTACTTTAATTCACAGGAAGGCGATGCCTCCATTGTGCTGCGGTTGAAGGAAGACTACGATGGCGCGGAGCCGGCGCCCAGTTCTGTGGCGGCGATGAACCTGTTGCGGCTGGCGGCGATGCTGAACGACGAGGCGCAGGGCCGACGGGCCCTGCGGACGATCGAGGCCTTTCGGCCGCAATGGAGCGGCACGCCGCATGCGATGCCGGCGATGCTGGGCGCGATTGCCCTGGCGCTGGAGCCGCCGCAGCAGGTCGTGCTCGCGGGCGAGCCGGATCGGGAGGATTTTCGCGCGCTGGCGGCAGTGCTGCAGGAGCGGCTCGGACCCCGGCGCGTGGTGCTGGCAATAGGCGATGAGAAGGACCGGGCCTGGCTGGCGAGCCGGGCACCGTGGCTGGCGGAGATGAAACCGCTGGGCGGACGCGCCACGGCGTACGTCTGCGAACATTTTTCCTGTCAGGCGCCGGTGTCGGAGCCGGGGGAACTCAGACGACTCTTGGAGTAAAATGTAGGGCGGGGTCGCTGACCCCGCCAAACCGTGGCAAACCTTTCCGCGGATATCACGGATCAGCGCGGATAAATTCCGGCCATCCGCGATGATCCATAACATCTGCAGGAACGCCGTCTCGGGACAAAGGCGGGGTCAGCGACCCCGCCCTACAATGGAACCGGCCTACCGGTCCTCGGCGGCTTTCAGCTGCGGGGCGGCGCTGTCGGAGGCGAGACTGGTGGCGAGGTCGCGGATGCTGTCGAGAATGGACAGCACGGCCGGATGGCGCACGGCAAAGACGAGCAGGCTGATCTGCTCGGCGGTGAGGCCGGCATGACGGATCGCCTCGTCGAGGCGCTTGGCGGCCTGATGGGCACTGGAGCGGTAGGTGGCGATGGCCTTCCTTGCGGCGTTCTCGGTTTCGGCGTGCGAGAAAGGCAGGCCGCTCACGGCCTCGAGCCAGAGGAGCGCGATGCTTTTCATCTCGGGGGAGCCGGCCGGATAACCCATTTTCACCATCAGTTCCGCGACGGTCTTGAACTTCACCGGCCGGCCGGACTCGACGTTGACGACGGTGTTGCGGTGCCGGCGGGTGAGGCGCGCGAGCTCCTCAAGCGTCAGGCCCTTGGCTTCCCGCAGGCTCCGGAAAAGCTGAGTGTAATGCATCCTCCGCGAGTAGCGAGAGGGTGGCGGAAAAAGTCAACGCGTGGAGCGGTCGCCGGGCCGTCATCGGAGCAGGTATATTTATTGTGTGCAGACCGGCCCCGGCACGCGAAGAGCCCGCACACCTACCGGCCACTGGCTGGCATTTCACGACGGGAGCGGGCTTGGAGTTGACAAAAATTGTGACGACCACAAACAGTGTGAAAATGACAAAGCCGAGGCGAACTCCGAGCCGGTCCCGCCGGGGAAAAGATGCCTCTCGCGCCCACCGGAAACGCATCCTGGCCGCCTTGCTGGCGATCTGCCGGAAAATGGAGCGACTGCAGGTTTCGACCGAGGCCCGGCGGGCGTGTCGCGAGGTGGCCGCGAGTCTGCGCACGGTGCTGGCGGCGGAGAAAACCACGGCCAAGTAGCCGACACAGGTGTTCCATGGCCCGCATCCTGGTGATTGACGATAATTCCGCCATGCTGCGGGCGTTGGAAACGGGCCTGACTGGGTTCGGTCACACCGTGACCGTGGCCGCTGATGGAGCCGAAGGCTTGAAGCTGGCTGATGCCCAGAGCGTGGATTTGGTCTTGCTGGATGTCGAAATGCCGCGAATGAGCGGACTGGCGGTGTGTGAGGCTTTGAAGCGGGACCCGACCCGGCGCCATCTGCCTGTTCTCATGATGACGGGCCGGCCGTCGCCCGGGATGGTGATCCTGGCGCAAAAGGCGGGAGCGCTGGCGGTGGTGGAGAAACCCTTCACGTGGGAGGAGTTGATGGAGCAATTCAGCCGTCACCTGCCGGCCGGGGTGTGACCCAAATCCTCAATCCGTTTTACAGGAGGCAACGGAGAGAACGGAGAGGTCTTGATCGGAGCAGTCCTCCGTTTTCTTTGTTACCTTCTGTAAAACCGGTTCGATGGTTTAATCCCGGCGGCTCTTGGTCCAGGCGCTGATTTCCACGTTGCGCCGTGGCGGGGTCACAGCACACGCTTTAGCCGTGAAAATCCTCGCCGTCGAAGATGATGCGGTGTCCCGCGCGGTGTTGCGCCAGGCCCTGCGGAAACTTGGGCACGAGGTGATCGAGGTGCAGAATGGCGAGGAAGCGTGGAAGCGGCTGGAGAAGGAGCCGGTCCGCGTGGTGGTGAGCGACTGGGCGATGCCGCACATGGATGGACTGGAGCTGTGCAGGAAGATCCGCGCGAACGTCGGGGCGGAGTACACGTATTTCATCCTGCTGACGGCTCGCGATGCGACCGGCGAGAACCAGCAGGCGGCGGCGGATGCGGGCGTGGACGATTTTCTCACGAAGCCGCTGAACTTTGACGAACTCTGGAACCGGCTGCGCGTAGCGGAGCGCATCCTGCGTTATGCCACGCAAGTCCGCCAACTGGAGGAGATGATGCCGATCTGCTCCTACTGCAAAAAAATCCGCGATGACCAGAACTACTGGCAGCAGATCGAGGGCTACATCAACGAGCGCACGGGGAGTGAGTTCAGCCACTCGGTCTGCCCGGATTGCTACCAGCGGGTGGTGATTCCCGAGATCGAGAAACTGAAGGCGCCGTCGCAATGAACGACCGGCTGCAGCGGCTGGAGGAGAAGATCGCTTACCTCGAGCGCCATGTGATCGAGCAGGACAAGGTGATGCTGGAACTGGGCGATGCCTTGGCGAAATTACGGCAGGAACTGCGCACCCTGCGCGAGCGATCAGGCGGGTCGGGTGGCGGCGAAGGCGACAAGGAGCCGGTGGACGAGCGTCCACCGCATTACTGAGCCGCGCCGGGTGGGGCGCAGGAGTTGAATCGCAAACGCGCGAAGCCGCAAAGGAGAGGTGGGCAGGCACGTCCCGTGCCTGCATTCTTCTGTCTCCTTAAACCCGGCTGAGGTGAGTATCCTTGAATCCGGTGTCGTACTTGAGTCCGTAGCCGAGTAGACGATCGAAGCCGATGTGGGCGGCCCAGATCAGGCAGAGAGGAAACAAGGAGGGTTGATGCGTGCAGTAGCCGACGAGCCAAAGCAGGAAAGGGGCGGCGTAGGTATGGCCGGCGTTGTAAAGATGGGCTCCGAATTTCTTTCCAAAGAAATAGCCGGCCATCAACAGGTCCGGCGCCAGGAATAGCGCGGCAAACAGACCCCATGAGGCACCCACTTCGCGGTACAGGATGCAGGCGGCCACAAGTACGGCGAGTCCCTCGACATGGAGTAATAATTTTGGTCCGGAGAGCTTCATGAGATGATGGGAGACTGGGCTTGAAGCGCAGGCCTGACCAAATTCGGTCAAGAATCACGATATATCCGGTTTCCGAGTCTCGGCGATGCCTGGGTGGCCGGGCCTTTTCTTCTTGAGCCAGAATTCCATCGCGCCGTCGCCTTCCTTTAGGAGATCGCGTCGTTCTTTTTCGACTGAGTAATCCAAAAAATAGGCCGACAACTCGTCGCGGGTATAAAACGCATAAAAGCGACTGCCGCTCAATTTCTCCTTGGCTGCAGCGCCGCCGGGGTAACCGTCACGAGGAATTTCGATAAAGCGCTCACCTGCTCCGAGCTTCAGGTTAAGGAATAACACTCCGCCCGGATTGAGCCTCCGGTGAAAGTCTTGAAGGCAGATCCGGAATTCCGGCTTGGTCAGGTGATAGAGACAGGCGCATGCCCAAATCCCATCGAATGTCTGCCCAAACTTCTGCGTGTGGCGCAGATCCAGGTGAAGATAGTTCCCCGCAGGATCTGAGGCGCGGGCGAGTGAAAGCATCCCTTCCGAAAGATCAAAGGACGTGACGCACGCGCCTAGCGTCTGAAGATAACGCGAATCCCGGCCCTCGCCGCAACCGGCCACGAGTGCGGTCTTACCCGGCAATCGCGAGTAGAACTCACGCATCGAATCTTCCAGCCAGGCGCGGTGTTCTGGCGTTGCGATCACATGGTAGTCGGTCGCAATCTGATCGTAGGTCTCGATCGTGCGCTTCGCGTGGTCCATATCTCACCCAACAGGATTAGGGCGTTTCTTCTCACCCACTGTCCCAAGATTTGTCATTCTGAGCGCAGCGAAGAATCCAGTGCGATTCCGTCGCAGACTTCGATCAGATCCAATTGGATTCTTCACTTCGTTCAGAATGACAATCGGGTGTGAAGACACACCCTAGAACGTCGCCGTGACTTCCTGCTGGTGGGCGGGGTCGATTGTCTGGGTGCCGAGGGCGGCGCATTCGGTTTCGTCGTTCTTGTAGAGCTTGTACTTCACCGGCGCGGTGGCGTCAGCGCTTTCCCAGCGCCATTTGCCGATCGAGACGAATTGGAGCGGGACACCTTTGTCCCAGCTCAGGCCGGGACCTTCGCCGCGGACGAAAAGGCGGTTGCCGATGCCGATGTAGGCGGTGACCAGCAGGCGGGTCGAACCGTCGGAGGAGATGACTTTCGCCGCGGCCTCATCGGGAGCGACCTGGCTGAACTCGTCGGCTGCGGCCGGAGCGGCAGCGGGCTCGACGATCCCGAGGTCGAGCGCGGTTTCAGCGCCGTCCACGGGCTTGGGTTTCCGGGGTGCGCGCTTTTTAACCGGCTTGGGCTCTTCGGTGACGGCCGCGGAATCGGGAGTGGACGTAGACTCGGCAGCTGGAGCGGATGCGGATGGCTCGCTCTTGGGCTCGGGCGCGACGGCCGGTTCAGCGGGTGCCGCGGCCGGTGCAGGCTCGGTGGGGGCGGGGCTGATCGAGATGATGTGGCCGGCGAAAGGGGCGGCGGTGGGTGGAACGATGGGGGCGATGTGGTCACCGACCTCGGCGGTACCGGAGGTTGCGAGCTTTGGGTTGGATTGCTCCACGGGCTCGCCGGGTGCGGGGCCGGTGGAGACAATGTGGCCGGCGAAAGGCGCGATCGTCGCCGGCACGATGGGCGTGATGTGCTGGCCGATATCGGCGGCCCGGCGGGCCGGGTTTTTGCGGCGTTCCACGCCGCCGGGCGGACCCGGATCGTCGGCAGTGGGAGCGGCTGCCGGGGGCGTGGCGGTGGCCTCGGCGAGGCTGGCGAGCGTGGCGGCGGTGCGGGCGGCCAGCTTGGAATCGATTTCGGCCAGGGCAGCGGCGGTGGCCGCGGTGAGGATTTCAGGGGTTTTCGTGAGCGCAGTCTGGGCGGAGGAGAGGGTTTTTTGCGTGGCGGCCTCGAGCTTGGTGAGCTCGGCGGCGGCCTTCTGGATCTTTTCGACCGTGGATTCGAGGCGCTGGCTCTCGGCGGCGCGGAGGGCGGCGAGCTCGGTTTTCATCTCGTCGCGTTCCTCATCGCGCGCGCTGCCGAGCTGGGCCTGGAACTCGGCGACCTTGTCCTGCAGTTTTTGGGGCAGCTGCTCGGCCTGTTTCAGGTTTTTCTGGGTGAGCTCGGCGATCTCGTGCAGGCCCTTCGCGGCGATGCTGATCTGGTCGGCGGCGGTGGTAAGGGTGAGGGCGAGCGCCTCGAGGCCCCGCTGGCGGTCGTCGAGGGTCTCGTTCTTCTCGCGCTCGTAGTGCAGCAGGAGGGGAATGGTGCCGAGGATGGCGCCGACGATGACGCAGGCGGTGATGGCGAAGATGGCGTGGGATGACAGCGGACCGGGGCTGCGGCTGGCGATGAGCCACGCCGTGAGGAGCAGGATCGCGTCAGTGAGAAAAAAAATCCACTTGGGCAGTTTCGGGGACGAAGAGGAGGACATCATGGGGCGCCGGCGGGCGCGGAAAGTGTGTGCGACGCGGGCGGGGACTTTTCAATCACGGATTGCGGGAAAGACGGGGTGTTTTTATTTCGCGTCCGGGCGCAGGGCTGTCATGGGTGAAGTCCGCCAATGAGTTTTGCCCATTTTCTGCGCATTGAGCGGGAGGAGCAGAGCGGTTCGCGTCACTATGTGGTGCATGCGAGCGACCCACGGTTTTCCCTGGAACTCACGCCGGACCGCGAGGCGCCGGACAAGATCGGCAAAGGGGTGATCAAGCGGATCTGCCTGCCGAACTCATGGGCGGGGGATTATGGCAAGTATTCCAAGCTGATGGGTGCGGCGCAGGAGTTTTTCGCGCAGTCCTTTGGTGAGCCGGCGTCCAAGGCGGAGACGCGGCGGTTCAATACCTGACCGTAGGCTTGATTTAGCCACGAAGGGCACGAAGAGCACGAAGACCGAGCCTCGATCCGGAAGTTTTTTACCACGGATTACACGGATTGGATCTGGATAAACTCCAGCCAAGGCTGATGGGTAGGATCCCAAGACCGTTTATTTGCGGGTCAACTGCCGTGTCTCCCATCTGATGGCTCAGAATCAATTCCGTATCCGTGAAATCCGTGGTTAAAATCTACGAAAGCTTGGGCTTCGTGTTCTTCGTGGTTAATTCGCTTCTCCGAATCGGGCTTTGAGCGGTGCTATCACGCGATCCCATTCGACCGGGTTGAGGTCGTTCTTTCTCCCGGGGGCGACTTGGCGGTGGTCGGTCATCCAGGCGAGCGTCCATCCATGGCGGACCCACCGCGGAGCCAGCCATTCGATGGTGGAGGCGAGCTGCGCTTCGGTCAGGGGCGCGGCATACGTGTCGCCGGCGAAGGACAGGCCGAGGAGAAAGGCGTTGCAGCCGGCGCGGCCTTGAAACGAGGAAACGCCGGCGTGCCAGGCGATGTGGTCGTCGGGCACAAGGGTGCAGCGGGTGCCATCGAGTGCGATGAGGCAGTGATAGCTGACCTTGCGCGCGGGATCGGTCATCAGGGCAATGGTCTCGTCGAACGGGATGACGCTGTGGTGAAAGACCACGCCGAGCCGCTCATGGGGTACCGTGGCATCGCAGTTAGGCGAGAGGCGCGTGATTTCCGGGAAGGGCATCGGGGCGGAAAGGCGGAAGGCCAAAAGCGAAAGCCGGCCTCGTCAGAGGCGGTGCCACGCTGTGCCGACGAGGGAGACGAGCAGGCCGATCCGGATGGCGCCTTCGAGGGTCAGGGTGACGAGCACCCATTTGATGCCGCAATTGCGGCGCACGGAAAACCCGGCGACCGAAACGATGAGGAGAACCAGCCCATGCACCCGGGTGAACGGGGTGAGCATCAGTCCCAGCATCCAGGCCCAGTAGATGATGATCGCGGAGCTCCAGCAAAACGCGGTGATCTCGCTGAGCCCGAGTTTCCGCGGGTCGCCGTTGCGGGCGATCTGCTTGATGCCGACATAGCGCTCGCTCATCACGAGCTGCCAGAGCTCGAAGGCGATAAAGAGTGGCGCGGCGAGAAGCAGGAGAGGCACAGGGTCAGACTCGGGCAAAGAACTGAGGTCGCCAAGGAAAAGCGCGGGTCAGGTCCGTAGCGTCCGAGGTGACGTGGCTGGCTTTGCCGGGTGTGGGTCGGGCGAACATCGAACGCTCAACTTTGAACGTCCAACGTCGAAGTTCGATCTCTGACAATCGGCCCCGCTGGACTTTGACGTTCGATGTTCGGCCTTTTCGAGATCCGAACCAGCCTCCTTACGTCGGCTGCTACTTGGTCGCGGTTCTCCATCTCCCATCTTCGATCTCCCAAATCCCAGCCGGGCGCCGCGCCCGGCTATTTTCCGCCGTACCAGAAGGCCCGGCGCCAGTTGTGGCGGTGGAGTTTCTGGAGGAGGGCGGGCGGCATCGCCGGGAGGTCGCTCACGGCGCAGTTGGTGTCGGCTTGGGCGACGTTACGGATGCCGGGGATGACGGTCGAGACGGCGGGATGCGCGAGTACGAATTTCAGCGCGGCTTGGGCGAGCGTGAGGCCGGAGCCGGTTAGATCCTTCCTGATCTCCTCGGTACGGTTCACGGCATGTGGAGCGATCTGCCTGCCTGGGTGCCGGACACCGGCGCATTCGCGGGATTCATGCGCGTGAGTGCGGCACGGGCGGTGAAGGCCGGACTGACGTTCCGATCGCTGCCGGTGACGGCAGCGGACACCCTGGCGTGGTTCAACGCCCAGCCGGAGGCGCGCCGGGCGAAATTGAAAGCGGGGCTGAGTGCCGAGCGGGAAGCCGCCGTGCTGCAGGCGTGGCACGCGCGGAAGGTAGTGGGATGAATCTGATCTTTTTGTGGACGGGGTGCCCTCACCCCGCGTTGGTCCCAGCGGGGGGAGGGCACCCCGCCCACATAAGACATCTCAGACAGCGACCTTTGTGCTTCGGACTTAGCGCGCTGACGCGATGTAGTCGTCGATGACCTGCTCGAGTACGGCGAGGGGCATGTTGCCGGCGCGCAGGACGACGTTGTGGAATTCCTTGAGGGAGAACTTGTCGCCCAGGGCGGTCTTGGCCTTCGCGCGCAGCTCCAGGATTTTGAGCATGCCGATCTTGTAGGAGCAGGCCTGGCCGGGCCAGACGACGTAGCGCTCCACCTCGGAAGGACGGATGCCGTAGTCGATGGCCTGCTGGCGCGTCCAGTGCATCGTGTGAATACCGGTGTCGACCACGAGACGGCGGGCGCGGAAAAGTTCGTCGTTCAACTGGCCGAGGTGGCCCTTCAGGTCGCCGTCATACCAGCCGGACTCGGCGGCGAGATTCTCGGCGTAGAGGGCCCAGCCCTCGCCGTGGGCGGAGATGAAGCCGAACACGCCGTCGCGGCGGAAGCGCGGCAGGTTGGTCATCTCGTATTGCAGGGCGATCTGGAAGTGATGGCCGGGCACGGCCTCGTGATACACGAGCGTGCGCATTTCGTTCATCTCAAAGGTCGGGCCGGGCAGCGGCGCCCAGAAGATGCCGGGGCGCGAGCCATCCTTGGCGGGCGGAGTGTAATGGGCGGCGGCGCTTTTCTCGGTGAAGGGCGGTTCGCGTTTTACCACCACCGGGGCCTTGGGGCGCAGGTCGAACATAAGGGCGGCCCATTTCTCGGCATCGCGCAGGATTTCATCATAGCGGGCGAGCAAGGCCGGGCGCGGGTCGGGCGTGGCCGGCGGCTGCGTGTCGGCATCGAGTTTCTCCATCCGCTCCTTGATGGAGCCCGTGATGTAGCCGAGCTGCCTGAGCAGGCCGTCCATCTCGGCCTCGATGCGCGCGACTTCCTTCAGGCCGAGTGCGTGCACCTGCGCGGCGGTCAGGTCCGTGGTGGTCAGGTGGTGGAGGGCGTTGGCGTAGGCTTGGTCGCCGCCGGGGAAACGCGCGAGGCCGGCCTCATCGGTCGCCAGTGGAAGTTGGGACTGCAACAGGGCCTGGGCGCGACGGAAGGAGGGAATCACGGCTTCACGCACGATTTTCTCCGCGTCGGCGGTGAACTTCGCGCGGTCCGCGGCGGGGAGATCCTTGAGCTTGGCGGCGCGTTCATCGAGCGAGGTCACGAGCACATTCTTCGCCGGTTCGCCGGCGAGGAAACGGTCAAACTGCGCCAGCGTGGAGGTAAGGATGAACTTGGGCGGCAGGAAACCGCGGGCGGCGCGAGCCCTGGCCTGGGCGATGCCTTCGTCCATCTGCGCGGACACGAGCGCCAGGCGGACCAGATAGTTTTCGATGTCGCGGCGGTTGCGGATGGGATGGGTCTGGCTCAGGAAATTGACGAGGCCGACCTGCAGGCCGCTGAACTGCTGGAAGACGAAGTTGTAGTCGTTGAACGGCTCGCTGCGCACGATGTCGTCGAGCTGCCACGCGAGCGAGGTGGCGGAAATCCGCTGGCTGGCGTCGAGCCGGGTGCGGTCGAACTGTTTGAGTTCCGTGAGGCCGCGTTGGGCCAGCGCGACGCGGGCGGCGCGGGCTTCCGAGGTGATCGGGGTGAGCTGGCGGTCGAGGGCGTCCTGCTCGGGGCCGGTGAAATACTGCTGGGCCGTGGCGGACTGCGGGTTGGCCCGCATCCAGTCGGCGGCAAAGGTGTCGACCCAGGTGTCAAACGAAGGACCGGCGGCGAAAACCGTGGCGGACTGAAGGACGAGGAGACTGCACAGGCGAAGGAGTTTCATAGGGTAAAGCGGGCACAACGGCCGCAGGGGAAAGCAATTCACGATGCCGGAATGTTGTCAGCCCTTTTTGCCGGGGCGTCCTGGCGGTTTAACCCAAACCCAGCCTCGTTATCTCGGCTGCTACTAGACGGTAAGAGTAAATGGCCCAAAAAAAGAGCGGGCCGAATGGCCCGCTCTTGAAAGCAGAAGCTGCAGAGAAAACTCAGCCCTTCTTCCCGTCGACCGGGATGCGCATGCCATAGAAGCTGCGATACACAAAGACCAGGGCGATGACGAAGATGACCGCCCCGAGCGCGTGCTTGAGCCCGGCGGGCATGGTCACGGCGATCTCGACGGCGAGGAGGCCGAAGAGCGTGGTGAACTTGATGACTGGGTTCAGCGAGACGGACGAGGTGTCCTTGAACGGGTCGCCCACGGTGTCGCCGACAACGGTGGCGGCGTGCAGCGGGGTGTTCTTCATCTTGAGGTCGACCTCGACGATCTTCTTGGCGTTGTCCCAGGCGCCGCCGGCGTTGGCCATGAAGATGGCCTGGAAGAGGCCGAAGAAGGCCATGCCGACGAGGTAGCCGATGAAGAAGAACGGGTCAAAGAACGCGAGCGAGAGGGAGAAGCAGAAGATGACGAGGAAGATGTTGATCATGCCCTTCTGCGCGTACTGCGTGCAGATCTTCACGACCTCCTTCGAGGCCTCGACCGCGGCGGTGGAGGCGTCGAGCTTCATGTTGTCCTTGATGTAGACCACGGCGCGGTAGGCGCCGGTGACGACGGCCTGCGTGGACGCACCGGTGAACCAGTAGATGACGGCGCCGCCCATCAGGAGGCCCATGAGGGCCTCGGGGTGCACGAGCGAGAGACGCTCGAGCACGTTGAAGGACGGATCAATCGCCTGATAGTGTGCCTGGAGCATCATGATGATGCCGAAGACCATTGTGGTGGCGCCGACGACCGCGGTGCCGATGAGGACGGGCTTGGCGGTGGCCTTGAAGGTGTTGCCGGCGCCGTCGCCCTTTTCGAGCTGGTGCTTGGCGCCCTCGAAGTCGGGCGAGAAACCGAAGTCACGCTCGATCTCGGCGGAGATGCCGGGCTTGCCCTCGATCTGGGAGAGTTCGTACACCGACTGGGCGTTGTCGGTGACCGGGCCGAAGGAATCGACCGCAATGGTGACCGGGCCCATGCCGAGGAAGCCGAAGGCCACGAGGCCGAACGCGAAGATCGGGGCGGCGAAGCGGAACTGTTCGGGCATCATGGCCTGGACGGCGGCGTGGCCGGAGAAATAATAGGCGCCGAACATGAGGCCGAGGATGCAGAGGCCGGTCCAGAAGGCGGAGAAGTTGCCCGCCACGAGGCCGGACAGGATGTTGAGGGAGGCGCCGCCCTGCTTGGAGGAGGTGACGACTTCCTTGACGTGCCGGCTCTCGGTGGAGGTGAAGATTTTCGTGAACTCGGGAATCAGCGCGCCGGCGAGGGTGCCGAGCGAGATGATCGAGGAAAGGACGAACCAGAGACCCTCATGATCCGGCAGTTTCGCGAGGAGCAGGTAGCTCGCGGCGTAGGTCACGCCGATGCAGATGATCGAGGTGATCCAGACGAGGTTGGTGAGCGGGTGCTCCAGGTTGAAATTCTTGGCATTGCCCCAGATGGATTTGCTGACGGCATCGTTGACCCAGTAGCTGACGAGCGAGGTGATCACCATCAGGATGCGCATGGCGAAGAGCCAGACGATCAGCGTGGCGCAGAGCACCGGGCTGGCGGCGAGGGCGAGGGCGAGGAACGCGATGAGCGCGACGCCGGTGACGCCGTAGGTCTCGAAGCCGTCGGCGGTCGGTCCGACGGAGTCGCCGGCGTTGTCACCGGTGCAGTCGGCGATCACGCCGGGGTTGCGGGGGTCGTCCTCGGGAAGATTGAAGACGATCTTCATGAGGTCGGCGCCGATGTCGGCGATCTTGGTGAAGATGCCGCCGCAGATGCGGAGGGCGGACGCGCCGAGGGATTCGCCGATGGCGAAGCCGATGAAGCAGGGTCCGGCGTGCTCGCTGGGCAGGAACGCCAGGATGCAGATCATGAAGAACAGCTCGAGGGCGACGAGGAGGAGGCCGACGCTCATGCCGGACTTGAGCGGGATGAGCAGCGTGGCGAGGGCGTTGCCCCGGAGGGCGGAGAAGGCGGCGCGGCTGTTGGCGACGGTGTTGATGCGGATGCCGAACCAGGCGACGCCATAGCTGCCAAGGATGCCGAGCACCGAGGCGAGCAGGATGATGACGACGTGGGCGGGGCTGTTGTGCGAGAGGACGCCGAAGTAGTACGTCATGCACACGGCGATGAGCACCCAGAGGACGGCGAGGAACTTGCCCTGTTGGAAGAGGTAGGTCTTGCAGGTCTCCCAGATGATCTGCGAAACGGCGCCCATCGAGGCGTGCACGGGCAGTTTTTTCGTCTGGAGGTACTGCATCCAACCGTAGATCACGCCCAGGGCGCAGACCACGAGGCCGATCATCAGGATGGCATTGCCGCTGAGGCTGCCGTTGAAAAAGCTGACGGCCTTAAGATCGGGAATATGGATGTCGGATTCGCTCGCGCGAAGGGAAGGAATGATGGATGCAGCCAATGCGGCGGCGCCCAGTTTGGGGAAACTGCGGAGGGTCATATGGGGTGGGGCAGGGGTTACAGACTGGCGTGGTTGTGGCGGCCGCCGGGAACGCCCGCGAGCCAAAATTGCCTCGCCCTGAGCAGAAAAGTGCCGCTTATCCGAAGCCTTGGCCCGCTAATGCGGGCGCACCGGCCCCGGCAAAATTTCCCCATGCATCACCTGCGTTTTCGCCAAGTTCACCTCGATTTCCATACCAGCGGACTCATCGCCGGCATTGGTTCCAAGTTCAACAAGCGCCAGTTCCAGGAGGCGCTCAAGGTCGGGCACGTCAACTCAATCACGATCTTTTCCAAGTGCCACCACGGGTACAGCTATCACCCGACCAAGATCGGGCAGATGCACCCGCACCTGAAGTTCGACCTGCTCGCGCGGCAGATCGACGCGTGCCGCGAGATCGGCGTGCGCTGCCCGATCTACCTGAGCGCGGGACTCGACGAACTCGCGGCCTTCGCGAACCCGACCTGGGTCGTGAAGCGCAAGGATGGCGTTAACTGGAAGCCGCTGGAAGTCGACTGGTTCGGCCGCATCCTGCGTTTCAACTCGCCCTACCTCGAGTACCTGTGCGCGCAGATTGAGGAAGTCTGCCAGCGCTGGCCGGACAACGACGGCATCTTTCTGGATATCATCGGCACGCAGCGCGACTACAGCGACGACGCGCTGAAGGAGATGAAGAAGGCCGGCCTGAATCCCGAGCTCGACGCCGACGTGGCGAAGTACGGCGAGCAGGTGCTCTACAAGTATTTCAAGGCCACGAGTGCGGCGGCGAAGTCGGTGAACAAGGACAACCCGGTGTTCCACAACTCCGGCCACATCTCGATTGGCGCGCGGAAGGGGCTCGGCTACAACACGCACCTCGAGCTTGAGTCGCTGCCGACCGGCGGGTGGGGTTACGACCATTTCCCGATGTCGGCGCGCTACGCCATCACGCAGAAGTGGGACTTCCTCGGCATGACGGGCAAGTTTCACAACACGTGGGGCGAGTTCGGCGGCTTCAAGCGGCCGGCCGCGCTCCAATATGAATGCGCCGCCATGCTCGCCTACGGCGCGAAGGTCGGCGTGGGCGACCAGCTCCATCCGAACGGCGAGATGAACATGGACACGTACCGGCTGATCGGCGCGTCCTATGCCGAGGTGGAGCGCATGGAGCCATGGTGCGACTACGTGAAGCCCGTGGCGCGCATCGCCCTCGTGAGCTGCGAGATCAACCAGGACCGCTGGCGCGGCGGCCAGGCGGCGTCCGCGGTCGCCGACGAAGGCGTGGGCCGCATGCTGCTCGAGCTGCACCAGCCCTTCGTCGTGCTCGACACGCACGCGGACTGGAGCGGGTTCGACCTCGTGGTGCTGCCCGACACGTTTGTGATGACGCCGGCCAATGTGGCGAAGGCGAAAAAGCTGCTGGCCCGGGGCGGGCGCATCATTGCCGCGGGCACGGCGCTGCTCGACCAAAAGCACGAGAAATTCGCCATCGATCCCGGGGCAAAACTGCTGGGTCGCTCGAAGGGCGAGGTGGATTACCTCCTGGCGACCGCGCTTACGCCCAAGGTGGCGGTGAAGTCGGCGATCGTGATCCAAGGCGGGGCGTTTGAGATCAAGCCGACGCGGGCGAAGGTTCTCGCCGAACGGCGCGAATCGTATTTCAACCGGACATGGGAGCATTATTGCTCGCACCAGCACGCGCCGGATTCGCCGCAGAAAGCGTCGCCGGCGGCGGTGATCAGCCAGCAGATCGCCTATTTTGCGCACGATCTTTTCACCCGCTACCGGGCGCACGGGCAGCCGCTCTACCGCGATTTCTTCGAGGCGGCATTGCGCCAGCTGCTCGGCGGCAAACTGCCGGTCGAGACGAACCTGCCGACAACCGGCCGCATCGGCCTGATGGACCAACCGCGCGAGCGGCGCTACGTGACGCACCTGCTTTATTCGCCGACCAGCGTGCGGGGCAAATTCCGCGACCTGCCGATCGAGTTGATCGAGGATGTCATCCCCCTGCACAATACGCAGGTGACGCTGCGGCTGCCGAAGAAGGTGAAGTCCGTGCGGCTGGTGCCGGACGGCCGCGTTCTGGAATATGTCCAGCATGATGGCGTGGTGGAGTTCACGGTGCCGGAGTTCGCGAGCCACCAGATGGTGGAGCTGGCGTACTGAGGGCTCGCTGAGTGGGGTGGCGGGCACGTCCCGGTGCCCGCATTCTTCGACGCCGCCAAGCTGCGAGGTGAGCGGTGCTTGAACGTTGAGCAACGCTTTCCATGCGGGCACGGGACATGCCCGCCCACCCAAAGCAGCGGGGCCGATCGCGGACACAATTCCTTCCGCTTCGGAAAGAATTGTGGTGCCCGGGGCCGGACTCGAACCGGCACGCCTTTTCAGGCAGGGGATTTTAAGTCCCAAGCGTCTACCATTCCGCCACCCGGGCAACTTTCGCGGATGACTGTCAGTGGCTGGAGAGTGAGCGTCAACCCCGCGCGGCGGCCGAGAAATGAGCCTTGCCCGGGGCGGGCCGGGTAACCACGGTGCGCCTCTGTGAAAATCGGATTCCTCGGCGGCAGCTTTGATCCCGTGCATTTCGGCCATTTGATGGCGGCGCAGGATGCGTATGAGCAATGCCAGCTCGACCGGCTGATCCTGGTGCCGGCCGCGCAAGCCCCGCTGAAGCCGAACGAGGTGCAGTCCTCGGCCGAGCACCGGCTCGCGATGATTCGCGCGGCGGTGGAGTGGGACCGGCGCTTTGAAATCTCCGACTACGAGCTGCGCCGGGGCGGCGTCAGCTACACGATCGACTCGGTGCGGCATTTCCGGGCGCTTTATCCCAACGATGAGCTTTTCTGGATCATCGGCGGAGACCAGCTGCCGAAACTGCACCTTTGGAAGGATATCGCGGAGCTCGCCCAGCTGGTGGAGTTCATCTTCCTCGAGCGGCCGGGGCATCCGGTCAAAGCCGGGCCGGACATTCCCGGCCTGCGGTTGCGGCGTTGCGACGGACATTTGCTCGCGATCAGCTCGACGGAACTGCGCGAACGCGTGAAACGGGACCTGTCGCTCGACTATTTTGTCCCGCACAAGGCCATTGTGTATATCCGGGAACGGCATCTTTATCGCGAACAACCATGAAGGGAAAATCCGCTAACTCGCTGAATTTGGTCAAACTGTGCTGCCGGGCCTTGGATGAAAAGAAGGCCGGAGACCTCCGTGTACTCGATGTCAGCGAGCAGTCCTCGATCACCGACTATCTCATCCTCGCGACCGGCACCTCCGACCCGCACCTGCGGGCCCTGCGCGTCGAGCTGGAAAAAGCGATCGATGCCAGCAGCAACCGCATTGTCGGCATGGAAACTTCCCAAGAGAGCGGCTGGATCGTCGTCGATATCTTCGACGTGATGGTGCATATTTTCACCGTCGAGAACCGGGCCAAATACGGCCTCGAGAACCTTTGGAAGGACGCCGTGGAGGTGTCCGTGTCGAAACTGCTGGCGGTTCCGAAGGCCGTGGCGCCGAAGGTCCGCAAGCCGAAATCCAGCTCGGCGGTCGTCAAGAAACGCAAGAAAACCGGCAAATAACGGGTTATTTGAGGCCGACTGGCCTTGGGATTGAACCGACCTCACTAGATTAAGGTAGGAAACCGGCCGTAATTCTACCCACGAAAATACCCTTCACAGGTCCTCAATAATATTATTGATTAGGTTCACTGCTCGCACCTGAGCAGTTCATATAATAAATAATAAGCATCACATACCCATGAAAAGAATGAACCAGTCCAACAAGGGCTTCACCCTCGTCGAAATCATGATCGTCGTCGTCATCATCGGCCTTCTGGCCGCCATGGCGATTCCCGCGTTCCAGAAGGTCCGTCAGTCCTCCCAGGACAAGGCCGTCTTGAACAATGCCCGCCAGCTCTCCGCGGCGGCTGACCAATACTACCTCGAGAACGGCGTTTCGACCGTGGCCGTCACGGACCTCGTCGGTTCCTCGAACTACGTGAAGGCGCTGAATCTGGTGGCCAACGAGACCTACCCGACCGGCTTCTCGCAGGGCACCACGATCACGATCAGCGGCGTCGCCGGTGTTCGCACGATCACCTACGCCCCGTAATCAAGTCGACCCTTGGTTTTATCCAAGCCGTCCGCCCTCAAA
>CAIONS010000066.1 GCA_903859715.1 uncultured Opitutia bacterium
CTTCCATCCCTGGCGCCGGTCAGGCCCGCCGAGCCGGGCCTTCCCTCCGCCAGGGATGGACAACCAGCGTCAGTCGTATCAACATCAACCAATCGCCCAGACCGACTCTAGGGATGGACCGAAAAGAGGGATCCACTCACAGGTAACTTCCGGGCGCAACTGCACCGGCAACGCACGCGAGTCTGCATTGCCTGGCTGCGCTGCCGTCGCCAGCCTATGCCCTTCCATAGCGGCTACTATCGTCGCCGCCACCGGGTCGAAAACTTCTTCGCTCGACTCAAACGCTTCCGCCGCGTGGCCACACGCTACGACAAACTTGCCGTCACCTTCCTCGGCTTCGTGCAGTTCGCCGCTATCTTCGATTGGCTTACTCATGAGGTTTGAAAACACTCCCTAATAGAAGAAGCTCGGCCTTCACTGCCTCGGGCCGCACAGAAGGCCGAGCCGAATACGTCACGTCTTGACTCTTGACTGACCGGGCCGGCCTCTGCCCAGTCTCGCCCATCTCCCTCCACCCATGACGCCGCCGAAATCCCAACTGGCTTTCCAGCTGAAGACGCTGTTCATGGGTTCCGACGGCACCATCCCGGAGAGCTACGCCCGGACCGTGGAAAAGAAGCAGTTGGCCGCCTGGATCAAGGAAGGCCTCATCGCACATCGCCGCGCCGAAAAACTCTACGCCCTCACCCCGAAGGGCGAAGCTCGTATCCGGTGACCATCGCCGGGCTTAGGTCTGGAATGGAGTCCGGCTGCAACTTTCCAGCGGGTTCCAGGGTTATGGCAGGGCATGAAGAATCCGCCGGCAAATGAAACGACCGCGCGGCGGCGGATGCGCGTCGCCGGGCGGATGCTTGGCTCTTTGCTGCTGGGTGCGGTGGCGGTCTTGGGCTCGATCCTGATCTTCCGCAAAGGCCTGCTGCCGGCGATCGACGGCGCGTTCCATCCCGGACCCGAATGGCTCAGTGTGTTCCGGCGCGCGGGCATCCTGCTGACCGCCGTGGGCGGCTACTGGGCCTTCGTGCACTGGCATGAAAAACGCCAAGCGGCCGAGCTGCGCCTGCGGCCGCTTCACCTGCTGCTGGGCGGCGCGAGCGGCGCTGCCATGGTGGCGCTGCCGATGGCCGTGCTCTTCGCTTTCGGCGTCTACGAACGCGTCCTGTTTCGCGGCGCGTCACCGGCGTTGCTCGGCGTGGCCGCCGTGATCGGCATCGCGGCGACCCTGGAAGAACTGACTTACCGCTGCCTGCTGTTCCGGATCCTGGAACGGACCTGGGGAACGAAGTGGGCGTTGGCAGTCCAGGCGGTGATATTTGCCCTGCAGCACCTGGGAAACGTTGAAAAAGGTGGGAGCGGCGACGCGGTGACGATGCTGATTGCGGTGACTTTGCTGGGCCTGCTGTGGGGCGCGGTCTTCATCCTCGCGCGCAACTTGTGGGTCGTGGCCGCCCACCATGCGGCCTGGAACTTTGCCATCCTGCTGAGCGGGCTGCCGCTTTCGGGCATCGAGGACTGGCGAAAGCTGGCGCCACTCGAAAGCCGCTTTGCCGGGCCCGATTGGCTGACCGGCGGAATGTTCGGTCCGGAGAGTTCATGGCTCGTGATCGCATCGACCACGGTCACGGTGGTGTTGCTGCTGCGCGCGGCACAGCGACGCGGGGCCTTCTTCGCGCCGGCGACCTAGCCCCCGATGCGGGAAGCCGCTATTCGCCGCAGAGATAATGGTCTGGTCTCTCGTCGGCGATCAGCCGACTCCCGAAACCTACTGCGGAGCCGATTAGGCGGAGCGCACCCTGAAGCGTAGCCGTTAGGCGAAGCATTCGTGGTCAAAAAAGGATCGGCCGTCCTGCGCCTTCGCAAATCTGCGTCCCCATTGCGGTTTGAAGACACTCCCTAGTGGGTGTGCTGTGCGCTCCGCGCACGGCAGCTTGGGTTTTTCCATTCGTGCCGGTGCTGCGCGCGGAGCTCACGGCCCACCTCGAATCTTGGCGGTCCAAAGTGCCGGCTTTCTGTGGCCGCTCAGTCCGAGCCGGACCCGGCGCGGCCGCCGTCTTTGATCGGGGTCGCGAACCTGTATTCAATGTCCCACGGGAAATAGATCCACTTGTTCTGTTTGAATTCCTTCACGCAGGTATCGACGATCGGCCGGCCGGCCGGCTTGGCATAGAGCGTGGCGAAATACGCCTTGGGCAGGAGCTGGCGCACCACCTGCGCCGTGCGGCCGGAGTCCACGAGGTCGTCGATCAGCAGGTAGCCGTCGCCGTCGCCCACGACGCCTTTCAGGACTTTCACCTCGGAGCGCGTCTGCGCCTCCTTGCCGGCCTCGGCGGCCAGATAGCTTGTCACACAGATGGTGTCGACGAGCCGGATGTCGAGTTCGCGCGCGACGAGCGCCGCGGGCACGAGGCCGCCGCGCGTGATGGCGATGATGCCTTTCCAGGAGCCCTTCGCATGGAGGAGTTCCGAGAGATGGCGGGCGTCGCGGTGGAGTTCGACCCAGGAGATGATGATTTCGTCTTCGTAATTGGAGCGGGGCATCCGCCATGACTACCTGAGATCTTTCAGAGGCGAAGCGTTTTCTTGATGTTTTCTGGCGAGGCAATCCCTCCAGCTGGATCGCCACACCCGGCTTTGTCGGGCTCGCGATGACAGAATAAGCCTGCCGCTAACCCCAGCACCGGGCCTTGAAACTGGAATGCGCCCTGCTGACACTCGGCTAAATGCCTGAAGTCCGCTGCTGCTCTTCCTTGAATCCGTTTTTACCCCGTTTCCGGGCCCTGCGCGGCGGCGTGCTGGCCCTGCTTTGCCTGACGGCAGCGTGGGGCGCCCACGGAGCCCTGGCGCTGCAACGCGAACGAACCTCGCCCTACGACTTGATCCTCACGGGCCGGCTGGCCGGGGTGCCGGGCGGGGAAAAGCGTTATGTGCGCTGGTCCGAGCTGCGGGCGCTGCCGACCTCGAAGCTGAAGCTCGCCGGTGAATTCGTGAAGGGCGAGCAGGAGCTGACGGTCGTCTTTCTGACCGACCTGTGGGCGGCGCTACCGCGCGGCGCCGGGGCGGACACCCTGCTGGCCACGTGCGCCTCCGACGGCTACGCCTCGGTTTACCGCGAATCGTTCATGGCTGGCTGCCGGCCGTTTCTGGTATTGGAAATCAATGGCCAGGGTCCGGAGAAATGGCCGCCGCCGGGGCTGGATTATAATCCCGGCCCCTATGTGATCTCGATTTCCCCGGGCGTGGCACCGGCGGTCGCGCAGCTGATCGATCCCGGCCACAAGAAGCCGTGGGGCGTGACGACGCTGGAGCTGGCGAATTTCGACGAGCGCTACCGGGGCAGTTTCAGCGGCCGCTGGGCCGCGCTGTCGGCGCGCGCGGTGGCGGGCCGGGAAATCTGGATCAACTCGTGTGCGAGTTGCCACCGCGGTCCGGCTGGGACGTTTGGCGGCACGAAATCGGACCGGACGTTTGAAGTGCTGGCGGCGTATGCGGGCTACAACGCGGACTACTTCAAACGCTACGTCCGCAATCCCCAGGGCGTGATGGCGGGGGCCAAGATGGAGCCGCATCCGCACTATACGGATGCGGAGCTCGACGCGTTGATCGCCTTTATCACAGCGGAGCCGAAGCAGAGATGAGACCGGGGCGGGTGGGCAGGCACGTCCCGTGCTTGCATGGGGGATGAGCGTAGACCTCGCTTAGAGTTCGAGCTGACGGGGCAGGCGTCAGGATGAAATGTGGGCACGGGACGTGCCCGCCCACCTGGCTTATCCGGAAAGGGACCAATCCCTTGAACCGTCATCCTGAGCGAAGCCGAAGGATCTCTGTTATCCTTCACGCCGAGTCCGCGTGAGGCCCAAGACACTCTGGCAATAACCGTTGATTGGAGTATCGGAGTGTTAAGCGATCAGAGGGGAATAATACCAGTGATCCTTCGGCTTCGCTCAGGATGACGGCAAATGGGGTGCGCATTGGAAGCGATGCGGGCCATGCGCGGAAACCGGGCGCAAAAAAACGGCGGAGATTGCTCTCCGCCGTTCGTCTGAAACTTAACCAAGCCGGGTGGCTCAGAAGTGATAGCGGATCGTGACCGAGGCCGAGATCGGGGCGCGGTAGTAAACCACGTCGTTGCCGGCGAAGCTGACGTCGACCGGGTCAAACAGCTTGTGGTTGAACATGTTTTTCACGCTCAGCTGAACATCCCAGGTCTTCGTGCGGTAGTACAGATAGCCATCCATCTGGTACTGGTACGGGATATGGAGCGTGCCCTCGGCGTTGGCCGCCTGGCGGCCGTTGATCTGCGGGCCGGCGCCGAATCCGACATGATCGGTGATCCCGTACGTCAGGAAGGCATTGGCCATGAACTGCGGAACACCGGGTGCGCGGGCCTTGCCGCTCGCCGGAGCATAGCCGCCATAGTTCGGGCTGCCCTGACCCGTGCCGGACTTGCCATCAACAATGTAGCCCACGGGATAGAGATCCAGGTAGCTGGTCGTCTGCTCGTAGAAGAAACCCGAGTAGGCGGTCGCATCCTGGAAGGTCGCGTTGGCATTGAAGGTCAGTTTCTTCGTGGGCTGATAGACCATTTCGGCCTCCACGCCGTTGGTGCGGATCAGGACGTTGGGACCCTCGAGCTGCGGTGCGGTGCGGTACTGCTGGAAGATGGAGACGCTGGCATAGAGCGTGTTCTTCAGCAGGCTGGTCTTGTAGCCCGTCTCGTAGAGTTTGCTCTCGGTCTTCAGCGATTCCTTGATGCCGGCGTCGCCGCCGGTGCCGCTCACGCCGCCGAAATTGGCGCCGCCGAGGACGGCGTAGGTCCGGTCGAACGTGAAGTAGAGCGAGGAGGTCTCGTTGAGCTTGAAGATCAGGCTCGTGAACACGGAAGGATCGGTGACGGAGCCCGTGGCATTGTAGAAGGCGCCATAGGGCACGCCGACCAGCGCCGGATTCGCGGCCGAGGCATGGAGCCGGTCCAGACGGCCGCCGATGACGGCGGACCACTGGCTGTTGAACTGGATGTCCTGCTGGTAGAATGCCGCCGCATCGAAGATCTTGGAATCCTGGGTGTTCGGGTCCGGGAAGGGATTGGCGCTGAAGTTGCCCTTGTTGGGGATGGGATCGCCACCGAACGTATGGGTCGCGAGGAATTCAGGCAGGATGAGCGAATCGCCGCCCTTAGTCAGGTCGTAGTACGAGAACGGCTCAATGCTGAAGTCGGAATACGACGTGAGGCGCTGGTACTTGAGGTCGATGCCGGTGTTCACCTTGCTCTTGAGGCCGAACATCGTGAACGAGTTCTCGTACTGCGTACGGTTGTCGAACGACCAGTCATTGGGCACGTACTCGTCATAGGCATAAAGCTCCCACTTATCGGATGCACGGGTCTCGAAGTAGGTCTGATTCACGATTTTCGCGTCGCCGCCGAGATAAGCCGTGGTGATGAGCTGAGTCTGGAAGCGCTTCGAACGGTCGCTGTCCGAGGGACCTACCAGCGCCTGGTAGGGATAGATCTTTACGAGGTGGGCGGTCGCCGGGTCGATGAGGCCGCGATACTCGGAGGAAACCGGTCCGGCGACGTACATCTGATTGTCGATGAAGTTCTGCGTGACGCGATTGACGCCGGAGATTTCGTTGAACCGGTTGGCGTAGAACTGGCCGAACCACTCGAAGGTGACGCTGTCGCTCGGCTTGAACGTAAGGGCGGCATAGATGTCCTGCGTCTCATTCTTGGTGTTCAGGTAGTAGCCCTCGCCGTAGCGGCTGAGGTAGCTGACGCGGTAGGCGAGCGTTTTGCTGAGCGGGCCGCCGGTGTCGATCTGCACCTCTGGGTTCCCATACGCGCGGCCGCTCGTCCAGTAGCCGAGTGTCGTGCTGATGTCGGTGTGCTCGCCGTCGAAGTACGGCTTCTTGCTCACGAGGTTGACGTAGCCGCCGGGACCCTGGCCCTGGGGGCCGTAGACCGCGGAGCCGGGACCCTTGACGATGTCCATGGCCTCGACGCCGTTGAAGCTCGGGAGCACGCTGTTGCGGCTGTATTTGGTGCCCTGGCCGTTGATGTAGATTTCGCCGAGGTCACCGCGGATCTGGGGCGTCGCGGGCACGCCGTATTGGGCCGCGGAGTAGACGCCCGGGGAGAACTGGCCGAAGTCCATGGCGTCCTTCACCTGCCGTTCCTCCATCCACGCCTTGTTCACGCTCGTGACCGAGCGGGGCGTGTCGAGGATGCTGCGGTCATCGCCCATGACGCTGCCGATCGGCCGCACGGTGGGCAGAACCTGCTTGTCGATCGGAACCTCGCTCACGGTGAATTTGTCGAGCATCGTCACGGACGAATCCGTGGTCGGCGCCGGAGCAGTTGAGGCGGGAGTGGCTGCGGCCGGTGTCTTTGGGTCGGTCGTCTGGGCCGAGATGGAACCCGCGGCAAGGGTCATTGCCATCAGCAAAGCGCTCAGGCGCCTGCCGGAATTTGAGTCAGTGTAGTTCATGGTTTTTGGATGTTTCCCGGTTGGTCAGAGGTCCACACAGGAGGCGACCTACGGCTATCACGCGAACGAAGTCGAGACGGCGCTCATGCTGGCGGCCTCGGAGCCCTACGTGAAGCCCGGCGCCGTGTGCGACTATTACGCCAAGCTCGGCGACACGAAGGACCTGCGGCCCGAGCGCGCGGGAGCCACCTTTGCGTGGGTCACGCAGGATCTTTCCAAGAGCGGCATCATGGGCGACGCCACCGCGGGCACAGTGGAAAAGGGCGAGCGCTGGATCGCGCATTCGGCCGAGGGCCTCGCGAAGGCCGTCGCCGTGCTCTGTGCCGAAGGCCGCGCGCTGGCGGGACTTTCCCCATGAGCCTCAAGAAAACCTTGGTTTATCCTGCCGGTCACGCGGCTCCGCGCGGGGCGTACAGTCCCGGCCTGAAAGTCGAGCTCCCGGGCGGCGGGGTGATGCTGTTCGTCACCGGCCAGCTCGCGCGGGCGCCGGACGGTTCGGTCGTGGCGCCGTTCGACGCGACCGCGCAGACGGACTACATCTTCGGCCTGATCGGGGAAATCCTCACCGCCGCCGGGATGGGTTACGGCGATGTGGTCCGGGCGCAGACTTACCTCACGAATATGGCGGACTTCCCGAAGTTCTCCGCGGTGCGCGACCGCTATTTTGGCGACTCCAAACCGGCCAGCACCCTGCTCGAGGTCAAGGGGCTCGCTCACGACGGGTGCTGCGTCGAGGTCGAGGTGACCGCCATGAAATGAGCCGCGGCTGTCCGCGGTGGCTCGGTTGAGGCAGTCCCGATACGGCCGTGTTCTACCCTTGATCACCTCCGGGTTTTCAATGAGAAAGCCCGGTCATGAAGCTTTCCTCCAACCCCCTTGGTTCCTCCGCCGTTCCGGCGCTATTCACCGCGGCGATTTTCGCCCTGGCCGTTTCCGGAGCAGCCGTCGCGGCCGATATCCCGGCGACGATTGCCGCCGCGCCGGCCACCGCGGCCACGGCGGTTGCGCCGGAATTGCTCCCGCTCACACCTGCCCTGTTGCAAAAACTCGTTCAGCTGAACCTGGCGAACGGGGAGGACGATGTCATTGCCACCCCCTTCGCGCAGGTCCTGCAGCTGTCCAAAGGGGGCGAGAAAATCGTGGGGCACCAGATCATTTTTGACCTGGGAAACAACAAGATCATCTTCAGCCGGCTGATGGGCCCCGTGGAGGGATTCAATCTCGGATTGGTGGCCAGCGACGGGATCTGCGTGTTCCGCGTTGACAAGGACCTAAACCTAGTCGCCGCCGCGCAGAAAATGCTGGGAGCGGAAGTGGCCCCCATGTCGGAGGAAAAAGCCCGCAAGAATCTGGCCGTGGTGTGCGACCTCTTGGCGAAGATCGCGGACCGAGTGGACTTCTCGACTGCCCAGGGGCAATCGGCGGTGTCGCTTCCCGCCGCCCCGGCGGGACACTAAACCATTGAGTCGCCCCGCCGCAGCCGGCATTTTTCGGCCGGATGAGCCGACAAACCATCAATCGGATCACCCCGTCCTCCCTCCTGCTGGCAGTCGGTCTCGGTAGTGCGGTTCTTCTTGCTCTGCTCCTCCGTATTTCCGCGATCCATCGGATCCCTTTTATAGGAGGAAACGGAGGCAACTGAGAAAGACACAGGTGCTGGTCTCCGTTCTCACTGTTTTCTCCTGTGAAAATAATCCGGCCAAGGCTTACGGGCCCAGGATTTCCTCGAGCACGACGGGCACGGTCATGATCTGGGTGCCACGCTTGAGCGTGAGCACGACGCGGGTGCCGGCGGGGCGCATCCAGAAACGGGCGAGGGGCAGGATGCCGGGCTGGGTTCGCCAGGCGGTGACGTCCAGGGCGTCGATTTTCAGCAGGACGTCCCCATGCATCACCCCTGCCCGTTCGGCCGGGCTGTGTGCAGCCACGACGGCGGTCAGGTCCGGACTCTGCAGGTCCCGGGGCACGAACACCGCGCCCATCCGATTCTCTTCATAACTGGCGGTGGACGTCTCGCTGGGGCGAAGATACGCGGTGAGGTGGGGTCCATCCACGATGAGGTCGAGGCGGCGCAGCGCCGCCATGCCGAGCACGGCTATCAGGTCACGCGTCCGTCCCTCGAAATCGCTCTCCTTGGCCTCCATGACCGGGACGTCGTGCAGCTGCAGCGGGCCCAGGCTGAACTGATCCGCCCAGACTTCTTCGCGCACAATCAGGCCGTATGCGGGCTCCCAAAATGCCTCCACCGTCGACTTGTTGCCGGAATTTTCACTCCGCCACTCATGAAACTCCTCGGACCGGAGATTGATGCCGTCCGGGGTGCCACTGTCGACGTTGACGCGGAGGGGTCGGCCGTCGGCCGTGGGGATTTCGAGCTTCAGGATTTGCCCTGGAATGACGCGCACCTTCAGCCACCCAGTCAGGTCGGCGGGCAGCGAGGACTCGATGCTCGCCTGTTCCCGTTTGCCCACGGCCCGGAAGCGAATGATTTCCCGGCGGACCAAGGGCCAGCCCGCGAGACCCGCTTCATCCGGGATGATGTCGGATGGCGTGTCCAGGATGCCAAAGGGAATGTTACCGGTCAGGCCCAGGACTGTCACGGTGCAGGGCTCGGTCTCGCCGAGCAGTACTTTGCCCGGCCGTGGAATGACGTCGGGAGAAGGGGAGGCGACCTTGAGTCCGAGTTTCTCAGAAGCGGACCGATACAGGACGAGTGCCCGGCCACATCCCGTATCGAAGACGAAGGTCACGGCTTTTCCGTTGATCAGGATCGGGAGCCGGATCCGATCATCGGCGCTGCGGAGGGTCATGGTCGCCCCCAGCATGAATGCTGCGATGACCACCGGCCGGGCGGAACGGACTGCGTTCCAGCACCGGAGCATCCGGCTTGGATGCAAGGCGGCGGGCGGGCGGTCCACGTCGTTATTGGCCGGCACGGATGATCGAGTGCGACGCCGAAACCCGGGTGACTTCGGCCCACTCGCCGTCGCTCAGCTGCAGCGCGGCCGCGCCGAGATTCTCCTCCAGATGGGCGACGCTCGAGGTGCCGGGAATGGGGAGCATGACTGGCGAATGGTGCAGCAGCCACGCGAGGGCGAGTTGGGAGACCGTGGCCTGGTGGCGTTGGGCAATCTGATCCAAGGCTCCGCCCGGCTGGACCATCTTGCCGGCGGCGAGCGGGAACCACGGGATGAATCCCAGGCCGTGCCGGGTGCAGTAGTCCAAGACGGCCGCGCTCTGGCGGTTGCCGAGATTGTAGAGGTTCTGCACGCTCACGATCTCGACGGTCTGCTTGGCCTGCTCGATCTGCTCGACGGTCACCTCGGACAAGCCGATGTGGCGGATCTTGCCCGCTTGCTGGAGGGCCTTGAGGGCGCCGAGCGTTTCGGCGACGGGCACCTTCGGATCAATGCGGTGGAGTTGATAGAGATCGATGCGGTCGAGCTTGAGGCGCCGCAGGCTCATCTCGACGCATTGCTGGAGATACTCCGGCCGGCCGACCGGCGCCCACTTCTCCGGTCCGGAACGGGTCAGGCCGCCCTTGGTGCCGATGACGAGTCCCTTCGGATAAGGATGCAGCGCCTCGGCGATCAGGCGTTCACTGACCTCGGGGCCGTAGGAATCGGCAGTGTCGATCAGGTTGACGCCGAGTTCCACGGCCTTCTGCAGGACCCGGCGGGCCTCGGCGGGATCCTTGGGTTCGCCCCAGACGCCCGGGCCGGTGATGCGCATCGCCCCAAAGCCGAGCCGGTGCACGGGCAGGTCACCGCCAATTTTAAACACGCCGCTCGCAGCGGCCACCGGTTGGTCAGGCGACGATTTGGTTTTCATGCGGGAGCCATCCTAGGAGCGGAGCGAGGCCGGCGCAAGGTGCGGCGGCTGATTTGAGGCCGAGCTTCTAAGATGGAGCCGCGGCGCCCTCGCCGCGGAAAGGTGTGGAACGCGGCGAGGGCGCCGCGGCTCCAAAAAGCCAAACGCGTTGAGGGCAACACGCTCCACCTTTCAATCTCTCATGCCCGGCAATTGAATGGGCATTCAACACCTCGGCAGCTCAGGGCTCGTCGAGCTTCAGGGAGTGGATGAACCGTTTCACGCGCGGCAGCAGGTAGCGGGAGGTGTCGAACGAGGCGAGGACCACGCTGGCACGGCCCACGATCTGGTCGCGCGGGACTGTGCCGAAGTAGCGCGAATCGGCGCTGTTGTCGCGTGAGTCGCCCATCATGAAGTATTGCCCGGGCGGAATTGGGCAGGGCCCGAAGCTGCGCATCGCCATCCGTCCCGGCAGGGCCATGACGTAATGATCGCACGTCCCGAGGTGTTCGACGGCCACGACAGGGTGCCGGTCCTCGGCCACGTCGCGCAGGAAGGGCTGTGAATCCCGGACCGAGTAGCGCTGTGCCACGCCGTTCACGTAGAGGATCTCGTCGCGGAGCTGGATCGTGTCGCCCGGCAGCCCGATCACGCGTTTCACGAGCCGGATGCCATCGCGGGGGGAGTAAAACACCGCGATATCGCCGCGGTCGGGATTGGACCACTGGGAGAGATGGAGCGTGGTGAACGGCACCTTCAGGTCGTAGGCGAGCTTGTTCACGAGGACCAGGTCGCCCTCTAAGATGGTCGGCTTCATCGACCCGCTGGGGACCCAGTTCCAGTCCACCACGGCGGAGCGCAGGGGAGTCATGATGAGCAGGAACAAAGCGAGCGGCATCAGCCATTCGCGCCAAATCTCACGGAGGAGTTTTTTCATGGGGATAGGTGGTAAGGGAGAGCGTGTTTCACAGCGTCGTTTCGATCCTTGTCATTCTGAGCGTAGCGAAGAATCCAGTGAGAGTCCGCTTCGAGCTTCGATTCTATCCAACTGGATTCTTCACTTCGTTCAGAATGACAACCCTGGTTGAGGGAGAGCCCTGATTAGTACACCGTTTTGGGTGCAGTGTTGCGGGATTTGTACCGGGGAATTTTTTAAACACGGAGGGCGCAGAGCGCGCGGAGGGCCTGGCCATGAGTTCTTGAGTTCCACATTATCCTTGATCCTCCAACAGTCAGCTTTTCCCGACGGGTGGCAGCGTCGCAAACGGATCCACCGTCTTGTCCTCGTGCCACGTGTATTCGGCCCAGCGGGCAATCTGGAGAGTGGTTTCGCGGCCAAAGATAACCTGGATCAAGCCAAGCGTCATATCCATGCCGGCGGAGACGCCGGATGACGTGAAGCATTTCCCGTCCTCGACCCAGCGCGCTTGCCGGACCCACGTGACGTTCGGGCCCTGGGTGGTCACCCAGTCGAACGCCAGCTTGTTGGAGGTCGCCCGCTTGCCGTCCAGGATGCCGGCTTTTGCCAGCAGGGCGCTGCCGGTGCAGATGCTGCCGACGTGACGCGCTTCGTCGGCCAGTCTCCGCAACTCGGCTAGAAACGGCGCGTTCAGGACGCCGGCCCGTGTGCCCCAGCCACCTGGAACGAGGATGATGTCGAAGCCCGAGGCATCGGCGAGGGCTGCGTCCGCGACACCTTTCGGGCCTTGGCTGCTTTTGATTATGCCCGGTCGCTCTGCCAGCATCGTGATGGAGACGCGCTCGCGGAGCAGGCCCAGCAGCTCGAGCGGGCCGTAGATGTCGAGCAGCTCGAAATCGTGAAACAGCACGGCACCGACTTTGAGGGGTGGGGTGGGGGTTTCCATAAGCGAGGATGAGAAGCGAAGCAGTACAGTGAGCATGCAGGCAGCGGACCGTCACGTCACGAACACAATCCAGCGGCGACCTTCGAGGCGGGCCGTGCGCTCCGCGCGCGGCTTTGAGCATAGCTAAAAAATCAAACCGCCGCGCGCGGAGCGCACGGCCCACCAGCCTCATGAAAACTTTTTAACACGGAGACCGCGAAGAACACGGAGGATTCGCCCTACCTTCCGGACCTGATTTCCTGAGTTCCACATTATCCCCGTTCCGCCTTCGGGCTTGGCGTCGGTGCGGGGCGCTGAAACAACCTTGGCATGGCCAGCTCCCTTTCTGCTTCCGCCGACCCGGCCAAACCCTGGTACCGGTTCACGCTCACGCAGCAGATCATACTCGGCCTCGTCGTCGGCTGCTTGGTCGGCTGGTGGATGAATCACCTGCCGGCGCCGACCAAGGCCGGCTGGGACGATTGGATGACGCTCGCGCGCGACATTTTCCTCCACCTCATCAAGGCGATGATCGCACCGCTGGTCTTCGCGAGCATCGTCCAGGGCATTGCGGGCACGGGTGACATCAAGAAGGTCGGCCGCATCGGCGTGAAGGCGCTGCTCTATTTTGAAATCGTCACCACGGCCGCGCTCGTGGTCGGCCTGACCGTGGTCAACGTCATCGGGCCGGGGGTCGGCGTGAAACTGTCCGGCAACGCCGCCGCCCTGGGCTCGGCCGTGCAGGTCAAGCCGCTGACGCTGACCGAGACGATCCTGCACATTTTCCCCACGAGCCTGTTCGACGCGATGGCGCGCAACGACGTGCTGCAGATCGTGGCCTTCTCGGTGATCTTCGCGGTGGCGGTCAGCGCCGCGGGCGAGGCGGGCAAGCCCGTCCTTACCTTCTGCGCGGGGCTGACCCAGGTGATGTTCAAGTTTGCCGGCCTGATCATGAAGTTCGCGCCGATCGGCGTGGGCGCGGCCATTGCAGTGACGGTCGGGCACCAGGGTCTCGGGGTGCTGCTCAGTCTCGGCAAGCTCGTGCTCACGCTCTACCTCGCGCTGGCGATTTTCATCGTAGTCGTGTTCGGCACCGTGATCTGGATCGCAAAAGTCCCGCTCAAGGCGTTCATCCGCGCGGTGCGCGAGCCGTTCACGCTCGCCTTCGCCACGGCCAACAGCGAGGCCGCGCTGCCGGATGCGTTTGCCCGCATGGAGCGGCTCGGCGTGCCGCGCGGCATCGTGGGGTTCGTGCTGCCCGCCGGCTATGCCTTCAACCTCGATGGCTCGACGCTGAACCTCGCGGTGGCCTCTGTCTTTGTGGCGCAGGCGGCGGAGGCCACGACGGGCATTCACTTCGGGCTCGGCCAGCAGATCACGATGATGCTCACGCTCATGCTGACGTCGAAGGGCGTGGCCGCGGTGCCGCGCGCGTCGCTGGTGGTGCTGATCGCGGCGCTGCAGTCATTCAACCTTCCGCTCGAGGGCGCGGCGATGATCCTCGGCGTGGATGCGCTGCTCGACATGGCGCGCACGTCGGTGAACGTGCTGGGCAACTGCCTCGCCAGCGTGGTGGTGGCGCGCTGGGAGGGGGAGTTTGATGATGCTAAAGCCCGGGCCAACTTCGGTTGACCCGGAAGCTCGAAGGTTGAAGTTCGAAACTCGAAATCGGAAACCCGAGGCTCGAATAGTAAATTCGAAGCGAGAAATACGAAAGGACTCGGGCAACGGCCGTTAGCTGTTTCTGGCCGATTAGGCGTTTTTATTACCTCAATTTCCTTATTGGTATTTCTCAAGATTCATTCGGATTTCGAACTTCAACCTTCGAGTTTTACTTCCCTTATGTCTCTCCCCTTCAGCTCCGTCCTCCTCGCTGCCGGCCACTCGATCCGCATGCACCGCGACAAGGCGCTGCTGGAGCGTGACGGCGTGCGGATGTGGCAACGGCAGCGCGACCTGCTCATCCAGGCGGGGGCCGCGGACGTTTTTCTTTCGGCCCGCGCCGACCAGACGTGGGCGGAGACGGCGGACGGATTCACCGCAGTGGTGCCCGATGCCAGTCCGGATTCCGGCCCGTTGGGCGGGATTGTCGCGGCGCTGGAGCGCTGCACGTACGACCATCTCGCGGTACTGGCGGTCGATCTGCCGCGGATGAAGCCGGACTGGTTCAAGGCGCTGATGGCGGAGGGTGCGCCGGGCTGCGGTGTGGTGGGCCGGATCGGAAAGTTTTTTGAGCCGCTGGCGGCGGTTTACCCGCGCGAGCTGCTGCCACTGGCACAAGGGGCGCTGGAGCAGCGGGAGTTGTCGCTGCAGAAACTGCTCGCGGCGGGCGTGGACGAAGGCTTGTTGCGCGTGCGGGAAATCTCCGCCGACGAAGTTCCGCTCTTCGCCAACTGGAATGAGCCGGGCGGACACTGATTTTTACCGCGAAGACGCGAAGGCGCTAAGATCGCTCGCAAAGAAATTCTTATTTAACCACGGATTACACGGATTCGATCCGGATAAAGGCCAAAAAGGATTCAGGATGGGAGATCCATCGGTGATATCCGTGCAATCCGTGGTTAAAAATCCGGGTGGTCTTCCTTCTGATCGACCTTTGCCGCTTCGCGCCTTCGCGCTTATTCCGACTCCGGCTCCGACATGAGCGCGGCGGTGACGGCCGCGCGGCGGCGGTGATAGTAGAGCGCCATGCCACCGGGATAGAGCAGGGCGACGAGCGCCAGGATACCGTAACTGAGCCGGTACGTGAGCAGCAGGAATTCATCCTCGGTCAGGCCCGTTTGCTTAAAGGAGCTCCGCATGTCGTCCGTGACCGCCGCGCGCAGCGGTGCGAGATCGACGTGCGTCAGCTGCCAGGCGCAGAGCGAGAGGATGAGTGAAGTGGACCCCAAAAGTTGGACAGGACGGATCGTTAATCCAAACTCAGAACAACGATCCCAATGTCAAAGAAACGACGTCTGCACAGTCCCGATCTGAAAGCCAAAGTTGGTCTTGAAGCCCTGAAGGGCATCGAGC
>CAIONS010000067.1 GCA_903859715.1 uncultured Opitutia bacterium
ATCCTCCGGATGAGCCGAACTCAGTCCGCGATCGGCTCATCCGGAGGATTCGCCCTACCCTCGGAACGCTATCGCCCTCACCCCCGCGGATGCGCCTTGGCGTGGATTTCCTTCAGCCGTGCCACACTGACATGCGTGTAAACCTGCGTGGTCGCCAGCTGCGCATGGCCCAGTAATTCCTGCACGAGCCTCAAGTCGGCGCCCGCATTCAGCAGGTGTGTCGCATACGAATGCCGCAGCTTATGCGGCGTCAGGTCCATCGGCAGCTCCGCGAGTGCCAGGTAACGTTTCAACAGCAACTGCACTTGCCGCACCGGCAGCCGCCGGTGATGGCGGTCGATGATCACCGGCGAGTGCGGCAGCGTGGTACGGGTGAACTCCGCCCGGAACTTCCCCAGCAACGCCGTCGCCACGCTGCCCAGCGGGCACAGCCGTTCCTTCCGTCCCTTACCGAGCACCCGCGCCACGCCCGATTCGAAATCGATCGCCCCGCAATTCAGCCCGACCAGTTCGCTCACGCGCAGCCCGCCGCCGTAAAGCAGTTCCATCACCAGCCGGTCGCGGCAGGCGGTGAACGCATCGACGCTTTCATTCGTGAGCAGCCGCTGCGGTCCGTTGAGCAGCAGCGTCATCTGCTCCTCGGTGAGAAACTTGGGCAACCGCCGTTCCAGCTTCGGCAGCGGCACGCCCAGAAAGGGATTCCGTTTCACCTTCTCGCGCCGCAGCCAGAACTTGAAGAACGCCCGCAGCCCCGAGACGTGGTTGTGCAGTGTCCGCCGGCCAAACCGGCGCTGGGCCTCGATCACGAAGTCGCGGACCTCGCGCGTGTCCAGCGCATCGAAGCCTTTCGCCGTCAATCCCGCCTCCGTCAGCCACGCATAAAAATCCTCAAACGCCTGGAAGTAATTCCGCAGCGTGTACGGCGAATACCTCCGCTCGTGCGCGAGGTAGTCCGCAAAGGGCCGCCACCACTCGGTCAGCACGCCCTGCGGCAGTTTAAACCGCGGCGGATTGGACGCGTTGTTCGACATCGCGCATGACCTTGGCCGCGTGCAGCCGCAGCGCGCCTTCGGGATCGAGGCCCTTCGCCCGGCTCGCGGCCGCGATCTCAAACAGTATCCGGCCCAGCGACTCGCTGGTCAGGTGCTCGCCCAGCGCCCGCACCTGCGCCGTGTCCACGGAGTCGCCCGCGGGCAGCTGCTGCTTCTCAATCTGCTTCCACACCGCCTCCGCCAGCATCAGTGCCGGCAACCGCGGCGGTTGTTCCTTGAACAGTCCGCTCCGCGGCGGCCCGTTCTTCTTTTCCGTCGCCTTGATCACCTCCCATTGTGTGAGCACCTGCTCGGACGTTTGCAGCTTGTCCGTCCCAAACACATGCGGATGCCGGCGCACGAGCTTCTCGTTGATCTCCCGCGCCACGTCATCGAAGTTGAAATATCCCGCTTCCTCGGCCAGGCGGGCGTGAAATACGATCTGGATCAGCACATCCCCGAGTTCCTCGCGCATGTGCGGCATGTCCTGGCGGTCGATGGTGTCGATCAGCTCGCTGACTTCGTCGATCAGGCACCGCACCAGCGTGGCATGCGTCTGCTCCTGGTCCCACGGGCAGCCGCCCGGCTCCCGCAGCCGCGCCATCGTCCGGCAAAGATCCTCGATTGCACTCATTGGATCATGAAGAAACCACGAAGGGCCGGAAGCGCACGAAGAAAAACGGGTTTACCTTCGTGCGCTTCGTGTGCTTCGTGGTGAAATCCAATGTCCGACAAGCTCACCGAGATCATGGCCTGGAAGCGACGCGAGATCGCGCCGCTCCTCCGGACCGTCGCCGAATCCGAGCTGTCCCAGCTGGACGCCCGCCTGCCCCGGCCGCCTTCCTTCGCCGCCGCCTTGCGCCGGACGGACGGACGTCTCGCCGTGATCGCCGAGATCAAGCGCCGCTCGCCTTCCGCCGGCGACATCAAGGCGGGCGCGTCCTCCCTCGATCAGGCCCGCCGCTACCAGGCCGCCGGTGCCGACGCCCTGTCCGTCCTCACCGACGAGAAATTCTTCGGCGGCACCCTCGACGACCTGCGCGGCGTCACCACCCACTTCCGCACCACCGCCCCGGCCATTCCCTGCCTGCGCAAGGATTTCATGGTGCATCCGATTCAGGTGCTCCAGGCCCGCGAGGCCGGCGCCAGCGCCATCCTCATCATCGTCCGCGCCCTCACCGACGAGGAAATCACCGTGCTCGCTGCCGCTGCGACCGCTGCTGGCCTCGACGCCCTCTTCGAGATCCACACCGAGCCCGAGATTGGCCGCGCCGTGCGGCACGGGGCCAAAATCATCGGCGTCAACAACCGCGACCTCGCCATCTTCAAGACCGACCTGGCCTTGAGTGAACGTCTTATCCCGCAGTTTCCGCGCGACATCATCGCCATCAGCGAGAGCGGGATTTCCTCCCGGATCGACGCCGCCCGCGCCCGCGCCGCCGGGGCCCAGGCTGTGCTGGTGGGCGAAGCCCTCATGCGCTCGCCTGATCCGGCCGCGCTCGTGGCCGAATTCCGATCCGCGTGACCCCGCTTTCACCCAGTACCACGCGCGACCTGCTCGCCAAGCTGGGCCACCAGCCGAAACGGTTTCTGGGCCAGAATTTCCTCGTGGACGGCAACATCGTCCGCAAATCGGTCGAGCTCGCCGGCGTCTGCGCCAGCGACGCCGTGGTCGAGATCGGGCCCGGGCTCGGCACCTTGACGAGTGCCTTGCTCGCCACTGGAGCCGAGGTCTGGGCCGTCGAGAAAGACCGGAACCTCCACCTGCACCTGGAGGAATCGCTGCTGCCAGTATCCGGGGGACGCCTGCATCTGCTCGAGGGTGACGCCGTCGAGTGTCCGCTGGCCGGGCTCAGTCGCGAGCGTGCGGAGCAAGGATTCAAGGTTGTCGCAAATCTGCCCTATGCCATCTCGACGCCCTGGATGGACGCCATCCTTTCCGGCCCGCTGCCGGAACGCATGGTGCTCATGCTGCAGCAGGAGGCGGCCCAGCGGTATGCAGCCCAATCCGGCGGCAAGCAGTTTGGCGCGATCTCGGTTTTTCTTCAGGCCGCGTATGACGTTGCACCCGGGCATAAGGTGGATGCCAGTTGTTTTTATCCCAAGCCCGACATCGAATCCTATCTGCTCCACCTCGTGCGCAAACCCGCGCCGCATGTGTTTGCGCCCCAGGTCAAAACCCTGATCCGCGCTTGTTTTCAGCAGCGTCGGAAGCAGGTCGGTGGATTGCTCCGGGGTCTCCTGCCGGATGGCGGAGCCGCGTGGATCGCACAACTGACCGCTGCCGGGCTGTCGGGCCAGACCCGGGCCGAGGCCATCCCCGTGGAACTTTGGCGGCACCTGAAGGTATGATAGATACTGCGGCTTGAAAGCCGCCCGACTCTTTCTAGGTATAACGCCCATGTTGCGCACCGCCTTCCTCCTCCTGGCGCTCATCACCAGCCCGTTGCTGGCGCAGCCGGAGGATTCCCTGGCCGGCCGGCTGGATGGCAACTATTACGTTTCGCCGCGAGGTACTTATCGCATCGCCATCCCGGTGCTGCCGGAATTGGGCGGAGTGGTCAGCGACACGGACAAGGTCGTGACCTTTCAGGACAACTTCAGCATCTACATCAGCATCGGTGTCTTTGCCCAGGATGCGTCCCAGCGCTGGGAATTGTCCACCCGCGGACCGAAGGATTACCTGGCTTATTTTCTGGGCAATTTTGTGATGCCTGACTTCGAGCAGGCTTTCCCTGGCAGTCAGGTCGAAAGCATCGTCTACTCGCCCACTCTCTTCAATGGTGCCCTGATCGCCTACACGCTCCTGCCCCGGGGCTCGATGTTTCGCGGCAAGCGGACTCTTTTGGGCGTGGAGCCGGTCCCCGTCGTTGCCAAGCGGGGTAACCTGATTTTCGTGCGCAACAGTTCGATCTACGTCATCAGCACGGAGCTCGCCGAACGCGAAACCGAACGCAGCACTTACAAGAAGACCGTCGCGGAAGAGAACGAAATCCTCCGCACCCGCCTGCTCGACGTGGTACGCAAGCTGGAGTTTGCCCGGCCCGACACGACTCCCTGAGACGGCGGCGCCCGAATTTCGCTCGCGCCATTCCGGGCGCACCGCATGCTGGCGACCATGTCACTGCAAAGTTTCATCACGTTTCTCGTGCTTGGGGCGCTGGCCGGCTGGATCAGCGGGCTGATTTCCAAGGGCCAGGGCTTCGGCCTCATGGGCAACATGATCGTCGGCATCGTGGGTGCCTTTCTGGGCGGCTTTGTCTTCGGTCTACTCGGGATTTCCGCCCACAATTTTCTTGGCCAGCTCATCTTCGCCATCCTCGGCTCGCTGCTGTTTCTCTGGCTGCTGCGTTTCATCAGGAAATAATAGCGGACCATGACGATCCGTGACGCCCGCGAGGCCGACCTGCCGGCCATCGTCGCCATCTACAACTCGATCATCCCCGGCCGGATGGTCACCGCCGATCTCGAGCCCGTCACCGTGGCCAGCCGCCTGCCTTGGCTGGAGGCGCATCATCCGGAGCGCCGCCCAGTCTGGGTGGCGGAAGAGGACGACCGCGTCATCGGCTGGCTCAGCTTCGACACGTTTTATGCCCGCGCTGCCTACGACGGCACCGCCATGATCGCGATTTATGTCGAGGAGGCCAGGCGGCGCACCGGCCTGGGCCATCTCTTGCTCGACCGCGCCCTCGCCCATGCGCCGAAACTCGGAGTGCACACGCTGCTCGGCTACATCTTTGCCCACAACGAACCCAGCCTGCGCTTCTTCGCCAAGTTTGGCTTTGAGCGGTGGGCCCATCTTCCTCGCATCGCCAGCCTCGACGGCATCGAGCGCGACCTGATCATCGTCGGCCGGCGCCTGACGGCGTGAAATCCCGTCCCTGGAGCCGCGGCGCCCTCGCCGCGTTGGTCCAGGTAACTACGAGAAAATAATGCGGGCACGAGACGTGCCTGTCCACCTCACTTGTAGCCCGGTAGGAATGCCTTCTCCGCGGCGAACATCTCCAGCGTCATCTGCTTGATCTCCTCCGGGCTGCAGACCGCGGACGTGAGCGGATCAAGCATGAGGGCGTAGATTGCGAGCTCCTTGCTGCGCTCGATGCAGGCCTGCGCGCCGAGATCGAACATCCGCATGTTCGAGTCGCACAGCGCCGCCATCTGGCGCGGCAGCGCACCAAAGCGCGTCGGGTTGATGCCATTGCGGTCGACCATGCAGGCAACCTCGACGCAGCCATCGGCTGGAAGATTGGTGATGAGCTGGCCCGCCCCCTGGTGGTTGTTCATCACGTTGCCGTGAATCCGGAAAGGCGTGTCCTTCTCGCGGGCCTCGATGATCCAGCTCGCGTACTCCCAGCTGCGTTCCCAATCCATCGGCTCCTTGCCCGCCAGCATGCGCGCGCGCTGCTTGTCGGCGTTCTTGCGCCAGGTCGGCCAGTTGTTCGCGTAGAAACTCGTGCCGCCGTCGTAGCCTTCGCGGCTGTAGCGCTGGATCAGGTCCTTCCGCTTCCGGTAGTACGGCAGGTACTCCGAGAGATGGCCGCTGGACTCCGTGATGAACGCGCCGAATTGGAGCATCATGTCCTTCCGGACGATGTCCTTGTGCCACTCGGCCGATTCCCACGCATGGTGGTTGAGCTTCTTCGGATTCTTGGGCCGGCCATCCTTGAAGGCGCGCGCCAGCTCGGCGGCTGCCTTGCGCTTGAGCAACGGATAGAGATCGCGGCCCTTGTGCTGCAGCTTCGTGAACCACGCCATGTGGTTGATGCCCGCGCAGGCCCATTCCATCTCCCCGATGGGAACTCCGGCGCGCTCGGCCAGCAGCTGGCTGGTGCCCTGCACCGAATGGCACAGACCGACGATCTGCATGGAGGACGAGCGTCCCGCCGCGAGGCACATCATCGCCATCGGATTCGTGTAGTTGAGCACGATCGCCTTCGGGCAGAGTTCCTCGGCGTCTTTCAATACCTGCAGGAAAACCGGGATCGTCCGCATCGACTTGAACAGGCCGCCGGGCCCGATCGTGTCACCGATGCACTGGTCGATGCCGTACTTGGCGGGAATATCATTGTCGAAGCGCACGCAGGCCGTGCCGCTCACCTCGATGCAGTTCACGATGTAATTGGAACCGGCGAGGACCTTGCGCCGGTCCGCCGAGCCGATGACCTGCCAGTTCGTCTTGCCGAGCTGCTGGGCGAGCCGCGTGATGAGCTTCACCATTGTGTCCAGCCGCTCGCGGTCGATGTCGACGAGGGCAATCGTGCCGCCCTGGTCGCCCGGGATGCGCAGGATGTCGTTCATCAGACGCGGCGTGAACGCACTGCCGGCGCCGAGCATGGTGATCTTGATCGGGCGCTGGATCTGGCCCTGCAGCCCGCGGGCCGCGGCATCCTTGGTGTGGTCGGCGTGGCCGATCTGTTGGACTTTCTTTTCGCTCATGGGAATAATGTGATGGGGTTGGAGTCTGGGAAAATGGTCAGGCCGACGGAGGACAGATTGTCATTCTGAACGAAGTGAAGAATCCAGTTGGCTGACATCGAAGCCCACATTGAACTCTTACCGGATTCTTCGTTGCGCTCAGAATGACAGGCAACGGAACCAGATTCAGCGCCAGCCGTGGATAGCAAAAGATTGATTCCAGATGTGCATAATGTGATGAACAACGGATGCCTGTCATCGATCCTTTCACCGTTGTCCACGTCGGCGCCGAGGAAATCCAGGACAGTCCCGGCTACCGTTTCGACAACACGCACCGGGAAGGGCAGAACGCGCTCGTCATCCAGCGCACGCTCGGCGGTGCCGCCTACTTTTGCGATGTCCGCGGCACCCAGCCCGTGCCGCCCGGTCACGCCATGCTGTTCTCGCATGAGGAGCCGACCGGCTATGGTTACCCGCCGGATGCGACCGAGCCCTACCGGCTCCGTTTCCTCGCCTTCTCCGGCCCGGGTTCGCAGGCCTTGTTTGCCCGGCTGCGCGCCGATTTCGGCTCGGTCGTGCGGATGCCGGATGAATCCGAGGCCACCGCCTTGTTCGACGAAGCGATCGAACGTTTCCGCAAGCGCCAGTTTCGCGATCGGCTGCATGAATCCGAACTGATCTACCGGCTCCTGATCGCCCTTTACCGTGAGCAAGTCCAGGACACGCGCACCAGCGACCCGATCGAATTCGGGCATCATTACGTCCGGAATCACTTCCGCTCCCCCGTGAACCTGAAGGGCGTCGCCCAGAAATGCGGCGTGAGCCGGGAGCACTTCATCCGCGAGTTCAGCGGCCGCTACAATGAGTCGCCCGGCGTCATGCTCCGCCGCCTCCGCCTCGAGCACGCCCGCGCGATGCTGAGCGCAACCCAGCTCAGCGTGCAGGACATCGCCCTCGCGAGCGGCTTCACCAGCAGCAACACCTTCTGCCGCGCCTACCGCACCCGCTTCGGCAAAAGCCCGGGCTCAGCCCGGAAGTAATCACACGTCTAATTAACCGCGAAGAGCGCAAAGGGCGCGAAGAACGGATTTTTGACCGCTGATCGCTTCGCGTTCTTTGCGCTCTTTGCGGTTAAGCTTCCTGCCGATCAACGAGCCAGCTTGCGCTGCACGATGAAAACATCCCGGAGGGCCAGGCTCAGTTTGTCCTGCAAGGCCTGCAGTTCGCGGTAGCGGGCCACGTTTGTCTTGTTGGGCAGGCAGCGCGCGGCCTCATTGAGCGCAACGGTGCCCGCCGTGAAATCAGTGAGCTTGGCCTTGGAGTTGCCCGCGCGGATCGCCACGCACCACGCGGCCTGCAGGGCGCCACCCAGCGCGGCTCCTTCGTCCTCCATCATTGCGACCACCGGCACGCCGAAAATATCCGCCATCACTTGCCGCCAGACCGGCGACTTTGCCCCGCCGCCGGTCACGCGGATTTCCTTCGCCTTCACGCCGAGCTGGGCCAGCCGGCGCAGGCCGTAGTTCATGCCCATGGTCACACCTTCCATCGCCGCCCGGGCGAGATGGCCGGCATTGAAGGTCTGCTGGTTCAGGCCCAGCAGCACGCCCGAACCCTCGGGCACGTTTGGCGTCCGTTCGCCCGCCAGATACGGCAACAGCACCAGGCCGCCTGCGCCCGCGGGCGTCGCCGCCACGGCTGCATCCAGCGCAGCGAAATCCTGGCCCAGCATTGCCCGCACCTGTTCGGTGACGGTTGTCACGTTCATTGTGCAGAGCAACGGCAGCCAGCCACCGGTCGAGGAGCAGAACGCGGCAATCTCACCCTCGGGATCCACCACCGGCTTGCCGGCATAGGCGTAGATCGTGCCGCTGGTACCAAAGCTCGCCGTCACCACGCCCGGCGTAACATTGCCCGTGCCAATGGCGCCCATCATGTTGTCGCCGCCGCCCGCGCTGACCACGACTTCAGCGGTGAATCCATAACGCTTGGCCAACTTGGGTTTCAACATCCCGGCCGCCTCATGCGAGCCGGACAACGGTGGCAGCCAGCCGGCCAGTTTCGGATCGATCGTGTTGATCGCATCTTTCGACCAGGAGCGCTTGCGCACATCCAGCAGCGCCGTACCCGACGCATCGCCGAATTCCATGAAGTAATTCCCCGTCAGCCAGAAGTTGAGATAGTCGTGCGGCAGCAGCACATGGCGGAGGCGCTGGTAGTTCGCCGGCTCGTGCCGTTTGAGCCAGAGAATCTTTGGCGCCGTGAATCCCGGCAGGATGAGATTGCCGGTTTTCCGGATCGCCGCCTTCGGGCCGCCGAGCTTCCTGGTAATGATCGCGCATTCGGCGATCGTGCTGGTGTCGCACCACAATTTCGCCGGACGGATCACCCCGCCCTGCTCATCGAGGGGCACAAATCCATGTTGCTGGCCCGAAACCCCGAGGCCGCGGACCTGGCTGCCATCGATCTTGCCGGCCACTTCCCGCAGCACCGTGTCGAGCGCGGCGGTCCAGTCCTGCGGATGCTGTTCCATGTGACCCACGGGCAGCCCGCCGATCAGCGCATGTGGCGCCCGCGCCTCGGCGATCACCTTGCGGGTCGCGAGATCGAGGACGATGGCTTTGACACTCTGGGTGCCGGAATCGATGCCAATGAAAAGGGCCATAAAGGGGTGAGCGTTGTCGAGATGGCCGCAAAAACACGCCGGCGGCGCAAGCCGCTTCGGCTCAGCACCTGGGCTACGGCCCAGATCCGCATCGCCTCAACCAATAAAACCTGCCGTCGTCGCACCACCCGCATCCCCCTCGCATGAGCGCCAAAATCCATATTTCCGACGAGTTGAAGGCCGACATTCCTGCCGGCAAATGGGGTAAGATCCTCGCCGCCACACCCATCGTGATGACGGTCATCGCCACGCTCCTCGCCGGTTTGTCGTCTGGCGAAATGACCCGCGCCCAGTACGATCGCGCCCTCGCCGCCCAGCAGCAGTCCAAGGCGGGCGACCAATGGAATTATTTCCAGGCCAAGCGCCTACGCGCCGCCCTGCAGCGCAACACGCTCGACCTCCTCCACGGCACCACCGGGGTGCGTCCGCTTAATCCCCAGGCTCTCGCTGCGCGACTGACTGGCACACCCAGCCAGGTTGTCCTCAATTCGACTGGCGGGCGCCAAACCTTGGACTGCCTCACGCACGGCACGCTTCCCTCCGCCGGGCCCGAGGCCGTGACAGACTCAAGGATCATAACCGCCTTGGCCGCAGCCGACGAAGGCCAGTCCGACGCCGACCTCGCCCGCATCCTCGCGCCCGTGAAAGCCGCCGATCTCATCGCCGCACTGCGCGATGCCAATGCCCGCGTCCGCACGTTCGACAACGCGCTCAAGCCAATCAACCAGGCCATCGATGCCATGGAAAAGGAACTCACTCATCCGCCGACCACGACCACGGCAACCGGCCCCGATACAAGCGATCCTGTCGCCCGCGATTTCGTTTCTGCGCGACTGAGCTATGCCGCCCAGCGCTACGATACCGAGTCGCGACAGAACCAGATCATCGCGCAGCTCTACGAACTGCAGGTCCGCAAGAGCAACATCTCCGCCGAGCGCCATCACGGGCGCAGCCAGCAGTTCTTCTACGGCATGCTCGCCGCGCAGATGGCCGTCATCATCTCCACCTTCTCGATGGCCGCCCGGAAGAAGAATTTCCTCTGGGCTCTCGCCGCCGCAGCCGGCACTGCCGCCGTCGCGTTCGCGCTGTACGTCTATCTCTACGTGTAGCCTCCGCCTTCAGGAGACGGGCTTGCGGCATCAGTCCGGATTGAATCGCAAGGACGAGAAGCAGCGAAGTTGTGTCAGAGAAAGGCCCCCGTCGTTGTCTACCGATTCTGGGCCGGCCTTTGCCCTCCTGGTGTCTTTGCGATTATCAGAGAATCAACCCTTCGCCGGCATTTCGATCACCTTGGGTTCCTTGCTGAAAACGTGGCCGTCGGCCGGCGCGAGGTACTTCGCGAGAAACGCGTCAAGGTGCTGGTAGAAATTGATCTTGGCCTCTTCGTGGTGAAAGCCATGCCCCTCCCCTTCCTGGCGGATGTACTCGTAGGTTTTGTGGTACTTCTGGAGGGCACTTTCGAGCTCGGTCCAGTTCTTGATGTCCACCCGCGGATCGTTTTCACCATACGCGTGGAGGGTGGGAATCCTGATTCGCTCCACGAAATTCACGGGCGAGTGGGCGGCGATCAAGGCATCGTCATCCCCGATCATTTCCTTATAAAATGCCTTCCCGCCCTGGCCATATTCGTGCTGCCAGTTCGCAATGAGCCCGATGTCGGAGACGCCCACATAGTTGACCGCGCAGCAGTAAAGATCCGGCGTGAACACCGCTCCCGCCAGCGCCGCGTAACCGCCGTAACTGGCTCCATAAATGCAGATCCGGTCGGGGTCGGCAAAGTCCTGGTCAATGGCCCATTTCACGCCGTCTGTGAGGTCATCCTGCATCTTGGCACCCCATTCATGCCGGCCGGCTTTCAGGAAATCCAAGCCGTAGCCACCTGATCCCCGGTAGTTGGGCTGCAACACGGCGTAGCCCCGGTTCGCAAGCAGCTGCACCTCGGGATTGTAACTCCAATAATCACGGATGCCGTAGGGACCGCCGTGCGGATTGATCACGAGCGGGACTTTCCTGCCGGCGGCTCCGCGCGGGAGTGTGAGGTAACCGTGGATGGTCAGTCCGTCGCGCGACTGGTAGGTAATCTCCTTCATCGGCTGCAGCTGCGCCGGATCAATCAGCGAATTGGTTCTCCCCAGCAGTACCAGCTGCGTGCGGCCACGCAGGTCCAGCAGGTAAAACTCCGCCGGGTGCACATCGCTGTGCACGGCGATGACAAAAACCTTCTCATCTTTGTCCGTGCTGACGATCGTCTTGATGGTGTTCGGTGGCAGCGACCCCGCCGAGGCCAGGGCCTTGGAAATCTTCTCCAGGCGCGGATTGAACCATTTCATTTCCATGTGCTCCGGACTGGACACGATCCCCAGCCCCTCCGGACCATATTCCACGCCATTGAGACGGCTGTGATCCCAGGAGAGCTTTACGTCATAAATCCCCCCTGACTTCGTCTCAAACAGCGGCTGGCCCCAATCGCCCGTCAGCGTATCATAGGCATAGAGCGCCTCCGATCCATCGGCCTGAACCTTGACGGTATAAAGTCGGCGGTTGTCTGAGGCAAAACTTAGAAACCGGATCGAGTCGTAACTGGAGCCAACGCCTTCGTCGACCTCACCGACCGTCTTCCACGGGCTCTTGGCATCGGTGCAGACTTCATAGATTTTCTTCAGCCCGGAAGCGCGCATTCGGTATCTCACGTCCCCCGCGCAATCCGCGCCCCATCCGTCAGTCTCCGGTTCGGCCCCCCCTATCAGGCCCCGGTCGGCGGTGAAAATATTGAGGTAAAACAGCCCGAACGTACTGCCGCCACCGGCGCTGCTGCCGTAGACCAGGATATGGGCCGGATCAAAATTCAATGGATCGACCAGGATCGCAAACGCGGCTGCTCCCCGTCCCTCATGGAGGACTTCCGACAGGCATGTGATCACTTTCGAATGGATATCGACGATGAAAATCGCCCGGGATTCGCCACCGTTGGCATCGCCGGAGAAAATAATCTTGTCGTTACCCTTCCAAAAAATGCCCGAAATATCCGCGTCAAAGGAGCGCGCGAGGGAATCCATCTTGCCCGTGACCAGGTCGAACAGCATCAGGGTGAGCCGTTTGTCGACCGGGGTCAGAAAGGCCACATACTTCCCGTCGGGCGACAGCCTGGGCTGCACCATTTCGGAGCTGTGAAAAAAGCTCTCGACCGGAATGCGCTTGGCCGGCGGCTCGACCGGCGCGGCGGCAAGAACCGGTGCGAACAGTGCTAAGCCGAGAACACAGGGTGCCAATGTAATCTTCATGGGGAGAATCTCGGATCGGGGTTGGAAGTCCGGCCACAAGGGCAAAGATTGCGCCCGCCGCCAAGGAAATTGCCTTTGACCGTCCTTCGCGCCGGCCCTTACTGACACCCTCCTTTTCCTTTCTCCCTTATCCCCGCCCCTTCCTCCTTTCCCCTTACCATGTCCGCGACTCCCACCATCATCTACACCAAGACTGACGAGGCCCCGGCGCTCGCCACCTATTCCTTCCTGCCAATCATCCAGGCTTTCACCAAGCACTCGGGCATCGCCGTGGAGACCCGCGACATCTCCCTCGCCGGCCGCATCATCGCCCATTTCCCCGAGGCTCTCACACCCGCCCAGCGCATCGCCGATGACCTCGCCGAGCTCGGCGCCCTGACCCTCAAGCCCGAGGCCAATATCATCAAACTGCCCAACATCAGCGCGTCCGTCCCCCAGCTCATCGAGGCCATCACCGAGCTCCAGGGCAAGGGCTACAACCTTCCCAACTATCCCGCCGACCCGAAGACCGACACCGAGAAGGAAGCCCGCGCTCGTTACGACAAGATCAAGGGCTCCGCCGTCAACCCCGTCCTCCGCGAGGGCAACTCCGACCGCCGCGCGCCCAAGGCCGTCAAGGACTACGCGAAGAAGCACCCCCATTCCATGGGCAAGTGGGCGCCCGACTCGAAGACCTCCGTCGCCACCATGGGTCACGACGACTTCTTCTCGAACGAGAAATCCCTCACAATTTCCGCTCCCACGACCGTCAAGATCGAATTCATCCCCGCGCCCCTGTCCGCCGAGGCCACCGCAAAGCCGGGCGCGACCGCTCCCCAGACCATCGTCCTCAAGGAAACGACCCCGCTGAAGGCCGGCGAAATTCTTGACGGCACGTTCATGAGCAAGAACGCCCTCGGCGCCTTCTACGCCCAGCAGATGGCGAAGGCCAAAAAGGACGGCGTCCTCTTCTCCCTCCACCTCAAGGCCACGATGATGAAGGTCTCCGACCCCATCCTGTTCGGCCTCGCGGTCCGTGTCTTCTTCAAGGACCTCTTCACCAAGCATGCCGCCGTCCTCGCCGGCCTGAACGTCGACCTGAACAACGGTTTAGGCGACCTCGTTGAGAAGATCAAGTCACTCCCCGCCGACCAGCAGGCCGCCATCAACGCCGACATCGCCGCCGTCTACGCCGCCCGTCCCGGCGTCGCCATGGTCAACTCCGACAACGGCATCACCAATCTCCACGTCCCGAGCGACGTCATCGTCGACGCTTCCATGCCCGCCATGATCCGCGTCGGCGGCAAGATGTACGACACCGCGGGCAAACTGCAGGATACGCTCTGCGTCATTCCCGACAGCAGCTACGCGGGTGTTTACCAGACCACGATCGATTTCTGCAAAAAGCACGGCGCCTTCGATCCCAAGACGATGGGCTCCGTCCCGAACGTCGGCCTCATGGCCCAAGCCGCCGAGGAATACGGCTCGCACAACAAGACCTTCGTCATTCCCGGCAAGGGCACGGCTCGCGTCACCGATGACACCGGCAAGGTTCTCATGGAGCACACCGTGGAAGGTGGCGACATCTGGCGTGCTTGCCAGACCAAGGACGCCGCTGTGCAGGACTGGGTGAAACTCGCGGTCAATCGCGCCCGGCTGAGCCACACGCCCGCCGTCTTCTGGCTTGATGACCATCGCGCCCACGACGCCCAGATCATCGCCAAGGTGAAGGCTGCCCTCGCCAAACTCGACACCGCCGGCCTCGACCTCCGCATCCTCGCGCCTGCCGCCGCCACGCAGTTCACACTCGATCGCCTCAAGGCCGGCCAGGACACGATTTCGGTCACGGGCAACGTGCTCCGCGATTACCTCACCGACCTCTTCCCAATCCTTGAGGTCGGCACCAGCGCAAAGATGCTCTCCATCGTTCCGCTGATGAACGGCGGCGGACTCTTCGAGACGGGCGCCGGCGGCTCCGCGCCGAAGCACGTCGAGCAGTTCCTGCAGGAGAACTACCTGCGCTGGGACAGCCTCGGCGAGTTCTTCGCCCTTGCGGCCTCGTTCGAGCACCTGAGCCAGACGTTCAAACTCCCGAAGGCCAAGGTTCTCGCCGACACCCTCGACGAAGCCACCGGCAAGTTACTTGAGTTCGACCGCTCCCCGGGCCGCAAGCTCGGCACGATCGACAACCGCGGCAGCCACTTCTACCTCGCCCTCTACTGGGCCCAGGCCCTCGCCGCCCAAACGTCGGATGCAGAGCTGAAGGCGCTCTTCACTCCGGTCGCAGCCGAACTCACCGCCAACGAAACGAAGGTCGTCCAGGAACTCATCGCCGTCCAAGGCAAGCCCGTGGACGACGGTGGCTACTATCAACCGGACGATGCCAAAGCGTCTGCGGCGCTGCGCCCGAGCCAGACTCTGAACGATATTCTGGCGAAGCTGTAGAGGGAGCGGCCAACTATCACTGGTTTAGCGCAGCACACCGCGCCGGCGCATGGCTCGCGCGTAAATCCACAGCAGCAGCCCGATCACGAAAATAATGGCGCCAAAGATCAGGCCGCCCACTCCGCCCATGACTTTCAGTCCGTTCGCGAGGACGAAATTGTGGAAGGTCGTGAGGATCATGCCGATGATCGAGGCGAGAAAGACCGGAACCGCCAGGCCCCGGCGGAAAAGTAGCAGCAGCGATCCCACCACGCCGCCCCACGTCGCGATTCCCCAGGCGATCACCACCCACATCGGAAAACTAAAGAAGAACTCCAGCTGGACCGGGGTGAGACTTTTCAAGTAGGCCGCGTTTCGGGTCTGGGTCATGACGAAATCCAGCGCGCCCCCCAGAATTCCAAAGCAGGGAAACCACGCCGACCACCCACAGATGCCACGGTGTCCTGGGTGATTGAGGGGTCGCATCAGCCATACCTACAGCAGAAAATATCCTGGCCATTAGTCAATTCCAGGCACGACCCACCCATCATACTGTTGTTCGAGCTTTAAGAACCTGCTGAAACTGATTGGCTAAGTTACGATCAGCCTCTGGCTTGAATCGCGTCCGGAAGGTCCTATCTTCGGTCCATGAGCAAAGCTGAAATCATGGCCGCGCTGCCGAAACTCTCCGCACATGAGCGGGGTGAGATTCTCGAGAAACTGTGGCACTTGGAAGAGGCTTTCGGTCCGACCGATCAGGAAAAAAAGCTGCTCAACGAAGCTCAGGCCGCTTACGATGCGAATCCGACCGCAGGCGCTCCATGGTCCGAGGTTGAGGCCAAGCTGCGCAAGCAGCCATGATCCGTTTCGTACTCGTCCGTCCGGAGGCTGTGCAGGATTTGGCCGGGACACGTGATTGGTATGAGCAATAGCGATCCGGACTCGGACATGAGTTTCTCGATGAAATTGCGCGGGCGGTGGAAGAACTTCAGCGCACTGCAACCGGTGCCCGTCCTTACTACCTTGGTTTCCGGCGCGTTCTACTCCGGCGCTTTCCTTATAAATTATTCTACCAAATCATCGGAGAGCGGATTGTCGTTTTCCGCGTACTGCATGCGAAGCAGGAACATCGGGGCGGCTTGGATGATTGAGATTGAACCGGCGCTACCTCCAGCGACGCAGAGCGCTCCTCACCTCCGCCTTGTCTTTTCGGCAGAGCGACCTGAGGTTCAGCTTTTATGGCCCGCCACAACCCTTCCGCCGAAGACATCGCCCTTGAACGCCTGCCCAAGGCTCCGCTCAATCGCGAGACCCTCCGCGAAACCCTGACCCTCGCCCGCTATGTGCGGCCGTACCGGGCGCGATTCTTTGCCGGACTCTCCACGCTCTTCGTCAGTGCGATGCTCGGTCTCGCCTTCCCCTTGCTCGCCGGCTCGCTGATCGATGCTGCGCTGCACCCGGGGCAAGCCAGCATTCGGTGGCTTGGGATCCTCAGCCTCAATCAGGTGGCCTTGTTGCTGGCCTGCTCAGTCTCGATCCAAGCGCTCGCCTCCTTCAACAGCGCCCTCTCCTTCAATCGCGTCGGGCAGAGCGCCCTCGCTGATCTGCGCCGCGACTGCTACCGACGGCTCATCTCCCTGCCGATGGCCTTTTTTGGCAGCCGTCGCGTCGGCGAGCTCACCAGCCGGGTCTCCACCGACGTAGCCCAGATCGAGGGCGCTCTGATCGACGCACTACCGCAGATGTGCCGCCAGACGGTCTTCCTGCTTGGGGGCGTCACCATGATCGCACTCACCTCCGGCCGGTTGACCGCGGTGATGCTCGGCACGCTGCCCATCCTGATCGCCGCCGCGGTGTTCTTTGGCCGCCGGCTGCGAAAATTTTCCCGCGAGACCCAGGACCAGCTCGCCACGACGAACACGATCGTGGAGGAAACCCTGCAGGCCATCGCCAGCGTGAAGGCCTTTGCCAATGAAGCCTTCGAGTTGGGCCGCTACGATCGCGCCAACGCCCGCGTACTCGCCGCCGCACTGGGGGCCGCCCGCTGGCGCGCGGTCTTCGTCGCTTTCTTCATCCTGGCGCTCTTCGGCGGCATCGTGATCGTGCTGTGGTTCGGCGCCGGCCTGCTCCAAAGCGGCGGCATCACTCCGGGCGAACTGACGCGCTTCGTGCTCTACACCACGTTTGTCGCCGGTGCGATGGGCCAGGCCGCCGAGCTGTTCAGTCAGATCCAGAAAACCGTCGGCGCCACCCAGCGCGTGCGCGAACTCCTCCGTGAACCCACCGAGATCGCGCTGGATGCCCCGGCCGCCACGGACACTTCCCTGCCCGCCCGTCTGCGCGGCGAGGTGGCATTCGAAGCCGTGAACTTCCGTTATCCCGCCCGTCCCGAGGTCGCCGTCCTCAACGATGTCACCGTGGGCGCCCGTCCCGGCGAACGCATCGCCCTCGTCGGACCCAGCGGCGCCGGCAAATCCACCCTCACCGCCTTGCTGCTCCGTTTCTATGATCCCGATGGCGGCCGGCTGTTGATTGATGGACACGACGCGCGCGATTATCCGCTTGCCTGGCTCCGCGGCCAGATGGCGATCGTGCCGCAGGACGTCCTGCTCTTCGGCGGCTCCATTGCGGAAAACATCGTCTATGGCCGGCCTGGGGCCGATGACGCCGCCATCCGTGAGGCCGCCCGGCTGGCCAACGCCGACGAATTCATTTCCGCCTTCCCCGAAGGTTACTCCACGTTGGTCGGCGACCGCGGCATCAAGCTGTCCGGCGGCCAGCGCCAGCGCATCGCCATTGCGCGCGCCATCCTCAAGAATCCAGCCATCCTCATCCTCGACGAGGCCACAAGTTCCCTCGACAGCGAAAGCGAGCGGCTCGTGCAGGTCGCACTCGACCGGCTCATGAAGGGGCGGACCACGTTTATCGTCGCCCACCGGCTCGCGACCATCCGCAACGCCGACCGGATTGCCGTGCTCGAGGCCGGCCGGATCGTCGAGCTCGGCAACCACGACGAACTCTCGGCCAAACCCGACGGCCTGTACCGCCGGCTCAGCTCGTTGCAATTTGGCCAGCCTGGAGAAACGACCCAGAACGTCGTGTACTGACGCCGCCGCATATCAGGGCGCTTACTCCAGCAACAGAACTCCACACGAAGGCTGCCAAGAGCGCGAAGGACAAATCCAAGAACCGGGATCTCTTCGCGGCCTTGGCGACCTTCTTATTAAGACTCCGGGGTTGGTGTAAAGCCGAACCCGGAGAGAACAGCTCAGCGGCTGTTTTTCTTTTCGCGCTTGGCGGCTTTTTTCTCGGCCGGTGTTTTCAACGGCTTCTTCATCGTCTGCTTCTGGGCGTTTTGTGATTTGGACATGGCCCTTATTCGACGTTGAGCACGGCGCAAGAGCGAGAGCGAACTCACGTGGCTCCAGCGATGGGAAAACGGACCTCATCCGTGCTCCCTCAAATCCACAGCCGCACACCCGATCGAATCGCGGCGGAGACGCCCGACTACTTTTGCTTGCCCTTCTTGGGCAGCGGAGCACCCGACGGCTTCTTGAAGAAAGGCAGCGGGTGCTGCTTTTGCTGAAAGCGCTGGCTCGCTTTCATGTCTTTGATCGTCGGCAGATACTTGGCTCCCATGCCGCAAGGCCGGCGATAATGTGACGGGCCGGCAATCAGAATCGTGCACGCAAAAGGGAACTGCGACCAACTCGAACCTTTTACGCCAAGGTCGCCAAGCACGCGAAGTAATCTCCGAACCTCGGGCAGTCCTTCGCGAGCTTGGCGGTCTTCGTGTAAATTTTTTGAAGTTTGAGCTGATGGTATAAAGGTCGCCAATCATGAGCCGGGCTGTCGTCCTTCGCTCCATCACCACGCATTCCGACCTTCCACCTTGCGCCGGCTGCGGCCGCTGCTGCCATCTGGTGGTCGAGCTGAGGCCGGGCGATGTGGTTCCGGAGGAGCTGGTCGTTGAACACGACGGCGCGCGCTGCATGGATCAGCGGGGCGATGGTGCGTGCGTCGCCCTCGATCCTGCCACCCAACTCTGCACTATCTACGCCGACCGGCCCCAGACCTGCCGCGATTTTGCCCGCGGCGAAAACCTCTGCCGCCGGATCCTCGCGCAGAACTAGCCGGCGGGCAAATCCCGGGCGATCCGGTCGGTCCATCTCCGCGATCCGGATCAAAACCGGATTGAGCTCGCCAACCTGCGGGACGGTCCGGCACGGGCATGAAAAAGCCGTCCGCTTTGAGGGCGGACGGCTTGGATAAAACCAAGGGTCGACTTGATTACGGGGCGTAGGTGATCGTGCGAACACCGGCGACGCCGCTGATCGTGATCGTGGTGCCCTGCGAGAAGCCGGTCGGGTAGGTC
>CAIONS010000068.1 GCA_903859715.1 uncultured Opitutia bacterium
AGCCGCGGCGCCCTCGCCGCAGTTCAGAGCCGTAACGCGGCGGGGGCGCCGCGGCTCCAATAATCAATCGGGATCGGCAGATTCCGTTTAAAACCGCGCCGGCGTACCCGGCGGACGGATGTAATCCTGCGGATGGACAAGTTTGCGCGCGAAGGGATTCGTCCGCGCCATCAGCTCCGGCGAGGCATGGTAGCCCCAGCGGGTGCGGTTCCAGGAGGAGCCGTAACGGTACACGCTGATCTTGCGTTCGCCGGGGTTGATCCGCTTGGCCGAGCCGTGGCAGGTGGCGTCGACAAATACGATCGAGTCGCCCGCCTTCATATGGACTTCCACCGCGCCGGGCACGCCGTCGACGGAGCCACCGCCGCCCTCGCCCCATTCGTTGGTCTGCTTCCGGAGGAATTCCGGATGGATGATGTTGGACTTGTGCGAACCGGGAATGACCATCGTCGCCCCGTCGCCCGGACCGATGTCGGTGAAGGCCGTCAGGACGTTGATCTGCGAACAGGCGAAGCGGCCGTTGTGATAGCGAAATTGCATGCGCTTGCAGCGGTCGTGGCCGCCGGCATGCAGCGGGATGGCCTCGCCCGGCCCCCGGATCGTGTAGAAGTTCTCGTCGATGAAGAGCGGCCCGTGATGGTAGTCGAACGTATCCTGGCCCCCGATGAAGCGCAGCACGTAGTTGATGTAATTGGGATGGTCGATCATCCGCTCGAAGGTCCCGCCCAGCTCATACACCTGCTGGTAGCTGATGCCGCGGTGCTCGGGGTGATCCTCGCGCTGGACCCAGCCGTGCCAGCCGTTCCGCGGCAGCGCCCGCGGGATCTGGTCGATGCGGGCGTTGGCATCCGCGACCTCCTCCTTCGAGAGCACGCCGCGCAGGACAACGAAGCCCTGCAGATCGAAGAGGTACTCCTCGAGCGTGCTGGGGATGCGGGCGTCCGGCAGTTCGATTTTCGGGGGGAGGGTATTGTGGCCGTGATAGCGGAGGGGTTCCATGGGCCCGACTGTAGGCGAACTATTCAAAAATATCTTTCCGTTTAAGCCGGATTATTTCTTTAATGGTAACCTCGGACCGTTCATATGGTCCGACGCAGTCCGAAGATCTCCCATGTCCCGTCCCACTCCTCTTCGCCCGCTGGACCGCCACGAGCAGGCGCTCGGTTTCCGCATCTGGCGGCAGGACCATACCGGGATGATGGACGCACCGCACACCCATCCGGACATCGAGGTAAACTTCCTGTTCAGCGGCGAATTCTCCTATCTCCACGGCGGCACCGTCGCGCCGGTCGGGGCCGGACGTTTCACCGTGCTGTGGGGCGGCGTGCCGCACCAAACGCTGGGCCCGGGGATTGTCAGCGATGGAATCTGGATCACACTGCCACTCGCGTGGTTTCTCCAATGGCGGCTGCCCAACGGGCTGCCCGACCGGCTGCTGGCCGGCGAAATCATTTCCGCGCTGCCCGATGACGCCGACCGTCCCACCCTCGAACGCTGGCTGGCGGACGCCGAGAGCGGAGATCCCGACCGGCGGCGCGTGCTGCAGCTGGAAATGGAGGCGCGGTTTCACCGGCTGGCCCTGGGCATGCCGCGCCGGCGCGGGCGCGGCGACGCGCGGACCGAGGGCACCGGCCAGATCACCCGCATCACGCGGTACATTGCCCAGCATTATCGCGAGCCGCTCAGCGTGGACGCCATCGCGGCCCATGCCGGCCTGCACCCCAAATATCTCATGCGCATGTTCAAGAAACTCTGCGGCGTGAGCGTCTGGGAATATCTCACCCGCCTGCGGGTCTCGCATGCCCAGCGCCTGCTCATCACGAGCGACATGAAGGTGCTCGACGTGGCGATGGAGAGCGGGTTTTCGTCCGTGGCGCCTTTCTACGCCGCCTTCGCCGCCCATACCCGCGGCATCCGCCCGCTCAACTACCGCCGCCAGCATCAGCTCGCTGCTTCCACCTGATTTCTCCGCATGTCCCGTCCCAAATCCACCTTGTTCGGCCGGATGTCGCGTCTCTTCCGGCAGGACGACGTCAGCGCCGGCCTCGGGGCCGGAATCGCCGTCGAGCGCACCGTGCAGGTGGCGGCCCCGCAACTCGGCGGCCAGCGGGCGCTGACCGTTTATCTTCCGCCCGATTACGAAGATACCCCGAAGCGCACGTGGCCGCTCCTCGTCGTGCACGACGGCCAGGACATGGACGCCTGGAAGCTCACCGAGGCGCTCGCCCGGCATCATGCGGTGGGTGGCGACACGCCTGTTGTCGCAGCCATCATGGCGGGTCCCGACCGGCTGGATGATTATGGCACCGCAGGCATCCCCAACGTCCAAGGTCAGGGCGCGCATGCGGCCCAGTTCCAGTCATTCGTGACCGACACCGTCTTGCCGCGCCTGCAACACCGCTACCGGTTGCGGCGCGGTCCGGCCAACACGGCGGTGATCGGCGCGTCGCTCGGCGGACTGTCCGCCTTCGACCTCGCTTGGCGCCGGCCGCATGTGTTCGGGATCATGGGGGCATTCTCAGGTTCATTCTGGTGGCGCACGGACGATGGCGGCGTGGCGGCGCAGCAAGCCTCCCGCATCCCGCACCGGCGTGTCCGCACCACGGAAGCCACCCCGGCACTCCGGCTGTGGTTTGAGGCGGGCACGCGCGATGAAACTGCGGACCGCGACGGCAACGGCGTCATCGACGCCATCCAGGACACCACGGAGCTGATCAACGAGCTCGTGGCGAAAGGACTGCGGCGGGATCGCGAAGTCGTCTACCTCGAGATTCCCGGCGGCGAACACCAGCCGGCCACGTGGGCGCGGGCCCTGCCGGAATTTCTGGCCTGGGCCTTCCCTCCAAAAATTTCCCATGAAAAAACCTGATCTCCAGATTGGCATCATCGGCTCGGGCGGGCGGGGCGCACACCTCGGCGGGCTGGCTCATCGCCCGGGCCAGGGCGCGCGGGTCGTCGCCTGCTGCGACGTGAATCCGGCCACCCTCGCCAAGAATCACGCCGTCTATGGCCCGGGGATTTTCACCACTTCCGATTACCGCGCGCTGCTGGCGCGCGATCTGGATGCGGTGATCATCGCCACGCCGGATTTCCTGCACGAGGAACAGGCGGTCGCGACCCTGGAACGCGGCTTCGCCCTCTATCTGGAGAAACCGATGGCGCTGACCATCGCTGGCTGCGACCGCATCTTGCGCGCTGCCGCCCGGTCCCGCGCCCGGCTCTATGTCGGCCACAACATGCGGCACATGCCGTTTGTGCGGAAGATGAAGTCGCTCATCGACGACGGTGCGATTGGTGAGGTGAAGGCCTGCTGGGTCCGCCACTTCGTCGGCCACGGCGGGGATTTCTATTTCCGCGACTGGCACGCCGAGCGCCGGTACACGACCGGCCTGCTCCTGCAGAAGGCCGCGCACGACATCGACATCCTGCACTGGCTCTGCGGCGGCTACACCCGGCTCGTTAATGCGCTCGGCGGCCTCACGCTCTATGGCGACCTCCCGGGGCGCTTGCCGGCAATCAAAGGGCCACGGCCGATCAAGCCTGGAGACATGCAGCTCGATTTGTTTCCACCGACCCGCGCCCGCCACTTGAACCATCACATCGATGTCGAGGATCTGAGCACGATGCAGATGCGGCTCGATAACGGGGTCTTCGCGACCTACGCGCAATGCCACTACACTCCGGATTACTGGCGCAATTATACCGTCATTGGCACCGCGGGCCGACTCGAGAATTTCGGCAACGGCGAGCCCGGCACTTACCTGCGCCTCTGGAACCGGCGCGCCGGCTACAACCCGAAGGGCGACGTCACCTACAAAATCCCCGTCAGCCGCGGCACGCATGGCGGGGCAGATCCGATGATCATGGCGGAATTTCTGCGCTTCGCGCGGGAAGGCGGAAGAACCGAAACCTCGCCGCTCGCCGCCCGGGAAAGCGTGGCCGCCGGCTGTCAGGCCACGGCTTCACTGCGCCGGCACGGCGTGCCGCTGAAAGTGCCGCCGGTGACAGCGGCACTCAGGAAATATTTCACGACGTAGGCCGCGTTCCGCAGCGGGACCGGGCGTTTTCCGAAAAGCCCGGCTCGCCAACCTGCAGGCTCCTCCTAGCGTGCCATCATGTCCGCGGCCGAGTCCTCCATCCCACCGACCACGAAGAAGCCGCCTTTCCCGATCACCGCCGGCTTCCGCGGTTACCTTAGCCGCTACAAGCGCGAGCGTGAACTGCCGGTCACTTACGAGCGGCTGCGTGATTTCCAGGAAGCCATCCCGCTGACGGATGAGCGGGGCAAACCGACGCTCTGGGACAGTGTCATCTACCGGGCGGACGAGATGGGCGACCTCTACGAGGGCCTGAAGCGCATCTACGCGCTGCTGAAGGTCGACGGCGATTTTTCCGTCGTGGAGCATCTCTACGTGGACCGTGTGGATTTCTGCAGCTTCGGGAACTCGACCCCGTTCCGCATCCGGGTCGTCAACGCGTACAACGACAACCAGGATTATTTCTATCTCAAGAAGGCCGACGCCTCGCGGGCCTACGGCCTCGAGCTCGAGCACCTGCTCTCCCCCAACCGGCTGAATTTCATCACGCATGGCAGCACGCTCGTCGAGGAACACATCGCCGGCATTCCCGGCGACGCCTTCATCGAGCGCTGGCTGCATGACCGCGATCTCAGTCCCGTGCGCGTGGCGAAGGAGATGGTGAAGTTCAACGAGCGCTCCTTCGTGCGTCTGCTCGGCGACATGCGCTCCTACAATTACGTCGTGGTGGTCACGCCCGACTTCGAGGGCGCGCAGGTGCGGATCCGCGCAATGGACTTCGACCAGCAGTCCTACAACGGCCGGAAAAACTTCTACCTGCCGCAGTTCTTTAAGGAAAACGCCGAGATGGTACTCTATTGCATGAAGCACCTGCACTCGAAGACCGCGCTCCAGTACCAGCGCGAGGAGCAGACCCTGATGCTCCAGCGCGCCGAGCTCGCCAGCCAGCGGCTCGGCCTCCTGCTCGGGGAGATGGCGCGCGATCCCATCGCACCGCTGGAGAAAGTGCACGAGCTGCGCGCGAGCCTCGCCGAGCATTACCAGCGCGACGAATATCTGCGCTGCGAATCCATGGGCGAACTCGTCCGCGAAAATCTCGAGTCGATCCGCCGCGCGATCGGACATCCGGTGCGGCCCGCGACGATGGGTGAGTTTATTTTCTGATTCCGCGCGCGAATCACGGCCGTCGGAAATTTTTTTTCTCCGCTCATTTGTATTGCGCGACTGCGCTGCGGGCGTGAACTTCACACTAGCCCGTGCGCGCTTCACCGATCCTTGTGATGATTCGGCCGGGCATTAACCCACAAAAGGAAACCAAGATCATGGCCAAAAAAGCTCCCAAGAAGAAAGTGGCGAAGAAAAAGAAGAAGTAAGCTTCTTCTCGCCAAAAGCATGAGCCGCTCCTTTTGGAGCGGCTCTTTTTTTGCCCAGCCGGCCCGCCTTACTCGATCCGGCCCTCGTCGAAGTCGATGAGATCGGGCACGGTACGGATCTGCTCCACGCGGTCCGCACAACCCATGGCGGTGAGCGCTTCCTTCATGAACTCCTGCACGGCAGGCGTGAGCCCCTTCTGCGCCAGGTCGCGGTTCCATCTGGCCGCATGCACTTCCAGCGGGAGCAGCGCGCGCAGCCGCGACTCGACTTCCGCGTCATCCGCAGACTCGAACACGATCTTTTCCACGGCCGCGGGATCGATCCCCAGATGCAGGCAGAGAAACCGGTCGAGCCCGCGCTTGTAGTTTTTCGCATAGCTCGCCGGCAACGCTCCGTGGGCCTTGACGTAGCGGCACTTCGCCAGAAACCGCGGCAGATAGAGCAATCCCGTCGCCGGATGTGGCATGTAGGGCGACGGCAGGCACGTCAGGACTTCACCCGTCGAACCGGGTATGGGCTTGGAAAGCATCGTCGCCATGGAACGCACCGGGCGCGGCAAGGCAACTCCCGGACGCGAAGATTGCCGGCGGGTGGAATGTGCGCTCCGCGCGCGTTTTGCTTTGTTTAGTCGCTCCACGGCGCGCGGAGAGCGCCGTCCACCTGTGAACCACCCGCGTTTACTTCAATAAGCGGTTAACTGGCCTGACCCTCGTGTTATGCCGCGGTCTTCTTGGTTTCAGGGAGATCCGGGACCTCCGGCATCGCCGGCTCGGCCGCCGGAATGACCCTTGCCCGGTACACATCGTAGTCCGGCACGAGGCGCTGGTAACGTTTGTCCATCAGCGGCGAGGAAATCATGAAATCGGCCGAGGCACGGTCGCAGGCGATCGGGATATTCCAGACCACAGCCATGCGCAGCAGCGCCTTGACGTCGGGATCATGCGGCTGCGGCTCGAGCGGATCCCAGAAGAAGATGAGGAAATCGATGTCGCCATCGACGATCTTTGCGCCGATCTGCTGGTCGCCCCCGAGCGGACCACTCTGGAGCTTGGTGATGGGGAAACCCAGTTCCTCCTCCAGCATCAGGCCGGTGGTGCCGGTGGCGTACACCTTGTGGTGGGCCAGCAGGTCGCGGTTGAACTTCGCCCACTCGATCAAATCCCGCTTCTTGTTGTCGTGCGCCACGAGCGCGATCTTCTTGTCCGGCTCCATCACTATTTTTTTGTAGTGCATGCCCGGAGCATAGCAGATCGCGTTCCGGATAAGCGACAGGTTTACCGTGACAACCGCGTGCCGGACCAGCGCGCAGCCAACCCCATGTTGGTGAAGCACCTTCCAGTCCGTACTGAGCCCGTAGCAACCCGCTGTCACTCGCCGGTTTTCTCCAACTGCCCAAGCGTGGCTCTCAGCCGTTTCTGCTCGGGCAAGAGCTTGCGGCGATATTGCAGCCAGAATAGCAGCCACAGCAATCCATAGACGGCAATGATCATGCCGGCCCGCAGGCCGAAGGCATCCCAGCCCTCCCGCGTGACCGGCTGGTTGAGGTAAGCGGAGAACAGCGAAAGCGCCACCAATACAAGCGTGACCCAGCGGCCCAGGCGATAATCAGCCATCTCCGTCTCCACAACAGTCAGGGACAGGCTCACGACGTCCCGCACCGACTTAGCCCGCCCGTGCGCCAGCCGTCGGTGGCGGAGAAAGACGCGGACCAGTTCAAGTACGATGACGAGACTCACGCCTTGGTGCAGCATCAGTCGCACAAAAAACAGCCACTGGTCTTCCACGCGCGTGACACGCAGGTTGACGAAGAAGAGCACCTGTATGGCGATCAGACTGAACACCAGACTGGCTCCCGCGTAAATTAGCATGCGCAGGCGTCGGTTCAGCCGCGACTGGAGAGCACGGCGCAGCGCCGGCAGATCGGTGATGCCGGTCTTCGCGGGTTGCTGGAGCGCCCAGACGGATTCCAGTTCTTCAAATTTCATGGGGGATTTCCTCCGAAAGCGCGGTGAGCTGTTGCTTGATGCGATGCAGGCGCACACCGATGTTGGTTTCAGACAGGCCGCTGATCTCAGCGATGTCCGCGTAGTTAATCTTGTCGAGGTAGAGCAGGATCAGTGTCCGGTCCACCGGCGGCAGCTGCTGGATGCGGGCATAAAGCCAAGCCACGCGCTCTCGTTCTTCGGGCGAGGAGGTCAGGTCGGGGATCTCCAGGGCGAAACGGTCGACCTTGCTCTGGTAGCGCTGGCGCGAGCGTTTCCAGTTCAGCGCGCAGCTGTGCGCAACCCGGTAAACATAGGTCGAGAGTTTTGCCTGCCCCTTGAATTGCGGAAGGGCCTTCCAGACCGAGAGCAGGATTTCCTGATACAAATCATCCCGGTCCGCCGCATTCGTTGTGAACGCATGCGCCGTCTTGATGACCAAGCCGGCATGTTCCCGGTACACCTCGAGGAAGAGCTGATCGCCGGGGTCGGACATGCGGCTCAAGCCCGCACCGGGACTAACCCAAAGTCGGTGCGGAAAGCGGGACCCGCGCGAAATTCCCGGCGCAGCACCCACAGGCCGGTCATGATCACTGCAGCCGACAGCACCCAGGCCCAGATCGGAAAGGAAAAACCGGCCGGATTGATCCGGCCGGAGGCCGCCATCAGGGGGAAAACCACGTAGAGCCCGCTGAAATCCAGCGACCAATGCGCGATGATGGGCGCATAGATCGAGTTCGTCCGGATCATCAGCCAAGCGAAGTAATAACTCAGCACGAATGCGACCGCCATCGTAGAAGGGCCCTTGCTGAGATGGGTCAGGGTAAAGAGGCCGGCGGAAAGCAGCAGGGCAAGCCACAGCGGACAATACCGCCGCAGAAGCTGCAGCAGCACTCCCCGGAAGATAAGCTCCTCTACCACCCAAAAGCCCGGCCGGAAGAGCAGCGCCTTGAGGGTTAAACGCTGGGCGATCCAGTTGTGCCAGTTCGCTTGATCCAAGCTCTCACGGGTTTCCAAGTTCTGGCCGAGATGAGCCGACAGGGAGGCCCAGACAATCATCGCGAGACTGATGAAGCAGAGCCAGTAGATCGTCCGGAAGCTGATCGGCTCATGCGGAAGAACCGGATGGGGCGTCTTTTTCATGACGCGTCAGCTCACTTTCTCCGCCAGTGCTGCGGGGTGCGAACACACCGACAGGTAGATCCAGGCGGCAGCGAAGGGACAAAGGAACAGGAGCCAGGTGTAAGTCCGGCGGCTGATCGGCTGACTGAACAGGACGTGCGACGCGGTTGTTTTCATGGTGGGACTTTTCCTAATTAGGCACCGACGTCCCCGAAAACTTACATTGCGAACGCCGTGGCCGGGGAAAATCCGCTGCGATCGCAAAAACCACTTGTCACCCAATAGGTGACAAACTTCAGAATGGCCTGGCGGATGAGGCCAATAAAAAGGCGCTCCCCGGTTGGAGGAGCGCCTGGAATTTTTCCGCGGGCCGAGGGTTGCGCACCCGATCTGGTGGAGGCTTACGGCAGATCAGTTGAGCCCATCAGGTAGCGATCGCACTCGCGGGCGGCAGCGCGGCCTTCGTTGATCGCCCAGACCACGAGACTCTGGCCGCGGCGGCAGTCGCCGGCGGCAAACACGCCCGGGAGACTCGTGCCGAACTTGCCGTAGTCCGCCTTGATGTTGCTGCGCGGGTCGGTCTCGACGCCGATCTCCTTCAGCAACGCCTGTTCAGGCCCGAGGAAGCCCATCGCGAGGAGCACGAGCTGCGCGGGCCGCGTCTTTTCCGTGCCCGGCAGTTCCTGCGGCACGAACTGCCCCTTCTCATTTTTCCCCCACTTGATCTCGACGGTCACGAGTTCCTTCACGTGGCCGTGCTCATCCCCGATGAACTTCTTCACCGTCGTGACGTAAATACGCGGATCGGCGCCGAACTTTGCGGCGGCCTCTTCCTGACCGTAGTCCATCTTGTAGACCTTCGGCCATTCGGGCCAGGGGTTGTCCGCCGTGCGCTCCATCGGCGGCTTCGGCAGAATCTCGATCTGCAGCAGACTCTTGCAACCGTGGCGCATCGATGTGCCAACACAGTCCGTGCCAGTGTCGCCGCCACCGATGACGACGACATCCTTGCCGCCGCCGTGGATCGGGCTCGCGCCGTTGTTGCCGAGGACCGCCTTCGTGTTCGCGGTGAGAAACTCCATTGCGAAGTGCACGCCCTTCAATGCGCGGCCCTCGATCGGCAGGTCGCGCGGTTGCGTGGCGCCGGTGCAAATGACGGTGGCGTCGTATTCCTTCAGGAAGATCTGCGGCTCGACGTTGTCGCCGACGTTGGCGTTGCAGATGAACTTGATGCCCTCCTGCTCCATGAGCTTGATGCGGCGGAGGACGACCTCCTGCTTGTCGAGCTTCATGTTCGGGATGCCGTACATCAGCAGGCCGCCCGGACGGTCAGCGCGCTCGAAGACAGTGACGGTATGGCCGGCGAGATTGAGCTGGGCCGCCGCGGACAGGCCGGCGGGGCCGGAACCGATGACGGCGACCTTCTTGCCCGTGCGGACCTTGGGCGCGGCAGGCAGGACCCAGCCTTCATCCCAGCCGCGGTCGGTGATGGCCGCCTCGATATTCTTGATCGTGACCGGCGGGTTGTTGATCCCGAGGACGCACGAGCCCTCGCACGGCGCGGGACAGACGCGGCCGGTGAACTCGGGGAAATTGTTCGTCTTGTGCAGGCGGGCGAGCGCTTCCTTCCACAGGCCGCGGTAAACGAGATCGTTCCACTCGGGGATGAGGTTGTTGATGGGGCAACCCGACGCCATGCCACCGATCAGCTTGCCCGTGTGGCAGAACGGCACGCCGCAATCCATGCAGCGGGCTCCCTGGTTGCGGAGCTTCTTCGTCTCCATGTGGTGGTGGAATTCCTTCCAGTCACGCACGCGCTCCGCCGGCGGGCGGTCGACGGGAAGCTCGCGGAGATATTCAATGAAGCCGGTAGGTTTGCCCATTTCAGGAGGGGTTAGGTCTTACGTGTTAGGGGTTACGAGCAAACGAATGCAGCGGTGGTGGTGTGGCTAAAACGTAATGCATAAAACTTAACACGCCGCATCAATTCCCGCCCACGCGCGAAAGGTCGCGGGCGTTGTCTTCGAAGGCGGCCATGATGGCTTCGTCGCCGGTCAGGCCCTGCGCCTGCGCGCGGTCGATGGACGCAAGCATGCGCTTATAGTCCTTGGGCATGACCTTGACGAATTTCGGCACGTATTGGGCCCAGGCCGCGAGGATCTGCTGGGCGCGGGTGCTCTTGGTGTAGTCAAAGTGGCGCTCGATGAGATCGTGGACGGCGGCGATTTCCGCCGTGGACTCAAGTTTCTCGATGCCGACCATCTGGAGGTTGACGCGTTGGGCGAAGTCGCCGGTCTCATCCAGCACGTAGCCAATGCCACCCGACATGCCGGCGCCAAAGTTGCGGCCCGCCGTGCCAAGAATAACGACGCGGCCGCCGGTCATGTATTCGCAGCCGTTGTCACCGATGCCCTCGACGACCGCGCTGACGCCGGAGTTGCGGACGGCAAATCGTTCGCCGGCCATGCCGCGGATGTAGACTTCGCCGGCGGTCGCGCCGTAGAGCGCGACGTTGCCGATGATCATGTTTTCCTCGGCCTTGAACGTGGCAGAGGAGGACGGGTAGATGATGATCTTGCCGCCTGAGAGGCCCTTGCCGACGTAGTCGTTGGCGTCGCCCTCGATGGAGAACGTCATGCCCTTCGTCATGAAGGCGCCGAAACTCTGGCCGGCGGATCCCTTGAAGCGGATTCGGATGGTGTCATCCGGCAGGCCCTTGGCGCCGTGTTTCTTGGTGATCTCGTGGCTGGTGATCGTGCCGACGACGCGGTTGACGTTGCGGATCGGCAGCTCGGCGACGACTTTCTCGCCGCGCTCGATCGCCGGCTCGCACAAACCAAGGAGCGTCGTGAGGTCGAGCGACTTGTCGAGGCCGTGATCCTGCTTGGTCGAGCAGAAGCGGCCGACCTCGGGCCCAACCTCGGGCGAATAGAGGATGTTGGAGAAATCCAGCCCCTTGGCCTTCCAATGGTCGACGGCCTGCTTCGGCTCGAGGTAGCCGACCTGGCCGACCATTTCCTCGATCGTGCGGAAACCGAGCTGCGCCATGATCTCGCGCACTTCCTCCGCGATGAACTTCATGAAGTTCACCACGTGCTCGGGCTTGCCGGCAAACTTGGCGCGGAGCTTCGGGTCCTGCGTGGCCACGCCGGCAGGACACGTGTTGAGATGGCAGACGCGCATCATGATGCAGCCCGTCGCGACGAGCGGCGCGGTGGCAAAACCGAATTCCTCGGCGCCCAGCAGCGCGGCGATGACGACATCGCGGCCAGTCTTGAGCTGGCCATCGGTCTCGACGGCAATGCGGCTGCGAAGATTGTTGAGCACCAGCGTCTGGTGGGTCTCGGCCAGGCCGAGCTCCCAAGGCAGGCCGGCGTGCTGCAGCGAGGTCAGCGGCGACGAACCGGTGCCGCCGTCGTAACCCGAGATCAGCACAACGTCGGCGTGCGCCTTGGCAACGCCCGCGGCGATGGTGCCGACGCCGACCTCGGACACGAGCTTCACACTCACGCGCGCGTGGCGGTTGCTGTTCTTCAGGTCGTGAATGAGCTCCGCGAGATCCTCGATGGAATAGATGTCGTGGTGCGGCGGCGGAGAGATGAGGCCGACGCCAGGCGTGGTGCCGCGGGTCTTGGCGATCCACGGATAGACCTTGGTGCCGGGCAGCTGGCCGCCCTCGCCGGGCTTGGCGCCCTGCGCCATCTTGATCTGAAGTTCCTTCGCGCTCGCAAGGTACTCGCTCGTCACGCCGAACCGGCCGGCCGCAACCTGCTTGATCGCGGAGTTCTTCGAATCGCCGTTGGCCATCACCGTGAAGCGGTCGGAATCCTCGCCGCCCTCGCCGGTGTTGGACTTGCCGCCGATGCGGTTCATCGCGATGGCGAGCGTCTCGTGCGCCTCCTTCGAGATGGAGCCGTAGGACATCGCGCCGGTCTTGAACCGCTTCATGATAGTTTCCACCGACTCGACCTCCTCGATCGGGATCGCGGTAGAGGCCTTGAATTCGAGCAGGCTGCGGAGCGTGCAGAGCGTGCGGCCCTGCTCGTTGATAAGCTTGGTGAAATTCTTGAACGACGCGTAGCTGCCGGTGCGCGTCGCCCGCTGCAGGTGATGGATCGACTCGGGCGTAAACAGGTGCGCCTCACCCTCGGCGCGCCACTGGTAAATGCCGCCGACGGGCAGCACGTGCCCGTCGACCTGACGGTCGGCGTAGGCGGCATGGTGCCGCGCGAGCACTTCCTGAGCGATGACGTCGAGACCGATGCCGCCGACGCGCGATGCGGTCCAGGTGAAATAGTGGTCGATGACATCCTGCCGCAAACCGAGCGCCTCGAACACCTGTGCGCCGCGGTAACTCTGGATCGCGGAGATGCCCATCTTCGACATGACCTTGATGACGCCCTTCGAGGCGGCCTTGACCATGTTTTTGCAGGCGGTCTTATGGTCGATGCCCGTGAGCGAGCCCTCGCGGATCATGTCGTCGATTGTCTCGAACGCCACGTAGGGATTGATCGCGCTCACGCCGTAACCGATGAGCAGCGCGAAATGGTGCACCTCGCGGGCCTCGCCCGTCTCGATGATCAGGCTGGCGCGCGTGCGCAGGCCTTCGCGGATGAGATAGTGGTGCAGGCCGGCCACCGCGAGCAGCGCAGGAATGGGCGCGAATTCCTTGCTGACGCCGCGGTCGCTGAGGATGAGGACGTTGATTTCCTCCTCTTCGATCATGCGCCGGGCCATCATGCAGATTTCCTCCATCGACTTCGCGAGGCCCTTCTCGCCGCGCGCGACGCGGAACAGCGACGGCAGCACGCCCATCTTCAGGCCGGGCAAGTCGGTGCGCCGGATCTTGGCGAATTCCTCGTTGGTGAGGACGGGCCACTTCAACTCAACGCGACGGCAGGCGGTCGGTTGCGGATCGAGGAGGTTGCCCTCGGAACCGAGGCGGGTTTCGGCGGAGATGACGATTTCCTCGCGAATCGAGTCGATCGGCGGGTTGGTGACCTGCGCGAAGAGCTGCTTGAAATAATCGTAGAGCAGGCGCGGCTTGTTCGAGAGCACGGCGAGGGCGCCGTCGTTGCCCATCGAGCCGAGGGCCTCGACGCCGTCGCGCGCCATCGGCGCGAGAATGGCGCGCTCGTCCTCGTAAGTGTACCCAAACGCAATCTGCCGCTGGAGCAGCGTTTCGTGGTCAGGCACCGGCACGGAGGGCGCGGCGGGCAAGTCTTCCAAGTGCACCAGATGTTCGTTGAGCCACTGGCGATAGGGCCGCTGGCTGGCGAACTGCTGCTTGATTTCCTCGTCCTCGATGATGCGACCCTGCTCGGTGTCCACGAGGAACATGCGGCCGGGCTGGAGCCGGCCCTTGCGAAGGACGTTTTCCGGTGGGATATCGAGCACCCCGGTTTCCGACGCCATGATCACAAGACCGTCCTTGGTCACGCAGTAGCGCGAAGGCCGCAGGCCGTTGCGGTCCAGGATCGCCCCGATCTGCTTGCCATCAGTAAACGCGATGGCGGCAGGGCCGTCCCACGGCTCCATGAGGCAGGCGTGATACTGATAGAAGGCGCGGCGCGCGTCGTCCATATGCTGATCGCCCGACCACGGCTCGGGAATCATCATCATGATCGCATGCGCGAGCGGCCGGCCGGCAAGGACGAGGAGCTCGAGCGTGTTGTCGAACATCGCCGAGTCGCTGCCGTTCGGGTTGACGATCGGGAGGGCCTTCTTGATGTCGTCGCCAAACAGTTCCGACTCGAAGCGCGCCTCGCGGGCGTGCATCCAGTTGATGTTGCCGCGGAGCGTGTTGATTTCGCCGTTGTGCGCGACGTAGCGGTAGGGATGCGCCCGGTCCCAGCTGGGAAAGGTGTTCGTCGAGAAACGCGAGTGCACAAGGCCGATCGCCGTCTCCATCGCGGGGTTCTGCAGGTCGGGGAAATATTTCCCGAGCTGGTCGGTCAGCAGCATGCCCTTGTAGACGATCGTCTGACAGGAAAGACTGGCAACATACCAGGATTCGGCGCCGCCCAGCGTGGACGTGCGGATCTCGCTGTAGCCGCGCTTGCGGATAATGTAGAGCTTGCGCTCGAACGCCATGTCGTCGGCCAGCGCCGGATTGCGCCCGATGAACGCCTGGCGCATGAACGGTTCGCAGGACTTGGCGGTCTCGCCCAGCGTGGAGTTGTCGGTCGGCACCGTGCGCCAGCCGAGGAAGGTCTGGCCCTCGGACTGCACGATCCGCTCGAAGGTCTGCTCGATCTTGCGGCGGATCGTCGGGTTGCGCGGGAGAAAAATGAGTCCGGCACCGTACTGGCCGGGACCGGGCAGCGTGATGCGCGCCTTCTTGGCCGCCTCCTGGAAAAACTTGTGCGGGAGTTGCAGCAGGACGCCGGCGCCGTCGCCGGTGTTGGGCTCGCTGCCGGCGGCGCCGCGGTGATCGAGATTCGTCAGCACCTGCAGCGCATCCTTGAGAATCTGGTGGGACTTGCGCCCGTGCATGTCGGCGACGAAACCGACGCCGCAGGCATCATGCTCAAACCACGGATCGTAGAGGCCCTGCTTGGCCGGACGGCCGGGCAGAGCGGCCGGGTGGGACAGGGAATCAGGCTGAGGTGCGTTCGGCATCGAGGGGGAAACTGATTTCAGGAGCTGGACTTGTGCCACCGCGCAGGCGGAGGCGGGGCGATTTTTGCAGGGGGTGCTGGCGTGGGGACAAAAAAAAGGCCGGTCGCATTTGCGAGAGCCGGCCCGGAGCGTGGTTAGTGCGGAGAGCTCTCAGCGTTAGAAGAAACGGATCGTTTTAGTGGCCATTTTGGCGTGTTCCTCGTCCGAGCAGCCCGCATTGGTCGGGACCTCGGACGCCAGGTCGGTGGATTTCACCAGATCGTTGCTGAGCAGGTAATTTTCCACTTCTTCCCCGGACACGTCGGCCAGCATCACGCCATCGATCTCGACGCAGGGCGAGAGGGGCTGGCCGGACTTCTGCACCATCTCCGCATAATTCGCGCGATTGTTGATGATATCGATATCCTCAAAAGCGAGGTGATGCTTGCGCATGATCGCACGGACGCCATTGGACCAGCCGCAGGAGGGCTTGAGATAGGCTTTGATGTTCATGCGATAGGATGGATGAGACGCTAAGTGGCGCAAGGTATAGGGCGCGTTTTCCGGCGGGCAAGCGGAAGTTTTGCGAAACTTCCGTCATATGCGCCGCAGGCCGCGCCGGAACTCCGTCGGCGTCTGCCCGGTTTTCTGCCGGAACTGCCGCGAGAAAAAAAAGATGTCCCGAAACCCGAGCGCCTCCGCGATCATGCCGATGGTGAGGTCGGATTCGGAGAGCAGCTGGCGCGCCCGCTCGATCCGGGCGTTGATGATGTAGTCCTGCGGACGCGCGCCGGTGACCTTGAGGAAAACCCGCGAAAAATGATCGACGCTGTAGCCGGCCTTGCGCGCGAGCGCGGCGATGGGCGCCACGCGCCCGGGACTTTCCCTGATCTGCGCGGCCGCCTGCAGGATGACATCACGGTGGTGCTGGTCGAGGCCGGGCGCGTCCATGCCCGCTGTCGCCGTGTGCTCGCGCGCCAGCTCCATCAGCAGTGCTCCCATCAGCCCGGCCGCCACGTCCGCCGCCGCCGGCTCCGCGCGCAGCTCGATCACCCGCCGCATCATGACGTCCACCAGTTCGAGCTGACGGGTGCGCAGGATCTCGAACGGCGGCTTGAAAGCGGATAAAGGCAAATTTCGCCCGGAGGACTGCAGCGTGAAGTGGATATAATTCACCCCGAGGGGTGCCGTCAGCTCCTGCTCCGCCTCATAAGCGTGCCCGGGCCGCATCCACACGCAGGTGCCCGGCACAAGCACCAGCCCGGTCTTGCCCACCTTCATCCGGCCGCGCCCCGCCCAGACAAACCACAGGTCATAGTCGTGCAGACCGCGCACCCAGTCCGGCCCCAGATGCCAGCCGGGCTCGCAACGCACGCGGCCCGCCTGGCCCAGTTTCACGGAGCACGATTGACCGGAGAGTTTCATGAGAGCGGATAACTACAAAGAAATAGCGGGGCGATGCATGGCCAGCCAAATCACTTTGTGGCAGGGTATCCTATCCCCAACCCATGAGCGCCACCCCTACCCTCCCGCAGTTTGATCCCGGTGCAGAAATGCACGCTCCCGAACTTTACCAGCCCACGGGCATCGGCCACAGCGTGGAGACCTTCGATGATATTACCGCGGACGACATCCGTTTTTATCACGAGCAGGGCTATCTCATGGTGCGCCAGGCTTTCACGCCGGCCGAAGTCGCGGATTCGATTGCCGGGCTCACCGCCCTGATCATGGGCAGCCGGCCGGATTTCACCGGCATCTGGTTTGAGGCCCAGATCCGCGAAAAGGTCGAAACCCTCACGGTCGAGCAGCGCCTCGACGCCGTGCGCAAGCTGGCCACCTTCGGTGATTACGAGCCCCGCCTGCGTGCCATCGCCCTCCACCAGAAGATGCTCGCACAGATCAGCCGCCTGATGGGCGGCCTGCAGCCGGAACTCTTTCAGGAAATGGCCTTGATCAAGCCGCCCCGGCTCGGCCGCGAGAAACCCTGGCATCAGGATCAGGCCTATTTTGAATATCCCCTCGGCACGCCCGTGGTCGGCGTGTGGATCGCGCTCGACGAGGCGACGATCGCCAACGGCTGCATGCAATTCCTCCCCGGCGCCCACCGGAACGGCCCGCTCATCCATTTTCAGCGCCGCGACTGGCAGATCTGCGACAACCAGATGATGGGATCCCGCTCCGTCGCGGCCCCGCTGAAACCGGGCGGGCTGCTGTTATTCGACGGTCTGCTGCCGCACGGCACGCCGCACAACTCCTCCCCGAGCCGCCGGCGCGCCCTGCAGTTTCACTACGCCCCGGTCGGCACGAAAAAAGACGCCCCCGAGGTGCGCCTGCAGCATTTCGGCGCCGAGGGGAAGAATGTGACGTGCTGACCATGTAGGGCGGGGTCGCTGACCCCGCCTGCCTTGGTTGCGGGTAGGGCGAATCCTCCGGATGAGCCGGCCGCGAATGCTTGGCGGGGTCAGCGACCCCGCCCTACAATTTCCTAGCCGCGCCGCGCGCGCTCGCCTATCACGCACGGGATGAAAGTCCTCGTGACCGGCGCAGCCGGCTTTATCGGCTACCACGTTGCCCGCCGGCTCGCGGAAACGAAACGCTGCGAGGTCCTCGGTCTCGACAACCTGAACGACTACTATTCGGTCGACCTGAAGCGCGCGCGCCTGGCCGAGCTCGCGACGCTCGAGGATTTTCGTTTCGTGCAGGCGGATTTCGCGGACGCGACGGCCTTTCAGGGGATTTACGGGCATTTCAAGCCCGACTACGTGATCCACCTCGGGGCGCAGGCCGGCGTGCGCTATAGCATGGAAAACCCCGCGGCCTACGTGCACAGCAACCTGACCGGGTTTCTCAATGTCCTCGAGGCCTGCCGCCGGCTGCCGCCGAAGCATCTCGTGTTCGCCTCCTCGAGCAGTGTCTACGGCGCGGGCGCAAAGGTGCCGTTCCACGAGGACGCCAACACCGACCAGCCCATCTCGTTCTACGGCGCGACGAAGAAAAGCAACGAGCTGATGGCGCACAGCTACGCGCATCTGCACGGGTTGATGATCACCGGTCTGCGGTTTTTCACCGTCTACGGCCCGTGGAGCCGGCCGGACATGGCCCCGACGATTTTCTCGAAGGCCATCTGCGAGGGCACGCCGATCCGGCTCTTCAACCATGGCAAGTGCCGGCGCGACTTCACTTACGTGGACGACATCGTGGACGGCGTGGTGAAAGTCCTCCTCTATCCGCCCGCCTCGCCGCCCACCCCGCCCTTCCGGATTTTCAACATCGGGCACAACCGCCCCGTCGAGGTGCTGCTCTTCGTGCGCATGCTGGAGCAGCTGCTCGGCCGCACGGCGCAGGTTGAACTGCTGCCCGCGCAGCCCGGCGACATGCTGGAAACCTGCGCCAGCATCGAACGCCTCCATGCCGCCATTGGGTTCACGCCGCGCGTGTCCCTCGAGGACGGCCTGCGGCACTTCGTTGATTGGTTCAAGCGCTACCACCGGCACGAGTAACTGAAGCCCGGGCGATTGGAGGGGAAATCACTCTCCTTCGTCCTGATCGCTTGGTCCGCCACGGCGTGCAAACCCGCCAGCGCACCTGCTTCGCATTAAGATTTCCGCTCCGCGCTTGCCTCGGCCCGCGCGCGCGGCTCACCCTGACTTTCACTTTTTCAAAACCAACCCTCAGCCCACCTATCCTCCATGTCCAAAGCCGCCCCCGCTAAAGCCGCCCCTGCCGTTTCCTCCACCCCTGGTCGCGAGAAAAATATCGAGCTCGCCCTCTCCTCCATCAGCAAACAGTTCGGCGAAGGCTCGATCATGCGTCTCGGCAGCAACGCCAAGATGAAGGTTGAGACGCTCTCGACCGGTTCACTCGCCATCGACCTCGCCCTCGGCGTCGGCGGCCTGCCCAAGGGCCGCATCATTGAGATCTACGGCCCGGAATCCTCCGGCAAGACCACCTTCTGTCTCAGCGTCATCGCCGAGGCGCAGAAAAAGGGCGGCCTCGCCGCCTTCATCGACGTCGAGCACGCGCTCGACCCGAAATACGCCCGCGTCGTGGGCGTGAACCTCGATGATCTTCTCGTTTCCCAGCCTGACTCCGGCGAGGACGCGCTCAACATCATGGAGACGCTCATCCGCTCCAACAGCATCGATGTCATCGTGCTCGATTCCGTCGCCGCCCTCATCACCAAGGCGGAACTCGACGGCCAGATGGGCGACATGACCATGGGCAGCCAGGCCCGCCTGATGTCGCAGGCCATGCGCCGGCTCACCGCCGTCGTCAGCAAGACCAACTGCGTCTGCATTTTCACCAACCAGATCCGCGAAAAGATCGGCGTCATGTTCGGCAGCCCCGAGACCACGTCGGGCGGTCGCGCGCTGAAGTTCTTCTCCTCCGTCCGCATCGACATCCGCCGCAAGGACCAGATCAAGACGCCCGAGGGCAAGGTCATCGGCAACCGCACGAAGATCAAGGTCGTGAAGAACAAGGTCGCCCCGCCGTTCACCGAGGTGGAGTTCGACATCATGTACGACGAGGGTATCTCGAAGATCGGCTCGCTCCTCGACCTCGGCCTCGAGCACAAGATTCTGGAAAAGAAGGGCGCGTGGATCGCTTACGAAGGCGCGCTTGTCGGTCAGGGCCGTGATGCCGCCAAGGCCGCGCTCAAGGAAAAGCCCGAGCTCGCCGAGAAAATCGGCAAGGCCATCCTCGAGAAGGTCACCGTGACCGGCGGTGCGGTCATCACCGGCGGCGCCGCGGAATAACCGTTCGCTGCCGGTCCGTCCGGCGGCGGCGCCCGGCCCATGGGTTTCCTGCGCGCCAGCGAGATCAAGATTCGCGACCCGTTCGTGCTGCCGGTGGCGGCCGAACGGGTTTACTATTTGTATGGCACGACCGACCGGCAGCCGTGGGGCGGACAACCCGGCGAGGGTTTCGACACCTACCGCAGTCGTGATCTGATTCTGTGGGAAGGTCCGTTCCCCGCGTTTCGTCCTGAACCGGGCTTTTGGGGCCGGGACTGTTTTTGGGCACCCGAGGTGCATTTCTGGCGCGGACGCTACTACATGTTCGCCACGTTCCGGTCCGAGCCGGAGGCGCAAGGCACCCAGATCCTCGTCGCCGACCACCCGCTGGGGCCCTTTCGCCCTCATAGCGCCGGCCCGGTCACACCCGCTGGGTGCGATTGCCTCGACGGCACGCTTTATACCGACCCGGCAGGCAAGCCGTGGATGATTTTCAGCCGAGACTGGCCGAAAATTGCCGTGGGCCGTTATTCCGCACTGCTCCTGCGCGAGGATTTGAGCGCCGCCGCCGGTCCCGCCTTCGATCTTTTCGCCGTCAATGCCGCGCCTTGGGTGCGCACTCCACCCTGGCAAAAAGAGCGCGATCAAAAGGGCTTTCCACCCTGCTATGTCGCCGACGGTGCGTGGCCCTACCACATGAAGAGCGGCGAACTCTGCCTGCTTTTCTCCAGCTGGAACGAGTCGGGTTATTCCACCGGTCTGGCCCGCTCGACCACCGGTGAGCTGGCCGGTCCGTGGCAGTGCGATCCCACGCCATTCTTCGCCGAGAACGGCGGCCATGCCATGATCTTTGCCGGTTTCGATGGCGCTTCTTACCTGACCCTGCATCAACCCAATGATCCGCCCCCGGAGCATCCGCGATTTTTCGCGATTGAAGAGAGCGCCGGCCGGCTCCGGTTGAAATCTCAACTGGGTCAGTAAATCAGGAAGAGCGCTCCTGATTCCATCGTCGCGGCCTCAACGCCGGCCCGGCTTTTGTCTTGGCGTCGATGGACGCGGAGCGTTGCTTCACGGTCATGCCGCGTTTCACCGACACCATTGCCGCGCTGGCGACGCCGGCCGGCACCTCGGCCATCGCACTCGTGCGCGTGAGCGGCCCTGATGCGGGGCGCATTGCGCGCGAAATTCTCGGCGAGATCCCCGCGCCCCGTCTGGCACGCCATGGGGATTACAAGGATCGCGCAGGGTCACTGGTCGATGACGCGCTGTTCACTTTTTTTCCGGCGACAGGTTCCTACACCGGCGAGGACGCGCTGGAGATTTCGTGTCACGGCAATCCTTTCATCGCGCAAAAAATCCTCGAGGATCTGCTGGCCCGCGGTGCACGTTCCGCGGAGCCGGGCGAGTTTACCCAGCGCGCGTTTCTCAATGGCCGGATGGATCTGAGTCAGGCCGAGGCGGTGATGGATTTGATCCACGCCCGCAGTGAGCGCGCCCTGGCCGCCGCCAACCAGCAACTGCGCGGCGCGCTCGGACGGCGGATGAATGAACTGACCGAGCGATTGCTCGGCGCGCTCGCCCATGTCGAGGCATATATTGATTTTCCAGAGGAGGATTTGCCGGCCGAGGACTCTGACGGCATTCGGCGGACACTCGAATCGCTCGCGACCGACACGGCCCGGCTGCTGGCTACAAGTCATTACGGCGAATTGCTGCGCGACGGAATCAAGACTGTGATCGTGGGTGCACCGAACGCCGGCAAGAGCAGCCTGCTCAACCGGCTGGTGGGCCATGAACGGGCGATTGTGAGCCCGGAGCCAGGCACCACGCGCGATTTTATCGAGGAGCGCATCATTGTCGGGCCGCATTGCCTGCGGCTGATCGATACCGCGGGGTTAAACCCGGATCCAGGAGCCATTGAAAAACTGGGGATGGCGAAATCGCTGGAGCGTGTAGCCGAAGCGGATCTGATCCTGCTTGTGCTTGAAGCGGGACGCCCCCTGCCCGCCTTGCCCAAAGCCGTCACCGACCGGCTTTCTGTCGGCTTGGCTTTGATTGTAATAAATAAAATCGATCTCACGCCATCGCCGATGACGCCGTCTCTCCCGAACGCCGTGCCGGTGGTGAGGATTTCTGCACTGACTGGCACTGGGATTGAAGGCTTGGTGGCAACATTAGTTCAATTGGCAGATTCTATTCAACCTATTGATAAAGATAATTTTATAGTAATTAATGCCCGACATTCCGATGCTTTGACCAAGGCAAAACTTGGCCTGGAGGACGCTCTCGCAAAACTTGCCTCGGCCGGACCGATTGAACTGATCGCCAGCGATCTACGTGGAACACTCGCAAGCTATGGCGAAATCGTCGGTAAAATCGATAACGAGCGGATGCTCAATCAACTTTTCGCCACCTTCTGCATCGGCAAATAGCGCGCTTGCGAACCGGTAGCGACCCGGCCATTTTGATGATAATAGTATTGCTTAGTGATGATTTATAACAAGATACCGTTTGATGTGGTTGTTTGTGGCGCTGGCCATGCCGGAGTCGAAGCCGCCTTGGCCGCCTCACGGATGGGAGCCTCTACCCTGCTCCTTACCGGCAACATCGATACGATCGCCCAGATGAGCTGCAACCCTGCTATCGGCGGCCAGGCCAAGGGCCAAATGGTCCGGGAGATCGATGCTTTGGGCGGCGAGATGGGAATTACCGCTGATGTGACGGGAATTCAGTTTCGGCTGCTCAATGAATCCAAAGGTGCCGCGGTTCAGTCACCGCGAGCTCAGTGTGACAAGAAGGCGTATCAGTTTCGGCTAAAGCATACACTCGAGCTTCAGCCGAATCTGCAAATTTTCCAAGCGACCGTTACGGGCCTGATTTTCAAGGACACTAAAGTTGTCGGCTGCCATACCAATCTGGACATTGATTTTTTGGGTCAGACCGTCGTCGTGACAACCGGGACCTTTTTACGCGGGCTGATGCACATCGGCCAGAACAAGAACGAAGGCGGCCGGCTCGGTGATTTTTCTGCGAAGAGCCTGTCAGCCAGTTTTCTTGAAGCCGGGATTACACTGGAGCGCCTGAAGACCGGAACGCCGCCAAGATTGCTGGGCCGAAGTATCGATTTTGGCAAAATGGAGGAGCAAAAAGGAGACGCTCATCCGACGTTTTTCGCCTTTCACGATACCCGTGACTCGGACGCTATGTTCCATGTGGAACATAGCGGCGAACGTAGGCTGGGGTGGGTTCCAGGCTCGGAACAGGTCTCGTGCTGGATGACTCACACAACCGCTCAGACCGCCGAAATCGTCCGCACCAATCTGCACAAGTCGGCCATGTACAGTGGCGAGATTGAAGGGGTAGGGCCGCGCTATTGCCCAAGCATTGAAGATAAATTTGTCCGCTTTGCCGACAAGCCACGCCATCTGCTTTTTCTCGAACCCGAGGGTCGCTCGACCAACGAGTATTACATCAACGGTCTGTCAACAAGTCTGCCTTTCGACGTCCAGCTCGACATGGTTCATAGCATCCCTGGACTAGAGCAGGCTGTGCTCCTTAGGCCTGCCTATGCCGTGGAGTATGACTTCGCTCATCCCACTCAACTCTTTCCCACACTGGAGTCTAAGAAAGTTGAAAATCTCTTTTTCGCCGGACAGATAAACGGAACCTCCGGCTACGAAGAGGCTGCCGCTCAGGGATTAGTCGCCGGCGTAAACGCTGTGAATAAGATGCGAGGAACTCCACCTCTGCTCATTCAACGGCAGGAGGGATATATCGGCGTGCTGATCGACGACCTCGTCACCAAGGGGACCAACGAACCCTATCGCATGTTCACCAGCCGAGCAGAGCATCGGCTGCTTTTTAATCACGGTAGCGCTGAGTTTCGGATGCTCGAGCACGCAAAATCCTATAAACTTTTATCATCAAGCAGAATAGCCAATATCGAAGCCAAAAAAGGCCGGACTGCATACTGGATCGACTATCTGGAAAGAAATCGGGCTCAAGACGGAACCTGGGCTGACGGTATTCGCCGTGATCGAGTGGGGGCTGCACTGCCGGATGAGCTGATAAAGGAGTCACCCGCCGTCCGTGATGAAGTGCTTTATCGCGTCAGCTATCAGGGTTATCTCGCCCGTGAAGAGCGTCAGATCGCCAAACTTTCCCATATCGAAAAAATCCGTCTGCCAGCGTCGATCGATTACCTCTCCATTCGTGGATTGCGTCGGGAAAGCGCTCTCAAGCTCGCCGAGTTCAAGCCCATGACCCTCGGACAAGCCAGCCGTATCAGCGGAGTTAACCCAGCAGATATCAGCATCTTGATGGTTATAATTGAATCGGGCAGGGGATCCGGCGCCTCCTAGGTGCCCACCAGCATCATGGAAAATCCCACCCGGACGGCCGATTATATTGCGCGCATCACTCAGCGCCGCAATAGTTTGGGCGATCAGATCGCTCATTCGATCCCATCTGAAACCCCGTTCGTCTGGGAAATCGGCTGCGGACATGGCCATTTTCTCGCTGCTTACGCCGCCGCTCATCCCTCCAAAATCTGCGTGGGCGTTGATATCAGCAAAGATCGGATTGATCGCGGCTTGCGTAAGCGTAATCGCGCCAAGCTGGATAACCTCCACTTTATCCAAGCCGATGCCCGTGATTTTCTCGATGCGCTCCCAGCCGAGGCCACTTTCTCGGCAATCTACATCCTCTTTCCCGACCCCTGGCCTAAACGCCGCCATCACAAAAATCGCATCATGCAGTCCGAGTTCCTGACCGCCGCAGCCCAGCGGGCAGGGCAGGGCACCCGGCTTCACTTTCGCACGGATTATGAGCCGTATTTCCGCGATTCCGAGCAGCTCATCAGTCAACACGCCGCTTGGCAAATTGTGGCTGAGCCTTGGCCCTTTGAGCAACTGACGGTCTTTCAAAGCCGCGCGGCCAGTCATCACTCGCTCATCGCTCAGCGCCGATCAGAATACACATAAGCCTGCTGCCGCGGCGACACTCACCCGCTAATTTTCCGCACCAACCTAAGCTCAAACCATTTCGAGGGTTGACGGAGCGATGAGCCTTTGCCTACTCATCCCCTTTCCAACCCTTCTCGCCGTCCAGCGCGCCCATGCTTCGAGTCAAAAACCTCGCTCTGTTTCTGTTTTCACTCACGTCAGGCCTGACCGCCTTCGCCAGTGAATCGCATGGCGTGACCGCGTCCGCTGAGACACTCTTTCATGTCGGGCCGTTGCCCGTGACCAATAGCATGGTGACCAGCTGGGTCGTGGCGGCGGTTCTCATCATCGCCATCCGCCTCGCGATCCGGAAGCCCAAGCTCATCCCTTCCCGCGGGCAGGCCATGGTCGAGACCCTTGTTGAAGGTATCCTTGAGTTAACTTCCCCGATCGTCGGCAAAAAAGTCGCCAAGCATACGTTTCCGCTGCTCGTGGCGTTGTTCACTTTCATTCTGATTCAAAACTGGAGCGGGCTTTTTCCCGGGGTCGGCACGATCTTCATGGTCGATCACGAGACGGGCGGATGGATGGAATTTGTCCGTCCCGGTAACGCCGACCTGAACGGCACCGTCGCCCTCGCCATCGTTTCCTTCATCGGCTGGCTGTATTTCATCCTGCGTTACGCCGGCCCGAAACTGGTGCTGAAGGACATCTTCGGCAACAAGGCGGATAAGAATGAAGTTCCCGCCGTCATCTACTATCCGCTCTTCCTGGTTTTCTTCGCCGTCGGCCTGATCGAAATCGTTTCGATCCTCTTCCGCCCCATTTCCCTCTCGTTCCGTCTTTTCGGCAACGTCTTCGGCGGCGAGAACCTGCTGCACTCGATGTCGGCGATCACCCCGTGGGTTCTCCCGGTGCCGTTCTACTTTCTGGAGCTGCTGATCGGCTTTGTGCAGGCGCTCGTCTTCACGCTGCTCGTGAGCGTTTACATCGGCCTTATCTGCAACCACGGCGACGATCACGAAGAAGCCGGCCACGGCGGCCATCATCCGGCCGCCCACTAAACCCTTTCCCGTCGGGAGCGTGCCTTGTGCGCACGGCGGAAATCCAACCAAACAAAAAAATCCACCATGATCCAAGTAATCGCAGAAATGACCGGTAGCATTCAGGGCGCGTTCGGCTGTCTCGCCGCCGCCATCGGCGTCGGCCTCGTCGGCGCCAAGGCCGTCGAGGGCGTCGGCCGCAACCCCGGTGCTTCCGGCAAGATCCTCGTCCAGTCCATCATCGGCATGGCGCTGGCCGAAGCCGTCGCGTTCTACGCGCTGTTCCTCGGCAAGTAATCCTTCCGAACTCCGCACCGGCGCTCACCCGCCGGCGCGGCCCTTTTACCGTCTCCCGCTTTTATCATGCTCTCTCCTCTGCTCGTCCTCGCTGAAGCCACCGGCCATGTCGCCGAGGCCCCCAGCGCCATCACGAAGATCACGCAGGATTTTGGCGTCAGCGTCCCGCTCATCCTCGCCCAGATCCTGAGCTTTTCGATTGTCGCCTTCGTCCTCTGGAAATTCGCCTTCAAGCCCGTCCTCGCGACCCTCGATGAGCGCCAGCAGAAGATTGAGTCCGGCCTGAACTACGCCGAGGAGATGCAGGCCAAGCTCGCCGCCGCCCAGCAGGAGAGCGCCGGCATCATCAAGCAGTCCCAGACTGAGGCCACGCGCATCATCGATGACGCCCGCAAATCCGCCAAGGACTTCCTCGACAAGCAGACCCAGGAGGCTTCCGCCAAGGCCAGCGACATGCTCGTGAAGGCCCAGCAATCCATCGAGCTCGAGCACAAGAAAATGCTCGCCGATGCCCGCACCGAGATCGCCCGCCTCGTCGTCATCACGACCGAGCGCGTCCTCGCCAAGAAGCTCACCGATGCCGACCGCAGCGCGTACAACGACGCCGCGTCCCGCGAACTCACGAGCGTCTAAGTCCGTCCTTCGCTCCTTCTCTTTAACTCCCCGCGCTTCGCGATGGCCTCCGGCAAAAAACAAATCCAGCTCCTCGCCCGCCAGTTTTTCAAACTGAGCCTCGTTGACGGCGTGCTGTCCGCCGAGCGCGTCGGCGGCATCCTGGAGTACATCGCCAAGCACCGCCCGGCCAACACGCTCGCCGTGCTCAAGGCCTACCAGCGTCTCGTCACCGCCGAGTTCGCCCGCGGCCAGGCCGTTGTTGAACACGCCGGCGCCGTCAATGACGCGATGCTCGCCGCCATCGCCGCCGCGATGACCAAAAAATACGGCCGCAAGGTTGCCGCTGTCGCCAAGCCCAACTCCGCCCTCCTCGCCGGCCTTCGCGTCCGCGTCGGCGATGACACCTACGAATCCTCCGTCGCCAGCCAGCTCTCCACGCTCGCCGCGGCCGTCTGAAATTTTCCAACCCGTCCGACCCCAACCTTACGTTTTCCGATGAGCACCGTCCTTGACCAAATCGAACAGCAGATCGCCAAGCTCTCCAGCAAGGCCGTCAAAAAGAACACCGGCAACATCCGCACCGTCGCCGACGGCGTCGCCAAAATCGACGGCCTCTCCGACGTGATGTACAATGAGATGGTGCAGTTCCCCGGCGGCGCCATCGGCATCGCGCTCAACCTTGAGGAGGACGAGGTCGGCTGCGTCGTCCTCGGCGACGTCTCCCAGCTCAAGGAGGGCGACGAGGTCCAGACCACCGGCAAACTCCTCTCTGTCCCCGTCGGCCGCGCCCTCCTCGGCCGCGCCGTCGATGCCCTCGGCAATCCCGTCGATGGCAAAGGCCCCATCGCTGCCACCGAAACCTATCCGGTCGAGAAAATCGCCCCCGGCATCATCGTCCGCAAATCCGTTTCGCAGCCGCTCTTCACCGGCATCATGGCGATCGATTCCATGATCCCGATCGGCCGCGGCCAGCGCGAACTCATCATCGGCGACCGCGGCACCGGCAAGACCACCATCGCGATCGACACGATCATCAACCAGGCGAAGATCAACAAGGTCGGCCTCGCGAGCAAGGATCCGAAGTTCCGTCCGGTCTACTCCATCTACGTCGCGGTCGGTCAGAAGAATTCCAACATCGTCCGCACGATGTCGGCCCTCGAGGCCGCCGGCGCGCTCGAGTTCACCATCATCGTCGCCGCGCCCGCCGCCGACAACCCTGCCAACCAGTACCTCGCCCCGTTTTCCGGCGCCGCGATGGGCGAGTGGTTCATGGAAAACGGCCAGGACGCGCTGATCGTGTTCGACGATCTCTCGAAGCACGCCGTCGCCTACCGCCAGATTTCCCTCATCCTGAAGCGTCCCTCGGGCCGCGAGGCGTATCCCGGCGACGTGTTCTATCTGCACTCCCGCCTCCTCGAGCGCGCCGCGCGCCTCGACGGCAAGGGCTCGCTCACCGCGCTCCCGATCATCGAGACCCAGGCGGGTGACGTCTCGGCCTACATCCCGACGAACGTGATCTCGATCACCGACGGCCAGATCTTCCTTGAGACCGATCTCTTCAATCAAGGCATCCGCCCCGCAGTGTCCGTCGGTCTCTCTGTCTCGCGCGTCGGTTCCGCCGCGCAGATCAAGGCCACCAAGCAGGTCGGCGGCAAACTCAAGGGCGAGCTTGCCCAGTTCCGCGAACTCGCGGCCTTCGCGCAGTTCGGCTCCGACCTCGATGCCAAGACCAAGGCCCAGCTCGAGCGCGGCGCCCGCATCGTCGAACTCTTCAAGCAGCCCGCCTTCAGCCCGGTGCCGATCGAGCTCCAGGTCGCGATCCTCTTCGCGATGCAGAAGAATTTCTTCGACGCGATCGACACCAAGAAGGTGGTCGCCGCCGCGGCGTCGATGAAGGAATTTTTCACCACCCGGAAGGACCCGCTCCTCACCGAAATCCGCACCAAGGCCGCCCTCGACAAGGACCTCGAGGCCAAACTCCAGGCCGCGTGCGACGAGTGGAAACCGACCTTCACTGCCTAAACTAATTTTGGATCTTCGATTATTGATTTCGGCTTGCGGCAAGTCCGCCGGGCAAAATCGAAAATCGGGAATAAAAAACCAAAAATAACCCGATGCCTTCCACCCGCGATATCCGCCGCCGCATCAAGTCGGTCAAGAATACCCGCCAGATCACCAAGGCGATGGAGTTGGTCGCGGCGTCGAAGATGAAGAAGGCCCAGCAGGCGGCCCTCGCCGGCCGGCCCTATGCCGAGCTGATGGCCCAGATGCTCGCCGCGCTTGCCGACCGCGTGGAGGAATCCCAGCACCCGTTTCTCGCGAAGCGCGAGGTCAAGGTCCGCGGCATCATCCTCATCTCGTCGGACAAGGGCCTGTGCGGCCCGCTCAATTCCAACATCTTCAAGCTCGTCACCGACATCAAGACGCCCGCCAAGTACGCCGTCATCGGCCGCAAGGGCGCCCAGTTCATCGCCCGCACGCGCCGCGAGCTGCTCGTGGATTTTCCCGCCAATGACCGCACGACCTTCGCCGACATCCGCGTCGTCGCCGAGTTCATGGTGAAGCAGTATCTCGAGGGCGCTGTCGACACCGTCGAGGTCATCTGGCCGCGCTTCCGCAACACGCTGGTGCAGGTCCCGACCGTCATGCCACTCCTCCCGCTCACCAGCGTGAAGGATGTGATCGCCGAGCTCCGCTCCGACGCCGGCCTCGACACCAAGGCCGCCGCGCCCGCCACGGACAACCAGATGCTCTTCGAGCCCGACGCCGCGTCGGTCTTGGAATCGCTGCTCCCGCTCTACGTCAATCGCGAGGTCTTCCAACACGCCCTCGACGCGAAGGCCTCCGAGCACAGCGCCCGCATGGTCGCCATGAAGACCGCCAAGGACAACGCCACCAAGCTCCTCGGCGACCTCACGCTCGAGTACAACAAGGCCCGCCAGGCCGGCATCACGCAGGAAATCCTCGAGATCGCCGCCGCGCAGTTCGCCGCCTGATTTTAACCCCAGCCCCGTCCAACTTTCCCCCTCTTACAATGAAGACCGGCAAAATCGTCCAAGTCATCGGCCCCGTCGTTGACGTCCAGTTCGCGGAAAACGCCATCCCGCCCATCTACCAGGCGCTCACGATCGAGTTTACCGTCAGCGGCAAAAAGGAAGTGCTGACGCTCGAGATCCAGCAGCACCTCGGCGGCGGCGTCGCCCGCGCCATCGCGATGTCCTCTTCCGAGGGCCTCGTGCGCGGCATGCCCGTGATCGACACTGGTGCGCCCATCATGGTGCCGGTCGGTGCCGGCGTGCTCGGCCGCATCTTTGACGTCACCGGCAACGCCGTGGACGGCAAGGGCCCGGTCAAGTTCGACAAGAAATACCCGATTCACCGTCCCGCCCCCGCGCTCTCCGAGCAGAACACCACGGCTGAGATCCTCGAGACCGGCATCAAGGTCATCGACCTGATCTGCCCGTTCATCAAGGGCGGCAAGGCCGGGGCGTTCGGCGGTGCCGGCGTCGGCAAGACCGTCGTCATTCTCGAGCTCATCAACAACATCGCCAAGGCTCACGGCGGCTTCTCCGTGTTCGCCGGCGTCGGCGAGCGTTCGCGCGAGGGCAACGACCTTTACCATGAAATGTCCGAGGCGGGCGTCATCGACCAGAAGGACCTCAGCAAGTCCAAGGTCGCGCTCGTGTACGGCCAGATGAACGAGCCGCCGGGCGCCCGCATGCGCGTCGCCCTCTCGGCGCTCGCGATGACGGAATATTTCCGCGACGAGAAAAACCAGGACGTGCTGCTCTTCATCGACAACATTTTCCGCTTCTCGCAGGCCGGTTCCGAAGTATCCGCGCTCCTCGGCCGCTCGCCGTCTGCCGTCGGTTACCAGCCGACGCTCTCCAACGAGATGGGCCTCCTCCAGGAACGCATCACCTCGACGAAGAAGGGTTCGATCACTTCCGTGCAAGCCGTCTATGTGCCCGCGGACGATCTCACCGATCCGGCGCCCGCGAACACGTTCGCGCACCTTGACTCGACCATCGTGCTCGAGCGCTCGATCGCCGAACTCGGCATCTATCCCGCCGTCGATCCGCTCGCTTCCGTCTCGAAAGCCCTCCAGGCCGACATCGTCGGCGAGGAGCACTACAAGGTTGCCCGCGAGGTGCAGCGCGTCCTCCAGCGCTACAAGGATCTCCAGGACATCATCGCGATTCTCGGCCTCGACGAACTTTCGCCCGAGGACAAGCAGACCGTCTACCGCGCCCGCAAGATCCAGCGCTTCCTCTCGCAGCCGTTCGCGGTCGCGGAAGTGTTCACCGGCACGCCCGGCAAATACGTCCCCGTCAAGGAGACGGTCCGCGGTTTCAAGATGATCCTCGACGGTTCGCTCGACGACGTCGCCGAGGGCGACTTCTACATGCGCGGCGGCATCGATGAAGTCACGGCCGCCAGTAAAAAAGCCTGAGGCCACGCCCACGAATAATTTCATCTGCCATTCGCGTTCATTCGCGTAATTCGCGGGAAATAATCATGCCCCTCATTCTCGAAATCGTCACACCCGAGGCCCGGGTTTATTCCGACACCATCGACACGGTCGTCATCCCGACGACGTCCGGTGAGGTCGGCATCCTGCCCGGCCACATTCCGTTGCTCACGCAGATCGAGCACGGCGAACTGCGCGTGACGAAAAACGGCCAGACCGTGTGGCTCGCCGTCAGCGGCGGATTCGCCGAGGTCGAAGGGGACAAGGTTCACGTGCTCGCCGAACACGCCATCACTGAGGAAAAGATCGACGAGCATGCCGTCGAGGCCGCGCTCAAGCGCGCCGAGCAGGAGCTGAAGGACGCCAAGGACATCGACCCGCAGCAGTACGAGCACCTCCAAAGTCTCGTGCGCTACTCGGGCATCCAGCTCGCCGTTAAACGCCGTCGTCGCTGATCCTTATCCGGCCCGGGCATTCCATGCTTGGGCCTTTTTCTTGCACCTCTACTGAAACTGAGTCTCGTTCGGCAAACCCAGCCAATGAACCCAACGCGCGAACCGTTTCGCCCGCAACGCATGCGGTTGACGGAGCTGCCTAACGGCGCCACCGGCCGCGTGTGTGAACTCGCCGGCCAAGCCGAAGTTTGCCAGCGGCTGCGCGAAATGGGCGTCGGCGAATCCATCATCATTGAACGCGTGTCAGGGCAGGGGACTTTGCTCTGCCACGTCAGCAACACCCGCATCGCACTCAGCGAGGGCGCGGCGCAACACATCGTGGTCGAGCTCATCCGCTCGGCCCGCTGATCCCCGCCATGGCCGCCGCCCTGATCAAGCTTTCCGATCTCACCGTGGGTGCAAGCGCGACGGTCCGCAAGTTTCCCGCCCAGGGAGCAGCGTTCATCCGGCTGCGCGAAATGGGCCTGCTCACCGGCACCCAAGTCACACTGGTCCGCACCGCACCCCTGGGCGATCCGCTCGAAATCAAGGTCCGCGGTTATCACCTCACGCTGCGCAAGGTCGACGCCGCCCACGTGCTCGTTGAGCCCGCCCTCTGACATGGCACTGCCTTCCCACATCGCCGCCGCGCCTGCATCCACTGGATCGCGCACCCCGATCTACGCCCTCGTCGGTAATCCGAACTGCGGTAAGAGCACGCTGTTCAACGCGCTCACCGGCCTGAAACAGAAGGTCGGCAACTATCCGGGTGTCACCGTCGAGAAGAAGGTCGGCACCACTTACTCACAGCACGGCCAGCCCATCACCGTCATCGACCTGCCCGGTACTTATTCCCTCGCCGCTCGCTCGCCCGACGAGGCCGTCACGCGCGACGTGCTCCTCGGCCGCCGCAGCGACACCGCCCAGCCCGACCGCATCCTTTGCATCGTCGACGCGACCAACCTCGAGCGAAACCTCTATCTCGTTCACCAGATCCTCGATCTCGGCCGGCCCGTCATCCTTGTGATGAACATGATGGACCTCGCCGCGCAGGCCGGGCTCAACGTCCGCGTCGCCCGCCTCGAAAAAGAACTCGGCATTCCCGTGATCGCGTGCGAGGCCGTCAACGGCAAGGGCCTCGTCGAGCTGCGCGTGGCCATGAGCCGCTCCGATCTGCCGCTCGCGCGCCACGCGTGGGATGTGCCCGCCCCGATCGCCCCCGCGGTCTCCGAACTCGCCGCCTCCTTGGTGGAGCATGACCGCAAGCAGCCGCTGATCGCCCGCGCCGAGGCGCTCCTCCTTCTCACCGACCAGGATTCCGTCCGCGTCGCCGGCTCCACGCCGCTCAGCCCGCGCACCACGGAAATCCTGCATCACTGGCAGAAACGCTGGGCCGCCGAGGGCACCGACTGGGCCGGCACGCTCGTGAACTCACGCTACGAGGCCATCGGCCAGCTCGCCTCGGACGTGGTGCTGCGCGCCGGCACCGTCGGGCCCACCAGCTCGGACAAGATCGATGCCGTGGTCACTCATCCGGTCTGGGGCTGGCTGGTGCTCGGCTGCGTGATGACCCTGCTGTTCGTCAGCATCTTCACACTCGCACAGGCCCCGATGGACTGGATCGGCACCCACACCGCCCTGCTCGCCGACTGGGTGAAGTCCCATATGATGGCTGGTGATCTGCGAGACTTACTCACAGACGGCGTTATCGGCGGCGTCGGCAGTGTCGTGACGTTTCTGCCGCAAATCTTGATTTTATTTTTCTTCATCGGGCTGCTGGAAAGTACCGGTTATATGGCTCGCGCTGCGTTCATCATGGACCGGCTCATGGGTCGGGTCGGTCTGAACGGCAAAAGCTTCATCCCTCTGTTGAGCTCTTATGCGTGCGCGATTCCCGGCATAATGGCGACACGCACGATTGAGGATCCCAAGGACCGGCTCGTCACGATTCTTGTCGCGCCGCTGATGAGCTGCTCGGCCCGGCTGCCCGTTTACCTGCTCATGATCGCCGCGCTGCTGCCGAACGACCGGGTCTCCCTCGGGGCGAAAGTCGGCATCATGCTGCTCATGTATACGCTGGGCACCGTGGGCGCGTTTGGTTTTGCGTGGCTGTTCAAGCGCACGCTCCTGAAGGGTGCACCGCCGCTGATGATCATGGAGCTGCCGCCTTACCGCCTGCCGGGCCTGAAGGACGTGGCACTGCAGATGCTCGAGCGCGCCGGAATCTTCCTCCGCCGGGCCGGCACCGTCATTCTCGGCATCAGCATCATCCTGTGGTTCCTCGCCGCCTATCCCAAGGCCCCCGCGGGCGCCACGCCCACCCAGCAGCTCGCGCAAAGCTTCGCCGGCCGCGCGGGCCACGCCCTCGAGCCCGTGATCAAGCCGCTCGGCTTCGACTGGCAGATTGGCATCGGCCTCATCAGCTCTTTCGCCGCCCGCGAAGTGTTTGTCTCGACGATGGGCGTCGTATTCAACGCCGAGTCCTCCGAGGAAAACACCGCTCCGCTGCGCGACGCACTTAAGGCCGCCCGCTGGCCCGACGGCCGCGTGCTCTTCACTCCGCTCGTCTGCCTCTCGCTGATGGTCTTCTATGTCTTCGCCATGCAGTGCATGAGCACCATCGCCGTCGTGAAGCGCGAGACCAACGGTTGGAAATGGCCCGTATTCCAAACGCTCTACATGACTGGCACTGCGTGGGTTTTGTCGTTCATTGTGTACCAGACCGGCCACGCGCTCGGTTTCTGACATGAGCCCCCAATTCCAAACCCTCGCCGCCCTCGTACTTGTCGCCCTCGCAACGGCTTGGCTCGTGCGGCGCTCGCTCGCGAAGAGGAAAAACCCGGGTTGCGGCGGGGACTGCGGCTGCGCGTCGTCGGAAGTGAAAGCCGCGGCCGCCAAGATCGCGCGGCCCTAGGCTGCGGCGTTTTCCCGGTTGCGCGGGCCCGGGCGCCGGCTACCGTCGCCCGTCCTGCTGCCCCGGCCTCTCGCCCTCCCGCGTGGCCGGCAGGTTTAATTCCCCATGGAAGTCATCATTCGAAAAGACGCCGAAACCGGCTGCCTCCTCGGTGCCCGGATCATCGCGCGGCTCGTGCGCGACAAACCCAACGCCGTGCTCGGCCTCGCCACGGGCCGCACGCCCCTCCGGCTCTATCAGGAGCTGATCCGGATGCACCGTGACGAGGGATTGGATTTCAGCCGGGTCACCACCTTCAACCTCGACGAATACGTCGGGCTGCCCGCGACCCACGACCAGTCCTACCGGTATTTCATGCGGGAAAATTTCTTCCGCCACATCAACATCGATCAGCTCCGCACCCATGTGCCCGACGGCACCGTGCCGGACCTGCACGCCGAATGCCGCGCCTACGAGGAGCGCATCACCGCGGCGGGCGGCATCGATCTCCAGCTGCTCGGCCTCGGCCGCAACGGCCACATCGGGTTCAACGAGCCGTCCGGCTCGCTCCGCTCCCGCACCTGGATCAAGATTCTCTCCGAGCAGACCCTGCAGGATAACAGCGATGTCTTTGGCTCCCGCTCCGCGATGCCGCGCCACGCAATCACGATGGGCATCGGCACCATCCTCGATGCGCGCCGCTGCCTGCTGCTGGCCTTCGGTCCACCCAAGACCCGGGCCGTCGAGCGTATGATCGAGGGCCCTCTCGCCGCCATTTGTCCCGCGTCCGCGCTGCAGCTGCATCCGCGCGCCACCGTCGTCGTCGACGAGTCATCCGCGTCTGCGCTGCAATTCGCCGACCACTACCGCTGGATCGACGCCAACAAGCTCCCCTGGCAGCGCTACGACTAAAAAAATGTAGGGTGGGGTCGCTGACCCCGCCTGTCCTGCGAACGGCTCATCCGCAGGATTCGCTACGCGTCCAAACTGGCGGGATCAGCGATCGCGCCCTACAGTGCGCCCAGCCAGTGCACGAAGCGCTGCAGCAGCTCGATCGTCACGGTCGCGAACACGCTGAAATAAGCCAGCGTGACCAGGAGCAGACCGTAGGCCACCGCAATAGCCGCACCGTCCCGCTCCATCATGCCGAGTATCCCGACGACGATCACGAGGGCCGGCAGAGTATTGGTGAAAGGAATCCCGGCCAGCGGGAGCAGCAGCAGGAATCCACTGAAACCCACCAATCCGGCATGCAGCCGCATCCGCCCGCACGTCTCCGTCCACCACGGCCAGCGCGGTCGCAGCCGGCGCTCTATCCAGCTCACCAGCCGGCTTGCCCCCTCGATCATGCCGTGAAAAAACCGCGGCGGCAATTGGACCGCCAGCAGGCGCGCCGGCAGCCACGGTGGCAGGCCGAGCATGAACCGGGCGGCGATGAAAAGAATCACGAGGCCGAACGGGATCGATAACCCGGGAATGGCGATCGGAGCGCAAAAGGGCAGGGCCAGGATGATGATCAGCAAGCCCGAGGCCCGCGCCCCCAGCGCCTTCATCACTTCCCGCAGGGTCACCCGTTGGTCGGCGAACCGCCCGGCCAGCTGGTGCAGTTGCTCGGAAAGCTTCTGATGCGGAACCTGGCCGCCGGAGGTGGGATGAAACACAGCGGTCCGTGGACCCTCAGGTGCCGCGTTGGTTGCCGTAAAGCTCCAGATGCAGCCGGTGCGCGTAGCGGTAGCCCCGCGCCTTGCACAATTCGCCCAGCCAGCCGGCCCGTTCGCGGATTTTCTCCAAAGTCACGCCCTCGGGCATGAGCAGCACGCGGTGCCGCGGGATTTCCGGCTTAAGCGACGCCAGCATGCCCTCGATCTCGTCCACGTCGCCGGGCTGCGCCACGACAAACTTGAGCTGATAATCGTAGCGCTCGATCCACGCCCGCACCACCTCGGGTTGCCAGCGCAGTGACTCGTGCTTTTTCCGCCACGTCTGGCTCAGCCGCGCATCGGGTGCCGAGTTGAGCAACTTCGGCGACAGCGACGCCAGATCGCACGCGATGCCCTCGGGCGCGACCGTGCCCGCAGTCTCAATCGTGAGATGATGACCCAGGCCCTTGATCGCCGCCGCCAGCACACGAACTTCCTTCGCGATCATGGGTTCGCCCCCCGTCAGCACGACATGCCTGGCCGGATGACGTTCGATCTCGGCCACGATCTGCGCAACGGTCTTCGCCTCGCCCTCGGGATTCCACGAGGCATATGGCGTGTCACACCAGTTGCAGCGCAGATTGCACCCGCTCGTGCGCACGAAAACTGACGGCGTCCCAGTCAGGGTACCCTCGCCTTGGATCGAATAGAATATTTCGGAGATCAGCATGGAACGACGATAACGAGAGCGATTACGAGAAGGAGAACGATCCGAGATTCATCGTGCTCGTTCTTCATTCTCCTAATCATTCTCCTAATCATTCTCCTTTTTTGGCTTGGGCGGCAGCGGATCCATCGAAGCGTACACGGTCGGATCCGTCACGCCGGCCTGCGCGAAGGCCTCACGCCGTTCCACGCACGTGCCGCACTTCCCGCAGTGAATGGCGCCGCCCTTGTAGCACGACCAAGTCCGCGCAAAATCCACGCCCAGCCGCGCGCCCTCGGCGACGATCTGGCCCTTGGTCAGCACAATGAACGGCCGCAGCAGCCGCACGTTCGCATACGTGCCGAGCCGCATTGCGTCGCCCATCGCCTGCATGAATTCCTCCCGGCAATCCGGATAAATCGCGTGGTCTCCCCCGTGGGCCGCAATCACCAGGCCTTCCGCGCCCACGCTCTCCGCCAGCCCGCAGGCGATCGACAGCATGATCGCATTCCGGAAGGGCACCACGGTCTGCTTCATGTTTTCCGCCTCATAATGGCCTTCGGGCACCTCCCCGCCGCTCTTGAGCAGGTCCGAGGCGAACAGCCGGTTGACGAAATCCAGTGCAATCGCCTCATGGCGCACCCCGAACTTCGCGGCGTGCTCCGCCGCGAAGGGCAGTTCGCGGTGGTTGTGCTTGGCCCCGTAGTCGAAGCTCGTGACCGCCGCGACGTCATGCTCCCGCCGCGCCCAATAGAGCGCCGTCACCGAATCCATGCCACCCGAGCAAAGCACCACGACTTTCATGGCCGCAGTCTGATGAACGCTGCGCCCGATGCAAAATCGTTCTCGTTCTCTTAATCGTTCTCGTTCTCTTTTCTCCACCACTAAAAGAACGATCACGAGAATCACGAGAACGAGGAACGAGAACGATTTTATCATGCTGATCCTTCACGATCCGTCTTGCGCCAACTACGGCTCTTCGCTGCGGCCAGAGCAGCCCGCCCGCGTCATCCGCAGCGCCGTCCATCTCCGCACTGCCCACCCGGATTGGACATGGCGGATCCCGTCCGCCGCGGTTTCCGACGAGACCCTGCTCCTCGCCCATACGCCCGCCCACCTGAAGCGTCTCGTCCAGCCGCGCGACTTTGACGCCGACACTCCGTATCTGCCGAACATCGGCGACCATGCCCGCTGTGCAGTCAGCGCCGCCCTCGAGGCCGTCGACCTCGCCCTTGCCGGCCAGCCGGTCTTCACGCTCATGCGTCCGCCCGGCCACCATGCGACCTCCTCGCAAGCCATGGGATTTTGCTACCTCAACCAGATCGCCATGGCGGCGTTGTCCGCCCGGGCCCGCGGCACCGCGCGGGTCGCCATCTGGGATTTTGACGCCCACCATGGCAACGGCACCGAAGCCATCCTGCATCGGCGCGAGGGCCTGCTTTTCAGCTCGGTCCACCAGTACCCCGGTTATCCTGGCACGGGCACCACGTCCTTCGACAACTGCCACAACTGGCCCGTCGCCCCGCACTCCCCGCGAACCCGGCATATGGCCGCCCTCCGCGCCTCCCTCGACACCGTCATCGCCTTCCAACCCGGCCTGGTGCTCGTCTCCGCCGGATTCGACGCCTATGCCCGCGACCCCATCACCGCGATGACCCTTGAAACCGAGGATTTCGCCACCCTTGGCCGCTGGCTGCGGGAAAGCGGACTCCCCGCTGCTGCCATCCTGGAGGGTGGTTATAGCGACGATCTTCCTTTGTTGATTGATGCCTTTCTCACCGCATGGGATAAGACCGCGCCCGCCGCATGATTTCCCGCTTCCTTCCGCTTCCCGTTCGCCGTTTGCTCGGCGTGAAAGTGATCAACCGTCCACCTGCTTATTTGCTTCTCGACCAACCCGGCTCCCTCGCGCCGCTGCTCGCCGCCCTTGATCGCGTCGACAAGGTGTCCCTCGATACCGAGGCCGACAACATGTATCACTACAAGACGCGGGTCTGCCTCATGCAGTTCCTCGTCGGGCGGGAAGTCTTCCTCGTCGATGTGCTCGCCCCCGGCCTGCAGCTCGAGCCGCTCCTGACCCGTCTCGCTACCAAGCACTTGTTGATGCACGGCAGTGATTTCGACCTGCGCCTGTTGCACGACCTCTGCGGGTTTCGTCCGAAGAGCATCTTCGACACGATGCTCGCCGCGCAGCTCCTCGGCCGGGAACGTATCGGGCTCGCCTCGCTGCTCGAATATCATTTCGGCGTCGCCGTCGACAAGTCCGGCCAGAAAGCCAACTGGTCCGCGCGCCCCATCACGCCGAAGCTCCTCAACTACGCCGCGCTCGACGTCTGGCACCTTCCCGCGCTCCGCGACATCCTCACGCGCGAGCTCACCAAGCTCGGCCGCCTCGGCTGGCTCGACCAGCAATGCCGCGCCCAGATCGAGTCCGGCTCCACCGGCTTCGCCCCCGCGACAGAAAACGACTGGCGCATTGGTCGCAGCGAGCGCCTCCGCGGTCCCGGTCTGAGCGTTCTCCACGCCATCTGGCATTGGCGCGAACAGCAGGCCCAGCGTCTCGACACGCCGCCCTTTAAGGTCTGCGGCAACACTCTTTTGCTCCAGATCGCCGAGGCCGCCGAAGCCGGCGACTCCGAGGAATCCATTCTCACCCGCGTCAATCTCGGCCGGCGCCATGACCGTATTTTTGCCTCGCTCGCCACCGCGGTGAAGGCCGGCCTCGCCCGCGATCCCAAGACGCTCCCGCGTCGCCCTGGCCGCGATCCGAATCATGTCTCGCTGACCCAGGCCGAGATCGAGCTGCAGGACCGCATCAAGGCCGACCGCGATCGGGTCGCCCAGAAACTCGGCATGGAGGCCACGCTCATCGCCAACCGTTCCCAGCTCGCCCAGATCGCCCGCGATCCCCACCAGCTCGATAAAATCCTGCTGAAGTGGCAGGCTGATCTGCTGCGCGGCGAACCTTCGCTCGCCCAAGGGTAGGGCGGCTGCCACGGCGCGCCGGGTTTTTCTTTGCGCCCCGTCCGCTTTGCCCGAGCCTGTCGTCACCGCCGTGTCCACGCCCGACCGCAACGCCAACATCGCGCGCCATCTCGCGCTGATGGCCGCCGCCCAGCCGGACCTGGCGGCGCTCAAGGTTCCCCGCGGCCGCACTGCCGACGGCAAAATCGACTACCTCACGCTGTCGTTCGCCGAACTCGACGTCGAGGTTTCCGCCTGGTGCCGCCGCTTGACCGACGCGGGTGTACAGCCCGGTGACCGCACCCTCGTCATGGTGAAACAGGGCCTCCCGCTCATCGCCGCCGTCTTCGCCCTTTTCCGCCTCGGTGCTGTTCCCGTCGTCATCGATCCCGGCATGGGGTTGAAAAACTTCCTCGCCTGCGTCTCCCGTTCCCGCCCACGGGTGCTGCTGGGCATTCCGATGGCGCAAATCGTGAGCCACGTCTTTCGCTCCGCCTTTTCGTCAGTGAAAATCCGCGTCAGAGCCAGCGGTTCCGCCACCGCACGCCTGCCCCAATCGAAAATCGAGGATCCAAATTCGAAAATCGTCATCAGCTCCCCCACCGACTTGGCCGCCATCTTGTTTACTTCCGGCTCCACCGGCGCGCCCAAGGGAGTTTGCTATGAACACGGCATGTTTGAGGCGCAGGTGCAGCTCATCCGCGAGACCTACGACATCACCCCGGGAGAAATCGACCTGCCGATGCTGCCGATCTTCGCGCTCTTCAATCCCGCACTGGGCATGACCACAATTGTGCCGGAGATCGATCCCGGGCGACCTGCTGATGTCGACCCCGCCAAGATCGTCCAGGCCATCCTGCAGGAGAACGTCACCAACTCCTTTGGCTCGCCGACGCTCTGGCTCAAAGTCAGCGAATACTGCCGCCGGCCCGGCATCCAACTGCCCAGCCTCCTCCGGGTGCTCAGCGCCGGTGCTCCCGTATCCGCTGCGCTGTGGGAAAACTCCCGGACCCTCCTGCCCAACGGCCGCCTGCACAGTCCCTACGGCGCCACCGAGGCGCTGCCCGTCGCGAGCGTCTCCAGCAGCGAAATCGACTTGGCCTCCGTCCGCGGAGCCTGCGTCGGCCGGCCGCTGCCCGGCATCCAGGTCAAAATCATCCGGATCACCGACACTCCCATCGCAACCCTTGACGAAATCCAGGAACTCCGGACCGGCGAAACCGGCGAGATCATCGTGCAGGGCCCGGTCGTCACCCGAACCTATGATGATCTGCCAGAGGCAACCGCCTTGGCAAAAATTCAAGCCCCACGTAAGAAATCCGAAAGTGATTCCAGCGATCCTCGGATTTCGGATTTTGCCCTTCGTGCTTCCCCGCCATCCGGCGGGGCATGGCACCGCATGGGCGATTGCGGTTATCTGGATTTCTCCGGCCGGCTCTGGTTCGTGGGTCGCAAGGCCGAGCGTGTGGAAACGCCCACCGGCCTGCTCTTCACCGAACCGTGCGAGCAGGTTTTCCGGAAACATCCCCGCGTGACCCGCTGCGCCCTAATCGGTCTCGGCCCTCGCGGACAACAGCGTCCGGCCCTCGTGATCGAGACTCCGGTGCCGCGTGCCGGGGATGCGCGCACCTTCGCTGTTGAACTCCGCGCCCTCGCGCTGCAACACCCGCATACGTCCGCCATCTCCCGTTTCTTTTTCCATCCCAAGTTTCCCGTGGATGTCCGGCATAACGCCAAGATCCACCGCCTCACGCTCGCCAATTGGGCAGCCACGGCCCAAGGCGTGGAAACCGCGGCCGTCGCATGAGTACGCTGGTCACAGGCGGGACAGGTTTCCTCGGCCGCCGCTTGGTTGAGCGCCTCCTTGCCGCGAACCGGCCCGTGACCGTGCTCGGACGCACTCCTGCGCCTGACCTAGAGTCGCGCGGCGTCCGCTTCATCCGCGCCTCGCTCGATGACGCCGACGCCGTCCGCGCCGCGTGCACCGGCATCGAGACCGTTTTCCATACCGCCGCCAAAGTCGGCGTCTGGGGCCGTTACGATGATTTTTACCGTACCAACGTCCTCGGCACCCACGCCCTGCTCGAAGGCGCACGCACGCACGGCGTAAGCTATTTCATCCACACCAGCACGCCGAGCGTGGTCTACAATAGCCGTGATCTCGCCAACGTAGATGAGTCGCTCCCACTCACCACCGCGTGCCCGAGTCCGTATCCGCTGACCAAGGCCCTCGCCGAGCATGAGGTCCTAACCGCCAACTCCGCCACGCTCCGCACTATCGCCCTCCGCCCGCACCTGATCTGGGGCATCGGCGACCCGCATCTGGTCCCCCGCGTGCTGGCGCGCGCGCGCGCCGGCCGTCTCCGCATCATCGGCTCCGGCCAAAACCGCGTGGACCTCGTCCATGTCGAAAACGCCGTCGACGCCCACCTCCTCGCGGAATCCGCCCTGCGGCAACGTCACCTATTAAGTGACATTGGTGCCGCCCGATACCCGTCGGGACGCGCATACTTCATCACCAACGGCGAGCCGGTCTTGCTCTGGGATTGGATCAACGGGCTGCTCGCCGCCCTCGGGAAATCGCCGGTCACCAAGAAAATTTCCCTCCGCAGCGCCACAACCCTCGGGGCGGTCTGCGAGGCTGCTTGGCGCGTGCTGCCGCTGCGCGGCGAACCCCCAATGACCCGATTCATCGCCGCCGAATTGGCCAAGGATCACTGGTTCGACATTTCCGCAGCTCGCCGAGACCTCGGCTACACTCCGCGCATTAGTATGGCCGCCGGAACCGCCGAACTCTTCGCCCACCTGGAACAGCTTAAGGCTTAGGGCTTCTTTGCCGCACCGCCTCGAACAGCGTGATGATGGTGGCCATGGCGACATTCAGCGAGTCCGCCTGGCCTGCCATCGGGATGCGCACGGGCAGGTCGGTGTTTTTCAGCCAGAACTCGCTCAACCCGTACTGCTCACTACCCATGATCACTGCCAGCGGCCCGCGCAAATCGGCCGCGGTGTAAAGCTCCTCGGCCGCTGGGGTCGTTGCGATGGCGCGGATTTTCTTCGTCTTGAGCCAGGCGTGAACCTGCGCGCTTTCCGTCACCACGAGCGGCACCGAAAACAACACACCGGTCGAGGCGCGCACCACGTTGGGATTGAAGATGTCCGTCACCGGATCGCACACGATCACCGCATCGCAGCCGGCGGCATCCGCACTGCGCAGGATTGTGCCGAGGTTACCTGGCTTCTCGATCGCCTCGACCACCAGCAGGAACGGATCCGCCGGCAGCACCAGCTCCTCCAGCGTGCGGCGCCATTGCGGCGCCACGGCAAGCAGGCCGTCGGGACGCTCGCGGTAGGCGACCTTGGCAAACGTGTCCTTGGTCAGCTCGAACACCTGCGCCCCGGCCGCCCGGGCCTGCTCGATGAGCGCCGGCTCGTTTTCGCCAAGGAACCACTCCGGTGAAAAGTAAATCTCGGTCAGCGGGACCGCCTTCTCCAGCGCCCGCCGGATTTCCCGGTAGCCTTCCACTAGGAAGACTCCCGCCTCGTCGCGCGGACGACGGTCGCGCAGCTTCACGAGCTGTTTTACCCGGGGGTTCTGCAGACTGGAGATTTTCTCAGGGGCCACGGCATGAGGTCACCACGAAACACACGAAACACACGAAATAAAAAATACCTCTTCGTTTCCGTCCCTTTCGTGTATTTCGTGTGTTTTGTGGTTAAGAAAAAGAAATTCAACGACCAGCCCTTCGCGTACCACGCCGAGCTCGAGCTGGAGATCGCCACGCTCACCAACCTCGGCTCCGGTCTCGGCCGCGTCGCACTGCCCGGAATCCAAAAGCAGGAATCCAAAATCGAAAATGCCTCCGGCTGGGTGATCATGGTGCCGTTCGCCCTGCCCGGAGAACGCGTGCGCGTGCGCGTCTTCCGCAACCACAAGAATTTTTCCGAAGCCGACCTCGTCTCCGTCCTCACGCCCTCACCGGCCCGCGTGGCGGCGACCTGCCCGCTCTTCGGCCGCTGTGGCGGCTGCCAATACCAGCACCTGGCCTACCCGGACCAGCTCGCTTGGAAGCAGCGCCAGGTCACCGAACTCCTGCAGCACATGGCCGGCGTCACGTTCCCGGTCGCCCCGGTCATCGCGTCGCCCCGCGAACTCGGCTACCGCTCCAAGATCACGCCGCATTTCAATCCCCCGCGTGAGGACCAGCCGATGCCCATCGGGTTTCTCCGCCAAGGGACGCGCTTCGATATCCTCGATGTGCCGCAGTGCCCCATCGCCACACCGGCGATCAACGGCCAGCTCACCCCGGTCCGTGCCGACGTACTGGCCCGCCGCGCCACCTACACCCGGGGCGCCACGCTGCTCCTGCGGGAAGCCAGTGGCGAGGTCACGACCGACTACGACGCCATCATCACCGAGACCGTCGGCGACCTGAAGTTGCGCTTCCTCGCCCGCGATTTTTTCCAGAACAACCCGTTTATCCTGCCCGCCTTCACCGGCTATGTGCGGACGCAGGCTGCCGCCAGCGGCGCCCGGTTTCTCGTCGACGCCTACTGCGGCAGCGGCCTGTTCGCCCTCACCGCCGCGCCGGCCTTTGAACGCGTGGCCGGCATTGAGCTCAGCGTGAGCAGCATCACGTTCGCGCGGGAAAACGCCGCAGCCAACGGGATCACCAACACCACTTTCCAGGCCGGCGACGCCTCGGCGATTTTTCACGGCCTCACGTTTCCGGCCGCCGACACCGCTGTCATCATCGACCCGCCGCGCAAGGGCTGCGACGAAGTCTTCCTCACGCAGCTCTTCGCCTTCGGCCCGCGCGCCGTGGTCTACGTGTCATGCGACCCCGCCACCCAGATGCGCGACCTGAAGTTGTTTCTGGCCGCCGGCTACGCCCTGAACGCCGTCCAACCCTTCGACCTCTTCCCCCAGACCCGTCATCTGGAATGCGTGCTCACCCTCGTGCGGTCGGTCGGTCCTCATTTGTTGCCGAGCGAGTAAGGCTGACCGGTCGCGGGATTGCCAAACCCGCCTGTTCTGCTAGCGCCTTGGAGGTGAGCCTAAATCCTCCCCTTCTTCCTGCCACCGCCGCCCGTCATCCGTGGAAATTCTTCCGCACCGGCGGACTCGACCAGGTCTCCCTTACCACCGCCGCGGATTTGCTCGCCCTCGGCCAGCTCGATCAAAAACTCTGGGTCGCGCTTTCCTGCCCGGTCAAGGGGCTCGAACTGGATGAAAAGACCCTCGCCCTGATCGATGCCGATGGCGACGGCCGCATCCGTGTTCCGGAGCTCATCGCCGCCGTCAACTGGACCGCCGCCCGCCTGAAGGATCCCGCGGCCATGCTGCGCGGCGCCGATTCCCTCCCGCTGGCCGCCATCAACGCCTCCACGCCCGACGGCCAGATCATCCTCGCCGGTGCCAAGCAGATCCTCGCCAGCCTCGGCCGGCCCGACGACACCACCATCCCGGTCGCGGCGACCGACGATGTCTCGAAAATCTTCGCCGCCAGCGCCCTGAATGGCGACGGCGTCATCCCGCCCGAGGCCACTTCCGATCCCGATGCGCAGGCCCTCATCAAGGACATTCTCGCGTGCCTCGGCGGCGCCGCTGATCGCACCGGCTCCATCGGCATCACCGCGGAAAAGACGGAGACTTTTTTCACCGAGCTCGCCGCTTATGTGGCCTGGGTGGAGAAAAGCTCCGCCAAGGACATCGCCGTGCTCGGCGACGCCACCGAGGCCGCCTGCACCGCACTCAAGGCGGTCCGCGCCAAGGTCGACGACTACTTCGCCCGCTGCCGGCTCGCCGCCTTCGACGCCCGCGCCATCGCCGCCCTCAACCGCCAGGAAAGCGAATACCTCGCCATCGCGGCGAAGGATTTGAAGATCACCGCGGAGGAAGTCGCCGGTTTCCCGCTCGCGCGCATCGAGGCCGGCCGGCCGCTGCCGCTGTTCCAAGGCGTGAATCCCGCCTGGTCCGCTGCGCTGGCCACACTCCATTCCGTAGTCGTCACGTCCATCCTCGGCGCCGGCCAGACCACGCTCACCGAGGCGGAGTGGTCTGCGCTCAACACCAGGTTCGCCGCCTACGAAACCTGGCTGGGCGGCAAGGCCGGCTCCACCGTGGAAAAAATCGGCCTCGACCGCGCCCGCGAGCTGCTGGCCGGCAAGGGTCGCGATACCCTCGCGGGCCTGATCGCCCAAGACAAGGCGCTCGAGCCCGAGTTCAACGCCATCACCGCCGTGGACCGCCTCGTGCGCTACCACCGCGATCTCCGGGCGCTCCTCCATAATTTCGTCAACTTCGCCGATTTTTATTCGCCCACCCGGCTCGCCGTCTTCCAGGCCGGCACGCTCTTCATCGACAGCCGCTCGTGTGAACTCTGCATCCGCGTGGAGGATCCCGCCGCGCACGCCGTCCTCGCCAGCACCAGCAAGGCCTACATCGCCTATATCGACTGCCGCCGGCCCGGCGGCGAAATCATGAAGGTGGCCGCCTGCGTCACCCAGGGTGACAGCGACTATCTCGTCATCGGGCGCAATGGCGTGTTCTACGATCGCAAGGGTCGCGACTGGGACGCGACCATCACCAAGATTGTCGATAATCCGATCAGCCTGCGGCAGGCCTTCTGGTCGCCGTATAAGAAGCTGGTCCGTATGATCGAGGAGCAGGTCGCCAAACGCGCGGCCGCGGCGGACGCCGAGGCCAACGCCAAGCTCGCGGCCACGGCCGAGACCGCCGCCAATGCTGATAAGTCCAAGTCTCCCGCTCCCAAGAAAATCGACATCGGCACCGTGGCGGCCCTCGGTGTCGCCGTCGGTGCGATCGGCGGGGCGCTCGCCGCCCTGGCCACCGGCCTCGCCCGGCTCTCGCCGTGGGAACTGCCGCTGGTCTTGCTCGCACTGATCCTCCTGATTTCGCTGCCCGCTGTCGTCATCGCGTGGCTGAAACTCCGCCAGCGGACCATCGGCCCGATCCTCGACGCCAACGGCTGGGCCATCAACGGCCGCGTGAAGATCAACATCCCGTTCGGCACCGCGCTCACCGAGCGCGCCGTGCTGCCTCTCGGCGCCCAGCGTTCGCTCAAGGATCCCTATGCCGAGAAAAAGCACGGCCGCACCCTCGTCATCATCGTGGTGGTGCTCCTGTTTCTCGCCTTGGCGGCCGGAAAGATTTTCGGCTTCTGGCCGTTTGCCTCCGCGCCGGGACCGGAGGAAGCCCCTGCTGCCGAGTCGATGGGTTGAGGCGGAAACTCCCTTCGCTCCTCCAGCTGGTCTTCCCATGCTCCGCCGGCTTCCCCGTTTTCTTTGGCCGGTCTGCTGCGCGGTTTTGATTGCGGGCTTTGTCGCGCAGGTGGCGCGGTTTTATCACCCGGTCTACGGCTTCACGTCGCTGCTGCAGTTCGATTCGACCAATGAAAGCACCATGCTGCCCGAGGCGCGCAACCGGCCGGTTTTCATCAACCATCGGAAGGGCGGCTATGACGGGTTGTATTATGCGCAGCTGGCCTGCCGCCCGCTGCTGCGTGATCCGGCCTTGGTCCCGGCGATGGACGGCAATCTAGTCTATCGCGCCCGCCGCATGCTGGTGAGCTGGACGGCCTGGGTACTGGCCTTGGGTGATCCAATCCGGGCGATCGATGTTTATACCCTGATCAATCCGTTGTGCTGGCTCGGGCTGGCGGGCCTGCTCTTCACCCTGTTTCCTCCGCGCTCCGCGCACGATGTCCTGGCGTGGGGCGGCCTGCTTTTTTCCGCCGGTGTGCTCGCCAGCGTCCGGCTGGCCCTGACTGATTTGCCGGCGCTGCTGCTGATCACCGGCGCGGTGGTTGCCGTGCACCGCGGTCGTTTGCGCGGTGCGCTCGGCCTGCTGGCGGCGGCCAGCCTCACGCGTGAAACCTCACTGCTCGCCGCGCCCGTGCTGGCCGGCGGCGGCACCTGGCGCGCGAATCTCCGCCGGGTCGCAATCCTCGTCGCGCCGCTGGCGCTCTGGATGCTCTACATCCGGATCGTGGTCGGCTCCGGTAACCAGGGGTGGGGCGCCTTGGACTGGCCCGGCGCCATGTTCGTGGAAAAATGGCGCGTTTCCCTCGCCCATCTCCGCCAGACGGATTTCGCGCTGCTCAACTGGACCACCTTCCTCGCCTTGCTGGGCCTCAGCGTGCAGGCCGCCTGGCTGCTCGCCCGGCCGCAAGGGTCCAACCTGTGGTGGCGACTCGGCGTCGGCTACGCCGGACTGCTCCTGCTGCTTGGCTGGGGCGTGTGGGAAGGCAATCCGGGCGCCGCCGCCCGCGTGCTGCTGCCGCTCAATCTCGCGTTCAACCTGCTCGTTCCGCGGACCCGCGCCGGGTTGGCCCTGCTCATCCTCGGCAATCTCACCGTGCCCGCCGGGCTGCTACAGTTCACCACCCTGCCGAATGACGGCGTGGAACTGGCCGCCGCGCGGGCCGGTTCCACCACGGTCCTTGTGCAAACGCTCTCTGGCTGGGCGGAGGTCGAGCGCGACGCGCATAATTTCTGGGCCTGGAGTTCGGGCGACGCCGTGCTGGCGGTGCGAACGAGGCCAGCCGGGGCCAGCCTCACCCTGAACTTCCATCTCCGCAGTCTGGTCCCATGCGCCGTGTTCATCCGCCAGGGCGGGCACGAACTGTTGCACGGAACACTGGGTCCGGCCTGGCGGACCGTTTCGCTGGCCTGCACCGACGGTGAACTCCAGTTCCATACGGACACACCGCCCGTGATGGAAGGTCCGCAGGCTGGCGCCCGGTCACTCGCTTTTTGCATCGAGCGTGTGACGCTCAGCGGGCTTCAATCCACTCCGGGGACGAATACTGCTCCGTCAGCCCGCTGACCTCGTCTTCATTCAGGTCCGGCCAAGGCGTGACTTCCGCCGTGACCTGCAAGGCCGCCGCGAGCTGCGCGGCGAAATCGTCGTGAAACTTTTCCCAATCGATGGTCGTGCCCACCGCCGGCCGCCAGAGCGAGCCTTGGAAGAGCAACCCGTGCTTGTTCCGCTTCTGCGCGCCGCCGGCGATTTTTTCGCCGCTGCGTTCGTGCACTACGTCGTAAAGTTCGGCCCGTTGAAAACACACGCCGCTCGCGCCGCACGTGGCGCCTTCGGCCGGCGGTTCGCACGATTGCTGGATCACCGCGGGCACCTCTTGGCGGCGCAGTGCGGCCGCCAGACACTCGTGGACCTCACGATAACTCTGCGTTGCGCGCAGATCCTCCAGCGGATGGCCGCGGGGAATCACCAGTGAATAAGTCCAATCGTCCCGGTGGTCCACCAGTCCGCCGCCCGTGGGTCGTCGACAAAGATCCGACCGGTCCCCCGGCGGCAGCAGGCTGCGCACGAACGCGATTTTTTGCGCGTAACCAAACGTGAACGCCGGCCCATGCCAGCCGTAGTGCCGGAAGCGCGGCACTTGCGGGCGCCGATGGCGCTGCAGCAGGAGAAAATCGAGCGCCATGTTCTCCGCGGCTCCGCCACGGCGCACCGGCAACAGCTCCAGGACCATGGCTCGCACCGGGGCTTCCGGCCTCACGCGTCCAGCAGGGAGCGCGTGGCCTTCAGCAGTTCGCTGAGCGCATAGGGTTTCGGCAAGTGCGCCCACCGGCTGCGCTTGAGCCAGGTCAGGGCCGGCGGATTTTCGCGGGCCGTGGTGCAGAGCACCCGCAGGCCCGGCTCGGCGGCGTGCAACGTGCGGGCGAACCGGTCGTTTTCCCCGGAAAAACTGGCGATGAGCAACTGGGCGGGCTGGTGCAGGTGCCGCGCCTCGCGCAGCGCCATCGCAGGCGTCGCGACTGCGGCGACATGATAACCATCCGCGGTCAGGATGCCGGTGACCATCTTCCGCACCACCTCGTCTTCCTCCACCAAGAGCACGGTTTCATGGCCGCGGGTGGAGGGCAGCGGCTCGATCGCGGCGTTACGCTCGGTCGCATTCTCCCGCAGATTGGTTTCCGGCAGCAGGATCTCGAACGTCGAGCCTTGCGACAGTTCGCTCTTCACGTTGATGAAACCGCCGCTCTGCTGGACCACGCCGTGGACCAGCGAGAGCCCGAGCCCGGTGCCCTTGCCCTCGGGCTTCGTGGTGAAGAACGGTTCGAAAAGCTGCTTCTGGGTCTCCTGGCTCATGCCCGTGCCATTGTCGCTGACGGTGAGACAAATATACGCGCCGGGCGGGGCGTCGGTGAACCGGCGGTTGAGGCCGGACTTGACCCGGCGCCGGGCGGTGCCGATGACGACGCGGCCGTTCTTCCGCAAAGCGTCACGCGCATTCAGCGTGAGGTTGAGCAACACCTGCTGGATCTGCGCCGGATCGACGCGGACCTGCCCGATGTTGGGATCGAGATCGAGTTCCAGGCGGCCGGTCTCGTCCAGGAGGCGGCCCAGGATGTCGGCGTTGTTGGTGACAAACCGGTTGAGGTTGATCACGCGCACCTTCAACGGCTGACGCCGGCCGAACGCGAGCAGCTGCCGCGTAAGTGTAGCGGCCTTCTGGCCCGCCTGGTGGATTTCCTCGATCTCCTTCAGGACGCGCGGCTGGTCCGTAACCTGGCCGGCGAGGATCTGACAGTAGCCGTTGATGACCGAAAGCAGGTTGTTGAAATCGTGCGCGACGCCGCCGGCGAGCCGGCCCACGGCATCCAGCCGCTGCGCGTGCACCAGCGCCTCCTGCAGCCGGCGCTTCTCCGTCGTGTCGCGGTAGGTCGCGACAATATGCGTGGCCCGGCTCCGAGCGGTCGGAATCACGCTGAGATTCCATGCGGCATGAATGGTCGTGCCGTCCTTGCGCAGCAAATAACCTTCGCCCGCCAGGGGTCGGCCCGCGCGGGCACCCCGGCACCAGCGGGCGATCTTTTTTCCGTCGGCCTTGTCGGCGTGCAGGAACGTGGGATTGCGCCCGGTCAGCCCGGCCGTCGTGTACCCGGTCATCGCGCAAAAATTCTCGTTGGCGAAAATAATTTCCAGCTCATCCGCCGCCGCGCCCCGCCGCGCAATGAACACGCCCTCATCCTGCGCACGCAGCGCAGCGCCCAGCAGGGCCTCGGGCACGACCGCAGTAGCTGGACGCCAGTTCTTCTTCACGGGGAAAGACGCTCGATGGTCCAGCTACCGTCCGCGGCGCGGCGGTATCGCAGCCGGTCATGGAGCCGGCTGCGCCGGCCCTGCCAGAACTCCACGGTCTCGGGATTGACGCGGAATCCGCCCCATTGCGGCGGCAGCGGCACCGGCTGACCGGCATATTTTTTCTCCAGCTCCTTCATCGCCTCCTCCAGCGCCTTGCGGCCGGTGATGATGCTGCTTTGTGCCGAAGCCCAGGCGGCCAGCTGGCTCGGCAGCGGCCGGCTGTGAAAATAAGCCTCCGCCTCCTCGCGCGAAACCTTGGCCACGGCTCCCTCGATGATCACCTGCCGTTCAAAGGGAAACCATGGGAACACCAGCGAGGCGCGCGGATTGCCGTCGAGTTCGCGGCCCTTGCGGCTCTCATAGTTGGTGTAGAACACAAAGCCGCGTCCATCCACGCCCTTGAGCAACACGGTGCGCGCCGAAGGCCGGCCCTCACGGTTGGCGGTGGCGAGCACCATGGCGTTTGGCTCCACCAGCTTCGACGCCTCGGCTTCCTGGAACCATTTCTCAAACTGCCGGAACGGATCGCGCGCGAGATCCTTCTCGGTAAGTCCGGCAAGGGTGTAGTCTTTTCTGAGATCGGCCAAGGACATGAGGGTGGGGCGACCTTGGGTGCGCACAGGCGCCCTGTCAAAAATCATCTCGTCAGCGCCACGATCCATTCCGCGGCGGCGGAAAATTCCCGCAGCAGCAAATCCCGCGCACCCAGCTCAAACTCCCGTTCATCCCACGCCGGCGTCACCGTGCAACCCAGCAGGGCCCAGCCGTGCGGACGCGCACCGGCCATCAGCCGCGCGCCCTGCCACCTGCCGCCCGACACCACAAGCTGCGGGATTTGCCCCGCCGCCAGCTCCGGACCGAGCACATTCACCCGCGCCGCGCCACTGCCGGCGTCCAGCTGTACATGCTCCACCGGGTCGCCGGCATAAAAATGCCACAGTTCCTCCGCCGGCATCCGGTGGAGCGCGGAAAAATCATCCACCGTGAGCAGAAATAATATCGCTGAGCCCGCCGCGCGCCCGTCGGCCAGCCGGGCCTCGCTCACCCAGGTCTGCCGGAAAAATCCTCCCTCCTGCGGCAAGGGCGCCAGCCCGAGCCGCGCGATGATTTTTTCCGCCGCGGTATTCACGCCGCCAACCAACCACGGAAGCCCGGCGGAGCGAAGCCCGGAAATCCCCATCTGTCATTCTGAGCGGAGCGAAGAATCCAATTGGGCGCATCAGAACACCTAGCGGAATCTCACTGGATTCTTCGCTGCGCTCAGAATGACCATCGGGTTCGCTCTATGCCGGAGAGCGCAACGCGCGCGGGCCCACCGCTGGGTTTCCGCGCTTCCGTTCCCGGGCCTTTCCGTGATTCTCACCGGATGGAATTCGGCTTCTGGATCTACCCGCTGCTGTTCGCCACCGGCCTCGTCGCCGGGCTGGCGGATTCCATCGCGGGCGGCGGCGGGCTGATTGCGCTGCCCATGCTGCTCACTCTCGGGCTGCCCGTGCCTGCCGCGCTCGGGACCAATAAATTCCAGTCCATGTGCGGGACGTTTTCAGCCTCGCGGCATTATGTCCGCCGCGGGCTCATCGATTTCCGCGCGTGCCGGGTCGGCCTCGTCGCCACCTTCATCGGCGCACTCACGGGCGTACTGACGGTGCAGCGCATCGACTCACAGGTGCTGGCCCGGCTCATTCCCTGGCTGCTCGCGCTGATCTTCGTGTACACCGTTTTTCGGCCGAAGGTCGGTGAACAAGATCATCCGCCGCGGATGCGGAACGACGCGTTTTATACGATCTTCGGGTTCGGTCTGGGCTTCTATGACGGATTCTTCGGCCCCGGGGCCGGCTTGTTCTGGACGATCCTGCTGATCGTCGTACAGGGCCAGAATTTCGCCAAGGCCACGGGCTACACCAAAGTAATGAACTTTGTGAGCAACCTGGTCTCGGTCGCGGTCTTCGCCTACGCCGGGGTCATCCATTATGGCGCGGGCATTGCCATGGGTTTGGGCCAGGTCATTGGCGCCCGACTCGGTTCCGGGCTGGTCCTCAAGAAAGGAGCAGGTTTTGTGCGGCCTGTTTTTCTAGTCGTTGTAGGATTGATGCTTATCCGATTATTGTGGGTAAATTACCATCGCTGAGCCTTTAGGCTTCGGCCCGGGAAGCTCCGTGTGTAGGCTGGTCGCATCATCATGTCTCCCGCCGCCTATCTCGACCGCCACGCCGACGACCTCATCGGCCTGCTGCGCCGGCTGGTCAACGTCCCCACCGTCAACCCGCCGGGCGTCGACTACGACGCCGTCACCGCGCTGCTCACCCGTGAGCTGCGCGCCCTCGGCCTGATCACGCGGCGCTTCACGATTCCCACGGCCCAGCTACGCCGCCATCTGCCGGCGGAACAGCACGCCTTCCCCCGTTACAACGTCCTCGGCCAGCTCGCGGTACACGGCGCGAAGAAGACCGTCCATTTCAACGCCCATTACGATGTCGTCCCGGTTTCCGGAAAATGGAAGCACGGCAGCCCGTTCAGCGGACGCGTGGATGGCGGTTGGATTTATGGCCGCGGCACTGCCGACATGAAGGGCTCCCACGCGAGCCTCCTGCTGGCGCTGCGCGCCCTGCGCGCGACCGGCACGACGCCGAAGATGAACGTCGAGGTCTCGTTCACCGCCGACGAGGAAACAGATTCGGCCCTCGGCACCGGCTGGCTCGTTGAGCACGCTCCGATCCGCCCCGATTATGCGATTGTGATGGAGGGCGGCGAGGGCGGCCACGTTTGCTGCGGCCATAACGGCGTTGTCTGGCTCGAGGTCACCGTCCACGGCCGCGCCGCCCACGGCTCGATGCCGCGGCTCGGGATCAACGCCCTGGAAAAAATGTCCGCGCTCGTGCTCCGGCTCGGCGATTACCAGCGCTCGCTCGCCAAGCGCACGTTCACCACACCCGAGGGCAAGGTCATGTGCCCCACGATCAACGTCGGCGGCGTGTTCAGCGCTGGCGAGGGCGGCAAGATCAACACCGTGCCGGCGCTCGCGAAATTCTCCATCGACCGCCGCGTCATCGCGATCGAGTCCGTCGCGTCCGCCGAGCGCGAGACGCGCGCCTTCCTCGCCGCCGCCGCCCGCCGGATTCCGGACTGCCGCATCACGGTAGCCAAGGTCTCCGACAACCATCCGTGCTACCATGCGCCGAAGCATCCGTTCTTCGCGGCGATGGCCAAAAGCGTGACCAGCGTTCGCCGCTCGCCGACAACCTTCAACGTCTCGACCGGATTCAACGACATGCACTTTTTCTCGCACCACCTGAAAATCCCGACCCTCGGCTACGGCCCCGGCGGCCGGAATGAGCATGCCATCGACGAGGCCGCGAAAATCAAGGACCTCGTCGCCACCGCTAAGATCTACACCGATCTGTTGACGACGTTTGCCGGCTGATCCCGGGACCGCTGATCAGCGGGAATCCTCTTCAAACCGGATCGCGGAAGCGCGGAAAGGCGGAAGCGCTGAATTAGAGCGGGTTTTCCGTGTTTCCGCGACCCCAATTTCACTCACCCCGCCAAGCCGTGGCGGATCATGTTCACCGCGATCGCAGCGAGCAGCAGGGCGATGATCTTCGAGATCGCCCGGAGACCCGTCGTGCCGATCTTGCGGCCGAGCCAGTCACTGTAGGCAAAGGCCAGCACAACCAGCACGAGGTTTGCCGCGAGCGCGATCAACGTCACCCGCCACCCGAGCGTCTGGGCCAGCAGGATCAGCGTGGTGATCGACGCCGGCCCGGCAATGAGCGGCATGCCCAGCGGCACCACGCCGAAATCATCCGCCAGTTTCGCCGGTTCCTCGGCCGCCGAATGGATCAGATCACGCGCAGCCAGGATGAAGAGGATCAGCCCGCCCGCGATTTGGAAATCACTCACCGTGATGCCGAGCGCGGCAAAGATCGTCTGGCCCAGAAAGAGAAACAGCAACGCCACCAATCCGCCGGTCCACGCCGCCTGGTTGGCGATCTTCTTCCGCCGCTCGACCGGCACGCCCGCACCCATCGCAAGGAAAATCGCAGCCAGCCCGATCGGGTCGATCGCCACGAAGAGCGGGATGAAGGCCTTCAGGAAATTATCCAGGGGCGCGGACATGCTGCCAATCTCCGCTCCCCGCGCCTGCGGCGCAAGACCGCAGGAGATGAAGCTCGAAGATTGAAACCCGAAATCCGAAGGAAGCTCCAGGAACCGTTCATCTCAGACCATTCAGGCTCAGGGCTTGGGGTTTCATTTCGGATTTCGAACTTCAACCTTCGAGCTTCCGCTTTCGGGCTTTTGCTTTTCTCCCTTGTTACACCTCCCGGGAAGCCACAACGTCAGCGCGTTTATTCCATGAAAATCGACGCCACGCTCACCCCCGCCAAGCTCCAGAAAAAGGTTTCCCGCGTGTTTGAACTAGCGGGCCAGAAGATCCGCGCCATCGACGCGTCCTGGGATTCCGCCAAGGGCACACCGGTCTTCACCGTCAAGGGCAAGTACACCTCGCGCGGCTGGACCGAGTGGACCCAGGGGTTCCAGTTCGGCCTGGCGTTCCTGCACTTCGACGCCACCGGCGAGCAGACATCGCTGCAGCTGGCCCGGGCCAAGACCCTGAAGTACATGGCGTCGCATGTCTCGCACATCGGCGTGCATGACCACGGCTTCAACAACATCTCCACCTACGGCAATCTCCGCCGCCTGATGCTCGAGGGGAAAATCCCCTTCAACCAGGACGAGCTGAACTACGCCGAGCTCGCGCTCAAGGTTTCCGGCGCCGTGCAGGCCGCCCGCTGGTCCACCACCGCCTACGGCACCGGTTACGTCTATTCCTTCAACGGCCCGCACTCGCTCTTCTCCGACACCATCCGCTCGATGCGTTCGCTGGTCGTGGCCGACCAGCTCGGCCATGTGCTGATGGGCGAGGGTGACAAGCCCACCAACCTGCTCCTCCGCGCCATCGAGCACGCGAAAACCACCGCGCGCTTCAACGTCTACTTCGGCGAGGGCCGCGACTTCTACGATGTCAGCGGTCGCGTCGTCCATGAGTCGATCTTCAACCGCAACGACGGCAACTACCGCTGCCCGTCGAGCCAGCAGGGCTTCTCGCCGTTCACCACGTGGACGCGCGGCGCCGCCTGGATCATCGCCGGCTATGCCGAGCAGCTGGAGTTCCTCGACACCGTGAAGGGCTCCGCGCTGGACGCCGCCGGCGGACGCCGTGCGGTCACCGATCTTTTCCTCAAGACCGCCCGCGCCACCAGTGATTATTACATCGATGGCTACACCGCGAAGGACGGCATTCCCTACTGGGATACCGGCGCGCTGAACACCCACGCGCTGGGCGACTATCAGAAGCGCGCCGCCGATCCGTTCAACGCCTTCGAACCCGTCGACAGCTCCGCCGCTGCCATCGCCGCGCAGGGCCTGATCCGCCTCGGCAACTACCTCGCCGCCCACGGCGAGAAAGCCGCGGGCAAAAAATACCTGCAGGCCGGACTCACCGTCGCGAACACGCTCTTCGCCGAGCCGTATCTTTCGACCGACAAAAAACATCAGGGCCTGATCCTGCACAGTGTTTATCACCGCCCAAATGGCTGGGATTACATCCCGAAGGGCCAGAAGGTGCCGTGCGGTGAATCCTCGATGTGGGGCGACTACCACGCGATGGAACTCGCGCTGCTCATCTCGCGGATGGCCGCGGGGAAGTACTACACGTTCTTCTGAGTTCCTATACTCGCCAGTAGCAGCCGACGTAAGGAGGCTGGGGATTAAACGCCAAGGGCCAAGGTCTGAGCCAAGACCAGAGGGAGGTTTTACTTCAGATCGAACTTTGCGCCTTCGCGTCTTTGCGCTTAACAAAACCCACGGAATGTCCGCCACGCCGATCAACCTGTACGATCTCACCCGCGAGGAACTGCGTGTGCAGCTCGTGCGCTGGGGGTTCAACCCGTTTCACACCGCGCGGCTGTGGAATTATCTCTACATCGAGCTGGCCGCCTCGTTCGACGCCATGCCGGAACTGCCGGCCAAGGTGCGCTCACGGCTCACCGCGGACGCGCAGTTGGGGGTGCTGGCCACGGCGCTCGAAACCGACTCACGCGATGGCTTCACGCGCAAATATCTGCTGTCCCTCGCTGATCACGAGCGCATCGAGACCGTGCTCATGCGCTACACCGGCCGCGTGACCGCCTGCATCTCGAGCCAGGTCGGCTGCGCGATGGGCTGTGTCTTCTGTGCGACCGGCCAGATGGGCTACACCCGTCATCTCACGCCCGGCGAAATCGTCGCGCAGGCCGTCCACGTCGCCCGCGCCCTGCGCACCGCTGAGGAACCGCACCGTCTCCGCAACATCGTGCTGATGGGCATGGGTGAACCGCTGCACAACTACGACGCCGTCATGCAGGCCATTGAAATCATGCGTGACGATCGCGGCCTCGCGCTCGGCGCGGAACGGATCACGCTCAGCACCGTCGGCGTGGTGCCCGGCATCCTCCGCCTCGCGAAGGAAAAGCGCCCTCTGCACCTCGCCGTCTCGCTGCACGCCGCCACGCAGGCCGGGCGCGCCGCCCTCGTGCCAGCGGCCAAAAAATGGCCGCTGGACGAACTCATGGCCGCTTGCCGCACCTACAGCGAAACCACCGGCCGCCGGATTTTCTACGAGTGGACGCTGATCGAAGGGCAGAACGATTCCGCCGAAGACGCCCGCGCTGTCGGCCGCCTGCTGCACGGTCTGCCCGCGCAGGTAAACCTCATCCCGCTCAATCCGACCGCCGGTTACGCGGGAATTCCCACGCGCACCGATGCCGCCCGGAATTTTCAGCACATCCTCAAGGAAGAATTTAAACTCCCCAGCACTGTCCGCCAGCGCCGCGGCATCGACATCGCCGCCGGCTGCGGCCAACTCGCCGTCGCAGAGAAATAATTTTCACCACGAAGGTCACGAAGTCCGATCCATCCGATCTTACCGCAAAGACCGCGAAGTGCGCGAAGATCCAGTTTGAACCAGCAGACCTTTGCTCCGGCTTCGCGCTCTTGGCGGCCTTTGCGGTGAAAATCAGTCGGTATGATCTTCGTGTGCTTCGTGCCCTTCGTGGTTAAATTTTCCGGCGCCGCGCCTGCACTGCGGCGGCCAACTGCGCGAAAAGCGGGGGCGTCTTTTCCCAGGCAAGGCAGCCGTCGGTGATGCTCCGGCCATAGACCAGCGGCTTCGCCTGATAGTCCTGCGCGCCGCCGAGGAGATTGCTCTCGATCATCACGGCCGCGATGGCGGTTTCGCCTCCGGCGATCTGCCCCGCAAGGTCCGCCACGACAGCGGTCTGTCTCTCCGGGTCCTTGCCGCTGTTCGCGTGGCTGCAGTCCACCATGAGGTAGGGCGGCAGCTGGTTTTTCTTCAGCAGCGCCGTGGCGCCCTGAACCTGCGGCGCAGAAAAGTTTGGTCCCTGGCTGCCGCCGCGCAGGACCAGATGGCCGTGCTCGTTGCCCGACGTGCCCATCACGGCCGGTGCTCCCTCGCGGGTGAGCGAGGGAAACCAGTGTGGATGACGCGCCGAGCGGATGGCGTCGACCGCCACCTGGATGTCGCCATCGGTGCGATTCTTGAACCCGACCGGCATCGAAAGTCCCGACGCCAGTTCGCGGTGCACTTGGCTCTCGACCGTGCGCGCCCCGATCGCACCCCACGAGACGAGGTCCGCGTAATACTGGCCCAGTGTGGTATCGAGGAACTCGGTGGCCACCGGCGCGCCGAGCCCGGTGACATCGATCATCAGCTTCCGCGCAATGCGCAGGCCGGCGTTGATCTGGAAACTGCCGTCGAGGAACGGGTCGTTGATCAGGCCTTTCCAGCCCAGTACGGTCCGCGGTTTTTCAAAGTACACACGCATGACCAGCAGAAGGTCCCGGGCATAGATCGGCGCCACTTCCCGCAAGCGCTGGGCATACTCCACTGCGGCCGCCGGATCGTGAATCGAACACGGGCCGACCACCACCAGCAGCCGGGTATCCGTCCCGGTGACAATCGCCTCCACCTCGCGGCGGCTGCGCGCCACGAGGGTCGCGCGGGCATCGTCCAGCGGTAGGTCATCCTCCAGCACCGCCGGGGCGATGAGCGGCTTGGTGGCACGGATGCGCAGGTCGGAAGTGGACGGATGCATGGAAGGCAGAGCCTACGGCCCGGCCGGCCGGCTGCCATCTTTTCCGCGCGCCCTGGCACTGCTGCACCGCACGATCATGGCGGCTCTCAGCATTCCGGAAGTTGGCCACAAAGAGGCACAAAAATTTCCAAGGCTTCGGTTGATCCTTCCCGCGCGCCTATGGGCGCAATGGAGGCTCTTTCGCAGCCTTGGTTCACTTGTGCCTTTTTGTGGCAAAAAATCCTATCCGAGCAGCTGCTGCGCCTGCTTCACCACTGCAGTGGGCCGGACCTGCACCTCGGCCAAGTTTCCCACCAAGCCATGGCGCCGGCCGGCATGGATCAGCGTCAGCCAGCCGAGTGATGCCGCTTCCGTGGTCGAGGCCTGCTCGGCCGCGGCGTCAATCACCGCCGCCGGCAGCACCAGCTGTTCCTTCGGCAGCAGTCCCTTGTCGGCCAGAAAAAACGACAGTGAAGACCCGAGCAATCCGAGCCACGCCGTCGGCCGGGTGGCCGGTGCATAGCTGATCCCGGTTTTCTCAGGCGACCATTCCATGAACGCCCGCACCTGTTCGTGCAGCTGGGTGAGCTCGGACTCTGCGGTGGCGGAGTTCCAGCGCACGAGGAAGACCTTGCGCTCGCGCAGTTTTTTGACCTCCCACACCCGCAGCACGAGTTCGTAATCCCCCGCGGTGTGGCGGAGCGCGCCGGTAAAAACATAATCCAGGCCGCCTTCGGTGGAATCGATGAGCTGCCGGAGATTTTCCGTCGTCCACTCGTTTCCGAGCAGGGCATAGTGCCGGTTGCTGAATACCCCGATGGCGGCGATCGGCGAGTAATGGGGTGAAAAATAAAAGGTTTCCGCCAGCCAGAGCGGCAGCGCCCGGGTCAGCCGGCCCAGTTCGGTCTCGGGTTTCTGCGTCACTTCCGCGAGATCGCTCACGCCCAGCAGCGCCAGCTGGGTAAAGGCCACGCGCCGCAACCGCTCGCCCTTCGCCGGCAAAATCTGCCCGGCCAGCGGCTCCAGGCCATAAAACCACATCGGTTTGCTGATGGACACGAGGTTGACCTTCGGCGCCTCGGCGGGCGCCGCACCCGGCGGCCCGGCCGCAGATTCGAGGGGAGGCACATCCGCATTGATCAGCTCGGCAATCGCGTTCGAAAAGCCATGAAGCCTTTCCTCCAGCTCGGGGCGTTGCAGGGAGAAAAGAATATCAAGGACATGCTGCGCGGCCTCGGCCTGCTGTAGCGCCAGGTAAGCCTGAAGCAGGTTCAACCCGGTCGCCGGACCATGGCGGTCGGCGTCGTAGCGCGGCGCCACCAGTTCGACGATTTCCCGGACATGTCCGTTGATACCGAGATCCGCCGAGATGGTCACCAACACATCCGCACGGTCACCCGCCGCGGCCAACACCTGTTCGTAGAGGGCGAGGGCGCCCGGCAGATCCTTGGCCTCGAGCCGTTCGCGGGCCGTGACCAGCTGGGGCAGCACCCCGCCGGCGGCGGCTGTGGCGATCTCGGCCGGAGTCGGCGCCGCCGGATCCGGCTTCTGGCCTGAAAGTCGGTCGAAAAATCCCATGGCCCCCGACAAAAGCAGCGCGCGCGCAACTGGCGACGCTAAATCCGGCGGCGCCAGAGATAGGCGCCGCGCGCGCTGACCACGCCGGCGACCGCGGCCAAGGGCACCGGGCGCAAACCGGGATCGGCCACTGGCGCAAACAGCGACCGGCCGGAATAGAGTTCGATGAGGATCTTCAAGACCAGCAGGCCGAGCATCGCCCACCAGAGCCATGCGTCACCTCCACGCCGGGACGTCTGCTCGAAGACGAGCAACGTCAGCACTCCCGCCGTCAGGCCGGATAATCCGCCGAAATGCAGGAGCGTGGGTTCCAACATCAGCAGCAGCGCCCCGATCAAGCCCGGAGCCAGCGCCAGCATCCAGCGGGTGCGGCCGGGCGCGATTCGCTCAACCCAGATTCCCGCCGGCACCAGCACAGCCAAGTTACCCCACAGGCTGAGTGCGCCGAAATGAACAAAATTCCCGGTCCACAACCGCCACCACTCACCATGCAAAATCGCCGGGCGGTCAAAGATCCACGCCTGCTCCCAAGCCCGGCTGACCGTTAGGATCAGCGCCAGCACGGCGACCAAGACCGTCGCCCAAGGTGTGATCGGACGCGGAGCTTCGGAACGGGGAGGTGACATCATTCTCTAACGTTGAGGCAGCAAGCTGGGTTTCAACGGGAAACAGGTTTGGCCCCCAAGGACGCGAAGAGCGCGAAGAAAGAACCAAGCCAAGATGGCGGTTTTGGCGGCATCCGACCTCTCTTCCGTCCGGACTTCGCGCTCTTTGCTTCCTTGGCGGTTAAAACAATCAGGCCCCGGGCGCCGGAATATCCCCCGGCGCCACACCCGCGCGCACGGCGATGGTGGCGCAGACTTTCGGGACATACATCCGCGTCTCAGTCGACAGCGCATCCGCAACTTCGGCAAAGCTGTGCGCATTGCGTGACGCCAGCAGGCGCCGCACCCGGCCTTCGCCGGCATTGTAGGCGGCGAGGGCCAGCAGCCAGTCGCCGAATTTCTCGCGCAGTATCCGCAGATAGTGCGCCGCGGCCCGCGCCGATTTTTCCACATTGGCCCGTTCATCCGGCAGGAAGGTGCTGAGGCCCAGCGCCCGCGCCGTGTCCGGCATAAGTTGAAAAAGTCCCTTCGCCCCCGCCGGGCTGCGCGCCCCGGGATCGAGCGTCGATTCCGCCTCGGCCAGCCAGGCCAGCTCAGGCGGCACACCTTCCGCCGCAAACGCCGCACCGAGAACCGGCATCAGTTCGTCCGCCCGGGCTGGACGCGGGCGGGCGCGAATGCGGGTGAGCCAGAGATCATAATAGGGAAGGTTGATCGGGGCGTGGCCGGGCGTGATGACCGGCGGATGCAGCCCGGGCTGTCGGACCGCTTCCTTCGCCGCCTCGATGTAATCGAGCCGCACTGCCAGCCAGTCGGCATAGTCCTCGTAACCGGGCAGCACGCGCAGTGCGGCCAGGGCCGCCTTCGCCTCGGGTTCATACGCGGCCAGGGCCGCGAGATCATTGTTGTCCAGCGCCTGCTGCAGCCGCGCGGCAAAGGCATCCCAACGTTCGCGCGAGGGGAACTCGTACTGCGCCTTGATCTCCGGCGGCGCGTACTCGTCGAACAGCGACTTGCCGGCCTCGTAGAGTTCATCGGCTGACGGCTGGTCGGGCGACTTCGCCGGTTGTGGCGGCGGTTCCGCGGCGGCCAGAACGGTGGCCGTGGCAAGGAGGGAGAAAATCACACGGGAACGCATGGCGAGGCAGACCGCCTCCAGCCCAGCAGGTTGCACGCGCTGAAGCCAGCCCGGGAGTTTACCGTTTGACCCTTCCGGTGCGGCCTTTAGTCAGGACCGCTCCTGCCGTGAACCGCGTCCACATCAAGACCTACGGGTGCCAGATGAATGAGCGCGACAGTGAAGCTGTCGCGGCCATGTTGCGCGCCCGCGGCTACCGCATCGTCAGCCAGGAGGACGACTGCGACATCCTGCTGCTCAATACCTGCTCCGTGCGGGACGCCGCCGAGCAGAAGGCGATCGGCAAGGCCGGCAATGTGCTCGCGCGCAAAAAGAAAAACCCGGACTTCGTCCTCGGGATTCTCGGCTGCATGGCGCAAAACCGCGGAGCCACGCTGCTCGACCAGCTGCCGGACGTCGACCTGATCATCGGCACCCAGAAATTCCACCAGGTCCCGGACTACCTCGACAACCTTCGCGCGGCACGCGACGCTGGCGTGCCGCTCGGTGAGACGATTGTCGACCTGGCCGAGGAAGCCGGTTCGCAAAACACGATCCGCGACCACGAACTCGCCGAGCACCAGGTCAGCGCCTTCGTCTCGATTCAGCAGGGCTGCAACATGGACTGCGCCTTCTGCATCGTTCCGAAAACCCGCGGCGACGAACGCTCGCGTCCGATGGATGACATCGTGGCCGAATGCCGGACCCTCGCCGCCCGCGGGGTGAAGGAAGTCACGCTGCTCGGCCAGATCGTCACCAGCTACGGGCGGCGCGACTATGTCCACACGGGCGGCGTGACGCCGTTCGTTCAGCTCCTCGAGAAGGTGCACGCCCTCGAAGGCATCGAACGCATCCGCTTCACATCGCCCCATCCACGCGGATTCAAGCAGGACTTGGTTGAGGCCTACGGCCGGTTGCCGAAACTCTGCGGCTATGTCCATCTGCCGATGCAGTCCGGCAGCGACCGCATCCTCCGGGCGATGAACCGGCCCTACACGCGCGAGCGCTACCGCGAGATCGTCGACGCCCTGCGGGCCGTGCGTCCCGACATGTATTTTTCGACCGATGTGATCGTCGGCTTCCCCGGCGAGACCGAAGAGGATTTCGCCCAGACGCGGGAGCTGTTCGAGGCCTGCAACTACGACATGGCCTACGTCTTCAAATACTCGATCCGCACGGGCACGCCGGCGGCGACGATGGAAGGCCAGGTGTCCGAGGAGCAAAAAGAGGAGCGCAACCAGACCTTGCTGGCAGTGCTCGCCCGGAATTCGGAGCGGCGCAACGCCACGCTGGTGGGCTCGGTCGAGGAAGTCCTCGTCGAGGGTCCCGACAAGACCGGCCGGCGCTTCACCGGTCGCACGCGCGGAAACCGCGTGTGCATTTTCGAGGCGGAGGCGCGGCTGATCGGCTCGCTGGTGCCGCTGAAGATCACCCGCGCCAGTGTGAGCACGCTGTACGGCGAGCTGGTGCTCTCCGGTGTGACGAGTGACCTGTGACAGGTGACGAGTTCAAACCCCGGTCGGCTCTCAGAATTTACTCGTCACCATCCTCACACCACTCGTCACTCGTCCCATGTCGCTTTTTCTCGCCACCCTCCTGCCCGGCCTGTTCCTCGCCGTGCTGGGTGGTTTACTGGTCTCGAATCAATCGGTGGTGACCTCCTCGCTTCAGGCCCTGCCGCGTTCCGCGACCGCCACGCTCTTCCTGTTTGGCGGCGCGGCGCTGTGGTTTTTGTGGATCGTCTGGCATTCCTCGATGGCCGACAATTTCGAGCACCCGGTGCTGCTGACGGTTGCCTTCGCGGTGGTGGCGGGTTTGGCGTTCAAATGCGTCCCTGACTTCCTCGCCGTGCGCGGCCTTTGCGTGCTGGTGCTGCTGGTCGGGTGGTACCTCCGCGCCGCCGCGTATATGGAATACGACAAGCCGCTGCGCCTGCTGCTGGTCATACCGCTTTACCTGCTGATCGCCGCCGCCCTTTGGCTTGGCGTGCAACCCTACCGCCTGCGGGATTTTTTCAGCTGGCTCTTCCTCCGTTCCGGGCGGGCCCGGACCCTCGGGGCCGGGCTGCTGGGCTACGGACTGCTGCTGGCCGGCGTGGCGTTCACCTACTGACCCCGGCACCGTGACCCGCGAACCGCCCGTTCTCCTGATTCTTGCCGGCCCCGCCGGCTCCGGCAAAAGCACGCTGTGCGACCGGCTCGTGGCCGAGTTCCCGGGCTTCTCCCGCGTCGTCACCACCACCACGCGCACACCGCGGACCGGAGAAGTGGACGGCGTCCATTATCATTTTCTCACGCCGGAACAGTTCGACGCGAAGGTCGCCGAGCAAGCCTTCCTGGAATGGGCGTGGGTGCACGGCAAAAAACGCTACGGCACGCTGGCTTCCAGCGTGCTCGAGCCCATGGAGCAGGGCCAAAGCCTCGTGCTCAGTGTGGATGTGCAGGGCGTGGAAAGTTTCCGCCAGGCCGCGGCATCAAACCCCCTGCTGGCCCGGCGCATGACCACGGTGTTTATCGTGGTGGACCGCGAACGGCTCATCGCCCGCATGCGGGGACGCGCGCAGGACGACGAGGAGGAGATCGCCGGCCGCATGCGGACCGCAGAGCGCGAGCTGCGCGAGGCGGCGAAGTTTGATTTCCTGATCGAAAGCCGCACGCGCGACGAGGATTTCGCCGCGCTGCTCGAGATCCTGAAAAAAGCGCGGGCCCGGGCGGCTGACTAGCCGGCTGAGGTTTGGGCGAACTTCGAACGCCCAACTTTAAACCTCCAACCTTGAAGTCCGATCTTCCCGGAACTTCGACGTTGGATGTTCAGCGTTGAATATTAGACGTTCGCTCCGGTTCTCCATCACACCGCCGACTGCGGGCGGGACGGCTGCGGCCAGTCGATATGGAAGAACTTCCCGCGCGGCTGGTCGGTGCGCTCGTAGGTGTGGGCGCCGAAATAGTCGCGCTGGGCCTGGAGCAGATTGGCAGGCAGCCGGGCTGACCGGTAGCTGTCGTAATAAGCGAGGGCGGAACTGAAGGTCGGCGCGGGCACGCCGCATTCGACGGCGAGCGAGATGACCTTGCGCCAGTTGATCTGCGCCTGACGGACGGTCTTGGCGAAATACGGATCGAGCAGCAGGTTCGCGAGGTCCGGCTTCCGGGCGTAAGCCTCGGTGATTTTCTGCAAGAAGGCCGCGCGGATGATGCAGCCGCCGCGCCAGATCTGGGCGATCTCGCCGAAGTTCAGCGTCCAGCCGAACTCCTGCTGCGCCGTACGCATGAGCTGGAAGCCCTGCGCGTAGGAACAGATCTTCGAGCAGTAGAGCGCGTCGTGGATCGCCGCGAGCAGCGCCTTGCGGGAGCCGCGGTATTTCTTGCCCGGCCCTTTCAAAATCTTGGAGGCTGCAACGCGCTCCTCTTTGATCGCGGAGATGCAGCGGGCGAAAACCGCCTCGGCCACCGTCGGAGCGGGCACGCCCATGTCGAGCGCATTGGTCGAGGTCCATTTGCCGGTGCCTTTCTGGCCGGCGGTGTCGAGGACGATATCGACGAAGGGTTTCTTCGTGACCGGGTCCTTCTGCTTCAGGATGTCCGCGGTGATCTCGATCAGGAAACTGTCGAGGATCCCCGTGTTCCATTCCGTGAAGATCGCGCCCATCTCGGCGGGCTTCAGGCCGAGCAGGCCCTTCAGCAGCGCGTAGGCCTCACAGATCATCTGCATGTCGCCATACTCGATGCCGTTGTGGACCATCTTCACGTAGTGACCCGCACCATTGGCGCCGATGTAGGTCGTGCAGGGCACGCCGCCGGTCACTGGTTTGCCGGGCGCGGCGCCCGGGATGGGCTTGCCGGTCTTCGCATCGACCTTGGCCGCGATCGCCTCCCAGATGGGCTTCAATTCCAGCCACGCGGCAAACTCGCCGCCGGGCATCAGCGACGGGCCGAAGCGCGCGCCTTCCTCGCCGCCGGACACGCCGGAACCGATGAAGCGGAGATTTTTTTCGCGCAGCGCCTTCTCGCGGCGGATCGTGTCGGTCCAGAGGGCGTTGCCGCCATCGATGACGATGTCGCCCGGCTCCAGCAGCGGCACGAGGCTGTCGATGACCGCGTCCGTGGCCTTGCCGGCCTGGACGAGGATGACCATCTTCCGCGGCTTCGCGAGCGAGGCGACGAATTCCTGGATGGTCTGGGTGCCAACCACTCCGCCAGGTGTGGACGGATTTTCGGCGACGAACTTGTCGGTTTTTTCCGTCGTGCGGTTGAAGACGGAAATCTGAAAGCCGTGGTCGGCGATGTTGAGGGCGAGATTCTGACCCATCACGGCGAGACCGATGAGTCCGATGTCAGAGAGGGCTTTAGGCATAAAGAGAAGCGTTTCTATGTCCCTGACCGCGCAAAAACCACTCTGTTTTTCGCAGCCTTGTCATAATCCGGTGACATCGCCACCGGTACACCGCAGTCCCAACGCAGCCGAAGGCCGGCTATTTCCCGCCCGGCGTCTGCTGCTGCTTGGCGCCGTAGCTGCCCTTGCTGGGGAGGAAGGGCGCGACCTTGTCGATCAGCGGAGTCAGAAAAGCCGGCTCGTTGCGCTCGTAGATCCAGTTGAACCCGACAACGGTCACGACCACGAAAACGATGATGGTCAGCACGATTTTATTCATGTGCGCCACCTTCTGCAGGATGGCCACCGCCACAATCAGGCAAAACACCACCAAGCCGACCTTCCACCAGAACTCCGGTGGCACACGCTTCAGTTTATCGATGGTCGTCTCAGCAGTGGCAAGAAACAGCATGCCCGGTAACTAACAGTCACCCGCGCCGAGACCAGACGAAACCGGCCGCGTGGGCGGGGTTTAGCTTTTCTTTACCCTACCTGAATTCAGGTCCACAGGCGGAAAGGCGCGACGTAGCCCGCCGGAAAATCCGTCAGGTCGGCCGGCAGCTCCACAAACCCGTCCGTGCCGACCAGCCCGGAAAAATCGCCCGACGTATTGCTGGGATCGGGCTGGGCCAGCCGTTCCGCGCCGGCGCCGCTCGCCAGCTTCACCGGCAGAAAATAAGCGAGTTTGGGCCGAAAGGTCACCGGAGCCGCCAGGGCCGCCGTCACGGGCGCGGCCGGCAAAAGGCCGCTGGCCTGCCCCAGGGCGGGCAGCACGTAGCGATGCAGGCAGGTGTACGCGGAAACGGGATTTCCCGGCAGCGCAAACACCGGCTTGCCCTCGGGATTGACGCCGAACCAAAACGGCTTGCCCGGCCGCTGCGCGACGCCGTGGAAAACTTTCTTCACGCCCTGTGCGGCGAGTTCGTCCGGCAGGAAGTCGAATTTGCCCTTGGACACCCCGCCGGTGATCAGCACCACGTCGAACTCCGCGATGATATGCCAGAGCATGTGCTCGATCTCGTGCCGCATGTCGTGGAGATGAAACCGCTCCACCCGCGGGTAGCCGGCCGCGATCAGCGCCGCGCGCAACGCGTGGTCGTTGCTGCGGCGGATCTGGTGCGGGGCCACGGCATCCCCGACCTCCACCAGCTCATCTCCTGAAGCCACCACGGCGATCTTGGGCAGCCGGCTCAGAGTGAGCCGGGCGGCCCCGATTGCCGCCGCCACGGCGATTTCCCGGCCCGTAATGCGCGTTCCGGCCCGCACGATCACTTCACCGAGCCGATGATCGCTGCCCCGGCGATGCACCGCCTGACCGGGTTTCAGGACTGAAACCGCCGGCCGCACCGTCATGCGCGCGCCTTCAGCCTCCGTGTCCTCATAAGGAATCACCGCGTCGGCTCCCTCCGGCAACACCGCGCCGGTCATCACCTCGACGCAGGCATCGGCCGCACTGCCCAGCTGAAACGGCCGCATGCCGGCCGCCTGGGTCGCTTCAATCCGGAAGGTTCGTTGCGCGGCGGTGAGCATGGCGGCCCGCACGGCGTAGCCGTCCATGGTCACCCGGTCGAAGGGCGGCAGATCCCGGTCGCCGCGCAGGTCCCGGTGCAGGACGCGGCCCTGGGCCTCGGCCAGGGCGCAGTCCTCGCTGGCAAAGACCGGGAGGTTTTCCCGGATTTTGAGTTCGGCTTCAGCCGGCGTGAGCATCACGGACTCAGTAAAACAGGACGTTGATCACGGAGTTCGCGATGCCGGTGAGCGCCCAGCCGGCGATCAATCCCGCACAAATCGGTTCGCAACCCTCCACCCAGAAGGCGTGGCCCTTGGTGCCGGGCACCGGGTTTTGCCGGCCCTTCCACCAGAACAGCAGTGCCCCGAGCCACATCGTGAAGACATACTCGGGCGGCAGCACCACCCCGAGGCCGATCGAGACCGCGCTCAGCGGGAACCGGCCCTTGGTCGCAATCCGGGCGAGCTCGATCGCCGCCGCGCAGACCGCCGCGATGATCATCGAGGCCACGGCCGAGGCCGGCAGCGAGTGCAGGCCGTGGGCAATCAGGTCTGACACGCCGCGCCACTGGACGGCCGCGGGCATGGCGAATTGGTCCGAGACGATGCTGGCCGACGAACGCAGCCCGTCCTTCCCGGGCGGCAGAAACAGCAGGTAGAACAGCGGTGCGGCGACCAGCGCGCCGGCAAAAATACCGATCACATGGCCGATGGCCTGCTGGCGCGGTTTCGCTCCGAGCATGTAACCGGGCTTGATGTCGGAGAGCAGGTTCGCGGCGTTGGCGGAAATCTCGGCGGTCATGCCGCCCGGGATGAGATTGCTCGCCGGGTTCGTGCGGTCGAACGCCGCCATAGTGAACTGCGTGATCTTCGCGAGCGAGCCGGTGGGCGTCCACGACGTGAGCGCCATCGAGTTCGTGCAGATGATGGCGAGCACGAAGATCAGCGGGAAGGAGATGAAGGCCAGGAACCACGGCACGCCGAAAAACTCGTGGGAGACGGCCGCGCCCAGCACCGCGAGAACCGGCACCGCTACCGCCGACATCCACAGCGGCAGCTCGATGGCCTTGAGGACGTCGGGTTCGCCGCTGACCGCCACCGGAGCCTTCCGCTTGAAGAGACCCCGGAAGAGTTCGGGTTTGCCGGCCAGGCTGACGAGCGAGCCGACCACCATCATCGACACGGCCCACCACAGCGACCACTGGTTGACGATCTCGGCGCGGGAAATCGCGATGACCGCGCCGTTGGCCGCCACGCGCGGCGCAATGTCGCCATGCCGGATCATGATCGGTGCGAGGATGACAAAGTTGATGAACGCCCCGAGTAGGCAGCTCGTCGCCACCCGGATGCCCATCAACCCGCCTACTCCGATCATCGAAAGGTCCAGCGTGAGCCGCAGCCCGAGCTGGCGGAAGTCGGTGCCGAGGATGGACGGCGTCCAGAGGTGAAACCTTGTCGCGAGGTTGTAGTAGTAGGTATCGAGCCGCTCCGGCCAGGTCCATGGCTCCTTCATCCCCAGCCAGGAATTCATCCGCAGCAGGGTGAACTGCACCAGTCGCATCCAGCCGTCGCCGGTGATAAAATTGACGAAGGCCGCCAGCGCCGCCGTCCACCCCAGCTGGCGGGCCTTGAACAGGCCGGCCTCGGCCTCGCCGTGGTACAGCGCATCGAGCACGACACCCGCGGCCCGGCCCTCGGGAAACGGCAGCTGCTCCTCGTTGATGAACCGGCGCTTCATCGGAAACGCGATGAATACCCCCAGCACCGCCACCACGAGCATCCAGGCCAGCATGTGCCACCAGGGAATGATTTTCCCCGTGACGATCATGTAGGCCGCCAGCGCGGAGATGAGCGGCGACGTCATGTAACCCGCCGCGGTGGCGATCGACTGCGTGCAGTTGTTCTCGAGGATGGTGAAATCCTGCGCGAAGCCGCTCTTCGCCAGCGCGCGATAGAACGCGAAGGCGAGGATCACCGAGGTGAGGCCGACACCGGTGGTGATGCCTGTCTTGCCACCGATGTAGAGATTGGTCGCCGCAAGCACGCCACCGAGCAGGAACCCGGTGAAGGCCGAGCGCAGGGTCAGCTGCGGCATGTCGCCGCGGTACACATTTTCAAACCACCAGCGGTCCTTTTGCGCCCGGGTCCAGGTGCGGATCTGCTCGTTGGTCAGTTGGGGTAAAGCCATGGGGTATTTTTCCGCAGCGTGCGGCGCCGGCCAAAAAAAGACGAGGCTTTCGTAGCAGCCGACGTGAGGAGGCTGGCTTGACCGTGAGCCGCGGACCAGCCGTCTCACGTCGGCTGCCACGGGCCGGATCTTCCGCTTACTCGTAGCGCGCCGCGCGCCCGAAATAATTCAGCGTCCAGATTTCCTTCCACACGCGGTAGCGGCCCTCGTGCGTGATCTTGCCGAGGTCCTCGCGATCCTGCTGGGAGTGAAGAAAGCCGAGCTCCGTGTTCAGCCGGTCGAGTTCGCCCTGGGTGGAATTCAGATCTGTGAGGGGATCGGTGGTGAAGGGCACCGTCGTTTCCCCGGCCTGGGCCAGGCGCGTGCGATGGCGGGCCAGCAGGCGCCCCAGCGAGCGGCAGAGCGGCAAGCGCTCCACGGACCACTGCTCGGGATAAAAGCCGGCAAACGGAACGTACAGGTTGTCAGTCACGAACCGATGGCCGGAGGCGGTCAGCGAAGCCACGGCGAAACAAACGGTCACCGCCCCGCTGGACTGCGGAATGAACGTCACCTGCACCCGGGTCGCGGCATCCGGACTTTGATAGATCGACACCCGCAGGTAAATACCCCCGCCGATCTCGGCCTTCATCGCCTGGGCCTGCTTGAACCCCTGCGCCCGCAGCCAGTCGCGCAGCTGCAGCATCCGGCGCTGGGTCGGCCATTCATCGCCGCCCTGATTGGCGACGTAGCGGGGAAACAGCGGCAGCGGGCTCACGCTGAGGGCGTAAATGCTGAGCCAGTTGAGCAGCGTCTCACCCAGGAACCAGAGGAGGAAAAAGACCGTGACCAGTGCCCAGTAGGGCCGGTCGACGAATTGGAAATCGAGGCAGACCTGCGCCGCGCCGAAGGCAAACACGCCCCACCTCAGCCAGCGGTCAACGATGGACAGCACCGGCGAGGCCACGCGCTGGTTGACCTGTGCCACCACGAGCGAGAGCAGAATGGCGGCAAGGATGAGATAGGGGATTTCCACGATGGGGTCGGGGGAAGCGGAGAAATTAGGATGACGGGGCAGGGCGGATTATCCCTCATCCGCCGCGACGCGTTAAGGATAACGCGCCCTACCATCGTCACCGGGTTCTAAAAATCAACTGAGCCGGACGGGCATGATCACGCAGATAAAGCTGTCGAGCGTCTTGAAGACTCCGGGGCTCACCTCGTCCTTCAGTTCGAAGAAAATCTCGTCCTTGGTCAGGGCACGGAGCGGATCCATGACAAACACCGGGTTGAACGCGACCTGCAGTTCCGGCCCGCTGTAGCCGATCGCCATCGATTCGTGCGCCTCGCCGAAATCCGGGCTCTGCGCGGTGATCTCGAGCAGGTTGCTCGTCAGCTTGATTTTGACCGAGTTGGATTTCTCCGAACAAACCAGCGCGGCGCGATGCACGCATTGCAGGAAAAGCTCGCGCTCCAGCTTGATGCGCTGGTGCGTCTCCTTCGGGATGACCTGATTGTAATTCGGGTAGTTGCCCTCGACAACCTTCGAATAGAGGTAGACGTGGTCGATGAGCCCGCTCGTGTCCTTGTCGGTCGCGATCTGGAACGCAGCGCGGCGCTCGTTGAAGTTGATCTTCAGCTTTTCCCCCTTGTCGAGCAGGCGGGTGAGCTCACCCACGGTTTTCGCCGGCAGGATGATGGCACCAGCGGAAGCGGCCGGCACATCGAGTTCCTTTGAAACCAAGGCGAGGCGGCGCCCATCGGTCGCGACCAGCGAGAGCTTGCCGTCCTTGAAGTTGAAATAGACGCCGTTGAGGATGTAGCGCGTCTCGTCGCTGGATTGTGCATAGGCAACGCTCTTGAGCATCGCAGTCAGCTCGGATTGCTCGAGTGTGTAGGCCTTCTCGTCCCCGAATTCCGGCAACGGGGGAAATTCCTCCTTGCCGATGCCCATGATGCGGAAATTGGAACCGCCGGAAGTCAGCTTGACCTGGTGATTCGGCGAGGCGTCGAAGGTGACATCCACGTTGGGCAGCTCGCGCACGATGGTGGCGAGACGCTTGACCGGCAGCGTGACCGAGCCGGTTTCCTTTACCTCAGCCTTGATTTTGCAGCGGATGCCGAGGTCGAGATTGGTGGTGGTCAGCGAAATCTGGTCCTTCTCGGCCTCAATCAGCACGTTGCTCAGGATGGGCATCGTGGCCTTGGAGCCGACGACGTTGAGCACTTGGGCAAGGCCGTTGGCGAAATGATCGCGGTTGATTTTAAATTTCATGAGGACGGGGTGGAGGACCGGCTGTGAGATGCTAACAAAGTCTATTAGGATAAGGGATCAATAAGTAATTAAAGCAGTATTATTATAGGCGGCCAGCAACTCCAACAACCGCCCGTTTCTCCTCTGAAAACCAGCCGGTTTCGGGCGGTGAAGAACCTCCGCCGGCCGGCCGGAAACCCCGGAGTTATTCGCAGGCCCGCGGTTGCTGGCAAGTCATGGGCAGCTTGTTCACAAGGGATTCGCAGCCACGGGCGGCCGGGGCCGGCCCGGCCGGCGCCATTGGCGGATCAGCCCGTAGAAAATATAACCCAGGCAGGCGCAGAGCAGGGCCACTTCCTTGAAGAGCACCACTAGGCCGGCGAAGGCCAGAAACAGCACAAAGGGCTGCAAGCGCGTCCGGGTCTGGAGATCCACGCCCTTGCCACTCGGGTAGCGCACGGTGCTCACCATCAGGATCGCGATCAGCAACATCAGCGGGGGCAGCGCGAGGGCCCACAACCGCAGGGATTTGTCCGTGGCCGCGAGGTGCAAAAGAAAAAGCACGAGCGACGCCACTGTGGCTGCCGCGGCCGGCACCGGCAGGCCGACAAAATCCTTGTTGGTGTCCTTCTTGTTCCCGTGGAGCAGGGGGTTCGTGATCACATTGAACCGGGCCAGCCGGACCGCCGCGCAGAGCAGGTAGATGAAGCCCAGAAACCAGCCGATGTTGCGGAAACTCTCGTAACCCTGCGTCGGCGATAAAATCAGGAAAAACACCATCAGCGCCGGGGCGATGCCGAACGAGATGACGTCCGCCAGCGAATCAAATTCAGCGCCGAACAGCGACTCGCGGCCGCCCATCCGCGCCAGCCGGCCATCCAGCGTGTCGAACGCCGCCGCACCAAAGATGAACCACACCGCCTGCGTGTAGTGGCCGGAGGAGGATTGGTTCAGGTATTCCCCGGTGGGGACGGTTTCCGCCAGGCGGGCCTGGATGCAATGGATCACTGCGACAAAGCCGCAGAACAAGTTGCCCGCCGTCATCAGGTTCGGCAGGAAATAGATCCGGCTGGCCTGCGTGACGTTGTACGGGTCCTCGCGCGCGGCGAGGTCGTCGGAACCGGAGCGGCGGAAGTTCATTTCGTGAGGCTCTCCAGGTATTTCCAGAATTTGGAATGCTGCTCGACCAGCTGCTGCTCGGATACCGGCAGTTTGTTACGGAGGAGGAAATCCTCGAGCGAGTTTTTGTGCAGGATGTAGTGAGTGTGCAGGGTCTCGCCCTTGACCTCGAAATAGAACCGGTAGTCGCCTGCGCGCAGCCGGTAGTATTCGCGCTCCCCGCGGTGAAAACGGCCGAGCGGCTCGCGCGGATGGGCGAGGTCCGCCGGTTTCAGGCTGCTGATGGGGTCGATGAGCTCAAGCTGCGCCAGCTTGTCCAGCTGGTTCAGCTCATGCATGCTCTGCTCGGAAAACGTGACCTGGTACATGGCGGTCGGGTCACACGTAACCGGCTTGGACCCGCGGCGTCATGCCCGGGGCCGGTAGCAGGTGTAAAAATTGGCTGCGGTCGCCCATGAAAAAAACGGTTCTATCTCTGACCCTCCTCTCGGCAACGCTATTCCATGCCGCGGCCCGCGCCGATGACCCCAAACCGGCGGTTCCGCCCGCGCCGAGCGCCGACCAGGCCGCCCTCCTGAAAAAATACGACTTGAATGGGGACGGCAAACTCGACGAAGCCGAACTCGCTGCGGCCCACAAGTCCATGCTCAAGGAAAACTTGAGCGGCGCGACCGCCAACCCGCGGTTGAATAAGTTTCGTGCGGCCATGCTCAAGCGGTTCGATCGCAATGGCGACGGCCACCTGGATGCGAACGAGCGGGCTGAGATGAGGAAATGGCTGCTCGAGCGCTTCGACACCAATCACGACGGCCGGCTGGATGAGGACGAGCGCGCCGCCATGCGTGAAGCCTTCAAGGCCGAGGCCAAGGCGCTCAAGTTGAAGAATTGATCGGACGTAGCGCAGACCTTCTGGCTGCGCTACACCATCTTTCTGGTTTCCACGCGGCGACGGGCGGGCTAGACCGTCGGCATGCCTGTTACTTTGTCTGACATTCGCGCTGCCCAGCGCCGTATCGCGGGCGGTGTCATCGTCTCGCCGTGTCCGGAGTCCATACCGCTTTCCGAGATCACCGGCGCGCGCATCGTCTGCAAGCTCGACAACTTCCAGCGCACCGGGTCGTTCAAGGAACGCGGCGCGCGCAACGCGCTGCTGCGGCTTTCCCCCGCGGCCAAACGGCGCGGCGTGATCGCGGCCAGCGCCGGCAATCATGCGCTCGGGCTCGCGTACCACGGCCGGTTGCTGGGCATCCCGGTCACCGTGGTCATGCCCGACTACGCGCCGCTCATCAAGATCACCACCTGCCAGCGGCTCGGCGCCACCGTGATCGTCCACGGGAAGGATTTTGCCGAGGCCCGCGCGGAGGCCGACCTGCTCGTCGCCAGTAAAAACTTCACCTACATCCATGGTTTCGATGCGCCCGATATCATCGCGGGTCAGGGCACGATCGGGCTGGAAGTCCTGAAACAGGTGCCGGATGTCGATGCCATCGTCTGCCCGATCGGCGGCGGCGGACTCATCGCCGGCCTGTCGCTTGCAGTGAAATCGTTGCGCCCGCGCGTGAAGGTCATCGGCGTCGAAAGTGTTTCCACCGGCAATTTCGCCGCCGCGCTGCGCGCCGGCAAACCGGTCACGGTGGCCCGCCGACCCACGCTGGCCGACGGCCTGGCCACGCTCAGTGTGGGCGCCAACGCCTTTGCCCTCGCGCGCCGCCACGTGGACCAGGTGGTCAGCGTGACCGAGGACTGGATCTCCCTCGCCATCCTGCGGATGGTCGAACTCGAAAAAACCGTGGTCGAGGGCGCCGCGGCCACCCCGCTCGCGGCGATGATGGCCGGCCGGCTCCCCAAGCTGCGCGGCCAGAAGGTCGTGCTCGTCGTCTGCGGCGGCAACATCGACCCGGCCATTCTCAGCCGCGTGATTGAAAAAGGCCTCGTGCACGACGGCCGCCTGACGCGTTTCACCGCGAAGATCAGCGACCGCCCCGGCGGGCTGGCGATGCTGTGCCGCGTGATTGCCGACGCCGGCGCCAGCATCAAGGACATCACGCATGACCGTGCCTTCAGCGGGCCCGACGTCTACGCGGTGCATGCCGTCTGCACCGTCGAGACCCGCGACCACGCCCATATCGCGGCTCTGCATCGCGCCCTGAAGAAAAACGGCTTTCCGCTCGTCGTGGCGAAATGACGCGACCGGCTTACGTTCGTGGCTGGCTGCTTGGTTTCGGGGTGCTGCTGGCGGTGGCCCGGCTGCACGCGGCCACCGAGATCGACATCCCGATTTTCTCCGGCGGATTCGGCACCGCGTTCTACGAGGAGACAGCGCGCAAGTTCGAGGCGCTGCGGCCCGGCGTGAAGGTCAACCTCTACGGTGACCCGCGCATCTGGGACAAGGTCCGCGTGCGCGTGCTGAGCGGGGATTACCCGGACGCCACGACCGCGCTGCTTTCCTGGCCCAGCCTGATCCGTGACGGTCGCGTGCTTGATCTCACGCCGTACCTTGCCGGGCCGAACTGGGAAGGCGATGCGCGCTGGGGTGACACGTTCGTGCCTGGTGCCTTGGAAGCCTGGCGGATCGACGGCCACACCTACGGACTCCCGCTGATGAGCGCGGCTTGGGTGCTCTTTTATAACAAGGCGATCTTTCGCGCCCACGGTTGGAGTCCGCCCCGTACCTGGGATGAGTTTTTTGCCCTGTCTGAAAAAATGCGCCGCGCCGGAGTCGCGCCGCTGAGTCTGCCGGGGGTTTATATGATTTACGGGGACAGCGTGGTCAACGCGGCCTACTACAATCTGGTTGGGCGCGAGGGCTGGCGCCGGTTCAACACGTACGAGCCCGGCTTGCGGTCGAGCCCCCAATTTTATCGCGCCGCGGAAGTGGCCAGGCGCGTCACCAGCGAGTCCATGATCGCGGGCTGGGAAGGCATGACGCACACGTCAGCGCAGCTGGCGTTTCTCGAAGGCCGCTGTGCAATGAATATCTCAGGCACCTGGCTGGTGCATGAGATGGAGGGGAAATTCCCGCCCGGGTTTGAGCTGGGTACGGTCAACCTGCCGGTTTTCGCCGACGGCGTGACGGACCCCAGCGCGATCCAGTCGGGTGCCAATTTCTTCTTTGTTTTTTCCCGGGGCCAACCCGGGCGCGAACGGCTCACGGTGGACTTCCTGCGTTTCCTGACTTCGCGCGAGCGCGCGGACGCAGCGGTGCGAACCATCGATTCGCCCGTCGCCGTGAAGGGCGTGCCGCTGGACCGGTTCTCGCCCCAGATGCGCGAAGCGGGCCGCATCGTCGCCGAGGCCCGCGACACGTACAGCGCGCCGGACCGGAACTTTGTGCCGCCGGGCTACGGCCAGGCACTGATTGACGCGCGGCAGCAGCTTTTCACCGGCCGGATCACTGCCCAGCAGTACGGCGACCGACTGGAGGCGGCGGCGGCGGCGGATCGCGAGCGGGCGAAGAATCCGTTGAGCGTCAGGGTCCAGCATGGCTGGGCCACGTTCGCTTTGCTGGTCGGGCTTGCCGGCGGTATGCTGTGGTTGGGCTGCCGCGGGCGGCGCAGTGGCGGAGGGCGAAGGCCGGAGCGCGAGGACGGCGCCTATTTCGGCCCGTTGCGCGCGCGGTTCGCGCTCGGATTCGTCGGGCCGGCCTTCGTGCTGTTCGGCGCGTTTGTCATCCTGCCGGGCCTGGTGGCGTTTGCCTGGGCCTTCACCAACTGGGACGGCATTGGCGCGCGCCAATGGGTGGGGTGGTTCAACTTCAAGGCGTTGCTGCTGGAGAGCGACGGATTCTGGGCCGCGCTGCGGAATAATTTTTTCCTGATGGTGGTGCCCACGCTGGTGGTGGTGCCGCTCTCGCTGTTCTTCGCCTGCCTGATCCATCGCGGCATCTGGGGCGCCAAGACGTTTCGCGCGCTGTTTCTTTTCCCCAACCTGCTCGGCGGCATCACGGCGACGTTGCTCTGGATGAACGCCTACGATCCGCACACCGGCATCATCAACGCCGGGTTGGTCGAACTCGGGCAGCTGCTTGATATCGCTTGGCTGCGCTCGTTCGCCTCCCATCCGTGGCTGTCGGCGGACAACCTCTACCGCTCGCTGATCCCGATCTACATCTGGATGGCTTGCGGGTTTAACCTGATCCTCTACCTCGCCGCGATGGAGGGGATCGATCCGCAGCTGTACGAAGCGGCGGAAATGGATGGGGCGCCGGCCTGGCGGCAGTTCTTCGCGATCACGGTGCCGATGATCTGGGAGGTGCTGGTCATCTCCGCGGTGTTCATCGTGATCGGCGGCCTCAATGCCTTTGAGCTGGTCTGGCTGCTGACCTCGCAGGAACCAGGCACGAGCTCGCATACCCTGAGCACATTGATGGTCACCACGATGTTCCAGGACTTCCAGGTGGGTCGCGCCACGGCGGTGGCGGTCATGATGTTCATCTTCGTGCTGGTCGGCAGTGCGGCGGTCATTCGCGGACTAAAAAGGGAGGCGATCGACGCATGAAACCTCCGCGGCGGATATCCGAAGGCCTGATCCTCGCCGTGCTCCTCGGCTATGCGCTCTGGGTGGTGTACCCGATGGTGTGGATGGCGTACTCGTCGCTGAAGACCGATGCTGCGATCGCGCATACGCCGTTTGCGCTGCCCGCAATCGCCGACCTGCGCTTCGACAACTACGGGCACGCCTGGCGCGAGGCGCGTTTCAGTGATTATTTTTTCAATTCCGTGCTGGTCACGCTGGTTTCGGTGGGCGCGATCCTTGCCCTGGGTTCGATGGCGGCCTATGCGCTCGCGCGCTTTTATCATCCGCTGGGCCGCGGCATTTTCTGGCTCTTCCTCTCGGGCCTGATGATTCCCGTGCAGCTGTCGATTGTCCCGCTGTTTTTCGAAATGCGCACACTGGGCCTCCTGAATTCCCGGGTCGGCCTCATCCTCGTCTACACCGCCAATGGCCTGCCGTTCGCCATTTTCATTCTCGCGGGCTTTTTCCGCTCGCTGCCACGTTCACTCTACGAGGCGGCGGTGATCGACGGGTGCGGCGAGTTCGCGGCGTTCTGGCGCGTGCTGCTGCCGCTGGCCAGGCCGGGACTCATGACGGTCGCGATCTTCCAGTTCATCGGCGTGTGGAAGGAATATTTTTTCGCTTTCATGCTCACCGGCGGCGACACCACCAATAGCGCCCGCACCTTGCCACTGGGGTTGGCGAATCTCTCCATCACGGCCCAGTACAAGACGGATTACGGCATGCTCTTCGCCGGCCTCGTACTGGTGACGCTGCCGATCCTCGCGCTCTATCTGCTGCTCCAGCGGCACATCGTGAAAGGCGTGTCCGCTGGCGCACTGAAGGGTTAGTGTAATGTAGGGCGGGGTCGCTGACCCCGCCGGTTTGAAAGGTAGGGCGAATCTTCCGGATGAGCCGTTCCTTGGAAAGGCGGGGTCAGCGACCCCGCCCTACAAAATTACTTGGCCTCTTTACGGCTGGGGCGTGGTGGACGGCGTGGAGGTCTGGACCAACGTCTGCGTGCGACTCGAGGTCGTGCCGTTGGGTTTTGTGATGTCGACCACCCGAGTGTCCGTCCCAGCCGGGCCGACTGTGTTAGTGACATTCCTGTCGACCGTTTTGCCGTTGGCTCCGGTGATCGTGCCGGTGGTCGAGGTGCCCGTCGCGGTCTTCACGGTATTATTGGCGTAGGTGGAGGTTTTACCTTGGGGACCCGTGATCGTGCCCTGGCCGGAGATGGAGCCGTCGCTGTTCTTGGTCAGCGTGCCCTGGCGCGTGGACGTCGCTCCGTTGAAGCCTGTGGTGGAAGCCGAGACCGTGCCCGTGCCGGCCGCCTTGTTCCAGGTGCGGGTCGAGGACTGGGTGGCGGTCTGGCCGTTCTGGTTGGTCAGGGTGGAGAGACGGGTTTTGGTGCCTGCGGCCCGAGTGGTGGTGGAATTGACGGTGCCGCTGTTCCCATTGCTGGACTGATAGGTGCCGGCGCGGACCCGGGTCTTGGTTTTCGGCTCCGCGGTTTCATCGGCAGCGCGCGCCGGGGTGAAGAGAGCGAGGAAAACGCCAGTCAGGATGACGGCGGCAACGAGCTTGAAGGAGTGGTCATTTTTCATGGTAGGTGCAGGGAATGGTTATGGCCGGGAGACGCCGGAAGGCCCCGGCGGTTTCAAAACCCGCCAAGCGAAAGACCACGAATTCTTGCCCCCGATGTAACCGGGCCGCCCCGGCTTCGTCCGGCATCCACCCTATTTTACCTTCGCACACACGATGCAGTCGCGCGGTTCCGGGCCCATGTTGGGACAGACATGCCAGCGGCGCAGAATCCCTTCCCGTTGCATCCCGGCCTTTTCCATTACCCGGGCGGAGGCTGGGTTTTCCACGTCACAAAACGCCCAGGCCCGGTAAATCCCGGGCTGCCCGAGGGACCAGTCCACCACGTGGCCGAGCGCCTCGGTCATCAACCCCTGTCGCCAGAATTTTTGCCCGAGCACATAACCGAACAGCGCATCGCGCGCATGTAGCTCGACCCCGATGGAGCCGATCAGATCGCCGGTGTCACGCCGGTGCAGCAGCCAGCCGAAATGACCGGTGCCGGTGCGCCAGGTCTCCGCCCGGGCCGCGAGGAATTCTTCCAGCGGCGGAACCTCCTCGTACGCCTTCCATGAAAGATAGCGCGTGACGACCGGATCACTCGCATACGCCGCGAAAACCGCCGGGGCGTCGCCGGCTTGTGGCGGACGCGCGCTCAGCCGCGCGGTCGTGAAGGTTTCAGGCGGGCGAAGCATGCTTCGTTAAACGGCAACGTTCCTCTGTGCGTCAAGGGCGGGACGGAATTTCCCAAGCCATTTTTACAGGAGGCAACGGAGGAAACAGAGTGAGCTGATTTTCTCTCCTCCGTTCTCTCCGTTATCTCCTGTAAAAGGTCCGGCTAAATTATTTTCCACCGGGGCCTTGATTTCAGGCCGGGTTGGTCCGTATCTCAGTTTGTTCCCACTCCCATGATGATCACGTCCACGCCCAAATTCAGCTGCCTTACCGCGGATTGGCTTGGCGCGTCCATGCACGTCGGTCGCGCAGCTGTCATTCAGGCCCGTTACACCGGCTTGGATTGCGCCCTTGGAAGTGGTGTCACCTGATCGGATCACAAATATCCATCACCCCGACCCACTTCCGCCCGGAAGTGGGTTTTTTGCTTTTTAGCCGAGGCCGCTTCCGGGAACGCCCACCCCAGTTCCCCATGACCTCTTCACCTCCTCTTTCCCAGCTGGTCGACACGCTCTCCGTCGTGGAGTCCGTGCTCCAGCACGTCGGCCGGCGTCTCCCGGTCCATGTTTCCCGCGAGGATCTCGCGAGCGCCGGCAAGGTTGCGCTCGTCGAGGCCTTGCTGCGCTTCACCGGTCCGCCTGCGGAGGCCCGTGCCTTCTGCTACGCACGGGTGCGCGGCGCCATGCTCGACGAACTCCGCCGGCTCGATCCGCTTTCCCGGCGGACGCGGGCCCGCGTCCGCCTGGTGGCGCGCACGACCAACGAACTCACCGGCGAACTCGGTCGCGAGCCTGCCGACTACGAGGTCGCCGCGGCCACCGGCCTGACCGTCGGCGCCATTCGTGAGGCGGGCCGCATCGCTGTCACCGACACGTGCCCGATCGAGGGCGCGGGCTTCGAGCTGCGCGACCGCGGAGCGCCCTGTCCCGCGGAATCGGCGGCCAACGGCGATGCCGCCAGCTCTGTGCGCGCGGCGCTCGCCCGCCTGCCGGTGAACCAAGCGCTGGCCCTGCGGCGCTATTACCTCGAGGACGCCACGCTCGATGACATTGCCGGCGAACTCGGCGTGTCGCGCGAGCGCGCCCGCCAGGTGCGCGAGGCCGGCGAGAAGAAACTCCGGGCCGACTTCGTCGTGCTCGCGCTGTGGCAGTCGTTCCTCGTCCGCCGCTGATTCCACCAACCCAGAATTAACTCTCCGGCCTGTCCGGAAAAGTCCTTCCCCATGAAACCGTTTCCCTTGACCCGCTTCGTTCCCAAACCGCTGCGTTTAACCCAACTCTTCCGCCGCCGCTCCCGACCGGAAGTGGGCGTGTTCCCTATTCCGCCGGCTGAGCCTCCGACCGAATCGGTTCGGTACACTCCGGTCTGGTTCGGCGGCCAGGTCCTTCCGTTCATCATTGATACGCGAAACCGGGACTGCCGGCGGGATCCCTATGATTGATGTAGGGCGGGGTCGCTGACCCCGCCGCGCTTGGAAACGGCTCATCCGGAGGATTCGCCCTACCTTTCGAACGGCGGGGTCAGCGACCCTGCCCTACAATCATGCGCATCAGGCGATTTTTTCCCACGCCCCGGACTTCATCGAGTCCAGGATGGCGCCCAGCACGCGCTGCGCCTTGAGCCCGTCTGCGAACGTGGGGAACTCCACTTTTTCCCCGCGGATGGCTGGCACGATTGAACCCGGCGAGGCCGGGCCGCCCCTGGCGATGAAATCCGTCGGCAGCTTCACCAGCGGCAGATCGGTTTTCCACGAAGCATAGCGCGTGAGCGTGGCGCCGGTGCGCAGCCAGATCTCCTCGGGGTGGTCCGATTCCACGGCCAGGGTCCCGCGCTCGCCGGAAATCTCGATCCGGAAAAAATTGCCGAAGCCGGGGGCAATTTGCGTGGTCTCGAAGGTCGCGACCACCCCGCCGGCCAGCTCGGCGAGAAAGGCCGCGTTGGTGTCGGTGGTGACCAGCTGCACCCGGCCGGCGGCATCCGGTTTTTCCGGGATGAGGGTCTGGGCGATTCCGACCACGCGGCGGTAGTCGAGGCCCGTGACGAAGCGAACGCCATCGATCATGTGCACGCCGAGGTCGCCGAGCGCGCCAAAGCCGGCGAGCGTGATATCGTTGCGCCACGAATAAGGCCACGCCGGGGCGCCGAGAAAGCTCTGCAAATAGACGGTGTTGACGCGCGTGAGCCGTCCGAGATCGCCCGCGGCGATCAGCTCGCGCGCGAAGCGGAAGGCCGCGACGTTGCGGTAGGTGAAATTGACCCCGCCCAGCCGGCCCGCGGCGGCGCGCGCAGCCTCCATCGACTCGGCTTCGGCCACGGTCATCGCCAGCGGCTTCTCGCAGGCCACGTGCGCGCCGTGCTTCAGCGCGAGCAGGGCGAGTTCGCAGTGAAACCGGTTGGGTGTGCAGATGGAGACGAGGTCGGGCCTCGTTTCCCGGAGCATTTTCTCCGCATCCTGAAACCGCGGCACGGCAGCCTGCGCCGCGGGCACGCGCCAGCCCTTCGGATCGGCAGTGTCAGACAGCCCGACGACGGTGACACCCGGCTGGGCTGCGATGCCGGAGAGGTGGTAACTGGCGATGCCACCCATCCCGATCACGGCATAACGGAGCGCAGGGGTTTCCATAGGGTGGGCAGGATGAGAAAAGGGCTCGGCGGTGTAACGCGAAATCAGGCCGGCGGGCTATTTCGAATCGATCCGGTCATGCGCGTCCTCCGCCCACTGGCACAGCGCGGCAACCTGAGCGTCCGTCAGCCGCGCGCTGCGATGGATGAAAGTGTAGGATTTCAACGGCATCGTTCGGTCGCGGACCTCGTCGCACACGGCTTCGAGCTTTTTCAGCTGCCGCTTGGTTGGATAAGTACCGAACTCCGAGAAATTCAACTCCCGCCTGGCATCCTTGATATGATCCGCGAGCCACCAACCGACAGGCTGGATCTCCGCATACCACGGATAACGGGTATGGTTCGAGTGGCAGTCGTAGCAGGCGGTGGCGAGGATCTGGCTCACTTCGGGTGAAGGCGGATGGAGCGCGGTGATGTCATCCTTGCCGGTAAACGGAACGGCGGCCGACAGGTTTTTCATCGGCCGGAAGGCTTGGATCACGAGGAAAACCGCCGCGAGCCCGAGTAGGACTTTGGTTTTCATGGAGCGGACAATCCGCGCGCGGCTCGAAAAGTGGACACGGGAAGATTAGGGAGCTTCCGGCCGGTGCGGGCAAGCGGACAGGGGACGAATCTCTGTTTTTACAGGAGGTAACGGAGAGAACGGAGAAGACCTGTGCCCTCCCTTTTCCGACCTCCATTGCCTCCGTTACCTCCTATAAAAACAGATCGCTCTGTCGAAACGATTGCGCGTGCCGTGCCACACGGACAGGCTCCCGGGCGTTCGTTATCCCCGTGAACCCGCCGACCGACTGCCTCCGCTGTGGGGCCTGCTGTTTTTCCCGTGCGGAACGTTTTGTCCGGGTGACCGGCGCCGACTGGACGCGGCTCGGTGAAGCCGCGGAGCGACTCGCGCATTTCATCGGACACCGGGCCTACATGAAAATGACGGACGGCCATTGCGCGGCGCTGGACTTGCGCACCACGGCTGAAGGAGAGCCCGAGTTTTTCTGCACGGTTTACGAAACCCGGCCCCAGATCTGCCGGGACTTGGCCCGGGGCTCACCCGAGTGCGCCGGCGAGCGGGCCAGAGTGTAGCAGCCGACGTAAGGAGGCTGGGTTGGGATAATCGCAAAGGCGCAAAGCATGCGAAGGGCGGAGCAAAGGCCGGACATTTTTTGAGCGGATTGCCATCCGGCGGAGCCAGCCTCCTTACGTCGGCTGCTACACGCTTTCGCGTTAAAATCCGCCGCTGGTAAATTGGCGACACCTGTACAGCTTGTCGGATGGTTCCGTTCTCCATTCTCGACCTTTCGCCGATCACCCAGGGTGGCACGGTCGCCGATGCGCTGCACCGTTCGCTCGATCTGGCGCGTCATGCCGAGCAACTCGGCTATCGCCGGTACTGGGTGGCGGAGCATCACAATATGCCGGGCATCGCCAGTGCAGCCACGGCGGTCGTGATCGGGCACGTGGCGGCGGGCACGTCGACGATCCGCGTGGGCTCCGGTGGGGTTATGCTGCCGAATCACGCGCCGCTGGTGATTGCCGAGCAGTTCGGCACGCTGGCTGCCCTTTTTCCCGGCCGGATCGATCTTGGTCTGGGCCGCGCACCCGGCACGGATCCGGTCACGGCGCGGGCCTTGCGTCGCGGCGGCACGAATAGCGCCGATACGTTTCCGCAGGACGTCATCGAGCTGCAGAATTATTTCGATCCCTCCGTGCCCGGCCAGGCCGTGCAAGCGGTGCCCGGCGCAGGTCTCGAGGTGCCGATCTGGCTGCTGGGTTCGAGCCTGTTCAGCGCGCAGGTCGCAGCGGCGCTGGGTCTGCCCTTCGCCTTCGCCTCGCATTTTGCTCCGGACCAACTCGGCGAAGCGCTCGATACTTATCGGCGCGAGTATACGCCGTCCGCGAAATGGCCGAAGCCCCACGCCATGGCGGCCATCGCGGTCATCGCGGCTCCCACCGACGAGGAAGCCGCCTATCTGTTCACGTCCCAGCAGCAGAGCTTCATGAGCTTGCGGCGGGGCCGGCCGGGTCCGCTGCCGCCGCCGGTGAAAGACCTCAATACCCTCAGTTCCGCGCTCGAGCAGGCCATGGTCAACCGCGCGTTCAGCGAGTCCGTGATCGGTTCGCCTGACACGATAAAGCGTGGCATCGAGGCGTTTCTCGAGCGGACAAAACTCGACGAGCTGATGGTGACCGGCGCGATTTACGATCACGCTGCCCGGCGCCGGTCGATCGAACTCATCGCCCAAACAGGATTGATTGACCTGTCGCGCACGCCTTGAAGCCTGACGCCATGAACCAAAATCAATGGGCCGCGGTGGACCGTTACATCACCGATGCGCTGGTGCCGGCGGATCCGGTACTGGAGGCCGCGTTGCAGGCCAGCACCGATGCCGGCCTGCCCGCGATCAACGTGGCGCCGAACCAAGGCAAGCTGCTGCACCTGCTGGCGCGGATCCACGGGGCGCGCACCATCCTGGAAATCGGCACGCTGGGCGGCTACAGCACGATCTGGCTGGCCCGCGCCCTTCCGGTGGGCGGCCGTTTGGTCACGTTGGAGTTGGATCCGAAGCATGCCGAGGTCGCCCGGGCCAATTTCGGGCGCGCGGGTTTGGCGGACGTGATCGAGCTGAAGCTCGGCCGGGCGCTGGACACGCTGCCGGGCCTGGCGGCAGAGAAACGCGGGCCCTTCGATTTCATCTTCATCGACGCCGACAAGGTCAGCATCCCCGAGTACTTTGCGTGGGCGCTCAAACTCTCGCGTCCGGGCACCGTGATCATCGTCGACAACGTCGTGCGCAAGGGCGCGGTGGTCGACGCAACCAGCAGCGATCCCAGCGTGCAGGGCGTGCGCCGTTTCAACCAGCTGCTCGCGGCTGAAAAGCGCGTGAGCGCCACGAGCCTCCAGACTGTTGGCAGCAAGGGTTACGACGGCTTCACGCTCGTGGTGGTGAACAGCTGACCCGCTTGCGCCAGTAGCAGCCGACGTAAGGAGGCTGGTTACAGTAGCGCGCTAAAGTCAGAAGGTAGACGAAGAATCAAACCCAGCCTCCTTACGTCGGCTGCTACTATGATTCGGTCGCCTCTTGAACCAACGCGGCGATCCCCGGCGGCAGCGCGAGAGTGCCGGCCATTTTCTGGGCGCGCGGGCTGAGCTTGCGCCAGGTCTTACGGAGGATCTCCACGAATTTTCCTCGCGGATAATCCGCGTGCTGTGCGGCGAAGGCCCCGATCTCGTTTTCTAAAAACACCAGCACGGCTGCATCCTCGAGCGCCTGCGTGCCGGGATTGGTTTTAAGTCCAGTCTTGGACACCCACGTTGCGACCTCATCGGCTTCCGCTTTCGCCACGCCGGCGGAGAGGAGCAGCTCGCGCGCCCGCGCGGCCTGCTTCATGTAAAGGCTCCGGCGCCAGTTCAGGTAGCCAACTTTGCCCTCGGGAAAACTCGCGCGTGGCACGGACCAGCGCTCGAGGTGCTGGCAGCGCGCAGCGAGTAGCAATAGCGGTGTTGCTGCAGGCACGAGGCGAACCACCCAGGCCTCGACGCGGTCGGCGTACACCAGTTCAGCTGGCCGGCCATCCGCGACCCGTGTCGGATCGGCCGCGTGTGCGGTGTCGATCAGTGAGCGGGCATCAGTGTAGGCATCCATCTCGGCTCAAAGATTTTCTAATCTGTCATCCTGAGCGCAGCGAAGGATCCAGTGAGACTCCGTCGTGAGCTTCGATGAAGTCCAACTGGATTCTTCACTTTGTTCCGAATGACAATCCGGGCTTAACGCCCCGCTTCAGTATACCTGGTCCTCCAGCAGCTGGAACAGCTCGGCTTCGGTGATCCGCTTCTGCGCCATCGAGTCGCGCTCGCGGAGCGTGAAGCTGCCATCTTTCTCGATCGTCTCGAAGTCGATCGTCACGCACCACGGTGTGCCGATCTCGTCCTGCCGGCGGTAACGGCGGCCGATCGCACCGGCCTCGTCGTAGAACACGGCGTAGCGGCGCTGGAGCTTCTTATAGAGTTCGCGCGCCCGGGCGGTGAGCAGCTCCTTGTTCTTCAGGAGTGGCAGCACGGCGACCTTCACCGGCGCGATGCGCGGCGAGAGCCGGAGCACGGTGCGTTTTTCCACGGCGCCCTTGTCGTCGGTGACATCCTCCTCCGCGTAGCCGGCGCAGAGCACGGCGAGCAGGATGCGGTCGACACCCACGGCGGGCTCGATCACGTGCGGTACGAATTTCTTCTTGGTGGCCTCGTCGAAGATTTCCTGCGGCTTGCCGCTGGCGTTGGCGTGCTGGGTGAGATCGTAGTTGCCGCGGGCGGCGATGCCCCACAGCTCCTGCACGCCGAAGGGATAGCGGAACATGATGTCCACCGTGCCGCGCGAATAGAACGCGAGCTTCTCCTTCGGGTGTGTGTAGCGCGAGAGGTGGCTGTCGGGCAGGCCGATGCTCTTCAGCCAGGCCTCGCACCACGCGATCCACTCCTCATGACACGTGGCCCAGTCGGCGTCCTCGTGGATGAAATACTCCATCTCCATCTGCTCGAACTCGCGCGAGCGGAAGATGAAGTTGCGTGGCGTGATCTCGTTGCGGAACGATTTGCCGATTTGCGCGATGCCGAACGGCAATTTCACGCGGCCGGTGTCCACGACGTTCTTGAAGTCGACGAACATACCCTGCGCCGTCTCGGGCCGCAGGTAGGCGACGGACGACGCATCGGTCATCGCGCCGACGTTCGTCTGGAACATCATGTTGAACGAGCGCGGCGGTGTGAGGCTGCCGGGCTCGCCGGTGGCGGGGGAGGGGATCAGATCGATCTCGTCGGGCTGCGCCTCGGTCATGTCTTTTGCCACGATCGGGGTAAGGGTGCCTTGGAGTGCTTTCTTGCGCTTGAAACTTTCGGCCGCGGCCTGGAGGTCGGCAGCGGTCTTCTCGCTTTCGAGCATGGAAACATAGCCGGCGGTCTTTCCGTCCACGATGACCGCAGCGAAAAACAACTGGTCCGCCCGGTAGCGCTGCTTGCTCACCTTGCAGTCCACGAGCGGGTCGGTGAAACCGGCGACGTGACCGGAGGCCTCCCAGACCTTGGGGTGCATGATGATCGAGGACTCGAGGCCGACAATGTCATCGCGGCGGCGGACCATGTCGTTCCACCAGCAGTCGCGGATGTTCTTCTTCAGCTCGGAGCCGAGCGGGCCGTAGTCGAAGAAGCCGTTGAAACCGCCGTAGATTTCGGACGACTGGAAGATGAAGCCGCGGCGTTTGGCCAGGGCGACAATGTTGTCCATGGAGACGGCAGCGGGGGCGGGAGAGTCGGACATAGCCTGCCAGAGATGGCGGGCGCGGCGGCGGCGGTCAATTCCCGGTTGGCGGTCCGATGCGACTAATCTTCCCTGATTTTCACCACGAAGCGCACGAAGAACACGAAGGCCGATCCGGATCGAAGTTTGTTCTTCGTGACCTTCGTGCGCTTCGTGGTTAATCCGGCATTGCCCGGCTCCGGTGCATGCGCACGCTGGGCGGCCGATGCAGCTACGCCCCCTCGGCCGCACGGGTCTCCAGGTTTCCGCCATCGGATTCGGCGGTTCGCCGCTGGGCGGCGTGTTCGGGCCCATGACCCAATCCCTGGCCAACGCCACGGTGCGGGCTGCGCTGGAGGCCGGGATCAATTATTTCGACACCGCACCCTTCTATGGGGCAACCGCATCGGAGACTGCGCTCGGGCTGGCGTTGCAGGGCGTGCCGCGCGACCGGTATGTGCTGGCGACCAAGGTCGGGCGTTACGGGCCGGAGCACCGGGATTTCGATTTCTCCGCTGTGCGGATGGAACGCAGCGTAGACGAAAGCCTCGCGCGCCTGCGCTGCGGTCACATTGACCTGATCCAGGTGCACGACCTCGAATACGGCTCGCTGGATCAGGTGGTGAATGAAACCCTGCCCGCGCTCGACCGGCTGCGCGCCACGGGGAAGGTACGGTTTGTCGGGATCACCGGTTTGCCACTGGCCGCGCTCCGTACGGTGCAGACCCGCGCGAGGCCCCTCATCGATACGGTGCTCAGCTACTGTCATGGCACGTTGGCGGATCAGACGTTCTTGCCTGACGCGGCCGGACTGCGCCGGTCCGGGGTCGGGGTGCTGAACGCCGCGCCACTCGCCATGGGCCTGCTCACGCGCGCCGGTCCGCCGGCATGGCATCCGGCGCCTTCTGCTTTGCGCTCGGCCTGTGCGGCCGCCGCGGATTACTGCGCCCAACACGGGGCGGACCTGGCCGACCTTGCGCTGCAATACGCGCTGGGCCTGTCCGAGATCGACTCCACCATCATCGGGCTCGCGAGTGTCGAGGAAGTCCGGCGCGCGGCCGCCTGCGCCGGACGCGCCCCGGATCCCGCGCTCCTCGCCGGCGTGCAGGCCCTGCTCGCTCCGGTGCAGGGCATCACCTGGCTGATCGGCCGGCCGGAGAACAACTGAAACGCTGCGACCCCAGTAGCAGCCGACGTAAGGAGGCTGGTTTTCTCCATCTATGCAGACCCTCATCCTGACCCAACCTGGCGAACTCATCGCCACCGACACGCTACCGCCCTCTGCTCCCGGTCCCGGCGAAGCCCGCGTGCGAGTGCACTGCAGCGGAGTGTGCGGCACGGACCTGCATGCGTTTGCGGGCAACCAGCCATATTTCACCTACCCGCGCATTCCCGGCCACGAGTTCGGCGTCAGCGTGATCGCGGTGGGCGCGGGCGTCGCGAACGTGCGACCCGGCGACCGCTGCGCCGTCGAGCCTTACCTGAGTTGCGGGCATTGCATTGCCTGCCGCGTTGGCCGGACGAATTGCTGCGAGACCCTGAAGGTGCTCGGTGTGCACGTGGACGGCGGCTGGCGCGACGAGATCATCGTGCCCGCGGTCAAGCTGCATCCTGCGAAAAAACTCACCTTTGAACAGCTCGCCTTGGTGGAGACACTTGGCATCGGGGCGCATGCAGTCGCCCGCGGTGCGCCGGTGCGGGGCGAATCAACCGTGGTGATCGGCGCCGGCCCGATCGGACTGGCGGTGGCGCAGTTCGCCGTGGAAGCCGGCGCCAAGGTTACGATCCTCGACGTGAACGACGCCCGCCGGGCCTTCGCTGCGCGCTGGCTCGGGGTCGGCACGCTGGAGGCGCGCGGGATGACACCCGACGCCCTGCGGGCCGCACTGGGTGGCGACCTGCCGACGCTGGTGTTTGATGCGACAGGCAGCCCGGCCTCGATGCGGCAGGCGTTCAACTGGCCGGCGCAGGGCGGCCGCATCGTGTTCGCCAGCCTGGTGCAGGGTGAGATCGCCTTCGACGACCCGAATTTTCACCGGCGCGAACTCACGGTGATGGCGACGCGGAACAGCACGGCGGTGGAATTCCGCCGGATCATCGCGCTGATCGAGTCAGGCCGGATCGACACGGCGCCGTGGGTGACGCACCGCGCGAAGCTGACGGACGTGCCCGCCGTCTTCGCTAGCTGGACTCGGCCCGAAACCGGCGTGATCAAGGCGATGATCGAGCTGTAGTCCAAAGCGGGCCTGCCCGGATTTTTAACCACGAAGGACAAACCCTGCTTCGGATCGGACTTCGTGAGCCTTGTGTCCTTCGTGGTTAAGTTTCAGGTTTAAAAGAAGGCTCGCGGGTGGGTGCGGAGCTGTGCGACACAAGGCGCTCTTCCCGCCATGCCGAAGCTCCCCCTTGTGCCCCGTCCTGAATATCCCCGGCCGCAGTTTGTCCGCCGCGACTGGCTCTGCCTCAACGGCCGCTGGCAGTTCGAGATCGACCAGGGCGACAGCGGCCTCGACCGCGGGCTGCTCACTCGGCCGCTGAAGGATTCCATCGTCGTGCCATTCTGCCCGGAGTCGAAGCTCTCGGGGATCGGCAACACCGATTACCTCAACGCCGTGTGGTACCGCCGCGAGGTCGCGATCCCGGCGGCGTGGAAGGGCCGGCGGATCCTGCTCCATTTCCAGGCGAGCGACTACGACACGTTTGTCTGGGCCAACGGCCAGGAAGTCGGCCGGCATCGCGGCGGCATGACGCCGTTTTCGTGCGACCTCACGGACGTCGCCGTACCTGGGAAAAAAGTGACGCTCGTCATCCGGGCGCGGGACAACGCCATGGAGTCCATGCCCTCGGGCAAGCAGTCCTGGGTGTTTGAAAACTCCGGTTGCCACTACACCCGGACGACAGGTATCTGGCAGACGGTCTGGCTCGAGCCGGTGCCGCGCCGCGCGCATTTGCTGCGGCCGAAGATCGTGCCCGACGTGGCGAACCGGAAATTTTCCATCGAGCAGCCGGTGCAGGGCGCGCAGGCCGGACTGACCTTTCGCGCGCGGCTGAAACAGGCTGGGCGGATCGTGAGCGCAGCGACCTGCGTCTGTGGGCCGGGTTTTTATCCGCGGCTGGACCTGCCTGTGCCGGCGGCCGGCCTGCGGCTCTGGTCGCCGGAAGATCCGCACCTTTACGAACTCGACCTCGCGCTGATGGACGAAGCCGGGCGGGTCGTCGACGCGGCGGAGAGCTACGCCGGCCTGCGCAGCGTGAGCATCGATGGCTTTGCGGTGAAGATTAACGGCCGTCCGGTGTTCCAGCGGCTCGTGCTCGACCAGGGTTATTATCCGGACGGCATCCTCACGGCGCCGACCGAGGCGGCGCTGGTCCGCGACATCACGCTCTCGCTGGAGGCAGGCTTCAACGGGGCCCGGCTGCACCAAAAAGTGTTCGAGGAACGGTTTCTGTATCACGCCGACCGGCTTGGCTATCTCGTCTGGGGCGAATTCAGCGACTGGGGGCTCCATGGGAGCGAGCCGGTCCGCCGCTGGCAGCAGGAGGCCGGCGGGAAAATCGTCCGCGCCGGGAATCACAGCGGTCCGGGTCTTACCCCCGGCCATGTCACGCAGTGGATCGAGGCCGTGCAGCGCGACTTCAACCACCCGAGCATCGTTGGCTGGTGTCCGCTCAACGAGACGGAGGGCCGCATCCATGAGCGGATCACGGCGCACGATGACGTGATGCGCGCGATGTTCCTTGCAACGAAGCTCTATGACCCCACGCGGCCCGTGCTCGACGTGTCCGGTTACTGTCACCGCGTGCCGGAGAGCGACATCTACGACAGCCACGATTACGACCAGAACCCGAAGACCTTCGCCCAACGCCACGCCGGGCTCATGAATGGAAACCCTTTTGTGAACGACACGCTGCGCCAGAGCAGCATCCCGTGGCGCGGCCAGCCGTATTTCGTGAGCGAGTTCGGCGGCATCTGGTGGAATCCGCACGCGAAGCCCACCGATGTCTCGTGGGGCTACGGCGACCGGCCGAAGAGCCTCGGGGAATTTTACCGACGTTTTGAGGGCCTCTGCGCCGTGCTGCTGGATCACCCGCGGATGTTTGGCTACTGCTACACGCAGCTGACCGATGTCTACCAGGAGCAAAACGGGATTTTCTTTTTCGACCGGAAAAAGAAATACGACTTGAAGCGTGTGCGTGCGGCGCAGCAGCGGCGCGCCGCGATTGAAAGGTAGGGCGAGTTGTCCCAACGAGCCGCAAGACTACGGCTCATCCGGAGGAATTCGCCCTACCAATGAGCCAGCGGGGTGAGGGCACCCCGCCTACAATTTTTGCTATCGGGACCAGTTCCGAGATTTAGGATCGGGCTTTGCGAGCCTTTGCGACCTTGGTGTGAAAATTCCGGGTTTTAACCTCAATACTTCAGCCGCACCACCCGGTAGATCCGGCTCATCAGCCACGCCGGGCCGATCAGCAGGAACTGCACGTCCTTTAGGAACGCCGGTTTTTTGCCCTCGATCCGATGGCCGATGAACTGCCCGATCCACGCCGCGGCGAAGAGCACGAGGGAAACCTCCCACACCGGCCAGCGGTCATAAAAATCCAGCCGCAGCAGCAGGGCGTGACACGCCGACATGAAGCACAGCAGGCCCACCGCGAGCGGCAGGGAGAGCCATGCATAAAAGCCAAAGGCCGCGACGATGGCCACGAGCGACCAGTTGAACCACGGCACCACGGGTTCCCAGGATGCGGGTACCGGGATGGCCCAGATGAACCCGAGCACGGAAAAAAAGATCACGGGCACGCAGATCCAGTGGATGAGCTCGTTGGCGTGGTTCTGATGGCTCTCGCCGTATTCGGCGAACCATTGGTCGGCGGACTTGCGGGGCATGGGGCGCGTTAGAGCTTGGCGACCGCGCTCTTCTCCAGCGCCTTGAGATTGATGTCATGGCCGAGACCCGGACCCGCGGGGGCGTGAACCTGACCGCGCGCATCGATGCACGACTCGAACACCACGGGATTTCCCATGACGAGCGTCTCGTAGTAATGGTTGTTCCGGATCGCGAGGCAGAGGTGGATGTTCTCGACCCCCATGCCGTGCACCTCCGCGCTGAGCTGGAAGGAATCCGCGAGATGCGCCACGCGCAGCCCGCCGGTGATGCCGCCTTTGTACCCAAAACTGGTGCGAACCATGTCGGCCGCTCCCTGCGCGATGAAATCCGCCACGTTGAAATGGCAGCCGTCGGAGGTCTCGGCCGTGAGCACCGGGATGTCGAGCTGCTCGCACAGGCGGCTGTAGGCCGTGAGGCTGAATTCCCGCATCGGCTCCTCGTACCAGAGGTAATCCGCGTCCTCGAGCGCGCGGCCCAGGTAGAGCGACTCGTAGGGATCAAACCCGGCCGAGCCGTCGTACATCAGGGCGATGTCCGGGCCGACATGCTTGCGCAAGGCCTGGCACAGCGCGGCGTCCTTCCGGGCATCGCCCCACGCGTGAAGCTTGATGGCGCGGAAACCGCGGGCGAGGCACTGGTCGGCCACGTCGAGGAATTCCTTGGTCGTCGCATAGGTCACGGTGCTGGCGTACGCGTCGATCCGGTCGCGGTAGCCGCCGAGCAGCTGGTAGAGCGGAACCCCCGCCAGCTTCGCCGTGATATCCCACAGCGCCGAGTCCACCAACCCCATCATGTACATCGGAAATTCCTCGATGCGGTCGATCTCCCACAGCTCATGCCAGAGCAGCTCCTTCATCAGCGGATTCTTGCCGATCAGCCACGGCTTGAGGCGACGGGCCACCAGGTCGAGGGCAATGGCCCCGCGGGGCGCGCGGCCCCAGCCTTCAATCCCCTCATCCGTTACCAATCGCAGCCACGTCTGCTCGGAAGTCGGGTCGGTGCCGAGCAGTCCCTTGCGCCAGACAAACGGCACCTTGGTTTTCGTGCGGACGGTGTACGCATGGACGGCGATGATCTTCATGGAGTGGGGTGGTCCTTTCATCGGCCCGCCCCGTGCGCTTGGCAACTCCGGAGCGTCGGGCGCCCGCTCTGGTTGGAGGATTAAGACGGTTCTTACATGAGGAGTTGGGTGTGGGGCGGATGCCCTCACCCGCCTTCGCTCCAGCGGGGTGAGGGCACCCCGCCCACATCTGTCTTGGTGGCTTCAACCAAACGGGATCATGGCCGCTGTTTCCTCCTGTAAAACCAAACCGGACTCAGCCTAGGATGACGCCATGTTCGATCTCACTGGCAAAGTGGCGCTCGTCACCGGTGCGGGCTCCGGCATCGGCCGGGCTATCGCCCAGCGGTTTGCCCGGGCCGGGGCTTTGGTGCACGTGGCCGACCTCTCCGAATCAGGCGGCCGCGAAACCGTGGCGCTCGTCACGGCGGCGGGCGGGCGGGCGGAGTTTGCCCGGTTGGACGTGACGGACGAGACGGCGGTGACGGCCCTAGCTGGCCGGCTCGGTCCGCTCGATATCCTCGTGAACAACGCCGGCATCGGTCACGTGGGCACGGTGCTGCAGGCGACGGGTGATGACCTCGACCGCCTTTACCGCGTCAATGTGCGCGGCGTGTTCAATGTCTCGAAGGCGTTTCTCCCCGCGATGCTGGCGCGCCGTCGCGGCAGCATCATCAATCTCGCTTCCGTTGGTGGCATTGTCGGCATCCGCGACCGGCTGGCTTACTGCACGACGAAATTCGCGGTGGTTGGGCTCACGAAGTCCATGGCCCTCGACCACGCGGCGGACGGCGTGCGGGTCAATTGTATCTGCCCGGGCCGCGTCGAGACGCCGTTTGTGCAGGCCCGATTGCGCGAGTATGCCGATCCGGAAAAAGCCCATCGCGAGATGAGTGCCACGCAGGCCATCGGCCGCATGGGCCGGCCGGAGGAGATCGCCGCCGCCGCGCATTATCTCGCGAGCGACGAGGCGGAGCTGGTCACCGGCACGGCGCTCATGACCGACGGGGGCTGGAGTGCAGGCAAGTAGATGACGCCGCCGATCCAGCCGGAACTCCGGCCCACGCGTCGGGCGCAAACCGCGCCTTCAACCCGGCTGGAGCAACTCGGCCTGCAGAGCCTCCCCGTGGCATTCGGTCTCGCCGGCATCGGTGGGGCGTGGGGGCCAGTGGATGCCGGCGTGGCGCGGGAAACCCTGGCACAGGCGATCGAGTTCGGTCTCACGGCCTTTGACGTCGCGCCATCCTACGGTACCGCGGAAAAACTTTTGGGCGAAGCGCTGGCGTCGCGTCCCGGGCTACGCCCCGTGATCAGCACGAAGATCGGCCGGTTGGCGTCGTTGGATGGGACCCCGGACAGTCGCTACGATTATACGCCCGGAGGAATCCGGGCCACGCTGGAGCAGAGTCTGGCCACCCTCGGGGTGCCGCAGGTGGATCTGCTTTTTGTGCATGAACCGGAATTGGTCCCGGTCGGAGAGCGGGCGCGCGTGGTGGCGACACTGCGGCAGCTGCAAGCCGACGGACTCACGCGCCGGCTCGGGCTGGCGGGCGGCCACGGCGCCGGGTGGGATCGTTACATCGAGTCAGGGGTGTTTGAGGTCGTGATGCTGTTCCGCCGCCTCGATGCCTGCATCCTGGATGGCTTGGCGGAGGATGTGCCGCGCGTGCGCCGGGCGGGCATGGCGACCTACGGGGCGAGCCCACTGCACATGGGGCTGCTGGGTTCGCGCTATGAGGAGTTTGTCCACGGCGGCCGGAACTGGGTCTGGCCGCAGGCGATCACGCGCGCCCTCGAGCTGCACGCGCTGGCCGAGCGGAAGGGGTTGAGCCTCCCGATGCTGGCGCATCGCTTTTTGTTCAGTGTCGCGGAAATCGATCGCGTGGTGATCGGCGCCCGGAATCCGGCCGAGCTGGCCGACGCCTGGGCGGCGTGGCGGGCCGGTCCGCTGCCGGCGGAGTTATTTGCCGAGGTTTGTTCGCCGGGGCCTGCACCGTGATCCGGCTTGCGCCAAAAATCGGAACCCAAAACGAAAGGCGCCGGTCAGACGCACGCATCCGATAATTTTCTCCTGTCGTGAAGCTCTTTTCCCTTCCTTGTGTTGCGGCCATTTGTCTGGGTGCGGCTTCAGCTTTGGCGGCACAGGAGGCGCCCGCGGGTCCGGCTTATGACTGGCTGTTTGTGGATTCGGCCCCGGTGCCGGTCACGCAGGACCTGCCGGTTTATCCGGCCAAGGAGATCACGTGGGGTGCGAGCGGCCAGGCCACCGTGGCGTTCGTGGTCAACGAACGGGGCGAAATCGGGATGGCTGACATCCTCGTGACGGAGACCACGGACCAGGCCTTCAGCAACGCGGCGGCGGAGGCCGTACTTAAATGGAAGTATCATCCGGGCCTGAAGGACGGTCATCCCGTGCGCACGCGGCTGCTGGCGCCCTTCGCCTTCGACGCCAACGGGCGGGTCCGCCCGTTGTTGGCTCCGGATGCTTACAATCCCTATACCGGTGAAATCTCCCGGGGGAAGGACGTGCAATCCGCGAAGCCGCTGTTTCAGGCGCGACCGGATTTTCCGTCGCGGTTGCGCGACGAAGGCGTGGGCGGGGAAGTGATTCTGCGGATGGTGATCACGCCGGAAGGGGACGTCAGGAATATCCGGTTGGTAAGCATGACAGATCCGGAACTGGCGGCGGCCGCGGCGAACAGCCTCATGCGATGGAAATTCCAGCCGGCGACAGTGCAGGGGCGGTCGGTGGCGACCGCGGTTATGATACCTTTTAAGTTTGATGTGCAGTCCCGTGATGCCTCAGGGATCAGGAAGTGATCCATCTGCGCGACGCCTCCCTTTATCGCCTCCAGCTCCGGGCCCGCATGCCGTTCCGCTACGGCATCGTGACCATGACGGAGGTGCCGCATGTCTTCCTGAACCTCACCTTCGAAATCGACGGGCAGCCGCACTCCGGCGTCGCAGCGGACCACCTGCCGCCGAAATGGTTTACCAAGGACCCGAACCGCGCGTTGAGCGACGAGATCGATGAAATGCTCGTGGTGATCCGCGCCGCCGCGGCGTTTGCGCGGACGCTGCGCGCCGCCACGCCCTTTCAATTCTGGCGCGAACTCTACGCGGCACAGGCGGAGTGGGGCCGGGCGCACAAGATTCCGCCGCTGCTCGCGCACTTCGGCACGTCGCTGGTCGAGCGCGCGTTGATCGATGCCGCTTGCCAGGCGGAAAAAACCACGCTGGCCGTGGCGCTGCATGAAAATCGCTTCGGCGTGGAACTCGGCGCGCTGCATGCGTCGCTTGCGGGCACAAGTCCGCGCGACTGGCTGCCGGCGCATCCGCCGGAACGGGTTTTTGCCCGCCACACGGTGGGATTGCTCGACCCGATCGAGGAGGCCGACATCACGCCGGCCGACCGCGTGAACGACGGCCTGCCGCAATCGCTGGCGGCGTGTGTGCGGTTTTACGGACTCCAGCATTTCAAGATCAAGATCGACGTGGACCTCACGCGGGCGCGAGAACGGCTGAAGCAGATCGCCACGGTGCTCACACGCGAGTGCGCGGGCGGCTATGCGTTCTCGCTCGACGGCAACGAGAGCTTTCGCGAACCGGCGGTGTTCGCGACGCAGATGCGCGCGCTGCTGGCGGAGCCGGCGTTGAAGGAATTTTGGCCGAAGCTGATTTTCATCGAGCAGCCGCTGCATCGCGACGTGGCGCTGACGCCGGCGGCGGACTGGTCGGCGTGGCCGGAGCGTCCGCCGATCATCATCGACGAATCCGACGCCGAGATCGGCAGCCTGCCGGCGGCGCTCGCGCTGGGCTACGCCGGGACGAGCCACAAGAACTGCAAGGGCATCTTCAAAGGTGTGGCGAACGCCTGCCTGCTCGCGCAACGCCGCGCCGCGGGCGATCCCTCCATGCTGAGTGGCGAGGACCTGACCAACGTCGGCCCAGTCGCGTTGCTCCAAGACCTCGCAGTGCAATCGATCCTCGGGGTGACCAGCGTGGAGCGCAACGGCCACCACTACTTCGCCGGCCTCGCGCAATTCCCGGCCTCGATCCAGGAGCACGTGCTGGCCCACCACGGCGACCTCTACACCCGCAGCGCCGCCGGCTGGCCCCGCCTCGACGTGCGCGAAGGCAAGATCGCACTCGGCTCCGTATTGCGCGCCCCGTTCGGCTGCGCACCAGGATTGTCGTTCGATGGGATGGAAAGTGTTTCGCTCGTTTAACGCGGATTAAGGCAATTACGGGTGGAACGCATTGCCCCAATGCGTTGGGCTGTAAGCTGGAGCCGCGGCGCCCTCGCCGCGGCAGGACGGAGAACGCGGCGAGAGCGCCGCATCTCCAAAACCAAGCGTGTTGAGGGCAACGCGCTCCACCATTCAATCCGGCATGTTGGGCTGCCAGTACTTGCCACTTGTCACTTCCGCCCTTGTTCGCGACAAAGTCGCGAACACGCGGGCCTATAGCTCAACGGTTAGAGCAGAGGACTCATAATCCTTTGGTTCTGGGTTCGAATCCCAGTGGGCCCACCAAATCGTCCAACCTACGAGCGAGTTTGCTCCTTAATAGATCGGCAATGAAACATCTCGCCCCAGTTCTGATTTCTCAGCTGGTGCTGCTCGTATACCATCAGGTCACCACGCTGGTCGACTTGGCTCCGTTCAACGGGGCCAGACACTGCACGTTCAAAGAGCGCCTTGCAGAAGCCTGCACGAACGCCGTGCTGATGAGCCTGGCGCCGATCGGCTACGCGTTTCAGATCCGGAGCCTGATGATTTTTGGCGTGGTCTACTACTTCGCCTTGTTCGCGATCGAGATCGTCATTTGGTGGATTCCTTATTTCAGCATTCCCTCGGGCCGCTGGCGCAGCGGCTACAACCGGCTGCTTTCCATCGGCACGACCGACTTCCGTTCAGGCGACGCGCTGAATCACTGGCTGGCGGTCCATCAACGCCTGCATTCGGACACCCTTACGCTACTCCCGCGTATTCCGCAAAGAGTGGTGCCGAATCTGGAGCATATTCGCCTACTACCTTGTCGTGGTGGGGATCACGGCGGGGTTGATGGCTGGCGCCGGATATTGGGGCGGCGAGCTGGTGATTTCGGGCTGACATGAAATTCCTCACGGCAGGCAAGGCAGTGGGAGCCGCGGCTCTGACGGCGGGCGTGGCCCTGACCTCGGTGTGGGCCCTGGCCGGGGCCTTGCGGCGGGAAGCCGCTCGCACTTCGCATCAGCAAATCACCGCCGAGCAACTGTTCGAGCCTGTCACGCCCACCTCCATCGGGCTGGTGACACAGGGACGGAAACTGTTTCTCGACAGCTGTGCCCACTGTCACGGTGCGGACGCCACAGGCGATGAGGGCCCTGATCTTCACGACCTGCAGGTCAGCGACCGCTACATCAGGAACACGATCACACGTGGCATTCCGCACGAGATGCCGTCATTCGCGAAGAAGCACGGTGCGGCTGATCTTGTCGCACTCACCGCCTTCGTGCGGTCGTTGAAATCGTCCGGGGACTGAACGCGGAATTTCATCCGCGATCAAGGCGATCGGTGCTCGCAGGCCAGCCTCCTCACGTCGGCTGCTACCGGCCCAAGCGTGAATCGGGGATTAGCGTTCCAGCGTGCGCGATTTCTCGCCGGGCTCGGGGAAAAACTTGGTGGGCGGCTTGGTGTTGAATTTGTAGTCGAGCCACGCACCGATGAGCAGAATTACGCCCAGCACCCCGGGCAACTTGTAACCCAGCGGGAAACCCACCAGCAGGGCGGCCCCGAGAATCAGGCCGACCTTGTCGAGGGGGCTCATCTTGATCTGTCCCTCGAGCACAAAGCCCCGTCGTTCCGACGGAATGATGGTCCAGCCCCGGGAGAGCCAGATCTGTACCTCGGTTGGGATGTCTTCAGGCTGCCCGGAATCTTCCGGGTCGGATTTGGAGGGAATGCGCATGGGAGAAATGGCGCAGTACCCGTCCGGAGTACTGGGAGCCGAGTTGAAGGATTGGAGGTGAAACCTGGCCAGGAGTTCGCGATGCCGCTGGACCGGTTCCTGCAGGCTGATGACCTGGCGACCCGCTGGCAAGAGCGGGCTGATTTACCGGCCGGCCAGATCGCTGACCGGGGCGGTGCGCCAGTTGAAGGTGATGGTGAGCGCGCGGAAAACAAAGGTGAGGGCGATGGCCGCGAACGCCGCCGGAGTGGCGGCGATTTCCAGCTGCACGGTGAGAAAGACAAAGGTTACCGCACCCGCCACGGCCGTGAGCACGTAGAACTGGCCGGGTTTGAAGACGAGCGGTTCCTCGCCGGTGAGGACGTCGCGCAGCAATCCGCCGCCGGCGGCGTTGATGACCCCGACCAGGATGGCCGCGGGCACGGCGAGCCCGGCCTGCAGGGATTTCTGCGTGCCGAACGCTGCATAGGCCCCGAGCCCGAGCGCATCGATCACCGCCACGACCCGGTGAAACCGTTTGATCTGCCGGCCGAAGAGCGCGCCAAAGAGGGTGGCGGTCGCGACGACCTCGATATAACGCGGATCCGTCAGCAGCGGCGTGGTGCCCGTGCCCTGGATGAAAATGCCGTCGCGGATGAGTCCGCCGCCGATGCCCGATGCGAGGGCGAGAAAGAACATGCCGACGATGTCGTAGCCGCGCTTGAGCGCCACCAGCGTGCCCGTCAGCGCAAACGCGAACGTGGCGCCGAGGTCGAAAAGCGCAGGCAGTGCAAAGGCGCTAGGCATTGGGAAATAGTTTCAAATCCGGTTTGTCATTCTGAGCGGAGCGAAGAATCCAATGAGACTCCGCGATGGGCTTCGACAATCTCCAACTGGATTCTTCACTTCGTTCAGAACGACAATCTTGGGACGAAACCATTTCAGTACGTGAAGAACATTTCCTGCAGCGCGGCGGGATCCGCGGTGCGCGTGAGCCCCAGCATCAGCAGCACGCGGGCCTTCTGCGGATTGAGTTCGTCGGCGGCAATAAAACCCAGCTCGTCGTCGCTGATCTCCAGATTGCGCTCCACGACTCCGCCGCCCGTGCGGGAGCTCCGCACCACGGCCACGCCGGCCCGGGCGGCGGCCGCGGTGGCAGCCAGTGCGACCGTGTTCAGGTTGCCATCGCCGACGCCGGCAATGACGAGGCCCTTGGCCCCGGCGCGGACGGCCGCATCGATCAATTCGCGGCCCATGCCGGCGTACGCATAAACGATGTCCACGCGCGGCAGCACGGTCGCGGGGCCGACGGAAAATTCGCTCTCCGTGGTGTGGCGCCGCACCGGCGGCGCATAGAGATGCAGGCGGCCGGCGTGCACGAGGCCGGCGAGGCCGCGGTGCGTGGCCTTGAACGTGCCGACCTGCGTGGTGTTGGTCTTGGACACCTCACGGGCGAAATGGATTTCATCGTTGGCGACGACGAGCACGCCGCGGCCGCGCGCGGCGGGATGCACGGCGACCGCCACGGCGTTGTAGAGGTTCATCGGGCCGTCGGCGCTGATCTCCGTGGCCGGGCGCATGGCGCCGACGAGCACGACGGGTTTTGCGCTGTGCACGACGAGGTTCAGAAAGTAACCGGTCTCCTCCATCGTGTCGGTGCCGTGCGTGATGACGACGGCGGCGATGTCCGGCTCGGCGAGCGCCGCTTGCGCGCGCGCGGCGAGTTTCAGCCAGACGGCCTCGTTCATATCCTGGCTGCCGATGGCAGCGACCTGCTCGACCTCCAGCTGGGCGAGGGTGGCGAGCTGCGGGACGGCGCCGATCAGGGCCTCGATGGAAAAAGCCGCCGCCTGATAGCCACGAGAGCCGCCCGTCTGGGCGCCGGCGATGGTGCCGCCGGTGGCGAGTACGCGAACGCGGGGCAGAGCGGGGGCGGGAGTGGACGGAGGCATGGGGAATGGCGCAGGCATCCGGCCTGCCAGGGCACACGTTGCAGACGGGAAGCCGGCGCTACAAGCCCGGCGCGGCGCCCGATGCCTCAAGCCATTTTACAGGAGGTAATGGACGAAAACGGAGAGATGAAGCCGGACTCGGAATATCCAACCACGGATTTCACGGATTCGATCAGGATAAAACCGCTGGGCTAAGGATCGATGCCTTGGAGGGGTTTTCCATCCGTGTAGATCCGTGAAATCCGTGGTTAAAAATCATGAGGTTTGCCGCTCTGCTCCGTTTCCTCCGTTACCTCCTGTAAAGGCATCGGAAATTATGGAGACACGCCCTGCACTCTGCGCTGGAACTGGCGCGGCCGGCTCCGCAATCTCCCCGGCCATGAACCCTGCCCCGGCCCGCGAATTGAAACTCGGCATCATCGGTCTCGATACGTCGCACGTGCTCGTCTTCAGCGACACGTTCAACAATCCTGCCTCGCCGCAGGCGTTGAAAGGTGCGCGCGTCACCGTGGCGTGGCCGGGCGGCTCGCCGGATCTCAAGTCCAGCATCAGCCGCGTGCCCGGCTACACGGCCGAGGTGCGCGACAAGTTCGGCGTCACGATCGTGGACAGCCCCGAGGCGGTGGCGCAGGCCTGCGATGCGATCCTGCTCACGTCGCTCGACGGCCGCATGCATCCCGGGCAGTTCGCGCGGATCGCGCCCTTCGGCAAGCCGGTGTTTATGGACAAGCCCTTCGCTGTCAGCACGGCCGATGCGAAGGCGATGTTCGCCATGGCGAAGCAGCACAACGTGCCGCTGTTTTCCTCGTCGTCGCTGCGCTTCACCGAGGCGCTCGTGAAAATCGTGACCCCGGAGACGCGGGCCTTGGTCAAGGGCGCGGACTTCTGCGGCGCCGCGGCGCATGAGCCGACGAATCCCGGGCTTTACTGGTACGGCATCCACGCCGTGGAAATGTTGTTCACCACCATGGGCCGCGGGTGCCGCAGTGTGCGCTGTGTCTCCACCGAGCATTACGACTTGGCGACGGGCGTGTGGGCGGACGGCCGCATCGGCACCGTCCGCGGCAACCGCACGGGCAATTATGAAATGCACGGGCTGGTGCACTTCGAAAAGACCACGGCGGCGGTAAACGTGCAGACACAGGTGAAGCCCTTCTATGCGAGCCTCGCGGAGGCCTTCCTCGCGTTCTTCCGGGGAGGCGCCGTGCCGATCGACCCCGAGGAGACGATCGAACTCATCCGCTTCATCGAAGCCGCCAACGAGAGCAGCGCAACCGGCGGCCGCGAAGTCCTGCTCTGAACCGCCGCGCGGCCAATCCAGTTTGTCACCCATTGGGTGACAAACTGAGTGGCGACTTTTGGAGGTCGCGGCGCCAGTGGCCGGGGGTGACGCCGGCGACGGCCTTGAACTGGCGGTGGAAGAAATACACGTCGGTGTAGCCGAGCGAACCGGCGATCTGTTCCAAGCTCATGGCGGATTCCTCCATCAGGCGCCGGGCGCGCTCGATGCGGGCGCGGATGACAAACTCCTGCGGGCTCAATCCGGTCAGCACGCGAACCCGCCGCGCAAGCTGGGAGACCGACAGGCCCGCCGACGCCGCCAGCGCCGGCACGGTCCACGCCGTGCCGGGATTTTCCCGGACCGCCAGCAGCACGGCGGTGAGCTTGGTGCCGTCGCTGCGCGTGACGGGGGCGCGGGCGGATTCGTCGATCTTGAGCAGGACGAGGCGCAAGGCCAGGTCGCGGCGCAAGCGACCCGTCGCCGTGTCCGCGGCGCTGCCCTGCACCACCTGCCGCGCGAGCGGCTCCAAGGTGGAGAGATCGCTCACGACCACCGGCATGACCGGCAGTTTTAAGGTTGTCGCATCCAGCGGCCGGCCCCTGGCATCCAAAAAATCCGCGTGCAGGTAAAATACCCGCAGCCGGCGCTTGGGATCATGCGTGGCGGTGAGGGCGGCGCCCGGCGGAAGCAGCAGGCAGGTGCCCGGCCCCAAGACCAGCTCGCGTCCGGCCACCCACGCGGTGCCGACTCCATCCAACACGCACCAAAGCAAAAAATCCATCAGCCGGTAGGGCTTGAACTCCCACACCGGCTCGCAGCGGATGATGCCGACCGGGGAGGTGATGCGCAGCCGGCCCGGCGCGGCAATGTCGGCCAAAGCCAAGGGAGTCATGCGCAATAAGTACAAAAATAGGCGCAATCCGTTCATTTAAAACCGGGGCAGACCCTGCTATGCTGTGCGCGATGAACACAAAGACCTCCGCCCTTTACTCCATCCTGCCCGAGCGGCCCGATGCGACCATGGTCGAGCGTTACCGGGAGGAGGGTTACCTGGCCTTTCGTGAGGCGCTGACCCCGCAGGAAGTGAAGGAGGCCTCGGAAGGCATCAACGAACTCGTCCGCAAATATGCGTTCAACGAGGAGCGCACGGAGCATGTGGGCGGCGTGGGCACGTACGGGAAGGCGATCAAGAACGGCCGCGGGATGCTGTTCAAGAGCCGCACGTCGGACTTTCATTTCCAGGTCGAGGGCACCTACGAGGCGCGTCCCGACCGGCTCGATGAGCTCGCGGACAACATCCGGAAATTCCAGTCCTACACGAAGGAACTCCCCATCTACGATTATCTCGCGCACCGGCACCCGCGCCTCAACGCGCTGCTGGAAGGCGTGCTCGGGAAGGAGTTTCAGCCGTACTCCAGCATGGCATTGTGCAAGCCCGCCCACGGCGGCGCGGAGAAGCCGTGGCACCAGGACCTCGCCTATTTCTCGGTCAACCGCTTCGACGGCATCTGCGGCGTGTGGATCGCGCTCGACCACGCGACGGTCGCGAACGGCTGCATGCATGTCATCCCCGGCGGCCACCTCTCCGGGCCGCGCCGGCATGAATGGTCCAAGGTCGACTGCGAGATCACCACGAAGGAAATCAATCCCGATGACGCCGTGCCGATCGAGCTGCCGCCGGGCGGGCTGATGATTTTCCACGGAATGCTTCCGCATGAGACGCCGGTCAATAATTCCGGGCTGCGGCGGCGCGCCCTGCAGTTTCACTACCGGAGCGCCGCGACGCAGCTGGCGCCGCAGGAGGAATACCGCAGTAAGTTCGCCGGCCCCGACGGGCTGTTTATCGGCTGCGACTACTCGAAGCTGGAGAAGAGCAGCTGACCGGGGCTGATCTTGGAGGAGATAGCGAACGGACGGACCAAGGCATTTTTTAACCACGGATTTCACGGATTCGATCTGGATAAAGACATCCTGAGGCATGGAGTTCGGATCACGATCAACGGCTCCCTGCCCGGATCGGTATTATCCAGATCGAATCCGTGAAATCCGTGGTTAAAACTCTCCGTTCCCTCCGTTATCTCCTGTAAGAATAAAATCCATTCTCCCGCTCACGGGTCGTTATACGGATCGGCCGCATTGCGCAGGGCGTCCCCGAAGCGCCGGGCAACTCGCCGCTCGCCACCCGGGACAAGAAGTGAAAATTTGCGCGGCACGGTATGAAGCCCACACCCATTAATTCGGCCGAGGTGATCTTTGAGGCGTTTTTTGACGAGACCCTGAGCGGCCTGCCGCAGTGGCGGGTGCACGAGGGCGGCGCCGCGGGCCTGCTGGTCGCGCAGCGCTGGGCCTGGGTGCAATTCGACTGGCAGCGTCCACCGGCCGATCCCGCGGTCGCCGCCCTGCGCATGAGCCGCGCGTACGACCTCGATTGTGCGGACTATGATGCACTGATGTGGTCGCTGCTGGCCCCGCCCGGCACGCGCGTGGCGCTGACCGCGGAGACCGAGCTGGGTGAACGCCGCGCGGTCAGCACGCCCTTTGCGCAGCAGAAGCGCGAAGTCCTCCTGCCACTGGACGGAGCACAGCGGTTGCGCGGCCTGACGATCGAACTCTTCGCGGATCCGCGCGAGGCGCCGGGTGCGACCTGTGGCTGGTTCAACTGGATCGGCCTGCAGCATGGCGGACAGCTGCAGCGCCATCTCCGGCAGATCGCGCGCTTTGACGAACGCTGGGAGGATTACCTGAAGCCCGACACCTTTGAGCCGACCTTTGAGCCGGTTTACGGGCTGCATCTCACGGGCGCGGAGCTGGCGGAGGCGCGGGGGTTGCTGACGAAGGCCGGCGGCCCGCGCATGTCGCCGCTCTGGGAACTGGCCGGGGATGCGCAGCGGCTCGTGCCCGAGGCAATGACGAATGAGTATGTCAATTTCTGGAACGACACGCGGTTCAACCGCGAGCGCGACGTCGGCAAGCATCTCCTGACGCACGGGGCGAACGCCGCGCAGGCGGCCGTGCTGTTCCGGGACAAGCGGCTCGGCCGGCTCGCGGCGCGCTACGCGATCGCGCTGGCACATTGCGCGCGCTGGGATCCGTCGTTCCTCAGCTGGATGACCGGCTGCAAGTGGGAGCATCGCGCGTTTGTGCCGAGCCTCGTGATGTACGACTGCGCACTGATCCTCGACCTGTGCGGCGAGTGGTTCACCGACTATGGCCGGCAGGTCATCCTGCGCCGGCTCGCGGAAGAGGGGCAGGGCACGAACAATTACAACATCTGGTGGCATGAATACCTTTTCTGGTGCAACCAGACCGCGTGGTTCATGCCGGGCCGCATGTATGCCTACCTGGTACTGGAGCGTGCCATGCCGGCGACCTGGGCGCCGTATCCCAAACCCGCGCAGTCGCGGGTTGCACCCTACACCGACCTCGCCCTGGCCGACCTTTACGACAACCTTTCGAAAATCCTGCTGCCCGACGGCGGCTACACCGAAGGGCCGATGTACTTCACGTTCACGGCCCGCCAGGCGATGCTCACGTGCTATTATTATGGCCGGGCCCGCGGCCGGGATGCCCGGGGACTGGTTCCGACGGCGATGCGCGCGACCGCGCAGATGGCGGAGGTGCTGGCGAGCACGGCGGACGACCTGCAGATGATCCTGATCTGCGACGCGCAGTATATCCCGCAGGAGGGCGCGGCGTTCCTCGCGTGGCTCATGCCGGATTCGCACTGGGTCACGATCTTCCACAAATCGATCGCCCGGAGTGGCGGCCAGCCCATGACGCTGCTCGCGCAAAACCTCCTGCGGGAGGTTCCGGCCGCGGGCCCGGTGTTCCGTCCGCTGGTCGAGATGCCCGCCATCGGCCAGCTGGCCTCGCACCGGAAGCTCGGCGCCGAATGGGTGAAGCTCTTTCTCATGGGCAACAAGTCCGGCGCGTCGCACACGCACGAGGACAAGGGCTCCTTTGTGCTCGAGTTTGCCGGCGACAGTTTTGCGCGCGATTTCGGCAGCTGTGATTACAGCAATCCGCTCGCCGACCTGCTGAAACACTGCCAGCGGCACAACATGCTGGTGCCGATCGGCGACGGATTGCGCCCGAAGCCGGCGAACCCGATCTTTGCCGACATCACGCCCCGGGGCCGGGGCGATGAAACGTCCTTTCACGCCACGATGGAACTCGCGGCGGGTTGGGAAGGCTGGTTCACGCGCTGGAAGCGCAGCTGGGATGCGCCGAAGCCGGGCGAACTCACGATTACCGACGACTGGGCCCTGAAGCGGGGCGAGGGCGTCACGTTTTACTGGACCACGACCCTGCCGATCACGCTCGATGCGACCCGCCGCCAGGCGGTCATCGAAGGCCGCCGCGGCCGCGCCACGCTCAGTTGGGGAGCGGACATTGAGGCCAGCGTCGAGCAACTGCCGCTCGAGGATGCGATTTGGAGAAAAGTGATGCAGGAGCGCAAGGAGCAGTACCTCGTCGCCACGCTGCACGCCGAGACCCAGCCGCGACTCTCGCTTGTGCAGCGGGGCCATAGCGGCCAACTGGCGGTGCGGTTGCAGCTGGAGTTGAAGTGAGAGTGAACGAGCTACGATGGCCCGGACTCACTTAAGGTAAAAAACCTTAAATTAAGGTAATATACCGCAAAACCGTGTATGCTGGACGTCGTCTTCGACTGCATCAACGATTGTGCACGCACCAAGCGGCCGAGGCCTTGGAGCAAAAAAACGTCCATTTATCCATGATTTCCCCCCAGCCCCCATCTTCGTCCACCCCTGCAATATCGGGTCATGAACTGGGGTTTCAGCGGACAGAGCGCGCCGCGCCCATTTCCCATCCGGTCCGGCGGGTGGTCATCGCGAAGCCGATGAAGTTGTATGCCGAAGCCCTGGTCGTCGTCTGCCAAAAGGTTTTTCCCGGTGCGGAAGTCCACGTCTATTGCCGCGGGATGGACGTGCTGGCGGCCCTAAGGGAGCAGCCGGCCGACCTGCTGGTGCTCGGCCTGGCCTTTCAGGACATCGATGGGCTCGATCTGCTCGAGCCCATCGCCCATGAAAAACTGGCCTCGCGCATCCTGGTGGATTCACCGCGGCGGGATGAGTTTTCCATGTTAGTACTGCGCACGGCGCGGTTTGACGGGTTCATTGATGCTTCGTCGGAGGGCTTGGAGGCCATGATGATGGCGCTGCGTCAAGTCGCTGATGGACAAGGTTACATCAGCCCGACGGTGCGGCACAATCTGGTGGACCGGCTGGAAGCGACGGCGCTGGGCCAAAGGCTGACCCGGGCGGAGATCAGGGTCCTCAGCGTCATCGGTGACGGCAGCGACAATGATGAGGGGGCCCAACGACTCGGTCTCACGCCCTCCACGGTGCAGACCCATCGTCGCAATGTCATGCGCAAGCTGGGCGTCTCCACGAGCGCCAAACTGGTCCGGGAAGCGGTGCGATTGGGGGTGGTCCGGATTACTCCGCGTGGGGTGTTCCTGCGGTCGGGCACTCAGGTGAAACTCTCCGACGCCATAATCGGGCCCCAATCAAAGGATGTGAATTCCACGTGAATTCAGTGGTCAATACCTAGTTTTGGGTACGCAAGCCCATATCGGTCGATCCCCTCACTACGGCATACTCGTAGTATTCTCCTTACCCCAATCCAGTCTTTCTCTGCGCCCGTTGTACTGCGGCTTTCAGGGCACTTCCGTTCGGTAACTGATTTCGCCGGATGGATGCCACCGGGGGGTGGTTTGTTCCTGAATCTACAACCCGGCGGGCGCAGAGACCAATTTTTTTCGAGACCGCCGGAGGCATGTTATGCCCGCGGCTCGCACTCCGCGGAGCTCTAAGCTCCATCGCTTTCCACCCTTTCGGCCCGGTTCTTCCGGGCTGAAGTCAGTAGTAACTACAAAACAAACCACCCATGAAATCTGAAACCTGTTTTACAGGATCTAGGCCCAGCAAGAGTCTGGTCGCCTATTTGGCCATGTTGGCCGTGATAGCAACCCCCGTTCTCCGAGCTGCAAGCTCAGATGACGTCCAGAAACTGCAGGACGAAGTCGCGGCCCTGAAGGCGAAGCTCGCCCAGTACGAAGGCCCGAACGCCCCCGCCCCTGGCACGACGACGACGACCACCACGACGACCAAGACCGGCACCGCGGCCCTTGCGACGGATGTTGGGGTCGAAACCCTCACCCCGTTCACGGTCTCGACCGAGAAGGACAACGGTTACCTGGTGACCAATTCCGCGACCGCGACCAAGATCGGCATGGAGATCCAGAAGATCCCGCTGTCGGTCTCGGTCATCAGTTCCGAGTTCATCCAGGATACCGGCATGCGCAGCATCACGGACATCCTGGGTTACACCTCGGGTGCCTCGACGGACAGTCACTATGCGGTGACCCGGCCGGCGAACAACCCGACGCCCACGAGCAATTTCACGATCCGTGGCTTCCCGGTGAACATCATCCTGCGTGACGGCGTGTTCCTGTACTCCATCAAGTACGTGGCGGACAACATCGACCGCGTGGAAATCATCAAGGGCCCCGCGGCCATCTTCTTCGGCCAGGGCTATCCCGGCGGTGTGATCAACTTCATCACGAAGACGGCCAGCCTCGGCAAGCTCCCGACGCAGATCAGCTACACGTTCGGTTCGGATAACACGAACCGCGGGCTGATCGACGAGAACCATGTGCTGTCCAAGAATGCCGCGATCCGCATCGTGGCCGGCTGGGAAAACAGCAATGGCTACGCGGAGTTTGAATACCAGAAGCGCTTCGACCTGACGCCCTCCGTCATCCTCGACCCGTTCGCGAACGGCAAGGTCCGGATCACGGCCAACACGATCGTCGATCAGGAACGCTTCAACGCCAATTCGAGCAGCTGGCTCTATCCGTCCGGTTGGTTCCAGGCTTATGCGTCTCCTTCGCAGGCCCTGATCAACGCGGCCGGTGCCGCGGTTTCCGGTGCGGCCAACCCGACTCTGGCCTACCAGAACCGGATCGAGGCCAACTTGGGCGCCTATGATGCCGACCGTCGCGTCGTCGCGGGCGACCCCAACCTCCCGCTCTACACCACCGACTCGCGTGGTGCCTACTACACGAATGCCAGCGGCAACCGGATCCATGACAACCACTTCAACTTCACCAACCGCGGTACCTTCTTCCAGAACGACCAGGTCACCTCGACGTTCGGCATTGAATTGAACCCGGTCAGCTGGTTCTCGGTGCACTACACCCTGACGCAGGACGAGACGAACTTCAGCGACCAGGAAGGCAACAATGCCCCGAACGCTGACGGTTACACGTTCAGCGCCATCAGCGGCTGGAGTGCGACGATGTACAACCGCAAGACGCGCACGCATCAGGTCGATGCCGTGGCCAGTGTCGATGCCTTCGGCGTCAAGAGCAAGTTCCTGTTCGGCTTCTCGCTGCAGAACTACAAGCAGCAGTATGCCACGCCGGAAAACGCCTCGCCGGACTACAAGCTCGTCCCGGGCTACAACTACCCGACGACGAATCCGGCCACCAGCCTCACGGCGGCGGACGCGACCCGCAACGTCGGCAACGCCCAGGTCATCAAGGACCGTTTCGGCAACATCCAGACCGCGACCCAGGTGTACACCAACTGGGATCCGGCGACGCAGATCCAGCCGCCGAACTCCAAGCTGTTTGACGGTTGGGCCAATCCCCTGGACGGCTACCCGAATCAATACAACGCCTGGTACGCCAACTATCAGGGCACGGCGCTGTCGGACCGTCTGACGATCCTCGGCGGCTACCGTCACGAGGTTTACCGCCAGGCCGGTCAGGCGCTGACGGGCAACTTCCCGTGGTTCTCGCCCCCGGTTTACGCTGGCACGAACACCACCCTCTATCCTGAGGCGGCGTACGGTTACTCGGCGGCCTATGCGCTGACGAACTTCCTCACCCAGGCGGGCAACTCCTGGATGGCGGGCGCTTCGTACGAGATCAAGAAGGGCATCAGCATCTACACCTCCGAGAGCACGACCTTCCGCTATAACAGCCTCACGCCGTTCGGTGGGTTCAACAACTCGGGCTACCTGATCGACGCCGTTGGCGCTGCGACCTTTGCGTCCTTGGTCAATCCTGCCATCGCGGCCAACCCGGCCGGCTTCACGTTCCACTATTACAATGGTGGCACGACGCTCGTGACCACGCTCGCGCAGGCGGCGGCGGCGGAAATTCATGACGGTGCGGACACCATCGCCCCGAATGAACAGGGCAAGAACCTCGAAATCGGCACCAAGATCTCCTTGGATGACGCCAAGCTCGTGGGCACGTTCTCGCTCTTCCAGGCGGACCGGAACAACCAGTTGGTGCAGGATCTCCAGCACCAGGCGGTTGACTCCCTGAACTACGGCAACACGGCCGGCATTCCCGGCGGTCAGCGTACGTTCCGCTGGCGCTCGGTGGCCCATAACCGGGTCACGGGTACGGATGCGGAAGTGGTCTGGTCTCCGACCCGTAACTTCCAGCTCCTGGTCAACGGCTCGTATTACTGGACGGCCAAGACGCTGTCCGATCCGTCGATCACGGCTGGCAATATCATCAACTCGATCTACTTCGGCAACCGCATCGAAAACGTGCCGGTGTACACCGCGCACGCGTGGGCCAAGTACACGCTGAGCGAGGGCCTGCTGCACGGCCTCTCGATCGGTGGCGGCTTCCGCTACGCTTCGAAGTCGATTGAGTCGCGTTCGTCCGACTGGAATCCGAATGAGGGCGGCCTCACGGGTGACAACATGCTGGTCTGGAGTGGCTTCGTCGCCTATCCCTACGAGCTGTCGGGCTACAAGCTGGTCACCCAGTTCAACATCGATAATATCTTCAGCGCGAAGTATATCGATGGTGGCGTTGGCAACAGCCTGCTCGCCCCCACGGCGAACTGGACGTTGACGACGACCCTGAAGTTCTAATCCACGAGCGCTCGCAAGAGCCTTCTTTCAAAGGGGCGGAGACGAAAGTCTCCGCCCCTTTTTCATTTTCAGGCACCGATGGATCGGGCCGGTGGTGTGCCATGACGCCGCGGTTGTGTTAGCAGCGTTGGGCTTGTCTCGGGCGCGGCCGGATTGAGAATGCACGGGCCCGCAGCTCCTGAACCGGATTTAAGCCTCTCCACTATGAGTGCATCAACGTCCACTGTTGCCCCCGAACCGCCACGCCCGTGGCCGGGCCGGGCTTGGCCGCCCCTGCTGATCGTGGCGGCCGGCGGGGCCGCTTATGCCAACAGTTTTTCCGGGCCGCTGGTGCTGGATGATCTCAACTCCATCGGGGTGAATCCCACGATCCGGCATTGGGGCACGGCGCTGGCGCCGGTGATTGGGACGACGGTGGGCGGCCGACCCATCCTGAACCTGTCGCTGGCGATCAATTATGCGATCAGTGGAACGGAGGTGTGGAGTTATCACGTGCTCAACCTGGTGATTCATCTTTTGGCCGGGTTGACGCTCTTCGGGATCGTGCGGCGCACGCTGGCAGGAAGGGCGGGCCGGACCGCGATTCTGATCGCCAGCTTCGTCGCCCTCCTCTGGATGCTCCATCCGTTGCAAACCGAGTCGGTGACTTACATCATCCAGCGGGCGGAGTCGCTCATGGGTCTGTTTTATCTGCTCACCTTGTACTGTTTTATCCGCGGGGCGCAGGCGGATCGCACGCACAGCCACGGTTGGTATGCGCTCTCGTGGACCACCTGTCTCCTCGGCATGGGCACCAAGGAAGTCATGGTTTCCGCGCCGGTGATCGTACTGCTGTACGACCGCACCTTCCTCGCCGGCAGTTTTCGGGCCGCGCTCCGGAATAACTGGGGCGTCTATGCGGGATTGGCCGCCACGTGGCTCGTGCTGCCATTCCTGGTCCTTTCCACGCATGGCCGAACCGGGAGCGCTGGCTTTGCCAGCGGTGTTTCCGGGTGGAGCTACGCGCTGACGCAATTTCCGGCCATCGTGCACTATCTGCGGCTCTGCCTCTGGCCGCACCCACTGATCTTCGATTACGGTGCCGCACTCACGCTCGATCCGTCGGGCGTGCTGCCATCCGCGCTCGTGATCATCACCCTGCTCACGGCGACCGTCTGGGCACTGGTCAGGCACCCGGCGCTGGGATTCCTCGGGGCCTGTTTTTTCGCGATCCTCGCCCCGAGCTCCAGTATCGTGCCTGTGGCGACCCAGACGATGGCCGAGCACCGGATGTACCTGCCGCTGATTCCGGTGATGGTCTTGGTCGTGCTGGGTCTGCACCGCGGGCTGGGGCGCGCCGCCGGGCCGGTGCTGCTGGTTATCGCCCTGATTTTAGGCGGACTAACTTTTTCGAGAAACCGGGTTTATCACACCGCGGAAGCGCTCTGGAGTGATACGGTGGCGCAGCGTCCGGGCAATGAACGTGCCCATAACAACCTCGCTTATTTCCTGCTCGAGGCGGGGCAGGACCAGGCCGGGATCGAACATTATGAGACGGCCCTGCGCCTGAATCCCGGCTACGTAGACGCTCAGTTCAACCTGGCGAATGTTTTGGCGACGATCCCCAGCCGGTCGAATGAGGCGATCGCCCATTACGAAGCCGCGCTGCGCCTGAACCCGCAGTTTTTCCAGGCGCACGACCGTTTGGGCAATGCCCTGCTGGCGGCCGGCCGGCCGGCCGAGGCCATCCCGCACTATGAGGAGGCCTTGCGCTTGAATCCAAATTTGGCCGAGGCCAATTACAACCTGGGCAATGCCCTCGAGCAGGTTCCCGGCAGGTTGAATGACGCCATCCTGCACTTTGCGGCCGCGGTGCGGCTGAAGCCGGATTTTATCGAGGCGGGAAACAACCTGGGCAATGCCCTGAGCGCCGTGGACCGCGTGCCCGAGGCGATTGCGCAATTCGAAGCGGTGCTGCGGCTGAAGCCGGATCTGATTCCCGTTCAATTCAATCTGGCGCTGGCCCTGGTGAAAGCCGGCCGGGTGCAGGAAGCGGCCGGCCACCTCAGGACAGTCCTGCAACTGCAGCCGGACAATGCCGAGGCGAGGAAGCTGCTGGCCAATATTTCCGGGGGAGACTGAACGCTCCAAGAACCCAGCGGGGTGAGGACAACTCTTTCCACCTTTAGATCCGCTTTCGGCGGAATCACCGGGATTTTTTCCAGGCCGCGATTTCCGTCGCCAGAGCCCGGGCTTTTTGGCGCGCGGCAGAAACCAGGTCGGCGCTGAGCTGCGGTTCCAGCGCAGCCAGATTCGCAGCGGCATCGTGGTCGCCTGACGCGGCTGCGAGATTAAGCCAGGCCAGGCCCTCGAGAAAGTCCTTCGCCGCGCCGCGATCCGTGACCAATAACTGGCCGAGGCTGGACTGGGCATCGACATCACCCTGTTCGGCGGCGCGGCGAAACCACCGGGCGGCCTCCGCGGGATCCTTGGGCACGCCATCGCCCTCGGCGTAGATCACGCCGAGATTAAACTGGGCATCGATCATGCCCTGCCCGGCGGCCTTGCGGTACCACCTCGCGGCTTCCGCATGATCCGGCGGCACGCCGTCGCCGCCGGCATAAATCACTGCGAGATTGAACTGGGCCGCAGCCAGTCCTTGCTCAGCGGCCTTGCGGTACCATTTCGCGGCCTCCGCGCTGTCTTTGGGCAGGTCCTCACCACCGTGGGCATAGAGGAATGCCAGATGATTCTGGGCTTCAGCATCGCCTCCCTCGGCCCTCAGCCGCGCTTCATCCAGGGCGGAAGTCGCCTCCCCGATCTGGCCTTGCGCGTTCACATACATGACCGGCTGATAGAGGCCGCCGGACTCCTTGCGCCAGTACTGCCCGGTCTTCCGATACGTGGCGAAGTCAGTGAAGCTCATCCGATAAACCGGCATCCGGATCATGGTGGCCGGCCGGTCGGGAAACGGATCGCTTTGGAACAGCCGCAGGATGTCCGGATCCCGCAGCAGCAGATGGGCCGCGACAATTCCAAACAACGGAGAGGGTGGGTCGCTGTAACCCGCGATCTGGAGGGCGGCCTCAAACCGGACATAGCGCGGCGCAATGACGGGGCTGAGCTGATCCAGCCGCTGCGGCTGGTAGCGGAAGGGATAGAGGCGCCAGGTCTTGCCGCCGTCATTCGAGCCTTCGAACTCGACGGCATAGCGATTCGACGGCGTGCCTGCGAACAGCGTGAAGGAGTTGAAGCTGCGAAAGTCCCAGAAGACGGTTTTGAAAGGCCGGGCGAGGGCGTAGGGAAAACCTTCCACCGGCATCCCGCAGTTGATCGCGAAGAACAGCACCGTCAGCCCGAAATAAGTCCAGAGCGCGATATGCCAGCCATGGTGCCGCCACGTCCCGTCGGTCGGCGTCGCCGGGCCCGGTGCGGGCGGTGTCGACCAGCGACCCAGCCCGGGCCACGGGAATTTCCGGGCGGCCGCGGCGAGCATCTGGTCGTCGAGGAGCGTGAGGCCCAGCACGAAGGCGCCCACGTTGAGCCAGCCGAAATTGTTCGTGAGCTCGATGCCGCCCTGGAACACGGTCCAGGCCCCGAGGGCAAACCAGCGTCCGCGCCGGCCGGCGAACACCGCCAGGAGCGGGGCCGCGATTTCCGCGACGAAGGTGAGGACGATTTCAAAGATATGGTAGGCCTGCGGCAGCTGGTGGTCCAGGTAGCTGAGGACCGTGGGAAAGGGCGTGGTCTCATACATGGCATCCATCGCCGTGAAATTCCGCCAATGCGGATCGCCGCCGAGGAGCTTCATGATCCCGGCCTCGAACATCAGGCGGAACAGCATCCAGCGCACCATGAAGACGGCGAGGGGCAGGGGCGGTGATTTCGATCCCAACCCGGGCCGCGCCCCGGCGGGCGCAAACGCAATGGCGACCAGCGCCAGCTCGAGCATCACGCGATCAGGCTGGGTCTCGGAAAACGCGCGCCACGTCGTCACGAAGGACAGGAAGATTGACCAGCAGACGAAGAGCGCGATCCGCGGCCAGCGATTGAGGACCAGCATCACGGCCGCAGCCAGGCCGCACCACCCGAGCACGGTGATCATGCCGTTGCTGCCGCTGATCCAGAACAGGCTCGGCGCCCGCAGGAACGCCACGAGGGCATTTGGGTGGGCATCCCGCAATTGGGCCAGCAATCCGTTGACCGGAGTCAGGCCATGCGGACCAATCAACGCGCCGCCATCGGCAATGATGCCCGCAAAGATGATGAGGTAGATCGCGCCAATCGCGCGCAGGACGAGCCACCGCGGCCACAGATAGGTCGCGTCGCCACCCAGTGCGGCAAAATCCTTCAGACGACGCCAGGCACCGCTCACTGCATGCATGGGAGGAGGATCAATGCGGGGTGGGTTAAGGGTGAAGTTGGGGCCAAGCTATCCTTGGGACGTCACCGATCACCAAATCAACTCTTCGTTTAACGTCTATCATGTAACGAGGGAGGACGGCGTGGGAAGTCCCGCCCGCGGGATTGCACCGCGCCGGGCATTCATTTCTGCTGACGGTCCATGCAACCCACGCTTCTCGTCCTCGCCGCCGGCATGGGCTCGCGCTACGGCGGGCTCAAGCAGATCGATCCGGTCGGTCCCAGCGGAGAGACCGTGCTCGACTACGCCGTGTTCGACGCGCTGCGCGCGGAGTTCGGCCGTGTGGTGTTTGTCATCCGGCGGGACTTTGAGGCGGTGTTCCGGGCGCAGATCGGGGCCAAATACGCCGATCGTATCGCGGTGGACTACGTTTTCCAGTCGCCTGATGCCCTGCCGGCCGGCTGTTCGCCGCCGGTCGGGCGCGAAAAACCCTGGGGCACGGGTCATGCGGTGTGGTGCGCGCGCGAAGCGGTGCGCGAGCCGTTCGCGGTGATCAACGCCGATGATTTCTACGGGGCGGATTCGTTCGCGCAGCTGGCGAAATTTCTCACCGGCCCGGCGGCGAGCCCGCGGGGATTCGATCCCATGTCGGGACACCCGACACCGCGCTCGATGGCGGCCCGGTTCGCGATGGTCGGCTTCACCCTGGCCAACACCCTGTCTGAGCACGGAGCCGTGGCGCGCGGCCAATGCGTGACCGGGCTGGGCGGCCAGCTTGAGTCCATCACTGAGCGGACGGGCATTCGCGCTGCGGACGTCGGCCCGGGACGCCCGTACACGGGCAATGAAACCGTTTCGATGAACTGCTGGGGTTTTACGCCGGCGCTGTTCGCGGGCCTGGACCGGCAGCTGCAGGAATTTTTCGCGGCGCGGGGCCAGGATCCGAAGGCGGAGTTTTATCTGCCGGCGGCGGTGTCCGAGATGATCACGCGCCATGAGGCGGTCGTGAAGGTGCTGCCGACGGGCAGTGCGTGGTTCGGTGTGACATACCGCGAGGACAAGCCGCGGGTCGTCGCTGCGATCGCGGAGCTGGTGCGCATGGGAAAGTATCCTGCGAAGCTCTTTTGACGGGCACCCGGATCGGAACCGGAAGGTTGGCCACAAAGAGGCGCAAGGACTCGAAGGCTCCGGATCGAATCTCCCGCGCGCCTATAGGCGCAATGAAGTCTCCTTCGCAGCCCCGCTCACTTGTGCCTCTTGTGGCCACCCTCCAGGATGGAAATTTTGCGAGGCTCGGAAAATCCGTGATAATCCCTGAAATCCGTGGTTAAAAATCCGGACGTCTGATTGCGGCTTCGCCGCGTTCCTCCCTTCGCGGTGAAAAACTCCCCCACTTCCTGGCCGGTCCTCAAGTCGTACAGCGGCGAACATCTCACCCGGATCGCGCTGCCGGTCGGCGGCATCGGCACGGGAACCGTTTCGCTCTGCGGCTGGGGCGCGTGGCGGCACTGGGAGCTGATGAACCGGCCGGCGAAAGGGTTTAATCCCGCGGGCCAGGCTGGGGCCGGCGGATTTTTTGCGGTGCGCGCGGCGAGGCGAGGCGAGGCGGTGGTCACGCGGCTGCTGGAAGGGCCGTTGCCAGTGGCGGAGTGGGAGGGAGACGAGGGTTCGCCGGCCCGCCATGCGGGTCTGCCGCGGTTCCGGCGGTGCACGTTTCGCGCGGCTTATCCGCTGGCGCAGGTCGAGCTGGCTGACGACGCGATGCCGGTGACGGCGGTGTTGCAGGCGTTCAATCCGCTGATCCCCGGCGACACGGCGCGCAGCAGCCTGCCGGTCGCGCTGGTGCGGGTAATCCTGCGCAATCCCTCGCGGGCGCCGGTGGCGGCCTCGGTGAGCGCGGTGCTGCCCAACTTCATCGGCAACGACGGCTTCGCCCTGAAGCTGGATGAGTTCCGCGGAAAAATGGCCTCGACCGGGTCCGCGGGCAACCGCAACGCCTGGCGCGAGGATGGCGGCCTGCGCGGCGTCGAGCTCATGTCCGAGGGCGTGGCCCGGACCCACGCTGCATGGGGCACGATGGCCCTGGCCACCACGGCACGGCGCGGCGTGACGCATCGCACGGCTTGGGCGGACTACGGGTGGAACGATGCGCTGCTCGATTTCTGGGACGATTTCTCGGCGGACGGAAAACTGGAGCCGCGTACGGCGAAGACCGACACGCCCACGGCCTCGCTCGCGGTGGCGGTGGAAATTCCGCCCATGGGTGAGCGGACCGTGGAATTTGTCATGGCATGGCATTTTCCCAACCGGGAAAACTGGGGTCACGGGCCGATGCATGTGTCGTCGATCGTGGGCAACCATTACGCGACCCAGTTCGGTGATGCGTGGGCGGCGGCCGAGCAGGCCGCGCAGCAGTGGCCGGGACTGGAGCGCGACACGGTGGCCTTTGTGCGGGGTGTGGCGGAATGCGACCTGCCGCCGGAAGTGCGCGAGGCGGCCCTGTTCAATTTGTCGACGCTGCGCTCGCAGACCTGCTTCCGCACCGCGGACGGCCGGTTCTTCGGCTGGGAAGGCTGCTTCGACCGGCAGGGTAGCTGCCACGGGAACTGCACGCATGTGTGGAATTACGAGCACGCCACGGCGAATCTGTTTCCCGACCTGGCGCGGTCGATGCGCGAGACGGAGTTCTCGGAGTACGCGATGCAGGCCGACGGCCTCATGACCTTCCGCGTGCCGCTGCCGCTGCGGCCGGTGTCGGGTCCGGTGTACGCGGCCGCGGACGGCCAAATGGGCTGCCTGCTGAAGCTGCACCGGGAGTGGCGGATCTCGGGCGACACGGTGTGGCTGCGCGGATTGTGGCCGCGCGCGCGGGCCGCGCTGGAATTCGCGTGGCTGCCGGGCGGCTGGGATGCGGACGGTGACGGCGTGATGGAGGGCGTGCAGCACAACACGATGGACGTGGAGTATTTCGGCCCGAACCCGCAGATGGCGTCCTGGTATCTCGGCGCGCTCCGCGCGGCGGAAGAGATGGCTTTGGCGCTGGGGGAAAAGAAGTTTGCGGCGAAGTGCCGCGGGCTGTTTGAACGCGGACGGGCGTGGGTCGATGCGAACCTGTTCAACGACGATTATTACGAACACCAGATCCGGCCGGCCGGCACTTGGGACCAGGTCCGGCCCGGGCTGGTGATCGGGCCGGAGAACAAGAATCCCGCGGCGCCCGACTACCAACTCGGCGCCGGCTGCCTGATCGACCAGCTGGCGGGGCAGGTGAACGCGCACTTTGAAGGGCTTGGCCACCTGCTCGATCCGGAACACGAGCGCGAGGCGCTGCGCGCCGTGCTCACGCATAACCGCCGGCGCGGATTCGAGGCGCACTTCAACCACATGCGTAGCTATGTGCTGGGCGACGAGACGGCGCTGCTCATGGCCTCGTACCCGCGCGGCCGGCGGCCGGTGCGGCCGTTTCCCTATTACACGGAGGTGATGACCGGGTTTGAATACTGCGTGGCGCTGCACCTCGCGCAGGAAGGCATGGTCCGCGATGCGCTGAAGGTGGTGCGCGATATCCGCGCGCGCTATGACGGCCGCAAGCGCAACCCCTTCGACGAAGCCGAGTGCGGTCACCATTACGCCCGCGCGCTCAACAGCTGGGGGCTCATTGCGGCCCTGACCGGGTTTCACTATTCCGCACTGACCGCGACGCTGACCCTGGCTCCGGCCCCGCGGCGCGTCCGCTGGTTCTGGTCGAGCGGCACCGCCTGGGGCACGGTCGAGCTGGCGCCCACGCGCCTGCGCACGAAAGTCACGCTTATCTGCACCGGCGGCCGGCTGAATCTCCGGCGGCTCGAGCTGACCGGATTCGGGGCTCACGAATTTAAAACCGAGAAAACACTCGCGCCGGGCCGCTCGCTCACGATTGAAATAGCGCCCGCCGCATGAGCCACGTCCCGGTCCCGCCCGAACTCCACGCCGTCATTCCCGCTTTTCCGCTGGAGGGCCGGCTGGTATCCGCCGCCCCGCACGGCAGCGGGCACATCAACGAGACCTACGCGGCAGTCTTTGCCACGGGGTCGGGTCAGCGCCGCTACATCTTCCAGAAGGTCAATCACCGCATTTTCAAGGACGTGCCGGCGCTGATGGACAACGTGCGGCGCGTGACGGCGCACGTCGCGACCAAGGTCCGCGCCACCGCGGGCGAGGCGGCGGCGGCCCGGGTGCTCACGCTGGTCCCGGCGCGCGATGGCCGGGCGTTCGCGCAGGATGCCGGCGGCGGTTTTTGGCGGGTATATGATTTTATCGAGGGCGCCCACACGGTGGACCGCGTGACGAACGAGGCGCAGGCCCGCGAGGCGGCGGGGGCGTTTGGCGAATTCCAGGCGCAGCTGGCTGACCTGCCGGGCGGGCGGCTGCACGAGACGATTCCGAATTTCCACCACACCCGCAGCCGCTTCGAGGCGTTGCGCCGCGCCGTGAAGGAAGACTCTGCGCAGCGCGCCGCCGGGGTGCAGGCCGAGATCGATTTCGCCTTTGCCCACGAAGCCGACAGCGACGTGCTGCTCACGCTGCTGGCGCGGGGCGAGATCTCCGAGCGGGTCACGCACAACGACACCAAGATCAACAACGTGATGCTCGACGACACGACCGGCCGCACGGTGGCCGTGATCGATCTCGACACGATCATGCCCGGCCTGCCGCTCTATGATTTCGGCGAGATGGTCCGCACGTCCGCGAGTTCCACGATGGAGGACGATCCCAACCCGGCGAACATGCATGTGCTGCTGCCGCTTTTCCGGGCCCTGGTGGAAGGTTACCTCGGCTCGAAAGTGGGCGGCGTGCTGAATGCCGTTGAACGGGTGCACCTCGGCTTTGCCGGCCAGCTCATGACGTACGAGAACGGCGTCCGTTTTCTTACCGACTACCTGCAGGGCGACACCTACTACAAGATCAAGCATCCGCGCCACAACCTGGAGCGGTGCCGCACGCAGTTCGCGCTCGTCCAGAGCATTGCGGATGCGCAGGCTGAGATGAGCGCGATCATCGCCGAAGTTTCCGGCCGCCCATGAAATTCTCCCGTCCCGACGCCGATGTTTTTATTCCCGAGCCTGCGGGTGTCACCCCGGAGCTGGCGCTGGCGCGGACGACGCACCTGTGCGTGATCGCGCACCAGGACGATATCGAGATCAACGCGTATCCCAGCGTGGCTGACTGTTACGGCCGGCCGGACAAATTTTTCACCGGCGTGGTGGTGACGAATGGCGCGGGTTCACCCCGTGCGGGCCCCTATGCCGCCCACACGGATGCGCAGATGCAGGAGGTGCGCCGTGAGGAGCAGCGCGCCGCCGCGCGGCTCGGAAAGTACAATCTGCAGCTGCAGCTGGCGCATCCCAGCGCGGACGTGAAGCAGTCGGATCACGCCGGCGTGCGCGCCGATCTGGCGGCAATCTTTGCCGGCTGCCGGCCCGAGGTCGTTTATCTTCATCAGCCGGCGGACAAGCACGACACACATGTGGCGGTGCTGCTGCGCTGTCTCGAAGCGCTGCGTTCCCTGCCGGCGGTGCAGCGGCCGCGCCGGGTGCTGGGCGTCGAGGCGTGGCGTGGACTGGACTGGCTCGGCGACAACGAAAAGGTCCCGCTCGATTGCAGTGGACATCCGGAACTCGCCGTGCCGCTGATGAAGGTGTTCGATTCCCAGATCGCCGGCGGCAAGCGATACGACCTCGCCGCCATGGGCCGCCGCGAGGCCAACGCCACGTTTCATACGTCGCATGCGACGGACAAGTTCACGTCGATTGCCTGGGCGATGGATCTTACGCCGCTAGTGACAGACGACAAACTGAGCGTGGCGGAGTTCGCACTTGGCGCCGTCGACAGGCTGCGGGCCGACGTGGCGGCGCGGATCGCAAAGTTGATGTAGGGCGAGGCCAGCGGCCAGCATCTGCCGGAGGTTGCCCGGGAAACCCGGTCGCACGTTAAACTCGGAGGTGAAACTTGGAGCCTGTACCAAAGGACAGGGGACGGCCGGTTGCTTGGCTGGAACAGATTCCTGATTCTCGGCTATACGAGACCTTTCAGACCAACTGACTCCATGCCGAGAAACACCAGCCCCGTCTCCAGCCTCGCGATTCCTGTGCCCATGGGGCATTACATCCTGACGCTTCGGGGTCAGCGTGTGATCTTAGATTCGGATCTCGCCTCCCTTTACGGTGTGACCACCAAGCGGCTGAACGAGCAGGTTCGGCGTAATGCGGCGAAATTTCCGGGGGATTTCATGTTTCGGCTGAACGCCAAAGAAGCAAAGCACTTGGCGGCTTTAAGGTCGCAAAATGCGACCTTAAAGCAGGGCCGGCACCGAAAATACCTGCCGTATGCCTTTACCGAGTTTGGCGCCATACAAGCCGCGAATGTCTTGAACAGCGCCGGGGCCACACGGATGAGCGTGGAAGTGGTGCGGACGTTCGTTGAACTTCGGCATATGCTGGCATCCCATGAAGCGCTGGCGGGGAAACTTGCTGAACTCGAGACCCGGGTCGGTGCCCATGATGAACAGCTGACGGCCATCATTGAAGCCATCCGCGAACTTGCGGTGCCTACAGGGCCCGAGCATGACCGCAGGATTGGATTCCATCCCGACAATCGCTGAGCGCGGCGGCGCGGATCGCCAAATTGATGTAGGGCGGGGTCGCTGACCCCGCCTTGCCCAGGCAAGGCGCCTCAGCCGGAGGATCCGACCTACTGTCCAAACCGGCGGGGTCAGCGACCCCGCCCTACAACGTCACCACGCGCTGGTCGCGGTGGGAGGTCAGGGCGGCGGCGAAGATTTCGTGGTGGGCCACGGCTTCGTCGGGAGTGGCGCAGCCGAACTTGTTGCCGAGCACGCCGGCACGCTCGGCGAGGAAGGCGGCCCACATCTGCTGGAGAATATCGGGAAAGCCGGGCTCAAAGATCGCGCCGGTGATGGTCTTGAAGGGTGTACCGAAACCAAGGTCGGTTTTCTCCCACCATTGCTCCTTGTCGCGGCGGTAGGTCCAGAAGGTCTTCGGCTCCTTGGTTGAGAAGCGCACGCCGCGGTCGGTGCCGAGCACCTCGATGATCCAGGTGTTGGTCTCGGTGGGCGCGAGCCGCTTCATCTCCAGGGTGAGCGGAGTCGCATGGCCGGCGATCTCGGCGCTGCAGTGGAGTGTGGCGTTGTCCCAAGTATCGCACGGCGCGGTGCCGCCTTTGCCGTCGGGCCGCGTGGTATAGATCTTCTGAAGTTGGGCGAAGACGTTCGTGGGCTTCCAGCCCAGCCGCAGGGGCACGTGCGCGACGTGCATCCCGAGGTCGCCCATCACGCCGATCTCACCGCAGAATTTGGACTGGCGCTTCCAGTTGATGGGCTTGGTCGGATCGAGATCGCTGGAGTGGAGAAACGCGCAGCGGGCCTCGATCACGCGGCCGAGCGCGCCACTGGCCGCAAGCTGCCAGGCGCGGTGCACACCCGGCAGGAAGGGAAACTCGGAGGAGACGCGCACAAACCGGCCGAGTTTTTTCGCCTCGTCGCGCACGCGGCGCGCGGCCGCGAGATCGATGCCGAAGGGTTTCTCAGCGAGGAGATCCTTCCCGGCCCGCAGGACGTCGAGGTAGATTTCCTCGTGCAGGTGGTGCGGCACGGCCGCGTAGACGACGTCGACGTCATCGAGGGCCAGCAACTCGCGGTGGTTTGTGACGAAATGCTTCACGCCGGGCACCTGCCGGAACCAGTCGAGCAGGCCGGGCTGCAGGTCGCAGACGGCGGTGAGCTCGGCGCGGACTGGGAAATCCACGAGCGCAAACCAGCGGGCGAGCGCGCTGGCGGCCTCGCGGCCCATCAGGCCGCCGCCGATGATGCCGATGCGGACGGGATTCATGAGAGTTGAAAGGGGAAGGGTGAAAGTTGAAAGCCGGAGGGCAGATGGGTCATCGGAAATTTTGGTTGGCTCGGTCTTTCAACTTCAGTCTTCCAACTTTCAACTGCACCACGCCATCAGGCGAGATGCTTCATCGCTTCGGCGGCGGTGGCGCCGTCGTGGACGACGGCCATCAACGCGCGCGTGATCGCGCCGGGCTTGGGGTGCTGGATGATATTCCGGCCATAGACGATGCCGGCTGCGCCCTGCTGGAGCAAAGCTGCAGTGCGGGTGAGAATTTCGGCTTCGGGAGCCTTGCTGCCACCGCGGACGAGGACGGGAATGCCGCCGGCCGTCTCGATGACCTTGTGATAGATGGAAACGTCATCGGTCGGGTCGGCCTTGATGATATCGGCGCCCAACTCCACGGCTTGGCGGACGAGCGGGATGATCTTGGTGGCATCGCCGTCGACCATGTAGCCGCCGGCCTTTGCGTTCGGCTGGAAGACGAGCGGCTCGATCATGAGCGGTATGCCGTAGTGGTCACACTGCGGTTTCAGGCGGAGGATGTTCTGGATGCACTGGTCCGTGACCTCAGGCTGCTCCGGGATGCGGAACAGGTTCACAACGACGCAGGACGCATCGAGCCGCACGGCCTGCAGCACGGCATCCTCCAGGATTCGGGAAAATAGCGCGCGCGGAAGCTGGGTGCCGTAGACGTTGGCGACGTCGGTGCGCAGCACGAGGGCGGGCTTGGGGCGTTGGGGCAGGCGCTGAAGATGTGCCGCCTGGCCGACCGTCAGCTGGATGGCGTCGGGCGCGGCCTCGGCGAGGATTTCAATGGCACGCGGGAGGTTCTCGATCCCGGCGAGGAAGGAGCCCTCGTTGAAGAAGCCGTGGTCGAGGGCGACATCGAAGCAGCGGCCGGTGCGGGGATTGAACAGGCGGTGAAGGCGGGCGGTTTTCAAAGGGGTAGTGGGGTGAACGGCCCAAGCAGCAAAGGGCGCCGGGCGCGGGTGTCGAACGGGAAGTGCTGCGGGATTGATTCACAGGGAGTGCACGCTAGCCTGCGCATCTGTCATGCTCAGCGTCCCGACCGAACTGCTTATCATCTGCCTGCTGGTGCTGGCCAACGGCCTGCTCGCTATGGCGGAGACGGCGGTGGTGTCGGCCCGCAAGGCCCGGCTGCGCGAACTCGCGGCGAAAAACGACACCGGCGCCGCCAAGGCGCTCGCGCTCGCGGAGCATCCCACGCGGTTTCTCGCGCTGGTGCAGTTCTGGCTGACGCTTTCCGGCATGATTGCCGGCGTGCTGGGCGGGGTGAATCTGGCGACGGAGATCGCCAGCGAATTTTCCCGGGTGCCGGCCCTGGTGCCCTATGCGTCAGCACTGGCCTTCGTGATCGTGACGGTGGGGCTGTCGGCGTTCATGCTGCTCTTCGGCGAGCTCGTGCCGAAACGCATCGGCCGGGCGCACCCGGAAAAAGTGGCCTCGCTGCTCGCCGGCTCGATGCGCGGGCTGGCGTGGCTCGCGGCGCCGTTCCTCCGCGTGCTGGAGCTGGCGACGGATGGCGTCACCCGGCTCATCCGCCTGCGCACGCGGCCGGCATCGGAAACCGTGGGCGACGACGAAGTGCGCGCGCTCGTCGAGCAGGGATTGCATGCGGGCGTATTCCAGCGGGCGGAGCAGGAGATGGTCGAGGGCGTGCTCGCGCTCGACCAGCTGCCGGTGACGGCGATCATGACGCCGCGGCCGAAAATCGTGTTTCTCAACCTCGACGACCCGGAAGAAACCAACTGGCGCAAGATCGTCACGAGCGGCCACTCCTATTTTCCCGTCTATCAGAACAGCCGCGACCAGATTGTCGGCATGGTGCCCGTGAAGGCGCTTTGGGCGCACTCGGCCATCGGGCTGCCGACGACGCTGAAGAACCTGCTGCTGCCACCGCTGCTCGTGCCGGATACGATGAAGGCGATCCAGCTGCTCGAGCAGTTCAAGAAAACCGGCAAGCACATCGCCGTCATCACGGATGAATTCGGCGCCGTGCAGGGACTCGTGACGCTGATCGACGTGCTGGAGGCCATCGTGGGCGACCTGCCCAGCCAGGGTCAGCGCAACCAGCCGGAGGCGAAGCACCGCGATGACGGCTCGTGGCTGATCGATGCCACGCTGTCCAATGGCGAGCTGAAGACGCTGCTCGGATTGGAAGTGGACCTGCCGAACGAGGTCGCGGCGGAGTACCAGACGCTGGGCGGCTTCGTGGTCACGCAGTTCGGCCGGATCCCGTCGGCCGGGGAGCATTTCGACTGGGCGGGCTGGCGCTTTGAGGTGGTGGACATGGACCGCCGCCGGGTGGACAAGGTGCTGGTGGCAAAAATCCCGCCGCCGGCTTCTGCGGTCAAGGAGTCCGCCTGAGCGCGGACCTGCCGATGGCCGCCATGGAAACATCCGTCCCTTGCGTCACCTGCGGCGAACCGCTGACGGGAAAATACTGCGCGGCCTGTGGCGAGAAGCGGCCGGGCCCGGACGACTACAAGCTGGGGCACTTCGTCGAAGACGCGGCGGAGTCGTTTACCCACGCGGACGGCAAGATCTTCCGGTCGTTCCGGCTGCTGCTGACCCAGCCAGGCCGGCTGACGGCGGATTATTTGGCGGGGCGGCGCAAGCCGTACCTGAAGCCGCTCGCGCTGTTTCTGGTCGCCAACACCCTTTTCTTCCTGGCGCTGCCGTTGCTCGGGTGGAACACGCTGACGACGCCGCTGCACATCCACTTGCACAGCGAGCTTTACAGTCCGCTGGCGCGCGCGGTGTTTGAGCGGCGCTTTCCTGCGGGCACGGCGGTGCCGGCGGACTATGTGCGCGAGTTTAACGCGCACGGGGCGCTGCTGGCGAAGAGCTTGGTGATCGCGATGGTGCCGCTCTTTGCCCTGCTCGTCTGGGCGTGTTTTCACCGGCTGCGGCGGCACTACCTTGAGCATGTGGTCTTCGCGCTGCATTTCTACGCCTTCTGGCTGCTTTATCTTCTCGCGAGCCTGGGTCTGGCCAATGGGGTGCTGCGATTGCTCGTGGCCGGCGGTTGGCACCCCAGCGATCTGACGATCGACAATGTGATCAGCTTGCTGGGTCTCGGGGTCGTGACGCTCTTTACCTACCACGCGGTGCGGACGGTCTACGGCGGTTCCCGGCGGGCCGGACTGGCGAAGGCGCTCGTGCTGGCGGTCAGTGTCGTGGGAATCGTGCAGATCTACCGGGGCTTCCTGTTTTTCGTGACGTATTATACACTGTGAGCGAGGTGAGGAGGCTGGGCTTGGACAAATGGATTAACCGCAAAGGTGCGCGAAGCACGTCCGCTGATTTGACATGAGACAGTCTTATCCGACAGGACTTCGCGACCTTTGCGCTCTTTGCGGTAAAGTAATATCTTACTCCAGCCTCCTCACGTCGGCTGCCACGGGCCGGGCGCTGGGGAAATAAAAAGCCGCCCGGCGCAAGGGCGCGCGGGCGGCGGAGAAAACGACGGGCTGGTTCGGGATGGTTATTTTTGCGCCGCCAGAACCTGCAGAATGGTATCGGCCTGCTTGTCGGTCGTGCCGTTGTAATCCGTATAGATGATTTTCCCGTCCTTGATCAGGTAGGCTTGGCGATGCGCCATACCCACCACGGGGTAAGTGGGAACGCCAAAGGCCCCGATCACCTTGTTATCGTGGTCGGCGATCAGCGTGAAGGGGAGGTGATACTTGTCCTTGAAGGCCTTTTGGGCCGCGACGTCGTCATGGCTGACGCCGATGACGGCCACGCCCTTCTGCGTGAGGGCCTCGTAGCCGTCGCGCAGCGAGCAGCCCTGCTTCGTGCAACCTGGGGTGTCGGCCTTCGGGTAGAAATAAACCAGCGTGTAGGGCTGCTTGGCGTAAACATCGGCGAAGGCGAGCGACGCGCCGGTTTCGGTGACAGCGGTGATCGCGGGAGCGGCATCGCCGACCTTGAGCGGTTCGGCGCGGGCGAGGCCTGTCAGGAGGGAAGAGATAGCCATAAGGAGGAGGATGGGGCGGAGTTTCATACGCCCGAGATATACCAAGCATCGGGCATTTCGCAAGCCGCGCGCGTCAACGTTCGCGCCCAAAAGTTCCGTGGCGCGGAATTTTTTTGGAAATTTTAAAATGCGGAACACTCCGGCAACGCGCGATCAAACGGGCATCGCGCCATGGTCCAGCTCACGGCGCGCAAAAACAAAAGGACCATAACCATGAAACAGAAAACCAAACTAAAATCCCTAATTTTGACCGCGGCGGCTTCGCTCGGTCTCGCCCTGTCGGCGTCGGCGCAGAGTGCCACGGCGACAGTGCCTGAATCGGCGCCGATGCCCTACTGGGGCCTGCTCGGCACGAGCTACACCGGCGTCGCCTTCAACTACACGCAGCTTGACGCGGGTGCGCCAAGCGCGATGCGCGGGGCCGAATTCACATTCAACCAGCCGTTGGCGGCGGGATATGATTTCAACCTCGGCTATGACTGGGGTCGCGCGAGCACCGGCAGTGTCCGGCTCACGGACCAGGATCTCAATCTCGGCGCCACCGCCTTCACCAAGCTCGACTGGGGCCGGCCGTTTGTGCAGGCCCTCGCCGGCTGGGAATGGCGGCGCGGCGGCGGAGTCTCGGACAGCTCGTTCGCCTACACCCTTGGCACGGGCGTGGAGTTCCAGCTGGCGCAGCCGTTCGTGCTGACGCCCTACATCAACTTCGTGCGCGCGACGGGCTTTGACCGCAGCGAGTTCGACATGGGGGTGAAGGGCACGTACCGGCTCACCAAGCAGTGGAGCCTGACGGCCGGACTGCAGTATGATGCCGTGCGCCGCGACAAGGACGCCAAGGAGTACACGTTCGGAGTCAATTACCAGTACTGAACGGGCGGCGGGTGAAGCCCGCGATCGTCCCGAAGATTTCAAGCCACGGCACTCCGGTGCCGTGGCTTTTCCTTGTTGTCATTCTGAGCGCAGCGAAGAATCCAGTTGGATAATGCCGAAGCCAGTAGCGGAATCTCACTGGATTCTTCGCTGCGCTCAGAATGACAGGATGGGAGGCCGGACTGGCCCATCCCTCAGGGCAGTACCACCGGATGGAAACCGGCGCTGGCACCAACCCAAGTGCGGCCCTTGTTGAAATCGACGCCGTGCATCGCGCCCTTCGTCAGGCGGATGAGCTGATTGACAAGTTGCGGCATCCCGGTGCCGTCACCGGCAAAGATGAGCCGCACCTCGGCTTTGGCCGGACCGTCGGGTGTCGCCATGACGGGAGCATAGGCGAACTGAGCACCCGGGCGTCGTAGCTCGGCGACCAGCTCGCGCCGGGGACGGTGTAGGAGAGGGCAAGGGCGAGGTTGCCGGGCTGCGGGGCGGAGACGCGCACGGTCACGGTCTTGTAGCTGCGTCCGCCGGAGCCGCGGAGTTCGCTGAGCTGGTTTTGGGCGGCGCCGAGCTGGTTCTGCAGCTCCTCGCGCTGCTCATCGAGCGCGGTGCGCTCGGCGATGAGGCGGGTCTTCTGCTCGGAAAGATAACTGAGCGAGTTGGTGAACTGGGTCAGGTCGGGTCGCGGCACGTCCTTGGCCGGCGGCGCGAAGAGCGCGGCTTCCATCCGGTCGAGCATGGCATTCTGGGCCTGGAGCACGCCGGCGCGGTCATCGATCCCGCGCACCTGTTTTTGCAGGCCGCGGAGCGTGTCCTCGAGTTCCTTCACGCGGGCGTTGGGCGTGAAATCGACGTAGGTCTGCCGCGCGGTGACGTCGAGGATGAGGGCCTGGGCGGTGCCCTTGCCGCTGACCTGGAGCGAGCGCTCGTTGAGCGCCTCCGGGAGATTGGCGAAGACCAGTTCGGTGATCCCGCCGGGCAATTCGAGGGTGGCGGTGCGGGTGACGACGGCGCGATCCGTGTAAACCGTGACAGCGCTGATGGAGGAATTGACTGGCGCAGGAGCGGCCCAAGCGAGCCCAGAGGCGGCAAGGACGGCGAAGGAAGCGAGGAGAGATTTGAACGAGGACATGAACTCATCAACGCACGACGGGACAAAACCTTAGATTCATCACCGTTTCCGGCTGCTTTTGGCCTTGCGCAGGTCGGTGCTGGCCGGAGGGTTGTGAGTAATTACCCGGAACCTCCCCACCTCAGTCGAGACTAACGGCACTCGGACCCCGCTGCAGGGGCCTTGAGACCGCTCTTGCCGGCCAGATTTTCTTTCTACAACTTGTTTCCTCTCATGTTCATAGTTTCGTCTCTCCGCGCCCTTCGGGGTCACCTGGGTTTTGTGGCCGGTCTTGCGCTTTTGGCGCTTTCTCAGGCGCCATCGATGGCCCAGACCAATTATCCGTCAGCCGCCGACGGCTTTGATCCCAACGTTAATGGCGTGGTATTTGCCGTGGCCACCCAGACGGACGGCAAGATTCTCGTGGCTGGCACGTTTTCCAATATCGGCGGCTTGGCCCGCAACAATATCGCGCGAGTGAACAGCGACGGCTCGGTCGACACGGGCTTCAATCCCAACGTCAACGGCCAGGTCAACGCCGTGGCGCTCCAGTCGGACGGCAGGATTATCATCGCGGGCTATTTTACCACGGTCCAGGCGAACGGCGCGGCGGCTTCCACGGTGAGAAACCACATTGCGCGGCTCAACGCCGACGGCTCGCTCGATACCACGTTTGATCCGAACCTCGGCGGCACCCTGGCTCCCGAGGTGGAAACCGTGGTGGTACAGTCGGACGGCAAGGTGGTTGCCGGCGGAACGTTCACGACGGCGCAGCCGAATGGCGCCGCGACCGCGACGGTGCGCAACCGGATCGCGCGCTTCAATTCGGACGGTTCGCTCGATGCCACCTTTGATCCCAATGTTGACCGCGTGGTCCTGTCGCTGGCCCAGCAGGCGGACGGGAAGCTCATCGTGGGCGGCGGCTTCACGATGTTCCAGCCGAACGGGGCTACGACCTCAACGTCCCGCGTCTCCCTCGCGCGCCTGAACACGGATGGAACGCTCGACACCAGCTACAATCCGAATCCGGACAACGGCGTCACCCGGGTCGTGGTGCAGACGGACGGCAAGGTGATTGCCGCGGGTTATTTCCTCAACGTGCAGCCGAACGGGGCTCTCGCCCAGATCAGCCGCACCCATCTCGCGCGGTTTAACGCCGATGGCACCGTTGACCTTGGGTTCAATCCCGCGGTGAGCGGCAACGTCCTGGCGCTGACGGTTCAGGCCAACGGGGGCCTGCTCTTTGGCGGCACATTCACCACCGTGCAGGGCTACGGCCGCACCTATCTGGCCCGACTGGCGGCGGACGGCACGCTCGACACCACGTTCAATCCCAGCCCGAACTACACGGTTTTCTCGATCGCCGAGCAGGCGGACGGCGGGCTCGTTCTCGGCGGCAACTTCACCCAGCTTCAACCCAATGGGGCGGCGTCGGCCACGACCCGCAACCATCTCGCCCGGGTGAATTCCGACGGCACCCTGGACGCCAATTTCAGCCCCGACACCAGCGGCCGCGTCCTCGCCTTGCTGATTCAGCCCGACGGCCGGGCCTTGGTGGGCGGTTCCTTCACGAGTATCGCGGGGGTGACGCGCAACTATATTGCCCGGCTAAACACGGACGGTTCGCTCGACACCAGCTTCGATCCGAATCTCAACGGCCAGGTTAGTACCATCGCGCTTCAGCCGAACGGGCAGATCCTGATCGGCGGCAATTTCACGACGGTCAAGGGGGTCGCCCACAGCCGTCTGGCCCGGTTGAATGCAGACGGTTCGCTTGATGCCGCGTTTAGTCCGAGCCCGGACGGCCAGGTCACTGCGATCGCAGTCCAGTCTGACGGGAAAATTATTGCTGGCGGAGCCTTCGTCACGTTTCTGCCCAATGGCTCCGCGATTCCGACCACGCTGCCCCACTTGGCGCGCATCAATACGGATGGCTCCCTTGACATCACGTTCACTCCCCAGCCGACCGGCAACATTTACGCACTCGTGATCCAGTCGAACGGGCAGATCCTGGTCGGCGGCAATTTCACCGGTCTCGCGAGCGGGATCCGTGGCTATATCGCGCGGCTCAATACCGACGGCACGTTGGATCCCAACTACAATCCCAAAGCCAACCGGCAGGTTAACGCCATCCTGATCCAGTCCGACGGCAAGGTCATCCTTGGCGGAGCCTTTACTTATCTCCAGCCCACGAATGCCCCGACCGTCCTGTCCACGACCGTCACGGTGACCAAGCCGAATGGCACGTCGACGGTGACCACGACCACCGGTACGACGTCCATCCCGACCAACACGGTTCCCACGACGACCACGACGACCGCCGCGGACGGCACGGTCACGACTACAGTCACCGGTGCCACCACCACGTCCACCCGGGCGGGCATCGCCCGGCTGAACACGGATGGCACGGTGGACACGAGCTATAATCCGAATCCGAACAACGTGGTCCGCTCCCTGACCCTGCTGGCCAACGGCCAGGTTCTCATGGGTGGGTTGTTCACCCAGGTGGCGCCCAACGGCAGCACGGTCAACGTCGAGCGCAATTATTTCGCCCGGATCAACACCGATGGAACCCTCGATACGACCCTCGATCTCGGCATCCCCATCGGGGTTGGCACGCAGGTCATCACCCAGGCGTTGCAGGCGGACGGCAAGGTTTTGATTGGCGGTGCCTTCACCACCCTCCAGCCCGCCGGTACGTCCACTCCCGTGGTCCGCAACCAACTCGCGCGGCTCAATGCCGATGGCTCGTTGGATACGTCATATGCGCCGAGCGCCGGTGGCCCGACGGGTGCGGTGATCAACTCGCTGGCGGTCCAGGGCGACGGCCGGATCCTGGTGGGCGGCGCCTTCTCGGCCTTCGGCGGCACGTCTTCCAGCAATCTTGTCCGCTACAACACCGAGAGCGTGCCCGACACCTCTTTCAACCCCAATGTCGACGGCCCGGTGAACGCCGTGGGTGTCCGCCTCGCCGGCGGCACGCTCGGCACCCAGCTGGGCGGCTTTGCCTGGCTCAATGCCGACGGCACATTGAAGACCGCCTTTGCCTCGGGCGCGCAAATCAGCGGGCAGGTCAACGCGATCGTGGTGCAGGCGGACGGCAAGGTCGTGCTTGGCGGCACCATCACCAACCTGAACAGCACGACGGGAAATTATCTCATGCGGTTCAACACCGACGGCACGCTGGATACCAGCTACAATCCCAGTCCCGATGGCGTGGTCAACGCGATGGTCCTGCAGTCGGACGGTAAAATCGTCATCGGCGGCAATTTTCTCAACGTGCAGCCGAACGGCGCAACGACGCAGACGAGCCGCACGTACATGGCCCGGATCAACACGGATGGTTCGCTGGACACCACCTTCGACCCCAAGCCGGACGGCTTGGTCAAGGCGCTCGCGATCCAAAGCAACGGCAGCATCCTGGTCGGCGGATCGTTTACCAGCCTCGAACCCAACGGCGCCACCAACGTAACCAACGTCAATTACATCGCGCGCGTCAAATCCGACGGCACCTACGACAGCACCCTGAACCTGAACCCCAACAGCACGATCTACGCGATCGCGGTTCAAACCGACGGCAGCATCGTGATTGGAGGTTCGTTTTCCACGATCCTCAGTGCCCCGGGGTCCAGCACCGTGCTGACCCGCAACCACGTCGCGCGCATCAAGACGGACAACAGCGTGGATGCCACGTTCGATCCCAACACCAGTACCACGGTGCTCTCGCTGGCGATCCAGCCCGCCGACGGCAAGATCGTGCTCGGCGGTTACTTCACCTTCCTCCAGGCCAACAGTTCGGCCACCATCATCACGCGCAACTATGTTGCCCGGGTGAACACGGATGGCACGCTGGACACCGGCTTTGATCCCAATGCCAACGGGGCCGTGAACAACGTCGCCGTGCAGGCCGATGGCAAGGTCCTCATCGGCGGACTTTTCACCACCGTGCAACCTGACGGGGCAACCGTGGCGAGCTCTCGCAACGGTTTGGCCCGGGTGAACAGCGACGGTTCGCTGGATGCTTCCTATGATCCGAACCCGAATGGCGTGGTCTCCGCCGTGGTGGCCAATCCGGACGGCACGGTCCTCGTCGGTGGAGCATTTACCACCGTGGAGCCGACCGGCTCGATTTTGGTCGGCGGTTCCTTTGCCACCATCAGCGGTGTAGCGGTCAGCAATCTCGCCCTGCTCAACACGGACGGCACTCCTTCCAGGGCGTTCCAGCCCAATCCCAACGGGGCGGTTTACGCCCTCGCGATCCGGCCGAACAGCCAGATGGTGGTTGCGGGCACCTTTACCACCATTGCCGGCGTGACCCGCCAAGGCGTGGCACAGCTGAATCTCGACGGTTCGATCGACACCACGTTCAACTCAAACGCCACGGCCAGCGGCGGTCCAGCCGCCCTGCTCCTGCAGCCTGACGGGAAAGTTCTCGTTGGCGGCACCAGTGTCGGATTCGGCGGCACGGCGCACGGCACCCTGGAGCGGCTCAATGCCGACGGCTCGCTCGACACATCCTTCAGTCCCTCGGGGTTGAGCGCCGTCAACGCGCTGGCCCTTCAGTCCGACGGCCGGATCCTGGTGGGCGGCGCCGCTTCCAATGGGCTGGTCCGGCTGAACACCGACGGCACCACGGACGCGACCTTCAATCCCGCGGCCAACGGCGCGGTGAATTCCCTCCTCGTGCAGTCCAACGGGCAGATCATCGCCGGCGGCACGTTCACCGGCATCGGTGGCGCCGCGGTCAGCTATCTTGCCCGCCTCAATGCCAACGGCGCGGCTGACACCACCTTCAACCCCAATCCCAGCGGCTCGATCACCGCGCTCGCCCTGCAGCCCGGCGGCAAGGTGCTCATGGGCGGTTCCTTCAGCTCTGTGGGCGGCCAGACCCGCTACAACCTCGCGCGCATCGCGGCTTCGACGGCTGCGCTGCAATCGCTGGCCGTGAACAATAATTTCACGTCCATCATCTGGACCCGCGGCGGTTCCGGGGCCGCGCTGACCGCCGCAAGTTTTGACCAGTCGTCGGATGGACGGAACTGGACCAGCCTCGGGGCGGGTACCCGGGTTGGCTCCGCTGACACCTGGCAGCTGACCGGCCAATCCCTGACCACCGGCAGTCCCCTGTTCCTGCGCGCGCGCGGCGTGATGGTGAATTCACGCTACAGTTCGTCGGGCGTCACGCAGTCGGTCCGTCTGTTCTATTCCTCGACGGTGCCGGGCATTTTTGGCGCCACGACGGCGACGGGCACGAGCGGCTCCGCCTTCTACTATGGGGTGGCGACCAACGTCTCGGGCGCAATCTTCAGCGCCAGCGGCCTGCCGGCCGGCCTGAGTATCGATCCGGCAACGGGCATCATTTCCGGCACGACCACGCAAACCGGGCTCTTCCCGGTCACCTTGACCGTGACCAATTCGGCGGGCTCGGCCACCGCCACGCTCGTGCTGGTCATCAATGCGCCGGGTAGCAGCACGCTCAGCGCCGTCTTCGTCAACCTGTCGGCCCGCGCGCAGGTCTCCACGGCGGGTCCGCTGATCGCGGGCTTGGTCATTGGCGGCACCAGCTCGCAAACCGTGGTGCTGCGCGCCATCGGTCCGGGGTTGGCGGCCTACGGCGTGACGACGGCCATCGCCAATCCCCGTATGCGGCTGTATAATTCCTCCGGCGTGATCGTGGAACAGAACACGGGCTGGGGCGGCAGCGGCGCTCTCTCCGCGGTCTTCAGCCAGGTCGGCGCCTTTCCGCTGACCGCCGGCAGCACGGATGCCGCCATGCTCGTCACGCTCGCTCCCGGATCCTACTCGGTTGTGGTGGACGATGTGAATGGGGCCAGCGGCATCGCCTTGGCCGAGGTTTACGCCACGACGACTGCTCTGTCCTCACCCTCGCACTTGGTTAATCTCTCCACCCGCGCGTCGGCCACCAGCGGCCAGACAACCCTGATCGGCGGCTTCGTCGTCAGTGGCACTGCGACCAAACGCGTGCTCATCCGCGGGGTTGGTCCCACGCTGGCGAATTACGGGGTCTCGGCGTACATGCCCGATCCGGTGTTAAGCCTGTATGATGCCAATGGCGTCCTGCTGGCTCAAAATACCAATTGGAACAATCCGACGACGGTGACCTCGGGTCAACCCGCGGCGAGTGCCGCGGCGCTCATTCTGGCGGCCTCGCAGGCCGGGGCCTTTGCCTTCAATTCCGGCAGCGCGGATTCCGCCATCATCGTCAATCTGGCGCCCGGAACCTACTCTGCCCAGGTCACGAGTTCCAGCAGCACCACGGGCACGGCCCTCGTGGAAATTTACGAGCTGCCTTGAGCAGGGCGAAAGGACGGCTTGTAGCAGCCGACGTCAGAAGGCTGGTCTGAAATTGACCGGGCCCAGCCTCCTCACGTCGGCTGCTACGGAGCTGGCGTGGGTTTTGGCGTTGCCCATGCAGGTACGGGGATGGGCCTGCCCACCCCGGAAGATCAGATTTTCACCACAAATCGCTGCGGAATGGCGCGGCGGGCAGTCCGGCGCCGTTGTACAGGTTGGCAACGGGGGCGTTGCTCCACGCGTAGCGCACCGCCACGGGTTCCTTTACGCCGGGCGCGGTGACGAGCAGCGTGCTGCGCTCGATCTTGGCGCTGGCGGGAAAGAACCGCCGGTCGGCCCCGGCCAGCTCGAGGGATTGCACAGGCTGATTGTAGGAAATCAGGCCGGTGGCAGCATGACTGAAATAGACGCGCAGCGCCCGGCCCTCCGATCTGACGCGCTCAAATACCGGGCCGGAAAAATCGCCGGCGATCCCGTAGACCTGGGCCTTGGCGATCAGCGCCAGCCGGCGGCCCACTTCCTGTTTGTTGAGCGGGTGGATGTTCGTCGCTTCACCGATGTCGATGGTGACGGCCATGTCGGTGGCGCGCAGCAGCAGCGCCTGAGTCTGGGCTTCGCGCAGATGCGCCCAGGCGCGGAAAGTGGGATCGTTGGGCACGCCAAAATTGGCCAGCTGCACGAAATAGAACGGCACGTCCCCTTGGTTCCAGCCCGCCCGCCACGCCCGGATCATGGCGGGGAAAAGTCCGGCGTACTCCTCCGGATGCGCCCAGTTGGCTTCGCCCTGGTACCAGAGGATGCCGCGCAGCGCGCCGGGTTGGAGCGGCGCAATCATGCCGTTGAACAGGCCGCTGGGCGCGTAGGGCGTGCCCGGGCCGATCGGCACGCGCGGCCACGGCACGGGATTTTTCGTGCGGGTTGCCCGCGCGTGCTCCTCCGCTTTGCTCCAGGCCGCTTGCTCCGCGGGATAACTCGCGAGGCGCGCGGGAAATTCCGCGAGGTCCTTCTGCCAGCGCGCATCGATGGCGGGGAAGGCCGCGGTCGACCGCAGGGCGGCGGCGTCCATCCAGACCTCGATGGCGGTGCCACCCCAGCTGCTGTTGATGATGCCGACCGGTACGCCGAGTTTGCGCTGCAGGTCCCGGCCAAAAAAATACCCGACCGCGGTGAACTCACCGACGGTCTGCGGCGTGGCGGCCTGCCAGCCGGAGGTCTTCACGGTCTCGGCCGGCGTGGCGGCCACGTTGTGCTCGACCGTGAGCTGGCGCAGGAGCGGGTAGTTCGCGGCGGCGATTTCCCCGGCCGCATTCTGCGCCAGGCGGACCGGCCATTCCATGTTCGACTGGCCCGAGGCCAGCCAGACCTCGCCGACCACGATATCCTTGAGTGTCACGGTGCTTTTCCCGGCGACGACCAGTTCGGCGGGTTCGGCCGAGGCGGGTACCGCGGCGAGGGAGACCATCCAGCGCCCGTCCGCCCCGGTCGTGGCGCTGGCCTGCTGACCCTTGAAGGTGACGGTCACGTGTTCGCCTGCGTCGGCGCGGCCCCAGACCGGCAGGGGCTTGTCGCACTGCAACACGGCGTGATCCTGAAACAACGGTGCCAGTGTGACGTCGGCCCGGCTGACCGCACCGAGGCTGAATCCGGACAAAAGCAGACGGAGGAGTTTCATCATGGCGCGGGACAGCGCGATCCCGCTCAATGCGCTGCGCCCTGCCAGGTATCGCCACAGACGCCGCCGCCCACGGCCGCGGGCACTTCGGTGTCGGTCGCGTCGGCGAAACGGACGAGCGGCAGATAGAACTTGGAAATTTTCTCCAGCGAGCCGGCCGCATAATGGCCGATGAACGAACGGCGGAAACGCGTGGGGTGGCGGTTCGGGCCTGAGCCATGGATCAGGTTCCCGTGGAAGAACAGCGTGTCGCCCGGCGACATCTTCACCGGCACCACTTTCATGCCCTTCGGCACGGGTACGTGGTTGGGATTGAAATATTCCCTGGTGTCGGCGTCCTGCTGGTTGCACACGAGGTTGCCGCGGTGTGAACCCGGCACGACGAGCATGCAGCCATTCTGTTCGTCGCAGATATCCATCGCGGTCCACGCGCCGATGCAGGTGCCGGGCTGGACGAGAAGATAGAGATTGTCCTGGTGCAGGGCTTGGCCGCGCGCGCCGGGTGGTTTGAAGTAATACATGGTCTGTGCGGCGACCGGCTCGACGCCGTCGAGCAGCGCCGTGAGCGTCTCCCGCACCCCTGGATGGAGGAGATAGCGACGGGCGGTCGCGTTGAACCGGTGCGGATGCACGACGCGCGGCCACTGGGCCAGCGGATCCTTCGGGTCCGTGATCCCGTCGGTGTGCAGGCGCTCGGATTCGCCGGTATCATGGATGCTTTGGAACGTCGCGGTGATCTCGGCGACTTCATCCGGCGAGAACAGGCCGCGCGCCACGGCATAACCGTCGCGGTCAAAACTGGCCTTGAGGGTGGCGAGATCGGAGGAGGCTACAGGGGTCATGGCGAAAAAGCGTGGCAAGATTATCGGCGGGCAGGCGAGCGAATCATTCGGCCGGCGCGGGTATTTCGGGCGGGGCCTTCGATGAATCTACCTGATGCAGGAAGGCGTGCAAGTCGGCCGCGAATTTTGGGCCGAAGCCCTTGGCTTCGGCGAGCTGCCCGACCGTGGCCGCACGAAGTTTGTCCATGGAGCCGAAGTGCGCGAGCAGTGCGGCACGGCGCACCGGACCGAGGCCGGGGAAATCATCGAGCACGCTCTCGCGGATTTTGCGCGAGCGCAGGTCGGCGTTGTACGTGTTGGCGAAGCGGTGCGCCTCGTCGCGCAGGCGCTGCAGCAGGTTCAGCGCGGGATGGCTCAGCGGCAGGTTCAGCGGCTTGCGCTCGTCGGGGAAGATCACCGTCTCATGCTTCTTCGCGAGGCCGATGATCGGTGGCGGCATCACGTCGAGCCCGATGAAGGCCTTCAGCGCCGCGCCGATCTGCCCGCGCCCGCCGTCGATCACGACCAGGTCGGGAAACGGCTTTTGCTCCGCTGCCAGCCGGCGGTAGCGGCGGCCGACGACTTCCTCCATCGCCTTGAAATCGTCATTGCCGATGAAGCTCTTGATCTGAAAGCGGCGGTAGTGGTCCTTGTCCGGCCGGCCGTCGGCGAAATGCACCATCGAAGCGACGACGAACGTGCCCGAGATATGCGAGATATCGAAGCACTCCATCGTGCGCGGCGGTCCGGCCAGCCCGAGCGCTTCCCCGAGCTCGCGCAGCGCGTCAACATCGCCGGTCGGCCGGGTGGGGTCGAGCCGCTCGAAGGTCCGGGTCTTGGCGAGGGTCTGCTCGAGCGCGAACACGACGTCGCGCAACTCCGCCGCCTTCTCGAACGCCTGCTTCTCCGCGGCGGCAGTCATCTCGGCGCGCAGCGTGGCCAGCCACTCGCGGGACTTGCCCTCCAGAAATCCGCAGGCCTCGTCCACGCGCCGGCGATAGTCGGCCGCGGACACAATCGTGCCGGCGCCGTAGAGTTCCTGCCGCACATCGTCGTAGAGCCGCCAGTTGCCATCGGGGAGCTGCTGGGGCGTACCGTCGCCGAGCAGGATGCCGTACTGCCGGCGCATCTGCGCGAGGGTCTTGCGGAGGAGCCCGCTGTGCGCGAACGGCCCGAAGTAACGCGAGCGGTCATCCTTCTTGATGCGCGTGAGCCGGAAGCGCGGCATCGTCTCGTTGGGATCCACGCGCACGAGGAGGAAGCGCTTGTCGTCGGTGAAGTCGGTATTGTAACGCGGCCGCCACTGCTTGATGAGCTTGCCCTCGAGCAGCAGTGCCTCGGGCTCGGATTTCACCTCGATGGTGTCGAGGTCGGTGATCATCTCGATCAGCGCGCGGATCTTGGGCTGCGACAGCGTGCGGGGCCGCCCGCGCTGGAAATAGGACGACACGCGCTTCTTCAGGCTCTTGGCCTTGCCGACATAGATGATCCGGCCGAGCCGGTCCTTCATCAGGTACACACCCGGCTTGTCCGGCAGCCGGCGGACCTTTTCCTTCAACGTGACGACCGGGTCGCTCATGTCAGGCGGCGCGAGTCCGGATGAACGCGAGGATGCGGTCCGCGCATTCCTCAGGGGTGGCGAGCGATGTGTCGACCTCAAGGTCGTAGGTCTGGTTGCGGTGCACGTGGGCAAACTGCGCCGCCGCCATGCCGGGGTTCCGATCCGGCCGGGCCCGCTCGCGGGTCTCGATCACCGCGAGCGGACAGCGCACACCGATGAAATGCACGCGGCGACCGGCCAGTGCGGCGCGCGTGGCGTCGTTCCATGCGGGTAGAAGGATCAGGTGATCGACGACCACGCCGAAAGGACCGGCGGCGAACATGGCCAGCGCTCGGTGGAAGTTATTCACACCCGCGGCATGGCAGGCCTTGCGCTCGGCCGGGTCGGTGACCGCCTCCCACAGGAACATATCCGTGAAGGTGTCGAGCGACGCATGGAGCAGCGGGATGCCGGCACGCCGCTGCAAAGCCCGGGCAATGCTGGACTTGCCCGCGCTGGAGGTGCCGTTGAGAAGAATGATGTCGGGGAGCATTGGAGTCGTGACAGCGGCGCCCGGGCGCATTTGGCTCAGCCGCTGGCATTTTGCCAGAATTTGCCTAACCTCCCCGGCTCGCAAGTATGGTTTCATCCGGCTCCCATTCCTCCTCCTCCCCCTTCGCCGCCAAGCGTTACGAACTACTGACGCTGGGTGACGAGCTGCTGCTCGGGCTGACCGGGAATGGCCACCTGACGTTTATTGGCGCGCAGCTGGGCCGCCGCGGCGTGCTGCTGCAGCGCAACGTCACGATCACCGACGAGGCCGACGCCATCGCCCGCCAGTTCCGCGAAAGCTGGGCCACGGCGGATGTCATCATCACGACCGGCGGGCTCGGGCCAACTTGCGACGACCGTACGCGCGAGGTCCTTGCCGAGGTGCTGGGCCAGAAGCTGGTGTTTGACCCCAGCATCGAGAAGGCGATGGAAGACCGCTTCGCAGCCTTCGGGCGCAAGATGACGCCGAACAATTTAAAACAGGCCTACCGCTTCGAGCGCGGCGACGTGCTGCCCAATGCCCACGGCACCGCGCCCGGGCTCTGGGTGGAGCAGGACGGCAAGGTCCTCTGCATGCTGCCGGGGCCGCCGAATGAATTGCAGCCGATGTTTATCGAGCAGGTGCTGCCGCGTCTCGCGAAGCTCGAGCTGCTGCTCGACCGCGAGGCCTACGTGCAGCTGCGCACGGCGGGCATCGGCGAATCCGCCCTCGAGACGCGGCTGCAGCCGATCTTTGACCGCCACGGCGAGGCGCTGAGCGTGGCGTTCTGCGCGCACCAGGGCCAGGTGGACTGCCGGCTGAGTTCGCCGAGCGAGAAACTCTCTTCCGCGGAGCTCGAGGCCATCGCCGCCGAGTGCGCGCAGCTCCTCGGTGAGGATTTCATGTGCTACGGCCATGATTCGCTGGCGAAGGTCTGCGCCGAATTGCTCCGGGCGCAGGAAAAGAAACTCGCCGTGGCCGAGACGGCGACCGGCGGCCTGCTGGCCCATGCGGTCACCGAGGTCTGCGGGGCGTGCAAGTTTTTCGCGGGCGGCGTCGTGTGCTGCACGAACGACGCCAAGATGCAGCTGCTCGACGTGCCGGAGTGCCTGCTGCTGCAGCACAGCTCGGTCAGTCCCGAGGGCGCCGTGGCGATGGCGACGGGCGCGGCGGAGACGCTCAGCGCGGATTACGCGCTGGCCGTGACGGGCTTCGCCGGCGCGAGCGCCGCGGAAGGCGCGGGCGGCAATCCGGTCGGCACCATTTTCATCGCACTCCATGCGCCGCACGGCGTGTGGTCGAAGAAACTCAGTTATCCCGGCCCGCGCCCGACCGTGAAGAGCCGCGCCGTGAACGCCGCGCTCGACTGGCTCCGCCGCGAGCTGCTCCGCGCCCAGAGCGGGGCAGTGGCCCCGGTGCGACGGTCGGGTGTGATGCAGTGACGCCGGCGTAAAGTCGAAGGTAGAAGTACGAAATTCGAAAGGGGAGAGCTGGCACTGATCGTGGCTCCAAATTTTAGCCTTCGAGTTTGCCCGGTTTGGCCAAGAAAATCTTCTGCAGCGCCACCGCCGCCGGTTTCATCCGGCCGTGGAAATCGAGGATTGCGGTGTTCGACGGGCAGGGGAAGCAGTCGTGCCCCATCCACATGATGATGCCGCCGCAGCGGGGAAACCGGCCCTTGATCGCGCGGGCGGCCCGTTCGATGCAGACTGTCTGGAGCTGCTGGCTCCAGGTCACGAACTCCGCCAAGTCGCGCGGCGGCCGACCGTGTTCCTTTTGAAAGCGATCCGCCTGGATCCAGAAACCGAAGCGGAGCCAGATTGGATTGCGCTCGTCAATCGGCAGCAACGAGCCGGGCGCGTAGTACTGCTCGAGAATGTCCAACGGGCTCGCGCCGGTGGCTCCGACTTCGGAACGGAACAGCGCATCGTCCTTCGGCCAGTAGGTGTCGGCCTCCGGGCGCCACGGGCCGTGCGTGTCCCAGTGCTGGCCTTGGCCAAGATCCTTTTCCTCGCCGATGGCGTGCGGACCTGACGGCGAGGTGTGCAGGAAGCGGCGGGTCGGATCGAGTTTCTCCGCCTGCGCGGCGATCATCACGAGCAGCGGATGCGATGCAGGCGTCGGGCGGCCGGAGCCCACCTTGCCGCCGTCAAGCGCGCCCATGAGTTCGTTGCCACCGCACCAGAGCAGCACCGACGCGTGGTGCTGGCGGCGCGCGATATAGGAGCGGACGATCGGGCGGAGTTCCTGTTCAACCTTCGGATCCTCCGGCGGCCAATTGTCGATGCCGGAGGAAGACAGCGGAAATTCCTGCCAGACAAGGATGCCGTAGCGGTCGCAGAGGTCGTAGAAAATTTCCGTCTCGAGAAACGCCCCGCCCCAGACGCGAAAGACATTGCAGCCCATTTCGGCGTAGGTGCGGATGCGCCGCTCGTAATCCGCAGCGGTGACGTCGGCATAGTTGGGCCGGATGGGCGTCCAGTTGACGCCCTGGAGAAAAATCGCGCGGCCGTTGACAACGCAGATCCACGGGTCCGCGCCGGCGGGCGCGCCCTCGCAGTCACGCCACGTCACATCCTTGAAACCGACCGTGCGCGTCCACTCGTCACCGCCACCGGCCAGCCGGCAAGTAAGCCGATAGGTTTTCTGCAGACCCTCGCGGTTGGGCCACCACGGCTCGACGGGCAGTTCGGTGAACGCGGCACCTTTGGCCAACGCGGCAGGCTCGATGGCCGCGGACAGGAGGCAGCGGTTGCCATCCTCGAGGCGCACCTCGACCTGGTCCGGGGCCGAGCCGAAGAGCGTGAAGCCGTTCGGCGAAAGCTGGCAGCGCAGGTCCGCGAGTTCGTGTCCGTCCGAAAGCTCGAGCGTGACGCGGTCCCAGACGCCGAGCTGCACGAGGCGCGGCTGCCAGTCCCACGTATAGTTGAAGCGCGCCTTCCAGTCGCGGATCTTCGAAGTGTAGTTGAACTGGCCGAGCCAGCGCGGCGGCAAGTCGAACACGATCTGGAGCTGGTTTTCACCGGCGAGCGGGATCGCCGAGAGATCGAAGACGTGCTCGATGAAGCCATTTTCGAAACGACCGACGAGGCGGCCGTTGCAGCAGACCCAGCCGGCCTGGTCGAGTCCGGCACAGCGCAGCCGGCGGACTTTCCCGCCCTCCAGCCACGCGCGCGGCAGCGTGGTGGCGTAAACCCAGATGCGGTTCTCGACCCACTCGGCGGCCCGGCTGTTGAGATCATGGTTCCAGTCCGGGATGATCTTCGCCTCGAGCAAGAGTTGCTGCACGGACGCCGGCACCCGCGCGGGCACGACCGGGGTTTCGCTCACGCTGGGCGCACCGAGATCGATGCCGGCAAGAAAGCCCCAGGTATCAGGCGCATAGCCCGCTAGAGTCCAGGAGGCGGTCGCGAGATCACGGGAAGTTTTCATTTAATGGGATGAGGCGGCCGCAAATTCGAAGGTCGAAACTCGAAATAAAGTCAGCCAATTCCATTCACCGGTACAGGTTTGGGGTTTCCAGCTTCATTCGGATTTCGAACGTCAATCTTCGAATTTCCCAAGCTCATCCCAGCAGATTCTTCAACGCGGCCAGATATTTCTCCTGCGTCCGCGCGATCACATCCGCGGAAATCTGCGGGGCCGGCGGAGTTTGGTTCCATTTGATCGCGAGGAGGTAGTCGCGTACGAACTGCTTGTCGTAGCTTGGCGGGGACTGGTTGGGCGCGTAGCGGTCGGCCGGCCAATAGCGGGAGGAATCGGGCGTGAGCACCTCGTCGATGAGGAACAGGTTGCCTGCGGCATCGGTGCCGAACTCGAATTTGGTGTCGGCGAGAATCATGCCGGCCTGCTGCGCGCGCTCATGGCCGAAGCGGTAGAGTGCGAGGCTCGTGGCTTTTACCTTGGCGTAGAGCTCTGGGCCGATGGCGGCCGCGCCTTGCGCGTCGTTGATCGGTTCGTCGTGCTGACCCTTGGGCGCCTTCGTGGTGGGCGTAAAGATGGGCTCGGGCAATTTGTCCGCCTGGCGCAGTCCGGTGGGGAGCTTGATGCCGCAGACGGCGCCCGTTTTTTGGTAGGAACTCCAGCCGCTGCCGATGAGATAGCCGCGGGCGACGCACTCGATGGTGAGCGGCGTGAGCTTGCGGACGATCATGCTGCGCAACTGGAGATCGCGACTCGTGAATCCGCGGCGGACAAATTCGCCAGCCTGGTCGGGCAGGAGGTGATTCTGGATCAGTCCGCTCGTCTGGGCGAACCACCAGTTGCTCATCTGAGTGAGAATGGCGCCCTTGCCGGGGATGCCGTCGGGCAGGATCACATCAAAAGCCGAGAGCCGGTCGGTCGCGACGAGGAGCAGGGCGTCGCCGAGATCAAAGATCTCACGAACCTTGCCCGACGCGATGCGGGGGCAGGGCAGGTCGTCGATCGAGGTGACAGCCGTTTTCGGCAGCGCAGCAGCAATCTCAGCGTAGGTCATCGCGAGGCAGTAAGAAGAAAGAAGCCGGAAGGCAGAAGAAAAAACTCCCTGACCGGTGAGATGCTATCTGAATGCTACGGTTGCGCTTTGCGGGTTCATGGGCTGCGTAAGGGTTCCATGGCTTCGACCGCTGCTTTTCCTGATCTCACACAACGTCCGCCGCGCAGTCCGCGCGTGCGGCTCGGGGGCTTTGTCCTCCTGCCCCGGATCCTCGACAAGGGTCGCGCGGACCACGCCGGCGTCCTCGGCGAGTACCGCTTCTCGGGCAAGGGCATGGACCGGCATTTCCTGGCTTTCACCGGGCTGACCTTCGACGCCCTCAAGGCCGAGATCGCGACCGGGAAGGGCGACGGCGAGATGCTCGCCTGGGTGCTGGCCAACGCGCCGCTCCAGCGGCTGCCGTGGGAAATCGACGCGTGGAGCAATTACCTGGAGCGGCGCACGCCGGACGGCGATGTCGAGACGCTCACCGATTTCGCGGAGGCGGTCGGCAAGTTCGCCCAGAACCGCGAGGACATCCATACGTGGTTCGATCTGCTGGACTTGGACGACCACTGCACGTTTGGCGGACGGCCGTAGGCCGCCGCGTCGCTGCGCGACGAAGAGCGGAGTTGGAAGATGGGAGATGGAAAACATCGGTCTTCAATTGCAGCGAAATCCAGAACGTTGATGTCTTCGCGATGACTTCTGGGACGAAAACCCACGCCACCTCCGTCGGAGGCGCGTTGCCGCGCCACACACTCTGGCTGATGTCGATCGCGTGCGGGGTGTGCGTCGCGAATATCTGCTACAACCAGCCGCTCCTCGGGGATTTTGCGGCGTACTTCCACGCCACGCCGGCCCAGGTTGGCTGGGTCGCAATGGCTTCACAGACGGGCTATGGGCTGGGCCTGCTGCTGTTTCTGCCGCTGGGCGACATCATCGAACGCCGCAAGGTCGTCTTCTTTTTGATCCATGTATGCGCGGCCTTTCTGGCGGTGACAGCCTTGGCGCCGTCGCTGGGATGGCTGATCGTGGGTAATCTTCTGGTCGGGGCGACGTCGATGAGCGCGCAGCTGCTGATTCCGCTCGCGGTTGAATTGTCGCCAAAGGAAGAGCGCGGACGGACGATTGGCGTCATGATGACGGGCCTGCTCGGTGGCATCCTGCTCGCACGTACCCTCGCCGGCGTGGTGACCGATCATTTTGGCTGGCGCACGATGTTCTGGCTCGCGACGGCGATGATGCTGACGCTGGCGTTTCTGCTGCGGGGCCGCCTGCCACACCGGCCGCCGACAGTGCGGATGCGTTATCGCGAGCTGATGGTTTCACTATGGCAGGTTCTGAAAACGCAGCCGCGCTTGTGGGGTCCGTCGGTGGTCGGGGCGTTGTCATTTGCCGGATTCACGGCGTTCTGGACGAGTTTGTCCTTTCTCATGGCCGAGGCCTTTCACCGGGGGGCGACGGAGACGGGACTCTTTGGCATCGTCGGGCTGGTGGGCGCACTGGCGGCGCCTTCGGCGGGACGGCTCGCGGACCGTCGTGGGTCGGCGTTCACCGTGACGCTGGCGTTGGTGGTGATCCTCGCGGCCTACGGGCTGATGTGGGCGTGGGTCACGATTCCGGTGCTGATCATCGGAGTGCTGCTCATGGATGTCGGCGTGCAAACCATCCAGGTGGCGGAGCAGGGGGCGGTGCTGTCGCTGCTGCCGGAGGCGAGCAGCCGCATCAACACGCTCTACATGGTGACGCGTTTTGTCGGCGGTGCGGTCGGGTCATTGATCGGTGCGACGGCTTGGTCGCTGGGTCGCTGGCCGGCGGTCTGTGCCGCGGCGGTGGCGCTCAATGTCGTCGCGATGGTGATTCACTTCGGGACGGGGCGGAAGCGGACTTAACCACGGATTACACGGATTCAATCCGGATAAAAACGCAGGCCCCGGATCGATGCCTTGGGATCGAGCCCCCATCCAGATCAAATCCGTGTAATCCGTGGTTAAAAAATCTGGAGATGGGCTTGGACTTCTACCGCCCGGCGGATCTTTGCGGCTAAGTTTCCGAAAAGTCCGGGGCGAGATTTCCTGAGTTACGATTGGCCTTCGGGGCGCTCTCGGATTCCTTCGGAGGTTCATGTCCGGCCGAATTCGAAAAACTGTCCGTCCCCCTGTCGTGGCAGGGCTGACGTGGACCTTGATCGTCATCGACCACCGGCGGTTGCAGGGTGCGGCGTGGGCTGAGTTCCATGCCGCGCGCAAGCAGCTCGAGAAGGCCTCGCGCGATCTCCACCGGCATGAAACCGCCGACATCCCGGCCTATGAGGCCTGGCTGCACCGGACTTTCCCCGTGCTGCTCACCGCGTTGCGGACCGTCGAAGCGGAGCTGGAGCCCAAGGCGGCGAAAGTCCGGGAGGTGCAGGAACGGGCCGCAATTTTCGGCGGGTCGCACAAACGGCTGTGGAAAGACCTCAAGGCCCGGAATGCCCAACCCGTGGAAACGGCGCACGACGGGGCGGATTCGCCCGAGGGCGACGCTGATCCCGATGGCTGGCCTGGCGGGAAATCGGCCGATCGCTTTGATCGCGTGACTGGTCCGGCGCCGACCGTCGTGGCGCGTGATATTTACCGCCGGCTGGTGCAGCATCTCCATCCCGACCGTGGCGGGGTGTGGACGGCTGCGCGCCAGCAGCTGTGGCACGAGGTGCAGTCGGCGTGGGCCGCGGCGGATGCCGACTGGCTGGCCCGGCTCGAAGTCGAATGGGAAACCGCCAACGAAGTCCTGGGTCCGACGTCGCCCGTGAGCCGGCTGCGCCAGGCGATCACGGAACTGCACGCGGCCCGGCGCGATACCGAGCGCAAGTTGCGGGGCTATCGCCGGGCGCCGGCGTGGAGGTTCACGAAGAACGAAAAGAAACGCCCGGCGCTGCAGGAGCGCGTCGAGCGCATCCTCCGCCACGATCTCGAGTACTTGCGGAAGCAGCTCAATTATCTCAACGCCACCATCGCCGCGTGGGAGGAAGATTGGACGCAGCCAAGCACCCGGCCGAGACGGCGGAGGTAGGTTGCGTGCAAGCACGCAACCTACGTGGAACCCGGGATCAAACCAACGCGTTGAGGGCAACGCGTTCCACGCAAGATATCGGAAGGCGGGGTCAGCGACCCCGCCCTGCACCCGCCACCGGAATTCTTGCGCTTCCCTGCGGCCAACTTCAGGAATGAATCCCATGAAGTCCCGCGGTGCTTCCGACCTTCGCATCAGGGCCGTCAAGCCGGAGCATCCGTTGCAATGGCTGGCGGAACCGCTGTTGGGCGAGCCGACCTACGTGCTGAAGTCGTGGTTCGGCGGCCGGACGATCATGCTGCACGGGCGGCACCATCTGTTTCTCACGGTGCAGGGCGAACCGTGGCAGGGCGTGCTGGTGTGCACCTTTCACGAGCACCACGAAAGCCTGCGGGCGGAGCTGCCCGCGCTTCAGCCGCATCCGATCCTGGGGAAATGGCTTTACCTGCCGGAGACCGCCGAGACGTTCGAACGCGATGCCAGGCGACTCGTGCAGCTCGTGCGGGCGCGGGACCCGCGCCTGGGCATCCTGCCGTCGCCAAAGAAGAAAAAGAAGGCGAAGAAGATCCGGTTCGGGGACCGGCTTTGAGGCGAAGTCATGCAAACGACCGCCCGCGAATCACGCGAATCAGCGCGAATTTCAAAGAGCTGCAGTCTTACCGCCGGATCAAACCTGCCTCACGCTTTGATTCAGGCCCATTCAGGCGGTTTCCTTCGCGTTGATTCGCATCATTCGCGGGCAACTTCTTCGTCCCGGCTGAGAGGGAAAAATAGCCTTGCGCGAGGGGGGTGACACCCTACGTTCCGCGACTCCGCGGTTAGTCCCCATCGTCTAGCCCGGTTAGGACGCCTCCCTTTCACGGAGAGAACCGGGGTTCGAATCCCCGTGGGGACGCCAATTTCACGGGTTACGCAAGTAACTCGGGAAGCGGGAGATGCTCGGTAGAACGAGCATCTCCCGCCTTTCTCCCGAAGCTAGGTTGCCCAGTTGACGTGGCAACCTAAGCATGAATCAGAAGAAATTCGCCGTCACCCAGTTTGAAAACCGGAACGGCTCTACGTCATGGCGAGTCGACGGACGCCTGCACGGCGTTCGTTTTCGGAAGAACTTCAAAACGCGGGAGTAAGCTGCCGCCGAAAAAGCCGCGCTGGAAATTAAGGCGCTGCAAACCGTCGCCGGCTTGCGCCAGATCGCGACAGCGTTGAACGAGGAGCAAGTGCGCGAAGCTGAGGCGCTGTTCCAGCGCGTAGAAAGCAAATCGCGTCCGCTCTCCTTCTACGTCGATTTTGCCTTCGAGCATTACCGCGAACCCGAGCAGCAAAAATCTCTGGCCGACGCCATCGCCGCCTACGTTGCCGCGAAGGAACACGAATACGACCAGCAGCACATTTCCTATCCTCAGCTCAAGCGCATCACGTGGGACCTTCGCCGGCTGGAGAAACATTTCAAGGGCAAGACCGTCGCGGAAATCACCGTGTCGGGACTGGTTGGTTTTCTGGAACGTCGCCGGCCCAGCATGAAGACCTTTAACAACCAGCGCGGCGTGCTGGGCACCTTCTTCAAATTCTGTTTCCACCGTGGCTGGGTCACGGAGAACCCCGTTCTAAAGGTGCCTCACTACCGCATCCGGCAACGGCGCGGCATGGCGCTCACCCTCAGCGCGACCCAAGCGCAGGATTTGATGGAGCATTTCGAGACGTTCGAGGGTGGACGGTGGGTGCCGTATTTCGCGCTCTGCCTGTTCGCTGGTATCCGCCCCGGCGTGCCAGACGGCGAAATCACCAAGCTCAAGCCGGAGGACGTGAACTTGGAAACCGGCCTGATTCACATCTCGGCCGATGTTTCGAAAGTCCGGGAGCCTCGGCGGGGCGCGTGGGAACAGGATTACGAAGCGATGCAGGCCGCGATGTTTTTAGGCCGGTGCCTTCGTTCGCGGAGATTTTGGGTTCGGTCGGCGAGTTCGAGAATCGTTTCAACAAACCGGCCCGGTGAGTCGTCGCGAGCGGTTTGGTTGCTGTGAAGGGGCGCAGTGGTTTTCAGGTCGAGCATCGGTGGGTGTCGCCGGAGCTCGCTGCGCACGAGAAGCTGCAATTGGTGCGCGGCGACCTGGTTCGGCTCGTTGACAAGAAACCAGCGGAAGTGTCGTCGATTGGGAAAGACGGCAGGGTTTACTTTATGGGCGGCGAGGGCTTCGGGGCTTGGCCCGACCGAATCAAGAAAGTCGTTCGCCGCGGCGATCCCTCCAAGAGCGCCGCGCGTTTGAAAGTGGCCGCAAAGAACGAGGCGAGCCGGCGCTCGAAGCCGCGTGTCTGGTCACAGGCCCGGGCGACCGAATTGGAGAAATGGTTTGTCCCGACCTCCCTGAACGAGACCCAGGTTCAAGCCTTCGAAGAAGTGATTGATGATGCCACAGACGAACGGATGATTCAAAAGTTCATCACCGAGAACCCGGAGATCTTGGCCTCGCTTGTCGGAGGAATCCGCAATGGCCCCGCTGAGGTCGCCCCTTGCATTCCTTATTTTTGACCGGCCCACGTAAGCGTGGCTGTAGTCGGGATTCAGACGGATGGCTTCCCCGTAGTCCGCAAGAGCACCGTTGATGTCGCCTTTCTTGTTCCGGGCGATCGCCCGGTCGTTGAAGGCATGGGCGAACTGCGGGCTTAGCCTCAAGGCCTCGTTGTAATCGGCGATGCCGCCGTCGAAATCTCCAAGCGCGACCTTGTCGTTTCCGCGGTTGTTGTAGGCCCGCGCATCCCCGGGATTAAGCCGGATCGCCTCGCTCTCGTCCGCCACCCCGCCGCGGTAGTTGCCTTTGGCGTATTTGTAGTTTCCTCGGTTCAAATAGCCGATTGCTCCTTGGGGATTGAGCCGGATGGCCTCGTCCTCGTCCAGGATCGCTGCGTCAACCTCGCCCTTTCCGTTCTTGGCGGCACCGCGGTTGGTGAACGCGGAGGAATTGGTCGGGTCCAGCCGGATGGCCTCGGTGTAGTCGGCGATGGCCCCATCGAAGTCCCTGGCCCGGTATTTTCCGTCGCCTCGTTCGCGAAGATTGTCCGACGTCTGCGCGTGTGCCGTGGGCGAGCCCAGCACGCAGATAACAAGGAGCGCGAGAACGGTCGGGCTGAGGGACGGTTTCATCGGGAAGCTGGAGACCCTATTTATCACGAAGGTGCTCCAGACGACCCGCGCACGGCATTACGTCGGACATCATTTTTCCCTACGCTTGGCAGCCTCATCCAAATGCTTCGCGACGCTGGGTTTCTTGACTTCCAAGTGATGAATTTCGAAACGACCCCAAACGGCCAAGGCTGCGGCGGACGCTTCCCGGCTGATTCTTAACGTAGACTGAGGGAGCAAGTTCTGATTTGTCATCTGAGCCTGGAAGACATGAGACCCCATGGTCACCGGCCGATCGGGGTTGCTGCGCCGGGGCGCGCGAAACCTGGGACGCCGCACGGATCACCACCCAGGATTCCAAGACCGGACAAAAGACACCCGAACAATTGCAGACATGATTTTCCGATTGCTGAACTGGCTGGGTTTTACCGGCGACCGGCTTGCCTTTCCGGGCCTTGCCGACGCGAATGAAATCGAGGCGGACGTGCAGTTGGTCCCCCCGTCCAATCCGGACCGGCCGCCGCGCAAGGTGCGCCGGTCGGCCATCCTGGCGTTGATTGCCGCCGTCCTGATTTTCCTCACCCCGCTTGCTGCCTACCGGCCGGCGATTTTCCATTATTACGGTTTGCGTGACTCTTACTCCAATCTGCGTGAAGCGCACGAGGAACCCGGCAAGCTGATCCAGTTCTGCGCCTCCCATGCCCGGCCGATCTACGGCTGGCTGCTTGAAACCAGCCTGCGGCGCATCGACACGATCCGCCAGTTGCAATGGATCCGGATGCTGTCCGCCCTGCTGCTGGGAGCCATTTCGTTCGTGAGCTACCGGTTGCTGCGTCGGATCGGCTGGACGGTGGGATCGAGCCTGCTGCTCGCCCTGTGGCTCGGTCTGCTGCCCTCGGCCCAGGTGATTGCCGGCTGGGCGATCTGCTGGCCCTATGGCGTCGCGGCCCTGCTGGCGCTGGGGGCCTTTCCCCTCGCGGAAGCGGCGTTGGCCACCGGCCGGCTTACCGCCGGCAACGCCGGCAAGTTCGTTGCGTCGGTCGGATTGCTGGCGGCCAGCGCCCTCGTCTACCAGCCCAATGCGCTCTTTTATCTGGTGCCCCTGACCGCGGCCCTGATTGTCCGGCATGGTCCCCGCCAGCGGGACCAGGTCCGTTGGATGTTCCGGCATGTCGCGGTCGTGACGGCAGGTCTATCCCTGGCCTACGCCTTCATGCGGGTTTGTTACGGGCTCGGGGTGTTTCAACCCTCGGCGCGGATCGCCTTCGAGCAGCAATGGGCGGGCAAACTGTGGTGGTTTATCACCGAGCCGCTGCCCAATGCCCTCAGTCTGTTTGTGATCAACGACAACCAGGGTCACGACCGGGCCGCCTATCTGGCCGGTGCACTCGCGGCCGGAGGCTTCCTTGTCGCCGGGGTCGTGCTGGAATGGCGGCATCGCGGCCGGTCTCGCGGCTTGGTCTGGCTGGCGGGCCTGATGGGTCTGCCGGTGTTCGCCTTTGCCATCAGTCTCCTGGCGGCGGAACGGTATGCCACCTATCGCACGATTTTTCCGCTGACAGGCGTGCTCCTGTGCTGGCTCATCGCCTCGTTGCGCCTGAGCTTCGGCCGATTGGGATCGAGGGTGAGGCGGACCGGGGCGCTCCTGCTCATGGGCATCGCACTGCTGGTGGCGCGGCACCGGACCTATGCTCTGCTGGCCGTGCCCCAAGGCAACGAATGGGCGCTCGTGCTCGACGGCGCGAAGAAGGTCCGGCTGGAGACAGGCCGCCCGAGTATCTTCCTGATCGAGCCGACGCCCGACGATATTTCCACCACCACGATCTATCACGATGAGTTCGGCTCGCTCTCCACGAACTCCGACTGGGTGCCCAAGGAAATGTTCAAACGCGCCATGCACGACCTGCATCCGCAGGTGCCCCGGCTTGACCAGCGGTACCGGTTTGCCTCCGGTCCGCGCCTGCCGGAGGCCGGGCGCTTTGACTTGGTCATCGACCTGCGCGAACTGGGAAACCTCCGAACGGAAAACTGACGCCGCATCCGGCCGGCCGCAGGCCCGGAGTTTGTTGCAGGGAAACTGCCGCGGGCGGTGAAGGATGAAGCCTAAGCCACCGGCGGACGGCTTCCGCTGGGCGGGGGTTGCGGCAGCTGCTTCATCAGGACGGTGAGCGCCTCCTCGGAAATCCCGTGGCTGACGTTCACGTTGTAGCACTCGTGCAGGAAGGTTTCCACCGAGACCCATTGGTCATTCCAGCGCACGCGTCCGGTCCAGGCACAGAACGTGACAAATTTTTCCAGCCGCTCCACCTGGCTGGCGGCGGCGCTCAGTTCGGAGATCAACCGTTTCTGCTCATCTTCGGAGTGCCGCTGCTGCGCCAGGGCGGCGGAAAGAAAGAGCGCGGTCCCGAGGCACACGCCCATGAAGACATTCAGGTAAACCATCTGGGCGCCCGTCCACGCACCCTGAAACGGACCGGCGTGGGCGACGACGGCGTCGAAGGCGAACAAGCCAAGCAGGGTGCCAGCGGTCACGGCCACTGAAGGGACAAAGCGAACCGAGGCCCAGACGAGCAGGGGAAATGCGAAGAAGAGCGCGACAGGAAGCGGCCAGCCGTGCGTGGCCCAGCGGCCGGGTCCGAAGGCGCCCAGGACAAGCGTGAGCGTCGCCAGCACGGCGAATTCGCGCCATTCCCGCGGGGTGTTCGCAGGGCGGGGCCAGCGGATCCAGGTCAGCACGGCGGGCGCGATCACAAACTGTGCGAAGATGTTCGAGGCGAACCAAGCCGCCGCGGTCGACCAAAATTGCCCCACTGGCAGATGGCCGGCCGACAGCAGCGCGAACATGCCCAGGATCGCACTGAGCGGCTGCAGGATCAGGAGCTCGCCCGCCAGCAACTGAACGACGTCGTCGAGCCGGTCGAAGGCGATGCGCCGGCCGAGGCGGTCATGGAACCACCAGCCCGCCAGCGCGGCATCCAGGCTGTTGCCCGCCGCCATGATGAGCGAGGGACCCAGGGGCTGGCCACTGGCCAGCGTGGCCGCGAGCTCGCCGGCAAAAACGCCGGGCCAGACATTTTTGCCCCAAAGCAGCGAGGCGGTGAGGGACAACCCGGCGGGAACATAGAGCACCCAGGACACACCCGCGACCAGCGAGGACATCTGGATGCAGAATCTCCCGGCCGCAAAGTACGTCGCCGCGAGGACAACCCAGATCAAGAGCCAGCTTAAGGTGCTTCTCCGATTCATCGGGCCTTCATTGGCTGTCTTCCCCGCGAGCGGCAACGCCAAACCAGATCTGCGGCCGTGGCGGCTTGCGGATACCGGATTTCCGAGCGTGGAGGCAGGGCTGGGAGGGTAGGGCGAGTTCTCCGAACGAGACGTTCGCGGACGGGTGCGGCAAGTTCGGAGAACTCGCCCTACCTTGATCAATCCGGCCATCCATGCGCTTGCACCGGCTGCGGGATTTTCCCAGCGTTTCCGGCAACCCCGGTTCATTGCCCCATGAATACTGCTGTTGCCACCCCAACTCCGTGGACCCGCCTCGTGGGCTGGTCCGCGGTCATTCTCCTCGGTACCGTCTCGATCGCCATGCTCGCGTGGGGCCGGGGCGAAACCGTCAGTGCGCTCTGGATGGTCGTTGCGGCCGTCTGCGTGTTTGCGGTGGCGTACCGGTTTCATTCGGCGTGGCTGATGGCGAAGGTGCTCACGCTCGACGAGCTGCGGGCCACGCCGGCGGTGGTGCATGAGGACGGCAAGGATTTCGTGAAGACGAACCGCTGGGTGGTCTTCGGCCATCATTTCGCCGCCATCGCAGGACCCGGCCCGCTGGTCGGGCCCGTGCTGGCGGCGCAGTTTGGTTTCCTGCCCGGGATGCTGTGGATCCTGGTCGGCGCCACGCTGGGCGGCGCGGTGCACGACTGCGTGATCATGTTCAGCTCTGTGCGCCGGCGGGGCAAGTCGCTCGGCCAGATGGTGACCGAGGAAGTCGGGCCGTTTGCCGGTTTCATTGCCCTCGTGAGCATCATCGCGATCATGATCATCCTGCTTGCCGTGCTGGCGCTGGTCGTGGTGAAGGCGCTCGCGGAAAGTCCGTGGGGTCTCTTCACCATCGCGGCGACGATGCCGATCGCCGTCGTCATGGGCCTGGCGATGCGCTCGGGTGGACACCGGTTGGGCTGGATCACCGGGTTCGGCGTCGTGGCGCTGCTGGCGGCGGTCTACGGCGGAAAATTCGTCGCCGGTTCTCCGCTCGAGAGCGTGCTGACGCTCAAGGGCACGACGCTGGCGTGGTGGATCATGGGCTACGGGCTGCTCGCCTCGATTCTCCCGGTCTGGTTGGTGCTAGCGCCGCGCGACTACCTGAGCACGTTCATGAAGATCGGCACGGTGGCGGCGCTGGGCGTGGCGATCATCATTCTTGCGCCGCACCTCAAGATGCCGGCGGTGACGAAGTTCATCGACGGCAGCGGCCCGGTGTTTGCGGGCCCGGTGTTTCCCTTCTGTTTCATCACCATCGCGTGCGCGGCGGTGTCGGGGTTTCACTCGCTCATCTCCTCGGGCACGACGCCGAAGCTCATCACCCGCGAGAGCGACATCCGCGTCATCGGCTATGGCGCGATGATCACCGAGATGTGCGTGGGCATCATGGCACTGATCGCGGCCTGCGCGATGGAGCCGGGCCAGTATTTCGCGATCAACATGAGCGGCGCGGCGGCGGATGTGACGGCCAGGATCACTTCGCTCGGGTTTCCGGTGACGCCCGCCGACATGGCGGACCTGGCCGCCAGCGTGGGTGAGAAAACGATGATCGGCCGCACCGGCGGGGCGCCGACCTTTGCCGTGGGCATGGCGCACATGTTTGCCGGCGTCGTCGGCAGCAAGGCGGCCCTCGCGCTCTGGTACCACTTTGCGATCATGTTCGAGGCGCTGTTCATTCTGACGACGATCGACGCCGGCACGCGGGTGGGGCGCTTCCTCGTGCAGGATCTGCTCGGCCTCGCGTGGAAGCCGCTGGCGAACACGAAATCATTTGCCGGCAATACCGTGGCCACGGCGCTCTTCGTCGCTGCGTGGGGCTGGTTTCTTTACCAGGGCGTGATTGATCCGCTCGGCGGCATCAACTCGCTCTGGCCGATCTTCGGCATCGCGAACCAGCTGCTGGCCGTGCTGGCGCTCGCGCTCGGCACGACAGTGCTGATCAAGATGGGCCGCACCCGCTATCTGTGGACGACACTGCTGCCGCTGGCGTGGCTGCTGGCGGTGACGATGACGGCGGGTTGGATGAAGATCTTCAGTGCCGACCCGCGGCTCGGATTTCTCGCGGCGGCGGATGGCTTGAAGAAAAAAATCGCGGCCGACGGTGGCACACCCCTGGCGCAAGTCACGGCCTGGCAGCACCAGCTCTTCAATAACCAGGTTAACGCGGCCGTGACCGGTATCTTTCTGGTGCTCGTGGCAGTCGTCGTGCTCACCTGCGCCCGCGTGTGGTGGCAGTTGCTGGCGGGCCGGCGCTTGCCTGACCTGCACGAGGAGCCGTATGTGCCGGTCGCGGCGGTGCGGCAGCCGGCGCAGTGAATTTCAGGGGGCTGTGTCCAGGGTAGGGCGGGTCTTTGACCCGCCTTTTTGACGTGTTGAAGGCGGGTCAAAGACCCGCCCTACTTATTTTCGAACCATCTTCCCATGAGCGCCACTTTGCCGAACCTGATTTCCGACCAGAACCGAAAGCAATTTCAGGACGAAGGCTTCTTTGTCCTTCCGAGCGTCGTGCCATCGGAGCATCTGGCGCTGATGCGCGAGGTCTGCGGGCAGTTTATTGCGGCGTATGACGCCGAGATGGAAGCGGCAGGTGAGACGCACCAAGGGATCAACATCAAGGGCAGCCGTTACTTCATTGCCAACCGGCACAAAGGTACGCGGCTGACCGAATTCATTTACAGCGACCTCATGGCAGAAATCTGCCGCGTCACGCTGGGCGACAACGCCTACCTTTTCTGGGAGCAGTTTGTCGTGAAGGGCCCGGAGAAAGGCTCGAAGTTCAGCTGGCACCAGGATTCCGCGTATGTCGGCACGCCTCACCGGCCGTACATCACCTGCTGGGTGACGCTCGATGACGTGAGCGAGGCGAACGGCACGGTGTACCTGCTGCCGTATTCACGCGCCGGTTCCCGCGAGCTTTTCCCACACAAACAGAACGACGAAAGCCACGATCTCGAAGGCTATTTTGGGCCCGATCCGGGCGATCCGGTCCTCGTGCCGGCCGGGAGCATCGCGGTGTTTTCGAGCACAGTGCTGCACCGCAGCGGATTCAACCGGACGCCCAACTGGCGTCGCGTGTACCTCCCGCAATATTCCGCCGAGCCACTGCGCCGTCCGGACGGCAAGCTGGCCGCGTTCGCCGAGCCATTTTTGGTGAACGGGGTGCGGCGGGATGGGGTGTGAAAGGTGGAGCGCATTGCCCTCAATGCGCTTTTATGGACATGCGGCACCCTCGCCGCGTTGAGCGGTCCAGTCCGCGGCGAGGGCGCCGCGGCTCCAAGTCACGGATCAACGCATTGGGGGCAATGCGTTCCACCATCGAACACGGATAATAAAAAAGGCCGGTCCCGAAGGACCGGCCTGAAAGCTGATGAATCGCGTTCGCGATTTAGGCCACGTAGGCGGGGAGGACCTTGTCGACGCGCGACTTGTCGAGGCGGGCGAAGGTCGGCACGCCGCTGTCGTGCGGCACGGCGACTTCACCCTGGATCAGGGGCTGGGCGTAGCGGACGAACTGGAAGTTCATGCTCACGCCGTCCTCGTTGATCCATTCGCGGGGCAGCTTCTTCACGTTGTTCGCGACATCCGCGAGCGGCGCGAGGCCGGTCTCGCAGGAGTAGGTGTCGTTGTCGCCGCGCACGAGCGTGACGAGCTTGTCGGTCTCGCCGTTGATGGCGGCCTTTACGGCGGCCTGGCCGACGAGATAGGCCTCGTCAGCATCGACCTTCGACGCGGAGTGGGCGGCGCTGCGCTGCATGAGGCCGGGGACGGAGAGGCGGGCCTTCACGCCGGGGAGGTTGGCTTCGACGAGGTTCTTGATGAACTCACCGGCGCCGCCGAGCTGGGCGTGGCCGAAGGCATCGAGCGCGGGATCGGCGGAGACGTAGTTGCCGTCGGAGTCCGTCAGGCCCTCGGAGACGACAATCTGGCAGAATTTCTCGCGCTTGAGCACGCGGCGGATGTCCTCGAGGCACTTGTCCTGGCTGAACGGGATCTCGGGGAGATAGATGAGGTGCGGCGGATCGTGCGGCTGGTCGCGGCGTTTCGCGAGCGAGGCGCTGGCGGCGATCCAGCCGGCGCTGCGGCCCATGACCTCGACAATGGAGACGAGGTCGCCCTGGCCCATCGCCTCGTTGTCGAGGGCGAGCTCACGGACGGTGGTGGCGATGAACTTCGCGGTGCTGCCGAAACCGGGGCAGTGGTCGGTGGCGGGCAGGTCGTTGTCGACCGTCTTTGGCACGCCGATCACGCGGAGCTCGTAGCCCTGCGCGACGGCATGGGCGGAGATCTTGGTGGCGGTGTCCTGGGAGTCATTGCCGCCGATGTAGAAAAAGTAGCGGATGTTGTGCGCCTTGAACACCTCGAGCACGCGGTCGTAATCGGCCTGCTTCTTGAGTTTGTAGCGGCACGAGCCGAGGGCGGCACCCGGGGTGTGCTTGAGGGCGCGGATCTGCTGCTGGGACTCGGAGGCGAGATCGATCAGGTCCTCCTGAAGAATGCCGAGGACGCCGTTGAGCGCACCATACACCTCCTCCACACAGTCGTGGTTCAGCGCTTCTGCGATGATGCCCGCGACACTGGCGTTAACGACGGCGGTGGGGCCACCGGACTGGCCCACCAAAACATTTCCTGCTAGTTCAGCCATGACAGTAAGAATAAAGGGTTGGAAACAACGTGAACGGGCAAGAAAGCGGGTCGCCCCCGGGGGATGCAAACTCAATTTTCGTCATCGGGCCGAAGGCGCTCCGGAATCAGCGCGGAAACGCGGAGGAACGGAAACGCGGAGGATTCGCCCTACCTTTTGACCGCAGCTCGCAGTCGCGCTAGTCCTACAGCAGCCGGCCGGGCCGGTACTCGGCGGCGCCCTTGTGCTTTTTCGCGAGCGGCTTCACCTCGGCCAGAAAGGCGTCCACTTGGTGCGGTGCGGCGCCGACGAAGCGCGCGTTCTCGGCGAGGATGGCCTGCAGGGCCTTTTTGCCGAGACCGATGCGCTTGTCGCCCGCGAGGCGGCCGAGCAGGTCGGCATCGCCGCCGCCCGAGCGCAGCGCTTTCGCGGCGGCGAGGGCGTGTTCCTTGATGGCCTCGTGCGCGGTTTCGCGGCCGGCGCCGCGCTTCACGGCCTCCATCAGAATCGTGGTGGTGGCGAGGAAGGGCAGGTTGCGCTCGTTTTCCGCGGCAATCGCGGCCGGGAAGACTTCCATCTGACGCAGCACGGTGAGATAGGTCTCGAGCAGGCCGTCGATGGCGTAGAACGCATCGGGCAGCGCCACGCGGCGCACGACGGAGCAGGACACATCGCCCTCGTTCCACTGGTGGCCGGCGAGCGCGCCCGTCATCGTGACGTAGCCGCTGAGAATCGTCGAAAAGCCGCAGATGCGCTCGCAGTTCCGCGCGTTGACCTTGTGCGGCATCGCGGACGAACCGACCTGGCCGTCCTGAAAGCCCTCGGTGAGCAGCCCGGCGCCGGCCATGAGGCGGAGCGTCGTGGCGAAGCTCGCGGCGGCGGCGGCGAGCTGGTGCAGCGCGGTGACGACCTCAAAGTCGAGCGAGCGCGGATAAACCTGGCCGACGGCGCCGAGCGAGGCGTGAAAACCGAGGTGTTTCAGCACGCGCGACTCCAGCTGGTCGACCTTGGCGGCGTCACCGCCGAGCAGCGTGAGCTGGTCGAGCTGCGTGCCGACGGCGCCCTTGAGTCCGCGGACCGGGTAGCGGGCGAGCAATTCGTCGAGCCGCGCAAAGGCCACGAGCAGTTCCTGGCCGAACATGGCGATCCGCTTGCCGAGCGTGGTCGGCTGGGCGGGCACGTTGTGCGTGCGGCCAGTGATCATCAGGTCGCGGTGCGCCTCGGCCTGGCGCCCGAGCGCGAGGAGCGCGGCGGCGGCCTTGAAATGGACGACCTTCATCGCGCGGAAGATCTGCAGCTGCTCGACGTTTTCCGTGAGGTCGCGGCTGGTGAGCCCGAGATGGATGAACTGCCGCTTGGCGAGCTCGGAGAACTCCTCGATGCGCGCCTTCACGTCGTGGAGTGTCACGCGCTCGCGCTTCGCGATGGAGGCGAGGTCGATCTGGTCCTTCACCTTCTCGTAGTCCCTGATCGCATCGGCGGGGATCGGCACGCCGAGGTCGCGCTGGGCCTTCATCACGGCGATCCAGAAGTCGCGCTCGAGGGCCACGCGCCCGTGCTGCGACCAGATATCCTTCATCGCCCCCGAGGCGTAGCGCTCGGCGAGGACGTTGAAAATGGGGGAGGCTGGGGTGGTGGGGTCGTTCACGGCAAACCCGGTGAGTAAGCAGCCGCGCCGGCGGATGCCAATGGCAAACACAGGCTGCAGAATTCAACCGCTAAGAACGCCAAGAGCGCGAAGCGAAAACCACTGATTTGGATCGGACAGAACCTTTGCGGGCTTAGTGCTCTTCGCGGCGAATTTTCTGGGTCAGAGAAACGAACAGATATACTCGCAGAGGCCCTTGCTCACCTCGATCGTGAACCCGGAGTTGCCCGGCACGTCGAAATGCTGGCTGGCGACGTACTCCTCGGCCTCGGATTCTCCGTCGAGCGTTACCAGGCAGTCGCCGGCGACGATTTCCATGCGCTCCGGGACGCCGGTCTTGAAATGGAACGAGCCGGGATAGATGAGCCCGAGGGTCTTTTTTGTCCCGTCGGCGAACAGCACGGTGTGGCTGACGACCTTGCCGTCGAAATAGACGTTGGCCTTGGTCGTGACGGTGACGGCGGAAAATTCGGTGGGCAGCGAGGACATGGTCGCGATGCAAAGTGGCCGAGGCGTTCACGGCAAGCAGGCAGTGACAAACCCACGATCTGTTTCACCACGAAGCGCACAAAGACCACGAAGGTCGGAACGGAAGCCTGATCTGAAGAGGTTTTCCTTCGTGATCTTCGTGCGCTTTGTGGTGAATCTTCCGAGCCATGGCTCATTCCGTTGCCGACCACCTGCAGGTTAAGATCGCCGACTACGACCGGTTCATTCGCACGGTCATTCCCGGCTATGACGCGATGCGTGCGGTGCAGCTCCGGCTCCTCGGGCACTGCCTGCCGGCCCGCGGCCGGGTGCTCGATCTCGGCGGTGGCACGGGGGCGCTGGCGGCGGCGGTTGCGGAGAAATTTCCCGAGGTGAGCGTCGAGATCTGGGACACGGATCCCGCGATGCTGGCCGTGGCGCGCGAGCGTTGTGCCCGCTTTGGCGATCGCGTGACCATGGTCGCGCGTTCGTTTGCCGAGCCGTTGCCGCCGTGCGATGCGGTCGTGGCCTGCATCGCGCTGCACCATGTGAAAGACATGGCGGCGAAAGAAAGGATTTATGCGAATATACACCGCGCACTGCGCCCGGACGGGCTGCTGGCCAATGCCGACGCCATCATGAGCACCATACCGTGGGTGTGGGCGGCGACTTTCCAGGCATGGTCCGATTTCATCGTCGCGCAGGGCTTCACCCGGGAGCAGGCGGATAAGTATTTCGCCGAATGGGCGAAGGAGGATTATTATCCGCCGCTTGCGACGGAGCTCGGGTTGCTGAGAGACGCGGGGTTCGCCGAGCCGGAGTGCTTCTGGCTGACAGCGCCCTTCAGTGTGTTCGGCTCAATTAAGCAATAGAAGCTGGGGCCGTCCGTAGCAGCCGACGTGAGGAGGCTGGTTATGCGGTAAGCCTCAATCCCAGCCTCCTCACGTCGGCTGCTACGAATTTGAGTCACCGGCCAACGGCCGGTCATCCCGCCAGGCAGCGCACGGTCATCTCGCGGAGGACTTCCTCCTGCTCGTGCGGGCGGCGGATGATTTCCTCGAAGGCGCCGATCAGCTCCTGCTGGTTGTCGATCAGCCGGCGCAGCGAAGGCAGCTTGGCGCTGCCGGCGAGCTTGCCGAGGTACCAGGGGTTTTGCGTGAAGAGGTTGTACGAACTCTTTTCCGTCGCGCCAGTGAACTTGCCCGCGTGCGCCGCCTGAGCCTTGGGAAATCCGTCCAACCCGCGCGGCCCGATGCGGACGTCGCCGGCGTCGACGAGGGCGCGGACCTGCAGCAGGATGCGGTTGCGGTTCTGCAGCGCGGAGATGACCGGCCGCGCATCGCCGCCGGCGAAGAAATGCCGCTGCAGCGCAGCGAGCGTCCATTTCAGGTCGCCGCTGAAAAACGATTCCGCGGCCTCGAAGAAATCGCCCTCGGCGACATTCGGCGTGAGCTCGGCGACGTGCGTGTCCTCGATCGTCTCGCCCTCGCCGACGTAGGTGGCGAGCTTGCGGACCTCCTCGACGAGCAGACGGGTGTTGGCGCCGATCTTGGCGAGCAGCAGGCGGGCGGCATCGGGCGAGAGCGAGGCGCCGACGGCCTTGGCCTCGGCGAGGATCACGCCCTCCAGCGCGGCGCCATCGCCGTCGTCGCCCCCGACGAGGGCGAAGTCGGCGGTTTTCTCGCACCATTTCGGAAACGACCGGCGGCGGTCCACCGGCGCGGCGGTGAGGAGCACGGCGGTGTCGTCAGGGTTCACGCCCTCGAGGATCTGCTGCAGGTCCTCGACGAGCTTGAGCGTGCTCTCGGCACGGCCGGTGACGGTGTCGGCGAGGAAATTCACGTCCTTCAGCCAGATCACGCGCCTGCCGCCGAACATCGAGACGGTCTGCACGCTCTCGCGAAACCGATTCACGGCCGCCTCGACCTCGCCGACATTGCCGGCGAAGCCGCTGAGGACCTCGCGGGAAAACTCATCCGGGATCTCGGCGGCGAGCGCGTCAAACCGCGCCTGGCCCAGCCGGCCGACCAGAAAGTCGTCGGACCCGCAGATGAACGTGAAGTTTTTCGCCGCCGGCATGTCGCCGGTGATATGGCCGGGAACTGCGGACGGGCGCACGAAAAAAATCTCCGGGACGGCGCTGGTTTTCGGCGTGCACCGGCAATCCGGGCCGGCAGGATGCCTGCGCCACTCCATGCCCAGCCTCGAATCTCCTGAAACCCCGGCAACCGCCGCGTTCCCCTGGCGACGCGACCTGCTCTGGCTGGCACTCATCTTCGGCCTGCTTTTTGGCTTCCGGCTTGGCAGCTATCCGCTCGGCAATCCCGATGAAGGGCGCTACGCGGAGATTCCGCGCGAGATGGTGGCGAGTGGCGATTGGGTGACACCGCGGCTCAACGGCGTGAATTATTTCGAAAAGCCGCCGCTGATGTACTGGGCGACGGCGGTGGCGCTGAAGGTCGCCGGCCCCAGCGAATGGTCCATGCGTGCGATGCCGGTTCTGTTTGCGCTGGGCGGACTGCTGCTGACGTACGCGGCGGCGCGCCGGTTGTATGGTCGCGACGCGGGGCTGGCGTCGGCGGCGGTGCTCGGCACCTCGCTGCTCTATTTCACGATCGCGCACATCATCCTGCTGGACATGGCGGTGTCGGTGCTGATGAGCGCGACGCTGTTCTGCTTCATCCTCGGCGTGAACGAACCGCCCGGCACCCGGCGGCGCTGGCTGTTTTACGGGCTCTACGCCAGTGCGGCGCTGGCCACGCTGACCAAGGGGTTGATCGGCGTGCTCGTGACGGGCGCGGTGATGTTCCTGTGGCTGTTGATCTTCAACCAGTGGAAACGCCTGCGTCCGCTGCACCTGCCGACCGGCTTGCTGCTCTTTCTCGCGATCGCGGCGCCGTGGCATATACTGGCGGCGCAACACAACGAGACATGGGCCCACCGGTATTTCATCTTTGAGCACTGGCAGCGGTTCACGACGCCGGCGGCGTCACGGCCGGGACCGTGGTATTACTACATCGGCATCATTCTGGCCGGCCTGATCCCGTGGGTCGGGTTTCTGGGGCCGGCGGTGCGCGACGGGGTGCGCGGAGGCTGGGCGGCGCGGGGGAAGAATGCCAACGCCTGGTTCCTGCTGACGTGGGTGGGGTTCATCTTCCTGTTTTTCACCAAGTCCCACTCCAAGCTCCCGCCGTACATCCTGCCGGTGTTTCCGGCGCTGGCGGTCCTGATCGGCGCGTGGCTCGCGAAAATCAACCGCGCGGGCGAGGCGGCGCGGCTGCGGTTCGGGTTGGGCGTATTTTCCTTTGTCTGCGGGCTGCTGGCGGTCGCGCTGGCCATGGTGGTCCTGCGGCCGGCGCTCGTGCGGATGGACGCGTCGCAGGCGCTCGCCCTGCGGCCGTATGCCTTCACCATGGCGGGCGTGCTGCTGCTCGGCGGCATCTTCACTCCCTGGCTCGCTAAAATCCGGGGCGTAAGCGTGGCGGTGACGGGTATCATGATGACGATGATCTGGTTTTTTGCGGTGCTGCAGTTTGCGGCGCCCTACATCTCCAAGGTCGGGACGAAGGAACTCGCGCTGCAGGTGAAGGCGGCGGTGAAGCCGGGCGACCGGGTGATGCACTACCACGAGTTTTTCCATGATTTCACCTTCTACGCGGGGCGCGTGGTGGACTTGGTCGACTTCAAGGGCGAACTCGAGCTGGAAGAGGATGCGGCGGCGCGGGCGAGCGGCCGGTTCATCAGCGAGGCGGACTTCCGCCGCCAGTGGAACGGGCCCGGGCGCATCTGGGTGGTGGCGCGCAAACGGGATGTGAAGGAACTTTTTGCCGATCCCTCTTTCCGTTATCATTTGCTCGGCCAGACCGAGGACCATTACCTTTTCAGCAACCAGCCCTGACATGTCCGCCCCTGTTTCCGCTCTCACGCCCGCTCCGGCCAAAGTCGCCCTGCCGTTCCTGCCGATGACGCGTCCGTTCGTTGACGAGGCCACCATCGCCGGCGTGGCCGAGGTGCTGCGCTCCGGCCAGCTGACCACCGGTCCGCAGGCCCGGGCCTTGGAAGCGAAACTGTCCGAGTATTGCGGTGGCCGGCCGGTACGCGTTTTCAATTCCGGCACCTGCACGATGGAGATCGCGCTGCGCATCGCCGGGATCGGCCCGGGGCATGAGGTCATCACGACGCCGCTCTCCTGGGTTGCGACGAGCAACATCGTCCTCGAGGTCGGTGCGAAGCCCGTGTTCGTCGATGTCGATCCGGTCACGCGCAACATCGATCTGGACCGCATCGAGGCCGCCATCACGCCCGCGACCCGCGCCATCATCCCGGTGGACCTCAGCGGCCTGCCGGTGGACCGCGACCGGCTCTATGCCATCGCGAAGAAACATAAACTCCGCGTCGTTGAGGACGCTGCGCAGTCCTTCGGTAGTTCCTGGAAGGGAAAGCACATCGGGACGTTCGGCGATTTCGTTTCGTTCAGTTTTCATCCCAACAAGAACATCACGACGATCGAGGGCGGCGCGCTGGTGATGAACGACGACCGGGAAGCGAAGCTGGCCGAGCAATACCGCCTGCAGGGCGTGGTGCGCACCGGCTTCGACGGCATGGAAGTCGAGGTGGTCGGCGGTAAGTACAATCTCACCGATGTCGCCGCGCGGGTGGGGCTGGGCCAGTTGCCGCATTTGGAGGCGTTCAACGCCAAGCGCCGCGAGCTGGCACGCATCTATTTCGAGCTGCTCGACACGCCATCGGTCCGCGCGCTGGGCCTGCAGCTGCCGGTCGCGGATTTTACCCAGACCAACTGGCACATGTTCCAGGTCGTGCTCCCCGAAGAGAGGCTGACGATCAAGCGCGCGGAAGTCATGGCCCAGCTGCACGCGGCCGGAATCGGCACGGGCATCCACTACCCGGCGATGCACCTGTTCAAACTCTACCGCGGCCTGGGCTGGAAGGACGGAGACTTTCCCTTCGCCGAGTACACCGGCCGCAACACCCTGACGATCCCGCTCTTCCCGGCGATGACCCGCGCCGATGTAGTGCGCGTCGTCGAAACATTGACCGGAATTTTGAAGGCGCATCAGAAGTAATTTATGAGAATCTGGAACTCAGGAACGCTGGAAAAGAGGATCGAGATTCCGTTCCATAAGTTCCTGAGTTCCACATTTCCTCGGTTTGGTCTTTAAGTCTTTTCTACAGCTTCCGTGTCCACGACTCCCTCCAGCCTCCCGCTCTCGATCGTCATTCCCGTCTACAACGAGGAACTGAACCTGCCCACGCTCTTTGCCCGGCTCTATCCGGTGCTCGACGCGCTGGGGCGCCGCTACGAGGTCATCTTCACCAACGACGGCTCGCACGACCGCTCGATCGAGCTGTTGAAGGCGCAGTATGCTGCGCGGCCGGACGTGACGCGGGTCATCGATTTCAACGCCAACTACGGCCAGCACATGGCCATCATGGCGGCGTTTGAGCGCGTGCGGGGCGACGTCATCATCACGCTCGACGCCGACCTGCAGAATCCGCCCGAGGAAATCCCAAAGTTGCTGGAGAAAATCGCCGCCGGCCATGACTACGTGGGCGGCTACCGGCTCAACCGGCAGGATTCGTTCTTCCGCACGTATGCGTCGAAGGTCATCAACTTCGTCCGCGAGAAAACCACCAGTATCGAGATGACCGACCAGGGCTGCATGCTGCGCGCGTATTCGCGGCAGGTGATCGACGCCATTGTGCGGAGCGGGGCGATCAACACGTTCATTCCCGCGCTGGCCTACAGTTTTGCGAGCAATCCGGCCGAAGTGGGGGTGAAGCACGAGGAGCGGCACGCGGGCGTGTCGAACTACTCGTTCTACATGCTGATCCGGCTGAACTTCGACCTGATCACGGGCTTCTCGCTGGCACCGCTGCAATATTTCACGATGTTCGCCGGCCTGTGCTCGGCGGGGAGCTTCGTGCTCGTGCTGGTGCTGGCTTACATGCGCATTTTCCTGCACGACGACACGAACGGCGTCTTCACGCTCTTCGGCATCCTGTTCTTCCTGCTCAGCGTGGCGATGGTCGGCATCGGCCTGATCGGCGAATACGTCGGCCGCACCTACCAGGTGGTCCGGGCGCGCCAGCGCTACTTCGTGAAGGAGATCCTGGAGGCCAAGGAGTAGAACTTAATGTGGAACTAAGGAAGGGTGGAATCGGATGGGGATGGCTTGTCCCCGGGTCTTTTCCAGAGTTCCTGAGTTCCACATAAAAATTCCGACGACCTTTTCCATGTCCAAGCCCCGCATTGTTTTCTTTGGTTACAGCGAAGTCGGCTATGAGTGCCTGTCGCTCCTGCTGGAGCGCGGGGACAACGTCGTGGCGCTGATCACGCATGAGGACAACCCGAACGAGAAGATCTGGTTCAAGACGCCTGCCGTCGCGGCGCGGGAGAAAGGGATCCCGGTCTTCACCCCGGAGAGCGTCAACAATCCCGAATGGCGCGAGCGCATCGCGGCGCTCGAGCCCGACCTCATCCTCTCGGTCTACTACCGGAACATGATCGGGACCAAGATCCTGGACCTGCCCCCGCTCGGCGCCTGGAACATGCACGGCTCGCTGCTGCCGGCCTACCGCGGCCGGGCGCCGATCAATTGGGCGATCCTCCATGGCGAGTCGCGGATCGGCATGACGCTGCACCGCATGGTCAAGAGCGCGGACGCCGGCGCGATCATCGACCAGAATGGCGTGAACCTGAGTCCGCGCGACACGGCCGAGGAGGCGTTCCGCAAGGTGCTGCCCTGCGCCCGCCGCATCCTCGCCCGGCAGATCGACGCGCTGCTCGCCGGCAAGGTCCGGGAAAAGCCCCAGGATGAATCGAAGGTCACCTATTTCGGCGGGCGCAAACCGGAGGACGGGCGCATCGCGTGGACGCAGACCTCGCGGCAGGTTTTCAATCTGATCCGCGCGGTGACCGATCCGTATCCGGGCGCGTTCACCGATGTGGGTCCGGCGCGGCTGATGGTGTGGTGGGCCGAGACCGATTCGGCGGTGACGCGGGACCGGCACGGGGCGCCCGGCGAGATCCTGTCGCTCGCACCACTGGTTGTCGCGACGGCGGACGGCGCGATGGAGCTGACCCGCACGGAATGGCGCAACGCGCCGGAGCCGGAGCTGAGCGTGGGACAGATTCTATGAAGATTTTCACCACGAAGCGCACGAAGGGCACGAAGAACCAGACCTCCTTCGGATCGGACTTCGTGTTCTTCGTGCGCTTCGTGGTGAATTCCTGATCTTCGCCAGCCTTTAATCTTTCGTGTCTTTTCGGATGTTTCGTGGTTAACCCTCCTGTCTAACCCATTTCCTTTATGCCGCTCAAAGTTCTCATCCTCGGTGCCAACGGTTTCATCGGCAGCTCGCTCACGCGGGCCATCCTCAAGCAGAAGGACTGGGAGGTGTATGGCATGGATATCGGCAGCCATAAGCTCGAGGACAGCCTCGGCAACCCGCGCTTCAAGTTCGTCGAGGGCGACATCACCATCAACCGCGAGTACATCGAGTATCACGTGAAGAAGTGCGACGCCGTCATCCCGCTCGTCGCGATCGCCAACCCGATCCAGTACGTGAAGGACCCGCTGCGGGTGTTCGAGCTCGATTTCGAGGCCAACCTCGCCGTCGTCCGCCAGTGCGCGAAGTACAAGAAGCGCATCATTTTCCCGTCCACGTCCGAGGTCTACGGCATGAGCACCGACGCCAAGCTCGACGAGGCCACGACCTCGCTCGTGTACGGCCCGATCGAGCGCCAGCGCTGGATCTATGCCTGCTCGAAGCAGCTGCTCGACCGCGTGATCTATGCGTACGGCGTGCGCGACAACGTGGACTACACGCTGTTCCGGCCGTTCAACTGGATCGGGCCGAAGCTCGACGACGTCATGGAGCCGAAGGAGGGCAGCTCGCGCCTCTTCACTCAGTTCATCTCGAACGTCATCTTCAAGAAGCCGCTGCAGCTGGTGGACGGCGGCAAGCAGAGCCGGTCGTTCACCTTCATCGACGACGGCGTGGACGCGCTATTGCGCATCATCGAGAACAAGGACGGCTGCGCCTCGCGCCAGATTTTCAACCTCGGCAACCCGCGGAACGACGTGAGCGTGGCGGAGCTGGCGAAGCTGATCATCGCGGCGTTCAAGGACTATCCCGAGTACCGCGAGCACGCGGCGAAGGCGAAGACGGTGATCGTGCCGTCGGGCAAGTATTTCGGCAAATACTACCAGGACATCCAGAAGCGCGTGCCCTCGATCGCCAACGCGAAGAAGCAGCTCGGCTGGTCGCCGAAGGTGAACCTCAAGACCGCGATCAAGCTGACCCTGGACTACCATCTCGCGCACAAGGATTATCAGCTCGAGTGAGGAAATTTTTACCACGAAGGGCACGAAGCACACTAAGCCCGGACCAATTCAGAGGTATTTCTTCGTGCGCTTTGTGCCGTTCGTGATGAACCCGAAGTTGTCCCATGCCCATCCGCCTTGCCCTGAAAGTTGATGTCGACACCGACCGCGGGACGCGGATCGGGGTGCCGAATCTCGTGGCGGATTGCCAGGCGGTGGAGGCGCCGGCGGCTTTCCTGTTTTCGCTCGGGCCGGATCAGACGGGGCGGGCGATCACCCGTGTGTTTCGGCCGGGTTTTTTTCAAAAAGTCAGCCGCACGAGCGTGGTCCAGATCTACGGGATCCGCACACTGCTCAACGGCACGCTGCTGCCCGCGCCGCACATCGGCCGGCGCAATGCGGCGGTGATGCGCCGGGTGCGGGACGACGGCTTCGAGGTCGGCATCCACTGCTACAACCATTACCGCTGGCAGGATTACGTGCAGACGATGCCGCTCGACGCGGTGCGGGCGGAGTTCATTGCGGCGCGGGCCGAGTTTCTGCGCATCTTCGGTCACGAGGCGAAAACGGCTGGTGCGGCGGGTTGGCAGAGCAATGCGAAAAGCCGGCAGGCTTACGACGAGGCGGAGCTGCTGTACGCGAGCGATACGCGCGGCGGGGCGCCGTTTTTCCCGCGTGTGGACGGACAGGTGTTCAAGACCCTGGAGATTCCCAGCACACTGCCGACGTTCGACGAGCTGATGGGCCGGCCGGAATACCCGGATGAGAAAATCGTGCCGCATTTCATGTCACTGCTGCGGGCCGACCAGCCAAATGTGTTTACCCTGCACGCCGAGATCGAGGGCATGGGCCGGCGCGGCCTGTTTCAGGACCTCTTGGCCGCGTGCAAGCAGGCCGGCGTGGAGTTTATCCGCATGGACGACCTTGCGAACGAACTGCTGGCGAACCGCGCGGCGATCCCGGTGCGCGACCAGGTGATGGGCACGATTGATGGCCGCACGGGCGTCGTCGCCATGCAGGCGTAGTCGGCCTGTGGCCGGCTCGTGGCCGGCTGGAGATGGGAGTTAGGAGATGGGAGCTGGAAAATCTGATTTGCGCCGCTTTCGTGGTATTCCATCTCCTATCTTCCATCTCCCAACTTCGAATAAGCCGGGCCAGCGGCCCGCCTTATTTCCGGTCGATTCGTGAGAACAGCCACACGCCGAGTGCCAGGATGATCAGATTGGGCACCCAGAGCAGCAGGTCGGGGCGGTATTCCGGGTGACGGTCGAGTGCTTTCACGGCGACGGTCAGCAGATAGTAACCGAGGGTCAGAAGCAGGGCCACGCCGAAGTTGGCGGACGTCTCACGGCGCGAGACCTTGATGCCGAGTGGCACGCCGAGCAGTGCGAGGGAAAACACGGCGAGCGCGGTGTTGAACTTGTCCTGGTACACCAGCTCCAGCTTCATCCGGTCGCGGGCAAACTGCTTGGCCTCGTCCGGCGGCGGAACCAGAGCGGCGACGCGCGCCCGCTCGGCGTTCAGCTCGCTGTAGGTCATCCAGTCCTGCTTTACGTGCACGCCGCCGCGGCCGAAGAAGCGGCTGAGCGACAACCGCACCGGCTCGGAGCGTTCGAAGGAACCGACAAGCGGCGCCTCGGAAAAATTCTCAGGACTCTTCTCGTTGCGCGTCTCCACCTGCGCGTGGGTGAGGGTGAGGATCAGGGCATTGTCGGCCTCGTCGTAGTCGAAGTGACCGCTTTCGGCACGGACGAGCCGCGTGACGCGCTTCTGGTCGTCGAGTTCCCAGAGCCAGAAGTCGCGCATTTCCGAGCCGTTCTTCTCGTTCACATAGACAACATAGCCGGGGAAATCGCGGATGAACGTTTTTTCCACGATGAAGCGGAGCGGATTCGCGCGGACGGCCTCGCCCAGCGCCCGGTGGTATTCCACCCGGGCGCGCGGCATGGAATCGAAATTGAAGTAAAGCGCCAGGGCCGCCCCAAGGGCTGCGAGCAGGATGACGGGTCGGGAAATCCGGTTGATACTCAGCCCGACGGCGCGCATCGCGGTGACTTCACTGTCGGCGGACAGCCGGCCCAGGGTCAGCAGCACTCCGGTCAGGAGGCCCATCGGCAGCGAGTAGGTGATCGCGAACGGGATGAGCAGCAGCACCAGCTTGGTGAACAAGGCCGCCGAAAACTGGCCCGCGAGCATGTAGGGCAGCAGGTCGCGCGCGATGTTGGGCACCATCACGATGAACGTGAACAATCCGACCGCGGCCACGCAGGTGAAAAACACGCTTCGGAAAATGTAGCGGTCGAGGAGGTTCAGTTTCGTTTCGGGTTCGGGCGCAGGGTTCTTCGCAGACGGAGGGTCCGCTGACAACCAGCAACGCGGGTGGTTCGGCCAATTGTAGAGCGGGGTCGCTGACCCCTGCCTTGGCTTGGGTTCAATGTAGGCGGGGTGCCTCACCCCGCGTTGATTCAATGACGGGTGAGGGCACCCGTCCCACAACGGAGAATGGAAAGGCGGGGTCAGCGATCCCGCCCTACAGGGAATCGGTAGGCTAAAATCCCAGCGAGAGCTGCGGCGTGCCGTTGCCGCCGTCGGTGACGGGGTCCAGGCACGCGGGGCCTTCGTTTCGGATGCTGCTCACGTAGGTGCTGACAGCGACGGCGGTCATCGCACTGGCGCTGGCAGGTCGTAGCAGCGGGGCGAGCTGGCTCAAATCCGTGAGCTCCGGGTCGAGCCACGGTTCGAACTGCTCCGGCGTGAGCATCACCGGCATCCGGTGATGAATGGGCCGCATGAGTTCGTTGGGCTCGGTGGTGATGACGCTGCAAGTCTCGAGCGTGGTGCCATCGGGTGTGCGCCAGCTTTCCCACAGCCCGGCGAGGCCGAAGGGTTGCTCATCGCGTCGCTGGAAGAGCCAGGGCTGCTTGGACCGGCCGCGATGTTCCCATTCATAGAAACCGCTGGCGGGAATGACGCAGCGCCGGGCGCGGAAGGCGTCGCGAAACGACGGCTTGTCCGCGACGGACTCGGCGCGGGCGTTGGCCAGAGCCGCACCGTCATCGCTCTTGGCCCAGGCGGGCACGAGTCCCCAGCGCAGTGTCACGGCCTCGCACGCGGGGCCGCGGCCGGGTGACGGATTCCGGGCTGGAAGCCGGACGCGCACGGCCGGAATCGCGGAGCCGGGCGCGATGTTGTAGCGCGACAGGAACTCGGTGGCCGCCCCGATCCCAAGCCGCTCGAGGATGTCGCGGTAGTGTTGCTCGAGCAGCAGGAAACGGCAGCACATGGCTCTCAGCCCTGCAGCAGGTCGGGCAGTTCGCGGATGCTGGCGAGCTGGATGAAACGCCCGGGTGCGTCGGGAACCTCGTCGGTGCGCTCGTGACCCCAAGTGAGATGGTAGGGCACGTGGGCGCCGCCGCCGCCGAGGGCGAGCACAGGGAGGATGTCGGACTTCAGGGAATTGCCGACCATGAGGAACTCCGCCGGCGCGATGGCATGGCGGCGCAGGATCGTGGCATAGGCCGCCTCATTCTTCTCCGAAAGAATCTCGATGTGGTGAAAGTAGGCGGCGAGGCCGGACTTGGCCACCTTCCGCTCCTGGTCGCGCAGATCGCCCTTGGTGATGAGCAAAAGACGGTGCGTCCCGGCGAGGGTGATGAGAGTCTCGGCCACGCCGTCCAGCAGCTCGACGGGATGCTCCAGCATGTCCTGGCCGAGGTTGATCAGCGTCTGGATTTCCTCCGCGCTGATGCGGTTCTGCGTGAGCTCGATGGCGGTCTCGATGGCGGAGAGCATGAAGCCCTTTACGCCATACCCGTAGAGCGGAAGGTTTTTCATCTCGGTGGCGAACAGCGTGCGGTCCACCGTGGCGGCGTCGTGGTACTGGGCGAGCAACGCGCGGTAGCGCTCATGCACCTGCTCGAAGATGTTCTCGTTGTGCCAGAGGGTATCGTCGGCATCGAAACCGATCACGCGGCAGGTTTTCATGAGGGAGGCGGGGAAGGTTTCACCACAAAGCTCACGAAGCGCACGAAGGCCGGAAAGCCAAATTGTTTTTCACCGCGAAGAGCGCAAAGCGCGCGAAGGTTAATTCTTCGTCAGAGCGGCAAGTTGCGCAGCCTCGGCTTCCGCCTTGATATGCTCGAGTACCCGCAAATGGATTCGATGCACCAAGTAGTCAGACCACACCCGCCAATAACGGTTAGGCCATAGGTTTTGGTCATACCAAGTCGTTCCGTCGAGCTGAGTCCGACCGTCGGGCAGGGCTGTGAGCAAAAACTGGCCGTGGCGTGACCGAAAAAATCCATCGAGATGGGGCGGATGCAGGCTTGGATAGGGAGAAAGTTCGTTCATTGGCGGCGGCTGCCGAATCACATCGAACGCCAGACGATGCGGCTCATCCCATACAGTAATGGGTTCGACAAAGGGCCCGGTAGAGAACTCGCAGTGTCGCACTGCCCCAACGCCATGTCCCCAGATTCGGGCGCGCACCGGGTAAGCGATCCCGCTGCGGAAAATCAAATCCTGCGGCGCAGGTAGCTCGGAAAAAGTGATGACATGATGCCAGACGACCGCGGGTGGGGCAGCGATAATAATCCGGGTCGTGGCCTCGATGATCGGTCGCGAAGGCGTCAACTGGGCCTCGCTATACAGAAGCATCGGCAAGACGAACCAGGCAGCGCTGTAAAGCCGGCGGGTGGCATGCTGGTTCCAGCGGCTGAATTGGATCCAGTAGGCCACAGTGGCGCCAAGGATTGCCAAGGGCAGCGCCAGCGGTGCGGCCATCAGCACGCAAAGCAGGCCTTCGATGGCAAAAAACAAGAGAGCGAGCCCTGCGAAAAGAACGGAGAGCATCGCAACGATACAGCAACTGCCCCACGTGCGTGGCTCGGCGGCCGAATGGATCAGCGCTGAGACCAAGCCCATGAAAAAGGGCATGCCGACGAAGAGTCCCCAGCCGTAGGATTTCAGCATTATCGTGCCGAAGGCGATCAGCGGAACCGCAAGCGTCACAGTAAGAATCAATCCGGCGAGTGCACTTGCGCGCGGATCGGAAAAGGCCAGCCATGAATTCCAGCGATTGCCCGTACCAGTCGCAGTCGACGCATTTTTGGAAGAGACGATGCACAGACAGAGGAAAAATCCGAGGTTCACCACCGGGACGAAAAACAGGGCGGCCAGCCCCAGTGGCCACCGGGCGTCCCGGAGTCGGCGCACGGTTAGGACAACGCCGGCAGCGATAAACGGCAATGCCAGTACGAGCAGGGCAAAGAGAAAGGCCCTACTTTGATCGGGGGCCGGTGCAAACGGCCGGCGCAGGGGTTGCCAATAGCTTGTCCAGTTCCAGTAGCCGGCGTCAAAAATGGCAGCAATCAGCCGGTCCAGATTGTACTTCAGCGCCATCAAGACCATGCCCCAGCCAAGGTAGGCGGCGCGGCCGGTGGTACCCTTGGTATTCCAGAGCGCGGAGGGGTTGAGGATCATGGCGACGGGAGAACTTGCGGACGAGTGGGTTCGGGCATCAAAACAATTCGAGCTGCGCGCCACCCGGGCGGCGGAAGTGGGCCGTGGAAAGGGGCAGGCGCTCCTGGTTCAGGCCGGCGCGGCGGGCGGTGACCTGGAACAGGTCGCGCAGCTGCTCGGCGAAGATGCCTTCGCCCTTCAGGCGGGCGCCCCATTCGCTGACGTTCAGCTTGCCGCCGCGGATTTCCTGCACGCGGTCGATCACGCGCGCTTTCTTCGTCGGAGCGTGATCGTCGAGCCATTGGAGAAAAATATCCTTCACCGCGTAGGGCAGGCGCATGACGACGTAACCGGCGCGCTTGGCACCCGCGGCGGCTGCGGCCTCGAGGATCGCGGGCAGCTCGTGGTCGGTGAGCCCGGGAATGATCGGCGCGACCATCACGCCGACAGGGATGCCGGCGGCGCTGAGTTCGCGGATGGCTCGGAGCCGCGCGGCGGGACGCGAGGCGCGCGGCTCGAGCTGTCCGGCCAGGTCGGTGTCCAGCGTGGTGACCGACACATAGACCGCGGTGGCCTGATAGCGGGCGAGCTCGGTGAGCACGTCGAGGTCGCGGGTGACGAGCGCGTTCTTGGTGATGATGGAGATGGGCTGGCGGAGCTCGGCGCAGACCTCGAGGCAACCGCAGGTGACGCGGAACTGGCGTTCGCACGGCTGGTAGCAGTCCGTGATGCCGCTCATGGAAATGCTCTGCGGCTTCCACCGGGACGAGGAGAGCTCGGCGCGGAGCAGGGCGGGGGCGCGGAGCTTCACGAGGATCTTCGTCTCGAAATCGAGTCCGCTGCTCCAGCCGAGATACTCGTGGTAGGGTCGGGCGAAGCAGTAGGCGCAGCCGTGCTCGCAGCCGCGGTAGGGATTGAGCCCGACGGTGAAAGGGATGTCAGGGCTGTCGTTGGTGGTCAGCAGGGATTCGCTGGCGTCGAAGAAAAACTGTGTGCGCGGATGCGGGCGTTCGTCGGGCGGGCAGTCCGGGTCGGGCTCGAGGATCAGCGGCTCGAAGCGGTTGGGCGGGTTGATGCTCGCGCCGCGGCCCGGAATCGAGCCGGAGGGGTGGGGCGGGAGCGCAGGCATGGGGGACAGGCTGTACGCTTTTGGCGGTAGGCAATAAGGATTTCATCAAAAGAAAAATTGAGTGGCCGCGATAAGGCATGAGGAGTTCCCAACCCCGAAAGTTGGCCACAAAGAGGCACAAGGGCTCTGGGACTGCGAAGGAGCCTCCATTGCGCCTATAGGCGCGCGGGAGACTCGGGACGGAGCCCAGGATTTTGTGCCTCTTTGTGCCATCCTCCGGCGGTCTGGTTGGGTTGCTTAAAGCTTTCAGCCGTTGGGGTGATTCGCTTCGCTGGCCTCATGTCGCTCGCCAAAGCCACCCGCACGGTGTCCATCGCCCGCCATGACGGCGCGGCGGCACCCGTGGTGCGGGATGACGCGATTGCGGCGGAGGAGCCGCTCGAGATCCGCGTGGGCGGGCACAGTGTGGCGGTCGTCATGCGCACGCCGGGCCATGACCGTGAGCTGACGGCCGGATTTCTCGTTACGGAGGGCATTGTGCGGCGACGCGAGGAGGTGCTGGATCTGGTGTATTGCCGGAGCGATGGCGGAAACCCGGAGGAAAACATCCTCGATGTACTGCTGGCGCCGGGGGCGACCATCGATCTGGCCCGGCTGACGCGGCATGTCTTTACGTCGTCGAGCTGCGGCATCTGCAGCAAGGCCAGCATCGAGGCCGTGCAGGCGCAGTTTTCGCCGATCCCGGTTCCGCTGGTGCCGCGCCGGGCGGTCCTGGCGACGCTGCCGGAAAAGCTGCGCGCGGCGCAGGCGGCGTTCGACGTGACGGGCGGGCTGCATGCGAGCGCGCTGTTCGACGCCGAGGGGAACCTTCAGGTCGTGCGTGAGGATGTCGGCCGGCACAACGCACTCGACAAGGTGGTGGGCCACGCGTTTTTCGCGGAGCAGCTGCCGCTCGCCGGGCGGGTGCTGCTGGTGAGCGGGCGGGTGTCGTTTGAGATCATGCAGAAGGCGCTGGCGGCGGGCATACCGGCCGTGGCGGCGATCTCGGCGCCGACGAGCGCGGCGGTGGAGTTTGCGCGGGCGAGCGACCAGGTGCTGGTGGGCTTTCTCCGGGGCGAGCGGATGAATGTTTACGCGGGCACCTTGGCGGGCTGAGCATGTCGCAGTTGGCCCACATGAAATCCTTTTTGCTCCTGCTTGCCCTGTGCCTAGGCGTCCCGCTGGCGGTGCGCGCCGCCGAGAGCGAGTCCATGACCGACCACACCCTGCGCCAGCTGGTGGAGCGGCAGAAGGAGCTGCTGGCCGAAGCGGCGAAGGAAAACCCGCACTTCGACCGGGACAGTTTCCAGCTGCAGATGCAGCAGATCTGTCAGGGCTACGACGCCCTGCTGCGGGACAACCCGGATTATGCCCCGGGTTACGGGGCCTACGGCTACCTGCTGGGAAAAATCGGGATGCGCAAGGCGTCGATCGCGATGCTGCTCAAGGCCAACCAGCTCGACGCCGACCAGCCGCTGGTGAAGAACCAGATCGGCAATTTCCTCGCCGAGGAAGGCCGGCCGCTGGAGGCGCTCCCGTATTTCATCGCGGCCATCCAGCTCGCGCCGAAGGAACCGCTCTATCACTACCAGCTGGGCACGCTGCTGCACGAGGCCAAGGATGATTTCCTCAAGAGCGGCGAATGGACCGCGGAAGGGCTGGAGCACTCGGAACACGAGGCATTCCGGCAGGCGGCGGAACTGGCGCCCGACCGGATCGAGTTCACCTACCGCTATGCCGAGTCATTTTACGACCTGACGATCCCGGACTGGGACGGGGCGTTGAAAGCCTGGAGCAAGCTGGAGGAGAAGGCGCAGACGGACGTCGAGCGCCAGACGATGCGGCTGCAGGCAGCGAATGTCCTGATCAAGCAGGGCAAGCTGGACCACGCGCGGATGCTGCTCGCCACGGTGACCGAGGCGGCGCTGCAGGGGCAGAAGCAAAAGCTCGTTGCCCAATTCCCGGCGAAAGCCGAGAAGTAACCGGCTTTTTGCCGCCGCCATGTCCTTGCTCGACCGCCTTGAACGCATCTTCGGCCGCCTCGCGGTGCCGAACCTCTCCCTTTATCTGGTCATCGGCCAGGTGTTTGTCCTGCTCTCGGCGCTGCTCGGGCTGCTGGACCTGAGCTACTTTGTGCTCAGGTCCGAACTCGCCCTGCACGGCGAATGGTGGCGGCTGATCACGATGATCTTCATGCCACCCCCGCCGGGGATGTTCGGCTATGTGTTCGTCGCGTTCGCCTGGTACATGTTTTTCCTGATGGGTGGGGCGCTGGAGGGCTACTGGGGCGAGTTCCGCTACAACCTTTTTGTCTTCACGGGCTACGCACTCACGGTGGCGGTGGCGTTCATCACGCCGTATGCGCCCACGACTAACCTGTTCATCGCGGGCTCGGTGTTCCTCGCCTTTGCGTGGCTCAACCCGGACTTCGAGCTGGCGATCTTTTTCATCCTGCCGGTGAAGATCAAGTGGCTCGCGCTGATCACCTGGATCGCCAACGCCTATTATTTCTTCACGGGCAGCTGGCCGCTGCGCCTGCAGATCCTCGCCTCGGTGGGCAACTTCCTGCTCTTTTTCAGCCGGGACATCGTGCAGACGATGCGGTACCGCAAGCGCGTGATGGCCACGTCGGCGACGCGGTTCGCCGCGGCCAACGCCGAGCCCGAGGCGCGCCACCGCTGCCACGTCTGCGGCAAGACCGACCTGACCAACCCGGAGATGGATTTCCGCTATTGCTCGAAATGCGCCGGCGACGAGTGCTACTGCCCCGACCATATCTTCACGCACGTGCATGTGCCGGCCAAAAGTGAAGCGGCCAAAAAATAAGGCGCCGCTGGTGCCCTCCGCGGGCGCGACCCTGGGGGAATGGCTGCGGTTCGCGGAACAGCTCTACGCCCGGGAAAAACTCGCCCTTGGGCAGGTGGCGGCCAGCGCGCATGACGAGGCGCTTTACCTCCTGCTGCGCACGCTCGGCCTGCCGCTCGACAGCCCGGCCAAAGTGCTGACGAAGAAACTGACGCCCGCCGAGTGCGCGGCGGTGGAGACGATGCTGCACCGCCGGACCGTGGACCGCGTGCCGGCGGCCTACCTCACGCACGAAGCCTGGCTCGGCGAATACCGGTTCTATGTCGACGAGCGGGTGATCATCCCGCGCAGTTATTTCCTGGAGATCATCCCGCAGCAGCTCGACGGCTGGCTGCCGGACCCGGCGAAAGTCCGGCGGGTGGCGGACGTCTGCACCGGCTCGGGCTGCCTCGCCATCCTGCTGGCGCATCATTTCCCGGCGGCCAAGATCGATGCACTCGACCTTTCCGCGGAGGCGCTCGAAGTCGCAAAGATTAATGTCGGCGAGCACCGGCTCACGCGCCGGGTCGCGCTGCACCGCAGCGATGTCTTCGATGCGGTGCCAGTGGCGAAGTACGATGTGATTCTCAGCAACCCGCCCTACGAGCCGAGCGCGCACGTCGATGCCCAGACGCCAGAGTTCAAGGCCGAGCCGCGCATGGCGCACGATGGCGGCAAGGACGGGCTCGTGATCATCCGCAAGCTCCTGCACCAGGCGCGCGAGCGGTTGACGCCGCAGGGGATTGTGCTGGTCGAGGTCGGCGGGCTGCAGGACGCGATGAACCGGGAGTTCGCCGCGCTGGAGCCGCACTGGCTTAGGACGGAAGACGGCGCCGACTGCGTGTGCGTGATCCACGCCGCGCGACTGAAAGCTCACCGCCAAGGGCGCTAAGATCGCGAAATCCGAACTTCAGAGCTCAATCTCCCCTTCTGCTTTTCGCGGCTCTCCGGTCAGTGGATCAGGCCGGTGACGATGGCAGCCAGGCTGGCGCTGCTGATTACGATCCAGAGCACCAAGGCATGGATCAGCGGACAGACGCCGACGGTGCGCACGACGGTCCGGCTCAGGCCGGTGCTAATCAGGAAAAGCGTGAGGGTCAGCAATGCGCGAGAGATCAGGCCGACGGAGCCGGCGGCCGGTTGCAGGCTCGGCACAAGGGTGAACAGGGCCGAGACGGCCACGAAGCCGGCGATAAACCACGGCAAACGCAGGCGGCTGCGGGTGGCGCCCGAATCGGACTGACGATGGAACCAGGTTCCGAGCACCAGTGCGACCGGCACAATCCACAAGGCCCGGGCGAGCTTCACCGTGGTGGCGATCGCGAGGGCTTCCTTGCCGTGGGTCATGGCGGCACCCGCGACCGAACTCGTGTCGTGGATGGCCAGCGCGCACCACAGGCCGAATTGGCGGGCATCGAGGCCGGCCCATGTACCGAGGGCGGGAAACACGATCAACGCGACTCCGTTGAGTAGAAACACGGTGGCGAGCGCCGCGGAGGTTTCCTCCGGTGCGGCGTCAATTGCCGGAGCAACGGCCGCAATGGCGCTCCCGCCGCAGATGCCTGTGCCGGCGCAAATGAGCGCAGCCACCTTGGGGCCGATTCCGAGCCGGCGTGCGAGCCACGCACCCAAGGCAAAAGTCGTCACCAAACCCGCCAGGGTATAACCGAGGCCCTGGCCGCCGACATGAGCCACCACCATGAGGTTCACGCCGGCGCCGAGGCTCACGACGGCGAGCTGCAACAGCCACTTCGAAGCGCGATTGGTGGTGTCGGCGTAGGGATTGCCGAGCGTGAGCGAGAGCACGATGCCTCCGAGCAGCGCGGCCCAGGGAGGCGTCCAAGGCAGCAGCGAGACGACTGCGCCGAGCGGAATCAGCAGGCCGGCCACGCGGTGGGCCGGCCGCTCCATTTTGCCAGGGTGGAAATCAAAGCTCATGCGCTGCGGCAGTGCGACGGTTCGCCATGTAATAAAGTACCGGCACGGCGAGGCGGCTGATCAGCAGCGAGGCGATTTCGCCGGCCATGAGGCTGATTGCGAGGCCCTGGAAGATCGGGTCGGTGAGAATCACGCTTGCGCCGACAACCACGGCAAGGGCGGTGAGCAGCATCGGGCGGAAGCGCACGGCACCCGCCTCGACCACAGCCTCGCGGAGGGGCAGCCCGTGCGCGCGGCGCAGCTCGATGAAATCAACGAGGATGATCGAGTTGCGCACGACGATGCCGGCGCCGGCCATGAAGCCGATCATGGACGTGGCCGTGAAAAACGCCCCGAGTGCCCAATGCGCCGGCAGGATGCCGATCAGGGAAAACGGAATCGCGGCCATCACGACGAGCGGGGTCACGTAGCTGCGAAACCAGCCGACCATCAGCATCGCGATGAGCACGAGCACGGCGGCGAAGGCCACACCGAGGTCGCGGAAAACCTCCAGCGTGATGTGCCACTCGCCGTCCCATTTTAGCGCGGGTTGGGTGTCGTCGGTTGGCAGGTTGAGATGGTAGATCGGCAGCGCGGCCTGGGTGCCGCCGAATTTGCGTGCATCGAGCCGGCCGACGTCGCGGTCAATGACGAAGAGCGCATAGGCGGGGCTTTCCACCGCGCCGGCGACATCGGCGGTGACGTAGGTCACGGGCTTGAGATTCTTGCGGTAGAGATTCCGCTCGCCGAGGCCGCGCTCGAGGTGAACGAGCTCCGAGAGCGGAACCAAGGGGCCAGCCGGGTTCAGGTCGGCGCGGACTTGGAGGGCGAGCATCGCCTCGGGCTGTGACCGGTCACTGGCAGGAAGCTCGACGATGACGGGCACATCCTCGCGCTCGGCGGGGAAGTGCAGGAGATCCACGGCGCTGCCTTGGGTGGCCAGAGCGAGAGTTTTCACGATGGCGCCGGTGCTCACCCCGTGCAGCGCGGCCTTTTCCTTGTCGACGACGTAGCGGACCGACGGCTGCAACTCCTCGACGTACCAGTCGATATCCACCACGCCGGTCGTGCGCTCGAAAATGCCGCGTACTTCCCGGGCCAGCGCGAGCCGCTGGGATTCGTCGGGCCCGTAGATCTCGGCAACCAAGGACTGCAGCACGGGCGGGCCCGGCGGCACCTCGGCGACAGCGACCGCGGCGTGATAGCGGGCGGCGATGGGTGCGACCTTGAGGCGGATGCGCTTGGCGATGGCGTGGCTCTGGTCGGCGCGCAGGGATTTGTCCACGAGGTTGACCTGGATATCGGCGACGTTGGGGCCGCGGCGTGTGAAGTAGTGGCGCACGAGGCCGTTGAAGTTGAAGGGCGACGCCGTGCCGGCGTAGATCTGGTAGTCGCGGACCTCGGGCTCGACGCGGATGGCCGCGGCCATTTCCTGGGCGACGCGCGCGGTCTGCTCGAGCGTGGTGCCCTCGCGGGTCTTCAGCACGATCTGGAACTCCGATTTGTTGTCGAAGGGCAGCATCTTGATGACGACGGCGCCCGTCAGCACGAAGCCGGCGGAAACGAGCAGCAGTCCCACAATCCCGGCGAGAAATATCCATCGTGCGCGTGCGTGATCGAGCAACGGCTCCATCACGCGGTGATAGAGCCGCGTGAGCCAGTCGTCGGGCGCATGATCAGAGCCGGGACCGCCGGGGGCCGCGGTCATCGTGGCAAACCGCCGCCGCAACACGCGGAGGGCGGCCCACGGGGTGATGGTGAACGCGATGACGAGGGAGAACAGCATCGCGGCCGTCGAGCCGATCGGGATCGGGCGCATGTACGGACCCATGAGCCCGCCGACGAACGCCATGGGCAGGATGGCGGCGATCACCGCCCAGGTGGCGAGGATCGTGGAGTTGCCGACCTCGTCCACGGCCTCGAGCGCCACCTGGCCGAGGGGCTTGCGCTGGGCGTCGGGCAGGCGGACGTGCCGCACGATGTTTTCCACGACCACGATGGCGTCATCGACGAGGATGCCGACGGAGAAGATCAGCGCGAAGAGCGTGATGCGGTTCAGCGTGTAGCCGTAGAGGTAGAAAACGAACAGCGTCAGACCGAGGGTCGATGGAATCGCGAGCAGGACGATGAGCGACTCGCGCCAGCCGAGGAACAGCAGGATCAGCAGCGCCACGCCGAAGACGGCGATGCCCATGTGGCCGAGCAGCTCATTGCTCTTCTCGGCGGCAGTGTGGCCGTAGTCGCGGGTGACGGTGACGGCCACGTCGGCGGGCAGGAGCGTACCGCGCGCGGTCGCGACCTTGGCGAGGACGGCGTTGACGACGTCGATGGCATTAGCGCCGGGGCGCTTGGCCAGGCTGAGGGTGACGGCGGGCTCGAGGTCGCCGGTGAGACCGCCATGCAGGACGTAGTCGGCCGGTTCCTCGCCCTCATCAGTGATGGCGGCCACGTCGCGGAGATAGACGGGCCGGTCGCGAAACACGCCCACGACAACGGCGCCGACGTCGGTGGCATCGCGCAGGAACGTGCCGGTCTCGAGCAGGACCTCGGTGTTGGCGAAGGGCCGCGAGCCGGCGTGCAGCTGGCGGTTGGCCTGCTGGAGCATCGGCACCAGCTCGGCCGTGGTGAGATGGCGGGCGGCGAGGGCGGCGATATCGAGCCGCACGCGCACGGCCCGGCGGACTCCGCCGATCAGCGTGGTCTCGGCGACCTGCGGGATGGATTTCACGACATCGTCGAGCTGGGCGGCGAGCCGGCGCAGGGTGAGGTGATCCTGCTTGGGGCTGTGCAGGGTGAGGGCGAGGATGGGCACGTCGTCGATCGTGCGGGGCTTCACCAGCGGCTGGCCGGCGCCCGGGGGAATCCGGTCGAAGCTGGCCTGGAGCTTCTGGTTGAGGTGGACGAGGGCGGTCTCGATTTCGGTGCCGACCTGGAAGCGGACGATCACCAGGGAGCTGCCAGGGCTGGAGGTAGAGTAGAGGTATTCCACGCCCGGGACCTCCCAGAGCAGCTTTTCCATCGGGCGCGTGATCCGGTTCTCCACTTCGGCGGCGGAGACACCCGGCATGGCGACCAGCACGTCGACCATGGGGACCTTGATCTGCGGCTCCTCCTCGCGCGGCAGCAGGAGCACGGCGAAGAGGCCGAGCAGGATCGAGGCGATGATCGCGATCGGCGTGAGCTTCGAATCGATGAAGTACGCGGCGAGGCGGCCGGCGAATCCGTAGCGTGGCCCCGGCCCGGCGGGAGCTGGCGCGCTCACGGCTGGATCTCCACGGCCTGACCGTCCTGCAGCGTGGCGGGCGGAGCCACGACGACGGTCTCACCGGCATCCAGGCCGGCGGCAATCTGGATCGCGGCGCCCTCGCGGGCGCTGGTTTTCACGAGCCGCAACTGGGCGTGGCCGGCAGTGACGACGAACACCCGTTCCATCTGGCCGAAAGCAAGCACGGCAGAGGTGGGAACGGTGAGTGCGGTGCGATCGCCCGCGGGCCAGAGGACGCGCACGAACTGACCGGAGCGGGCGGAGGAGGAGGCCGGCAGATCGATCTTGGCGAGGCGGGTGCGGGAGGTGGGATCGGCGGCGGGCGAGAGTTCGGCGAGCCGGCCCGAGACGGGGTCATTGCCGAGGAGGATCGTGAGTTCGGCACCGACAGTTGGCAGCGGGAGCGATTCGGGTACTTGGACCTCGGCGCGGAGATGGTCCATGCCCTCGAGCTCGAACAGCGGCAGTCCGGGCGTGGCGAGGTCGCCCGGCTTGACGTACTCAGCCGTCAGCACGCCGGAGAACGGCGCGGCGATTTGGGTGTAGCCGAGCATGGCCTCGGCTTCCTGCAGGGCGGCGCGAACCTGCCGGCGGCGGTCGTCGGCGTTGCGCACGGCATCGGTGGTGGAGGCGCCCTTGGTTTCCAGCGTCCGCTCGCGCTCGTATTCCCGCTCGGCCTGGCTGAGGGCGGCCTGGGCGGCGGCGACGCGCGCGTCGAGCTCGCCGGCCGACACAGTGACCAGAACTTCACCCGCCTGCACCGCCTGGCCCACCACGAGATTGGTCGTGGCGAGGGTACCCGTGATTTTGGCGGCGACGGTGGCGTAGGCGAAAGGCCGGATCGTGCCGGGAACAGGCTGGGTTTGAGGAGCGATGGTCGCAACGACCGTGATGACATGAACCGGCACCGCGGCCGCCGAGCTGACCGGGCCAGAGCTGGCGGGACGGCTGCAGCCGCCCAGCAGCAGGGCAACGGCGAGAAGGGGCGGAAGTCGTTTCATACCGGGGCGCGACTACCGGTTAACGGGACTTGTTTCCGCCGGGGCGAATGATGCCGTCGGCGCCCAGCCAGCCGAGCTTCGTGAGCATGATCGTGGGCGGGCAGAAACCGGTGAAGACGGACTGGATGAGATTGAGGCCGACGAAGCAGGTCAGCAGGAGCCACCACGCGTTGACAAAATAGACGAGTGCAACGCTTAGCAGAACCATGCCGCCGGCGAGAACACGGATGAAGGATTCGATTTTCATGGGGAAGCCGCTTGCTTTATATGAGCATATAGTTATATACGAGGCATGCTGTCAAGATGCCGTTTAAGCTCGCGATGAAAGCGCCGCGTCCCCTGTCCGATGAGGCCCTCGCGTTGATTGCGCGCCGGTTTGCCGTGCTGGCGGAGCCGACGCGGCTGCGGCTGCTGCATGCGCTGTTTGCCGGCGAGAAAAGCGTGAACGAACTCGTCGAGCTGACGGGCGGCACGCAGGCCAATGTCTCGCGCCATCTGCAGACTCTCGCGCATGCGCACATGCTGGGGCGGAGGAAGGAAGGCTTGCAGGTGTTTTACGCCATTGCCGACCCGTCGATCTTCAAACTTTGCGAGCTCGTGTGCGGCAGCCTTGAGAAGTCGCTGAACAAGCAGGCAGAAGTGTTCGCGCAATAGGCGGCCCGTTGGCCGCGGAGATGGTAGATTGGAGCTGGGAGTTAGCTTCGAACTCCAATCTTCCAACTTCCAACTCCAATTTGAAAACGACGCGGGACGCGTCGTTTCAAATCTCGTAGCCGAGGCCCATGGGCTCCCAGGCGGTGGCGACGACGGCGGTCTTGCCGAACTCGTCGAACCACTCGTGCACGCGGCGGCCGATGGCGCCGGTCTCGACGCGGTGGGTGAATTCGTTGGTGGCGGAGCTGTAGGTGTAGTCGGCCGCCCACTCGCGGTGGTGTGTCGCGAGGGCCGTGATGGCCTCAAGGACGCGCTCGGCTTCCTCATCGGTCATCGTGGGATGCAGCGAGAAGCGCACCCAGCCGGGCTTCTCGGTCTTGTCGCCGCGGTTGATCTGGTCGGTGATGGACTTCGAGTGCTCGGGCGAGACATGCAGCAGAATGTGGCCGTAGGTGCCAGCGCAGGAGCAGCCGCCGCGGGTCTGGATGCCGTAACGGTCGTTGAGCAGGCGGACCGCCAGATTGTAATGCAGGTCGTCGATGTAGAACGAAATGATCCCGAGCCGGTCCCGGTGCTCGCCGGCAAGAATGTGCAGTCCGGGAATTGCCTCCAGCCGGTCCCACACCAGCTCCAACAACTCGTGCTCGCGCTGCAGGATGTTTTCCACGCCCATCGACTCCTTCAGCCGGATGCAGAGCGCGGTGCGGATGGCCTGCGTGAAACCGGGCGTGCCGCCGTCCTCGCGGGCCTCGACATCGTCGAAGTACTTGTGCTCGCCCCACGGGTTGGTCCAGTCGACGGTGCCGCCGCCGGGGTTGTCGGGGACGCGGTTGGTATAGAGCTTCTTGTTGAACACGAGCACGCCAGTCGTGCCGGGGCCGCCGAGGAACTTGTGCGGTGAAAAGAAAATCGCGTCGAGGGACTCGTCAGGCCGGCCGGCCGGGTGCAGGTCGATCGCGATGTACGGCGCGCTGGCCGCGAAGTCCACGAAGCACAGGCCGCCGGCGCGGTGCATCAGCCCGGCGATCGCGTGATACGGCGTGATGATGCCGGTGACGTTGGAGCAGCTCGTGACGGCGGCGATCTTCACGGTCCGGCCGCGGTAGAGTTCGAGCAGCTCGGCCAGGTGGGCGAGGTCGACGAGGCCGTCGGGCGTGGCGTTGATCACGCGCACCTCGGCGATGCTCTCGATCCACGACGTCTGGTTGGAGTGATGCTCCATGTGCGTGACAAAGATGATCGGGCGCTCCGCCTCGGGAATGGTGACCTGGCCGCTGTATTTCTCGTGCACGCGCAGGCCGAGGATGCGCTGGAACTTGTTCACGACGCTGGTCATGCCGGAGCCGTAGCAAATGATGGCGTCGTCCTTGGACGCATGGACGTGGTCCTTGATGATGTGGAGCGCCTCATGATAGGCGCGGGTCATGGTGGTGCCGGTGACGGATGTCTCCGTGTGGGTGTTGCCCACGAACGGTGCGATTTCCTCGCTCAGCATTTTCTCGATGGGGCCGAACATACGGCCACTGGCGGTCCAGTCGGCGTACACGATGCGCTGCCGGCCGAACGGCGATTCAAAATCCTGGTTGATGCCGATGATGTTGGCCCGGTACGGGGCGAAGAAGTCCTCGAGGCTCATGGGGTTTAGGCCGGAGCATGAAGGGTGCCGGGAAATTATTCAATAGGCCGTGCGGGCTATTCGGGAGGAAGGAGAAGGGAGTGGGGAGAAAGGAGACTGAGGGGTGGGCAGGGCGCTCCGGCGTCCATTTTATCCCGTCATCCTGAGCGAAGCCGAAGGATCTCTGCTATTAATTCACTCAAGCTCATTTCAAGCCACAGCTACTTCCGCGGCGCCGCCCGAGTGTCCGAATCAAACACGGATTCTTCAGGAGGGATAACAGAGATCCTTCGGCTTCGCTCAGGATGACGGGAGAGGGTCGGGCTGATGCGGTGGGTCGGGCGCTCCGTCGCCCGGCTGGCTTTGGACCCTGCCGCGCGCGGAGCGCACGGCCCACCCGCGACCTGCGGCCCCTTACTTCGCCAGATCGTAGAGCGCGTAGCCGGCGAAGAGGTTGGGGAGCGTGCGGCAGGGTGTCCGCCAGTTGCCGAGCAGGTGGGCGCGGCGGGTGATCGTGATGCCCTGCGCGGCGCAAAAATGCTCGAAGTCGGCGATGGTGACGGGATTCGACGGCCGGCTTTCGAACCACTCGGTGGTGTAGACCTCGTTGCGCACCTTGCGGCCGCGCAGGAGGGCATCGACGCGGTTTTTCCAGTAGCCGTGGTTGACGAAGCCGACCGTGAGCGAGCGGCCGACCCGCAGCGCTTCCAGGATGACGCCGGTCGGGTCGCCGAGTTCCTGCACGGTGCGCGAGCAGATGACGCGGTCGAAGTGCCGGTCGGGAAACTGCTGCATGAAGCTTGTCATGTCGCCCTGGTAAACGGAGAGGCCGCGCGCAACGCAGGCGGTGATGCGGCCGAAGTCGAGATCCACGCCGAGGGCGGCGACCTCCTTGGTCTGGACGAGATAATCGAGCAGCGCACCGCGGCCGCAGCCGAGATCGAGCACGCGCGAGCCCGGGGTCACCCATTCCCCGATGATCTGCATGTCCACCGTGCGTTTCTCGACGAGCTTGGTCATGAGATGACGGATGCGGAAATGTGGAACTCAGGAAGGCGGAAAAAAACCACCAATCCTCGGGTCTCTGATTCCAGTTTTCCTGAGTTCCACATGTTAGATCGAGAAGTCGACCGCGGTCGCCTGGTTGCGCTCGAGGAAGCCGCGGATTAGCGCGTAGAGTTCCTCGGACTCGAGGAGGAACGAATCATGGCCGAGGTCGGTGGCGAGCTCGGCGTAGCTGGCGCGCTTGCCGGCGCGGAGCAGGGCGAGTGCGATCTGGCGGTTCTGCTCCGGCGGGAAGAGCCAGTCGCTGGTGAAGCCGACCACGAGGGATTCGGCCTGCACCGGGGCGAACGCGGTCTCGAGCGAGCCGTAGGCCTGCGCGAGGTCGAACTGGTCGAGGGCGCGCGTGATATAGAGGTACGAGTTGGCGTCGAAGCGGTTGATGAACGCCTGGCCCTGGTGCCGCAGGTAGCTCTCGACCTCGAACTGGATGTCGAAGGTGTAGCTCTCGCCGCTGGCCGGGTTTTTTTTGCGCCGCCCGAACTTCCGGTCCATCGACGCGTCGGAGACGTACGTGATGTGGGCCATCATGCGCGCGATGGCGAGGCCGACGCGGGGACCGCCGCCCTTGGCGTAGTCGCCCTGGTTCCAGTCGGGATCCTGCATGATGGCCTGGCGGCCGACCTCGTTGAACGCGATGGCCTGCGCGCTTTCGCGCGACGTGGTGGCCATGGCGAGCACGCGGCGGGTGAAGGCGGGAAACTCGATCGCGAACAGGAGCGCCTGCATGCCGCCCATCGAGCCGCCGATGATGCCGTGCAGCGTGCTCACCCCGAGATGATCGAGCAGGAGTTTCTGCGCGCGCACCATGTCGAGGATCGTGACGAAGGGAAAATGGATGCCGTAAGGCCGGCCGGTCTCGGGATTGACGGACGAGGGTCCGCTGGAGCCGACGCAGCCGCCGAGCACGTTGGCGCAGACGACGAAGAAACGGTTCGTGTCCACGGCCTTGCCGGGACCGATGAGGTTGTTCCACCAGCCGGGCTTGCGGTCGTCGGCCGCGTGCACGCCGGCGCAGTGGTGGTCACCGCTCAGCGCGTGGCAGATGAGGATGGCGTTGTCGCGCGTGGCGTTGAGCTCGCCGTAGGTTTCGTAGCGCAGCGTGAAGCCGGGCAGGACCTGGCCGCTCTTGAACGTGAACGGCCGGGTGCAGACGAAGTCCCGGGGCGCAACGATCCCGATCTCGCTGGCCGCGAGGAGCCGGGACACGGGCGCGTTTTCCTCGGGGTCGGTCATGGGGAAACAAAGACGATTGGGGCGGCCGGGCGCGAGACAAGCATCGCGGATGTCATTATGACAAGGCGGCGTGGGGCTGTGTTCGCGCGAGGATGAAAAGCTTCGGGGCTGCGGGAGTGTCGTGAGGCTAAAGCGGAATCGGCGAGAAAGATAACGGAGATCCTTCGGCTTCGCTCAGAGCCTGCCCTGAGCTTGTCGAAGGGATGACGAGAGAAAAGGGGTGCGGCCTAAGCTTGGGCAGCGGTGGTCAGGGCGTCGTCCATTTCCTCGTTGGAGTAGACGGCCTGCACGTCGTCGATCTCCTCGAGGGCATCGTGGAGCTTGAGCAGCGTCTTGGCGGCGGTCACGTCCGTCACGGGCACGGTGGTCACGGGAATGTACGCGATCTCGGCGCTGTCGGGCTTGAGGCTTTTCTGCTCGAGGGCGTGGGAGACCTTGTCGAAGGCGTGGACGTTGCAGCGCACCTCGAAGCCCTGCTCGCTGGCGAGGACGTCGTCGGCGCCGGCCTCCAGGGCGATTTCCATCAGCGCGTCCTCGGTGGTCTTTTCCTTGGTCAGCAGGAACTGCCCAGCGTGCAGGAACTGGAAGGCGACGGCACCCGTGCTGGCGAGATTGCCGCCGTGGCGGGAGAAGACCGAGCGGACATCCTGCGCGGCGCGGGTCTTGTTGTCGGTGGTGACCTTGACGACGAACGCGACGCCGCCGGGGCCGTAGGCCTCGTAGGTGATCTCCTCGAACACGACGCCGGGCAGTTCGCCGGTGCCCTTCTTGATGGCGCGGTCGACGTTCTCCACGGGCATGTTGGCATCGCGGGCCTTGAGCAGGAGCGTGCGGAGCCGGGCGTTGCCATCGGGATCGCCGCCGCCGGACTTGGCTGCGAGGGTGATGTCGCGGGAGAGGCGGGAGAACACCTTGCCCTTGCGCGAGTCGGTGACCGCCTTCGCGCGCTTTACCTTGGACCACTTGTTATGGCCGGCCATTTTCTGAAGTCGAAAAGTCGAGAAAGGCTAGGAGTCGAGCTGGTCGAAGAGTCAAGGGATCGAAAAGACGGGAGGCAGGAATGAAAACTCAGGGGTAGTTTGGGCTGCTCGACTCTTCGTCTGCTCGACGGCTCGTCTCCGCAATCACTTCTTCTTCTTCGGCGTGACGTTCTTGACCGGTTTGCCGGCGAAGGCGGCGGCGTTTTCCACGGCGATGGCGCCGGGGCCGGCGGTGTCACCCACGTCCTTCATGCGGTTGTTGACGAGCTGCTGGCCGATGGTGAAGAGGCCGTTGATGGTGGAGTAGAGCGCGAGGGCGCAGGAGAAGGAGTAGCAGAACAGGATGAAGATCCAGGGCATGAACTTGAGCATCTTCATCTGCGCGTTGTCCACGGAGGGCTGCGGCGTGAGGCGCTGCTGGAAGATCATCGTGGCACCCATGAGGAGCGGCATGATGTTGACGGCGATGCCGAACACGTGGCCGACGGTGTCGGGCGCCGAGAGGTCCAGCGCCCAGAGGAACGGCTGGAACCGCAGCTCGGCCGCGCCCTGCAGCATCTGGTAGAAGCCGAAGAAGAACGGCATCGTGATCAGGATGGGGATGCAGCCGCCCACCGGGTTCACCTTGTGCTTCTTGAACAGCTCCATCGTCGCGGCCTGCAGCTTCTCGGGGTTGTCCTTGAATTTTTCGCGGACGGCCTGCATCTCGGGCTGGATCTTCTGCATGCGCTTCGCGGAGCGCGAGGCGGCCAGCGTGAAGGGCACGAAGACGATCTTCAGGATCAGGGTGGTGACGATGATCGCGTAGCCCCAGTTCGGGATGCCCTTGTGCACCCACGTCATGAGCGTGAGCAGGATCTGGCTGAACCACTTGAAGAAGCCGAACTGCATGACCTTGTCCTGGTCGACCTTGAAGATGTCGGCGTTGGAGAGCCGGTGATATTCTTTCGGGCCGACGTAAAAGCTGAACCCCAGCTTCGATTCACCGTGCGCGGGGAGCGGCTTGACGTCGAACTGAGCGGCGGCGGCGAGGCCGTAGGCGTTGTGCTGGTCATCCGGGGCCAGGGGCCGCAGCTTGACGCGATGGGTGAGGAGGCCCACGCCGGGCTGGTCGGGTGTGAGGATGCCGGTGAAAAACTGGTTGGTGAGGGCCGCCCACACGATCGGGCCGCCGCTGGTGACCGAAGGCTTCGGGTCGCTGGCGCCGATGCCGAAGAAGCCGCTGCCACCCTCCAGCTGGGTCCGGGCGATGAACGTCTGGTCGGAACCGGTGGAATAGCCGGTTGTGACCTTCTGGCCGTAAACCGAGTCGCTGACCGGCGCGATCGTGCCGAGGCTCAGGGAAATGCGCGCGACGGGCAGGAATTTCTCGGTGAGGTTGCGGAGGGTGATCTCGGAGCGGAGCTGGTAGGGATCATGGGTGTCGTCGGGCTGGGCGACGAGGGAGTAGCGACGGATTACCTCGAGCTGCTGGCCGAGGACGGCGCGGTAGACGACCTCGGTGGCGGTCGACGAGACGAGTTCAAACGGGGTGTTGGCGTCGAGGCCGGGGAAATCGGTAAACGCCAGCATCGGGTCGGAGTGCAGGGCGTTGAACACGTAGGGCTCGGGGTGGTTGAGCTCGGCGGGGAACTTGCGCAGGCCGACGTCGCGGATGGCGCCGCCAAAGTCCGTGAAGTTAACGGCGATGTAGGCGTTCTGGAGCGTCGTGATCGTCGCGTGGGCGGGAGCCTTGGCGAGCGCGGTGAAGGTGGCGTTGGAGCCGGCCGAGGGAGCGGAGGCCGCCGAGGCAGCGGAGGTCGTATCTGCGGGCGACACGACCGTGCTGACCGGAGGCGGCACGGTCGCCGGCGGGGCGAATTTCTGGCCGAGGTAAAGGCTGGCGAACGCGGCGACGATGAGCAAGCCGCCGATAAGATAGTTCTTTTTGTCCATGAAAAAGGGAGGGGGGAAAGCGCCGCGGTCAGCCTTCGGCCGGAGTGGCCTTGGCGACGTTGACGCAGGAAAATTTGGCGCGGGGCAGCGGCACGGGATCGAACCCGCCTGGATGCAGCGGCGTGCATTTCACGAGCCGGCAGGCCGCGAGGACCACGCCCATGGCCACGCCATGCGTGCGGATGGCCCCGGCGGCGTAATGGGAGCAGCTTGGGGAAAACCGGCAGCCGCAGGACGCGCCGAAGATCGCGGGCAGGGCGGGCGAGAGTGTGCGCTGGTAAACCCAGATCAGCCCGAGCAGGGCCGACGCCGGCAGGCGGACGAGACGGATGAAAAGTGACGGCTGCTCAGGCATGGGGCGGCGGCGAGGCCTTGCGACACGCGTCGGTGAATTTTTGTTCGAGCGCCGGATAGTCGAGCCGGTTGATCGCGGCGCGGGCGACGAGCACGAGGTCGGAGCCGGCGGGGACGAGGGCTTGGTGCTGGCGGAAGACCTCGCGGAGGCGGCGCTTGGCGCGGTTACGCTGGACGGCGGCACCGACGGAGGCAATGGAGGCGACGACGCCGACACGGGGAAGGACGGTGGGCGTGGCACCGGCTGCGCGATGGAAAAACCAGGCGGTGAAGGCGCCGCAGTCGATGCGACGGCCCTGTTCACGCACGGTGCGAAAATCACCCGGGCGGCGCAGGTGCTGCTCAGGGCGGAAGCGCATGGGACCACGGCTCGCGGAAGCGAGCGGGCTCAGACGACCGTCAGGCGCTTGCGACCCTTGAGACGACGGGACTTGATGACTTTGCGGCCGCCACGGGTGGCCATGCGGGCACGATAGCCGATCTTGCGGGCGCGCTTTTTGCGGTGCGGACGGAATGTAGGTTTCATGACTTTTGAAGAAAAAGAGGGTCAGAAGTGCCTGACGGCCCATGGGGTGTCAAGGGTGTGATTTAAGGGGTAGTGGCTTGATGATCGGAGGCTGATTTAACCGCGAAGGACGCCAAGAACGCGAAGGTCGGGCCAGACAAAAGAATGGGCTTTGCGACCTTCGCGTCCTTTGCGGTTAATTTTACTCCTCAAAAGGTGGTGTGGGCGCGGGCTTTTTGGGGCGGAGGCGGCGGCCGCGCTTGGCGTCGATTTCCTCGATCTCGGGATCGGGGATACGGGTGAAAGCGATGCGCATCGGGGCGTAGGCGGTGGCGCCGTGGGCGCCGCCGAAGTAGACGGAATTCTTGCCGAAGGTCTGGTTGAGGGTGTCGACGGCGCCGAGCAGCCGGCTGCGGGTTTCCTCCTTCTTCCCCTCGAAGAGGTCGCCGGTGTGAAGCGCGGAGGCGAGCAGCTGGTGCAGGATGATGCCGACCTGTTTCGGCGCCAGCGACTGGTGGGACTTTGGGCGGCGTGACCAGAGTTCGTTCAGGACGTGGGTGAAGTGGAGGGTGTCCTGGGTTTCATTGAAGCGGAGGTCGGCGCTCCAGTCAGTGCCGTCGCGGTAACCGACCGAGAGGCTCAGGCCGCCGGCATAGAGCTGATCGTGGCGCAGGCGCATCGCGGCTTTCTGCAGGAGGCGGTGAAGCACGGCGAGCGCGGCGGGGGCGTTGCGCTTCTCAGGCGGGAGCACGTGGCTATGGCCGATGGTGCTCTGGCGCGGGGCCTCGCGCTCCTGGACGCCGCCGTGGAGCCAGTCATGAAACCGGGCGCCCTCAACGCTGCCCCAGACGGCGCGGAGGCGGGCGCTGCTGGCGGCGTAGAGTTTCTCCACATTGTCGATGCCGGCGGCGCGCAGGCGCTTCTCCATGTTTTCGCCGATGCCGGTAAAATCGCCGAGCTCGATGTGGAGGAGCTTGCCGGGGATGTCGGCTTCATCGAAGAGGACGAGGCCGTCGGGCTTCTGAAGGTCGGAGGCGAGCTTCGCGATGAACCAGTTGGGACCGATGCCGATGGAGCAGCGGAGGTGGCGGCCAACTTTCTGGTAGATTTTCTGGCGGATCTCCTCGGCGAGTTTCAGGGCGCGCGCAGGCTCGGCGAGATCGCCGGACAACTCGCACTCCAGCTCGTCGATCGACTGGATTTTCTTCACGTGGACGAGGGTCTCGACGACCTCCTTCAGTTTTCGGTGATACTGGATGTAGAGCTCGGGCCGCGCCTCGACGACGATGATGCCCGGGCATTGCTGGCGCGCCTCGGCGACGCGGACATTGCGCTTCAGGCCAAATTGCTTGGCCTCGATGCTGACCGCGATGGAGCCGGTGGTCTCGGCCAGCACGGGCACGACAATCAGCGGCTTCCCGCGCAACTCCGGCCGGTCCTGCTGCTCGACGGAGGCGAAGAAGGAATTGAAGTCGATGGCGAGGGCGCGGAGCACGCGGGGATTCTCCGCTGCGGTGAAGCGCTGTCAAATGGGCGCTGATGGGCCGCTATTACCCTGCCCTTTTAAAGTACTTTGTATCGAGCCTCGTTTGGTCCGTTTGATGGAAAAAGGCGGCGCGTCGATTTTCTCTAGTTTGAAGCGGTGAGCTACTACTTGATCAAAGATCGATAACAGCCGGAAAATTTGCCCATTGTACCACTGGTATGCGTCTACGATTTTTACTATACTTGATGAGTTCACAAACGCGCGAGCTATACTGTTGTACGCCTCGTTTGGATTCTCGCTTGCGAGGAATCCATCATCAGCTTGAGCAATGTCCCAGTATACGTTCGATGCGACGGTGGTAGCCCGAAGCATTTCTTGGAGAGCAGTTTGAGCGATGGCAGTAAGCTTCACAGATCGGGTCGTTTGCACCATTGCGGTTTTACACGAGCGAGCTTTGAGCTTGGGCCTACCAAGACATGATTCTAATTCGGTTTACCACGCGTACGCTTCCGGGGCCGAGCCGCCGGGACCGGGGAAGATTTCGTTGAGCTGCTGGAGGGTTTCGGGGGTGAGCTTGAGTTCCAGGGCGCGCAGGGCGTCGGTGAGCTGGTCCATCGTGCGCGGGCCGATGATCGGGGCGGTGACCACGGGTTGGGCGAGGAGCCACGCGAGGGCGACATCGCCGGGGGCGGCGCCGAGCTTGGTGCAGAGTGCCTCGTAGCGCTCGAGCTGCGGGCGCTTGGCGGCGAGCTGTTTCTCGAAATCGGGCGCGGCGCGGCGACCCGCGGCGGCCTTGGCGAGTGCGCCGCCGAGCAGGCCTCCGCCGAGCGGACTCCACGGGATCAGGCCGAGGCCGAAGTGACGGCACGCAGGGATCACCTCGAGCTCGATCGTGCGACTGGCGAGATTGTAGAGGCTTTGCTCGCAGACGAGACGCGCCGAAGACGCGCGGAGGTCAGCGGTCGTGCAGGCCGTGGCCAAGTCCCAGCCGGCGAAGTTGCTCGAGCCGACGTAGTAGATCTTGCCCTGGCGCTGAAGCGTTTCCATCGCGCCCATCCACTCGTCGACCGGGCAAAGGCGGTCGACGTGGTGCATCTGGTAGAGATCGATGCGGTCGGTTTGCATGCGGCGCAGGCTGGCTTCGCAGCCTTGGATGATCTTCCGCGCGCTCAGGCCGCGATCGAGATTCGGGTCGGAGCGGGCAGGAGCGTCCATCATCCCGTAGATTTTTGTGGCGAGGACGACGAATTCCCGCCGTCCACCGCCTTGGGCAAACCAACGGCCGAGGATGTGCTCGGTGATGCCCTCGCTGCGTTTGCGGCCGTAGACGTCGGCGGTGTCAAAGAAATTGATGCCCAGCTCGACGGCGCGGTCCATCAGCGCGAAGGCGTCGGCCTCGCTCGTGAACGGCCCGAAGTTCATGGTGCCAAGACAGAGCCGGGAGACGCGGAGGCCGGAACGGCCGAGGTGGGTGTAATGCATGGGATAAGTCGAGAGACGAGGGGGCTAGGAGTCGATTTGCAGAGGGACGAGGGCGCAGCCTGAACGAAGAGCGGGAATTTACGAGATACGGTGCATGGATGAGGAACTCAGACTTTGATCATCCCGTGTACACGCTGGGGAATTCGTCCCTCGTAATTCGGCTCTCGTAAATTGCGGATTACGCCTTGGCAGGTTTCCGTTTGCCAGCTGCTGCGCTCCGGGCGGTGCCCTTGGACTGGAGGGTGTGGGCGCTGAGGATCGCAGGGATCAGGCCGGGAAAGCGCTGGTTGATTTCGTCGCAGCGGGAGGTGTTGTGCATCTCGACGCCCCGGCGCTCGCCCCGGATCAGGCCGGCTTCCCGGAGCACCTTGAAGTGCTGGGAGAGGGTGGACTTGGGAACCGGCTTGGCGCTGACCTCGAGGAAACTGGAGCAAATTTGCGAGCAGTTCGCGCCGACAATCTTCGCGTAGATGGCCGCGCGCACGGGGTCAGAGAGGGCGTGGAGGATGCCTTCCACGGTGATGTTCTCCGGCACGGGATGAAAAAGCGGCCTCATGTGGTTTCAACCTACCACGCCTTGACAATTTGTCCATAGTTCATGAATTCGGAACTATAGAAGTAAGGAAAGTTTCCCTTTCACCTTCTCTAAACCAAACACCCTCCAAAGGAAAAATTCAGATGAACAAGCTCACAGGTAAAGTTGCAGTCGTCACCGGCGCCTCCAAAGGCATCGGGGCGGCCATCGCCAAGTCCCTCGCCGCCGAAGGCGCGGCCGTCGTCGTCAATTACGCTTCCAGCAAAACCGGCGCGGATGCCGTCGTTGCCGCCATTACCGCCGCTGGCGGCAAGGCCGTGGCCGTGCAAGGCGACGTCTCCAAGGCCGCCGGGGCGCAGGGCATCATCGCCGCCGCGATCAAGACCTACGGCCGGCTCGACATCCTCGTGAACAACTCCGGCGTGTACGAATTCGGGCCGCTGGAGTCCGTCACCGAGGAATCCTTCCACCGGCAGTTCAACACCAACGTGCTCGGGCTCCTGCTCACGACGCAGGCGGCGGCCAAGCATCTCGCGGACGGGGGCAGCGTGATCAACATCGGCTCCACCATCACCCGCGCCAAGCCGGCGGCCTCCGCGGTTTACACGGCCACCAAGGGCGCGGTCGACATGATCACGCCGGTCCTCGCCAAGGAGCTCGCGCCCCGGAAAATCCGGGTGAATTCGATCAACCCGGGCTTGGTCGAGACCGAAGGCACGCATACGGCGGGTGTCATGGGCTCCGACATGGAGAAGGGTTTTGTCGCCCAGACCCCGCTCGGCCGCATCGGCCAGCCGAGTGACATCGCCGCCGTCGCGGTCTTTCTGGCTTCGGGCGATTCGGGCTGGCTCACCGGCGAGCTGCTCTTCGCCAGCGGCGGCCTCTGATCCGCGACAGCGGAAACCGAATCATCAGCCCCGCTCAACGCCCCGTTTCATCGGGCGCTTGAGCGGGGCTTTTTGCGCGCGGGCCTTATCTTCGCATGCTTTGCGTCCTTCACGGTCAAACCCAGATTTTGCCTCAGCGGTTTTGAGTCGCAGCGGGGATTTTGGTGTGATTGTGCTGAGCGGTGCGTATTGCGGTTTTTTCGGACACTCACGACAGGTACCCGCCCTCCTTGCCAGCGCGGCTGAAGCGCGCGGATGAAATCTGGCACTTGGGGGATGTCTGCGAGCCGGAGATCCTGGAGGAGTTCGCCCAGCTCGGGCCGCCGCTGCACGTGGTGCGGGGGAACTGCGATGGCTACGAGGGCTGGCCGGAATCGCTGGAATTGATCCGTGGCGGGCTGAGGTTTTTGCTGACCCATATTCCGCCGGCGGAGGTGCCGGCGGGAATCTCGGCGGTGCTGCACGGCCACACGCATGTGCCGCGGGATGAGATGATCGGCGGGGTGCGCTGGCTGAATCCGGGCTGCATTACGCGGCCGCGCGGGGTGGAGCCGACATTTGCATGGCTGACGGTGGCGCGCGGAAAGTTGACGAGCTGGGAACTCGTGCGAGTCTCCGGCGAAGCATGAGTTCGGAGCAGCAGAATCTTTTCGGCCTGTTTGAACCTGCGCCGGGGGTGCACAAGGCCCCGCCGGCGACCGATGGCGTTGTCTTTGAGCGCAGCCCGCGGGCGCGGAATTACCGGCTGACGCTGCGGCGCGATGGCACGGCGGTGGCGGTGATCCCGGCGCGCGGGTCGGTGCGCGAGGCGGAGCGGTTTGTGGCGCAGCACACGGACTGGCTCGCGCGGGCACGGGCGCGGCAGGAGCGCCGGCCGCGGGGCGCGGAAGTCTGGACGCTCGGCACGCATGTGCTGTGGCGCGGCGAGATGACGGAGATCCGGCAGGCGGCCATCGGCGAGCGTCCGCAGGTGTGCCTGGCGGCGGATGTGTTCCGCGTGCCGGCGTTTGACGGCGACCTGCGGCCGACGCTCGAGGCGCATTTCGCGCGCCGCGGCAAGATCGAGCTGCCGGCGCGCACGTGGGAGCTGTCGGCGGTGACGGGCGTCGAGGTGAAGCAGGTGACGGTGCGCAACCAGCGCTCGCGCTGGGGTTCCTGCTCGGCCAACGGCACGATCTCGCTCAACTGGCGGCTGGTGCAGACGCCGGAGTTTGTGCGCGACTACATCATTTACCACGAGCTGATGCATCTCCGCGAAATGAACCACTCGGCGCGCTTCTGGGCGCGGGTGGAGGAAGTGTGTCCCGGCTGGCGCGAGGCGGAGAAGTGGATCAAGCGCAACGGCAGCCTGATGGGGTTGTAGAACTCCCGCGAATCATGCGAATCAGCGCGAATTTCGGAGGAGCAGAAGGATCCAGTCGCTTGATCGAGGCTCCATCCGGCTCAGGTGAGTTTTATTCGTGTTGATTAGCATAATTCGCGGGCAACTGAATCGCTTCTACCAAGCTATCTCTCTCAATTTTTATCCATGAGCCAATCCCCGAACATCATTCCGATTCCTGTCTCGTGCCGCCTGACCGGCGGGGCGCCTTTTCCGCTCACGGCGAAAACCGTTGTAACGGCGGGCGATCCGGCCCTGCGGAGCACGGCTGCCCAGCTGGCGCGAATCCTCGTTGTGACCGTGGCGGACCGTGCGCCGGCGGGCGGCAATGCCATCGTGCTCAGCCTCGATCCCGGGCTCACGGAAAAATTGGGTACGGAAGGGTACACGCTGACGGCGACCGCTGGTGGCGTGGTAATCCGCGGCGGGGGCGCGGCGGGGGTGTTTTATGGGATGCAGTCGTTGCGGCAGTTGCTGCCGCCGGACATCGAGCGCTTCGGCTGGAAGGCCGGTGGAGGCGGACTGACAGTGGCGGCGGTGGAGATCGAGGACCGGCCGCGGTTCGGCTGGCGCGGTTCACTGCTGGATGTGAGCCGGCATTTCTCGCCGGTGGCCGAGATCAAGAAATATCTCGATACGCTGGCGCTGCATAAACTGAACGTTTTTCACTGGCACCTGGTGGACGACCAAGGCTGGCGCATCGAGATCAAGAAATACCCGAAGCTCACGTCGGTCGGCGCCTGGCGGACCGCTTCGCCCGACATTTATGCGGAAAAGATTTCCGACGGCGTGCCGCACGGCGGATTCTACACGCAGGATGATGTCCGCGAGATCGTAGCGTACGCGGCGGAGCGGTTCATCACGGTGATGCCGGAGATCGAGGTGCCGGGCCACAGCTCGGCGGCGCTCAACGCCTATCCGCAGTTCGGCAACACGGATGCGCCCGGCTATGCGCCGCTGGTTCAGCCGCGCTGGACGATTTTCCCCGAGACGTATGCGCCGAAGCCGGAGACGCTGCAGTTTCTCGATGATATTTTCACCGAGGTGCTCGCCCTGTTTCCCAGCACGTTCATCCACGTGGGCGGGGACGAGGCGATGAAGGAGCAGTGGGAGGCGTCGCCGACGGCCCGGGCCTTCATGAAGGCCAATGGACTGAAGGACGGCCATGAACTCCAGAGCTGGTTCATCCGGCGGACGGAAAACTTTCTCGCGCAACGCGGCCGCCGGCTCATCGGCTGGGACGAGATTCAGGAAGGCGGGCTCGCGCCGGGCGCGGCGATGATGGCGTGGCGCGATGTGAAGTGGGCGATCGAGGCGGCGCGGCTGGGACACGACGTGGTCATGGCGCCGACGTCGCACACGTACTTGGATTATGCGGAAGGCAACGCCGAGGAGGAGGCCGTCGCGGTCGGCGTGCAGACCACGCTGGAGAAAGTGTACGCGTTTGACCCGATCCCGGCGGAGCTGGAGCCGGCCCACCACGCGCGCGTGCTCGGGGCGCAGGGCCAGCTGTGGCGCGAGCGCATGCCGAGCCTCTCGGTTGTCGAGCGCCGGGCCTATCCGCGCCTGAGTGCGCTGGCCGAGGTCGTGTGGTCGCCGGTGGAGCGGAAAAACTACGCCGATTTTCGAGCGCGGCTCACCTGGTTGCTCGCGCGGTTCGACCGGCTCGGGGTCAATTATCGGAAGCCGCACGATTGAACAAAATTTAGGTAATTATTTTTGGGAGCCGGCGTTGTTGAGCGGCGTCAGTGTGGGTTCTCCTGTGCCCATCCGAAAGCCCCATTCGATTACGGTCCCGTCTGCTGGAGCCGGTCTGTCCGGATTAAAAAGACGGCGCAGCTTGTTACGCCAGATGACGCACAGTGCCTTGCTGGCGGTGAGCTTGAAGGCCGCGCAATTTTCCGGTGAGGAAGGGCTGAAGCAGCGGATGTTCGACCGCGGACTGCTGGACCGGCTGAAGGCGCCGCTGACACGGTATCACGAGTGAGGCGGAAATCCACCGGACCTTTTACAGGAGGTAACGGAGAGAACGGAGTTCGAAGCGGAAATGTTTCAGCCGGGAGAAAACCGACTCAGCGGATATCAATCAGCTCGACTTCGAAGACCAGCGTCGCACGCGGCGGAATGGTCGGCGGGCGACCCGCGATGCCATAGGCGAGCCAGTAGGGAATGATGAGCGTGCGTTTCTCGCCCTTTCTCATGGTCAGAAACGCCTCGTCCCAGCCCTCGATGGCCATGCCGGCCCCGAGCCGGAAGGTGAAGGGTGCGCCGCGGCGGTAGGAACTGTCGAAAGGCGTGCCGTCGAGCAGCCGGCCGTCGTAGTTGACGATGACCTCCTGGCCGCTGCGCGGGGTGGAGCCGCCGGTGCCGGGATCGCGGATGACATAAAGCAAACCGGAATGGAGCCGGTGGGCGTTGCCGTATTTTTGCCGGATGATCATCGCGTCGGCTTCGCTCAGCTGCGGTGCGTCCTCGTTCATCGCTTCCCGCATGGCGGCGTTGATGGGCCGGCCGGGTTCCTTGCGGGCCATCAGGCCGGAACGCACAACCAAGGCCAAGGTAAGGAGGGCCAGGCCCAGGAGAAAAAGATAGAGCGCATTACGCATGGAAGAAGGGGCACCGTGCCGGCTTCGCCCGTGCGGCGCAAGCCCGGCTCGATTCAGGGCGTGGCGGACGAGGTATGGTCCGCAAAGATGCGCCACCCGGCAGGCGTGCGGCGGACCAGCAGCGTGAACAAACCATGAGGAGTATCCGTGGCGCGTGTGAGCTGCCAGTGACCAAAGATCAGGGCCGCGTCGGGGGAGAGCTCGGTGACCGCGAGCTCGCTGAAAGCGAGTGTGCCCATCGCCGCGCGGTTCGGGTAGCGCTGTTTGTAGCGCGTAAGCGTGGACTTCCAGCCGTAAGTGACATTGCCGCCGGACGCAAAACGCAGGTCATCGGTCGGCGCGTAGGTCTGCATGAAGGCATCGATATCGCCGCGGTTCCAGGCACTGGCCTGATCCTGAAGAACCAGCAGAATCGCCGCGGTGGCGGACGGCTCCGCGGGTTGGGTTTCAGCGGCGCGCGCCGGGCCGGCCAAAAGCACGGCGGCCAGCACAGCCAAAAGAAAGAAACGAAAGGCTCTCATGTCCCGACCATGAAGCACCCACCCGAAGCCCGGCGAGCCTTCAAAGACCGTAAGTAATCGTGCGGGCGCCGGCGACGCCGATGACCGTGATGGCCACACCTGCCTGATACGTGGTGGGGTAGGTCTCGTTGGCGACCAGTTCCAGATTCTTAACGTAATTCGTTGATCCGACCAGCATGTCGATCCCCACCGTGCTGCGGCCGAACTCCATCATATATTGGTCGGTGGCGGCGGCCAGCTGGCGGGCATTGCTCAACACAGCCTTGTCCTGGGAGGCGCTCCGAATCTTCTGAAACCCGGGAATGGCCAGCGCAGCCAGCATGCCGATAATGACCACGACGATCATTATTTCGACGAGCGTAAAGCCAGGGGGGGGTTTGGGTTTCATCAAGCTACCCTCAGAAGAGGGTACGGGGGACGGAATTAGTCAGAATCTACGGGGGAAAGCCCGACAATATTTTACGGTGGGTAATTATACGCACTAAATTGGTCTAATAGCGGAAAAAGGCCTTACAAATATGCCGATCATGATCCCCATTCCCGCTGATAGTCTGCTACATAGAATGATATACCGCTGGCTGCCAAGGGTTAAAACAGGCGTGGAAAACTTTATATAAACCGGGACGGCGCGGTTATTTTTTGAGAATGTCCAAAGCCACGGCCGTCATGGCGGCTACACCCGTTTTTAAAGTGGGTTCGGGCACCGGAGCAAACTTGCTGGAGTGGAGGGAGGGCAAGGGTATGCCGGTGCGCTGGCTTTCGGCTACTTTTACGGGATCGACGGCGCCCAGCCGGAAGAGACAGAGGGGCACATGGTCCGTGGTGCGGCCGAACTCGCTGAAATCCTCGCCGCCCATTTCAGGCGGGATGGTCTGCACGCGATCCGCGCCGAACCAGGCGATGAGCGTACCGCGGACTCGGCGGGTGAGGGCGGGGTCGTTGTAGGTGGCGTTGACGGTGTCGTCCTCGATGATTTTTACGATGGGCTGCAAATCATCGGGCAGGCCGGCGGCGATGGCTTCGCCGCGACAGATGCGGCGCACGGCCTCCAGGGTGTGGGCGCGGACGCCATCGGAGTAGGAGCGGAGCGTGAGCTGGAGCTTCACTTCGTTGGGAATGATGTTGGCCTTCGTGCCGCCATGGATGGATCCGACGGTGACGACGGCCGGATCGATGGGCCGGGTCTCGCGGCTGACGATGGTCTGAAGCGCCATCACGATGCGCGCCGCGAGCACGATCGGATCCTTGGTGGCCTGCGGATAGGCGCCATGGCCGCCGATGCCGCGCACGGTGATCTCGACGGTATCGACGTTCGCCATGGCAAAACCCTCGACCGTGCCGAGCGTGCCGGCCGGCAGGGAGGCGCTGTCATGGAGGGCGATCGCATAGTTGGGCGTGGGAAATTTCCGGTACAGGCCCGCGATCAGCATGGCGCGGGCGCCGATGCCGCGTTCCTCGGCGGGCTGGCCGATCAACACGAGCGTGCCTGACCAGCGGTCGCGCAACGCGGCCAGCAGGCGCGCGGTGCCGGTGAAGACCGTCATGTGAATATCGTGACCGCAGGCCTGCATCACGGGCACTTCCCGGCCCGAGAGATCCTTCACGCGAACCTGGCTCGCATAGGGCAGGCCGGTTTCCTCCTGCACCGGCAGGGCGTCGAGGTCCGTGCGGATGAGCAGCGTGGGGCCGGGCCCGTTTTTCAGGACACCAACCACGCCGTAGCCGCCAAATTTTTCCGTGACCTCAAACCCGGCGGCCCGCAGTGCCGTGGCGACCTTGGCGGAAGTTTTTTCCTCCATGAGCGAGAGCTCGGGGTGGAGGTGGAGGTCGGTGTAAAACGCCAGCAGCGCGGGATAATCGGCGCTGACTTTCTGGGTGACGAGTTCGGACAGCGGCGCATCGGCGGCACGGAGCAGGCCGGGGAGGAGCAGGAGCGAGGCGAGGAGGGCGCGGAGTTTCATGAAATCAGGCGTGGGGTTCGAATTTGAAGATGAGCGCGTCGAGCACGGCATCGACCTGAATCTTGATCTTCTGGCCGGCGGTCAGCGGCTTGTCAGGCGGAGCGAACTTGGCGAAGTCGGCGGTTGCGAGATCGGCGCGGGCCTTGGCCGCGGCGAGAAAATCCTGTTTCGCCTGATGCAGTCCGCCGTTCTGCATCAGCTCCGCGAGCGTGCCGGTCCGGCCGGTGAACGACGGAAGGTAATCGTCGCCGATCCAAAGTCCCCACTGCGCGGTATCGGCGAAATAAACGGCGAGGACGCTGGCCGGCGGCAGCCCGATTTTTTTCGCCATCGAACCCGCCAGGCTGCCCGGGCGCTGATTGGGAGTTTCCGGCACGAACCGGGCGCAGACGCGCGCGTAAATTTTACGGCCGGTGGCGCGCTCGAAGTTGGCGAGCTTGCGCTGGAAGCCGAGGGCGCGGGACGGATCCGTGGGTAGCAGTTTGTCCGCATCGTCAAAGTGGGCCGTGGGGCCGGGTTCCTGGGCGGCGCCTAATTTCCTGGTTTTGGCGGCAAGTAAATCGAAGGCGGCCTGATCGGCGCGAAAGGCGAGGGCGGCCGCGCCCACGCGGCGGATGCGCACGGCGGTGATCACGTCATTCTGCTGAATCTGCGGGAGGATCCCGCGTCCGCGGATGACGCGCCCGAAGACACTGTGCAGGTAGTTGAGGCGGTTGACCTCGCGCAGTGTGATGAAGAACTGCGAGCCGTTGGTGTCGGGTCCGTCATTGGCCATCGAGAGCACGCCGGCGTCGTCATGTCGCAGGCCGGGCACAAATTCGTCGGCAAAACTGTAACCCGGGCCGCCCTCGCCGGTGCCGAGGGGATCGCCGCCCTGCACGACGAAGTTGGGCACGACCCGGTGGAATTTCAGGCCGTTGAAAAACGGCGTGCCTTTTTTCGGCCCGAGCGTGCCTTCCGCGAGACCGGTGAAACTGGCCACGGTCAGCGGCGCTTGCCGGTAGAATAACTCCGCGACCACGGTGCCGCGGGGCGTGACAAACTCGGCGTAGAGCCCGTCGGGCAGAGGGGCGGCGGTCTCCGCAGCGGGGAGAGTCGTTTCTCCGGCATGGAGCGCCAGGCTGGCGGTGAGCAGGGCAAGCGACGCGCGCAGGAATCTCATGCCGGCAGGTTGAGCCAATCAACCCGGCGCGACAATGAAACTCGCGGCCGGTCGGGCCATGGGGTGCAGAAAAATTAAAATCTGATTCCGCCCCTCCGCCGAATCTGTCACGGTCCGGAGCATGAAACGTTTCACGTGCGCCTCATTCCTGATGGCCGTTCTTGTCGCCACAACGTCGCTGCCGGCCGCGGACACCGGCGGAAATTTCATTCCGGCCGGCGCCATCGACGTGAAGGGCATCGTGCCACCACCGCCGGTCGCGGGCTCGGTGGCCGCATTGGCGGACCTCGAAACCGTGCTGCAGGTGCAGGCGGCGCGCACTCCGGCCGACGTGGCGTGGGCGAAGCTCGTCGTGAAGGACAGCGCCTTCGACAACGCCAGTGTGCTGGGAGCGTGGTTCACCCCGGGAAACCTGCCGGTGACTGCGGCGTTCCTCAAACAGGTGACGGATGACACCGTCACGGTGAGCCGAAGCCTGAAAGGGCTCTACGCCCGTCCGCGGCCGCCGCGCACGGATCCGACCGTACATCCCTGCGTCGAGTTGCCGGACAGCGGTTCCTATCCCAGCTCGCATTCGATGCGGGCGTTTGTGTGGGCGGCGGTGCTGAGCGAAATCTTTCCCGATCAGCAGGTGGAACTCTACACTCGCGCGCATCACGCCGCGTGGGGCCGCGTCATCGGTGGCGTGCATTTCCCGAGCGATCTTGTCGGCGGGCGGCTCCTGGCCCAGGCGATCATCGCCGAGCTGCGGAAGAATCCGGCGTATCACGCCGCGGTGCAAAAATGCCGGGCCGAGGTTGCGCCTTTTCTCCTGAAGAAAGCGGCGTGAGGCGGACGGTCTGGAGGTAGCGCAGGCATCCTGCCTGCTCCTCGTTCTTTTACAGGCAGAATGCCTGCGCTACTGCGAGGGGCTTTACGGAATGCGCAACTTGCTGCCGACCGCCAGGCTCTTCTCGTCGCGCAGCACATCGTGATTGGCCGCAAGAATTTCGGACCAGCGGCTCGTCGTGCCATAGTACTGTTTTGAAATCTTGGTGAGCGTGTCGCCTTCGACGACGATGTGGGTGCGCGGGGCCGGGGCGGCCGCCGGCAGCGGATCGGGGGCGGGGGCCACCGTCATGACGCTCGGCTGCAGGGTCGTGGAGGCGAGCGTGCCGGGGGAAGAAGGGCCCGTGGCGAGCCGGGTCTTGAGCTCGTTATTCTCGAGCGAAAGCGCGGCCAGCTGATCCTGGGTCTGCCGGAGCTGCTCGTGCAACGCGGCGGCCTGATCGGCGAGGGGCAGGGCGTTCTTGGCCACGGCGAGCTGGGCCTCGAGGGAGGATTTTTCCGTCAGGAGTTTTTCCTGCGCGGCCTTGAGCTGGTCGTTTTCCGCCTGCAGCAACGTGTAGCTGCGGAGCACGACCGCGAGCTTGGCCTCGGCGGTGTCCTGCGACTCCACGACGGGGGCGGAGGCAGGAGCCGGGGCAGCTTGCTGGGCGGCGGGCTCACTGGGCGCGGGCGCCTGGCCATGAGCGCGGACGATGAAGGCCAGCGATGACACGAGGACGAGTGCAACACGGAACGGGTGGGAACTCATGGCAGGAAGGAAGAACGGAATCACGGGCGAGGCAATCTTTCACGCCGGCGGCGGGCCGGGGATGACATCAGGGAATCTTGAGGATCCGGCCGACCACGAGGCTGCGTTCGTCGCGCAGCACATCACTGTTGGCGGCGAGGATCTCGGGCCAGCGGTTAGCCGTGCCGTAGTAGAGCCGGGAAATCTTGCCGAGGGTGTCGCCGGGAGCGACGACGTGAGTGCGGGGCGCGGGTGCGGCCTTGCTCTTGGCGGCAATCATCGCGCGGTAGTTTTCCAACCGTTCGCGACCCGTGGCGAGCTGGGCATCGGTCATGTTGCCGAGCACGGTGTTGAGCTCCTTGCCCGTGGAACCGTTTTCCGAAGCGAGGGAAAGCCAGGCAAACGCCTCGGGAATATCGACGGGCAGGAGTTGTCCATCGGTGTACGCGAGACCGAGGTTGTACTGCGCGATGGCATTGCCTTTTTCCGCCTTGGCCCGGAGGGAGGTAATCTCAGCGGGCTCGGCGGCGACCAGACGACTGAAGGCTACTGTCAGCAACAACAGCAGGGTGGTGCGGGCGGGCAGGAACATAACGCTCCATCCCTAAGTGCTTTTACCGCTTACTCAATACGCGAATCCAACCGGCCCGACGTTTACAACTGTTTGCCGCCGGCCACGGCTGTTTCACTGCGGGCGGGGAATGGGCTCATCCAAAGGGGTTTTACGAACAGGCTCCGCATGGAGAGCCTCGGCGACGGCGGGGGGCTTCCCGGCGAGTTCCGCCTGAAGCTTGGCGATGACGGCCGCCTGTTCATTGAGCCGGGCGCTGGTTTCGGCGAGCGCTGACATGAGCCGGGCGTTTTCCTTCCGGAGCTGGACCGGATCATCCGTGCCCGGGCCGGTCGCTTCCGGGGCCCGGGTCACGGCGATGTCCGGCGCGGGGTTGAGGGTCGTGGATTTGCCTGCGACGGGCGCGGCGGTGAGACTGAATCCGCGGGGGGGAAAGTTTATGCGGGACGCCGGGGCTGCTGACAATCACGGCGTTTTTGGCGGCAAGGATGGCGCGGTATTCGCGGAGGCGCCGGCGGCCTTCCGTGAGCTGGGCGTCGGAAATGGTGCCCAGCATATCGTCGAGGGCCTTGCCGGTGGAGCCGTTCTCGGAGGCGAGCGAAAGCCAGACGAAGGCCTCCGGCAAATCGGCGGGCACCAACAGGCCCTGGGTGTAAGCGAGGCCGAGATTGTATTGCGCGAGCGCATTGCCCTTTTCGGCCTTGGCGCGGAGCGAAACGACCTCCGCGGGCTCGTCCGCGACGACGCGGACGGCGGTGAAGGCCAACAGTAACAGCAAGGCGAAACGCGGGGGCGAAAACATCGGAAGGGAGAACATAGATGGTTTGGAAGCGGACTCAATGAGTGATTGGTCCCGGTAACCCCGGATTCAGGCCCGTGGGCCGCGGGGCCGGAGAAAACACTACGTCCGACGCGCGCGGATCTTAGATCACGGCCGGGCTCAAGCGGTTCCTCCTGTTCCCGGGACTGAACAGGGCGGGTCGGTGTCAAGCGTGAGGCTCTTGCCAGTCCCGCCTGTTATCTCACGATCAGCGTTGAAGATCCGGCGGGTGACACCCTTGTATTTCTCCGCGAACTTAAATGTCCGCCTGCAGTCTCACCCCTACTGACCTGACCATGAAGACCAAGCACCTTGTCATTTTTGCCGCGACGGCAGCCGGGCTCGCGCTGTTTGCCGGCTGTGTGACCCATCTTGCGCCGCCGCAGGACACGACCAAATACACCGTCGAAAACACGGAGAAATTCGTGCTGCTCGATGAGCCCACGCAACTGGCGATCAGTTGCACCGGGCTGCAGGAAATCGTGCAACCGGACGGCCGCCTCATCGAGATTGTCGCCAACGTGAAGAATCGCGAACGGCAACCCATTCAAATCGAGATCAACTGCGTCTTCCGGGACGAGCAGGGGTTCAGCATCGGGGAGGGCGGGCCGTTCCAGACGCTGATTCTCGCCGGCCGATTGACCGAGGTCGTGCACTTCAAGGCACCCGTGGCCAACGCCCGGAAATACACCATTCGCGTGCGCCAGGCACATCCGGATCCGGTTCACCCCTAGTCGCGGCGGACCGGACTCAGGGCTTGGACGGGGACTTGGCGGGCTCCGACGATTTGGTTTCAGCGGGCGGCGCGGTGGGTTCGAAGCGGATGTTCTTGGTCGCGTCGGCCATATCCTTGGCCGCGGCGTCGATGATGGCCTTTTCCTGCGCGGACTCCTTCACCACCGGCTGGCCGCTGGAGAAGTCGATGGTCTTGTTGTCCTGGATCGGCACCTCGGGTCGGACTGCGCTGACCGCAGCGGCCGGTGGGAGCGTCCCTGGCTTTTTTGCGATCCGGTGATTCCACCAATAGCCAAGGGCGACGCCCATGGCGACGGCCAGCAGGAGCCAGAAAGGATTTCGTCGCATGGCGTGGATGGGGGCGAAAGGCGGGAAGCGTTCAGTACGGCAGGTCGAGAATATGGAGGGACGCCGGCGTGGCGGCGAGCTTCGTGATGAGATCGGGGCCCATGGCCGGACGGGAATTCATTTGAAGCGAATTCCTTCTCCGCCTCCCTTGGGCGCTGTGTCGCTCAACCCCTACTTTCGCGAAATCCGTCCGACACTGATGCTGGCGCTGCCGATCATGATCGGGCAGGTCAGCCAGATGCTCATGGGTCTGACCGACAGCGTGATGATCGGGCATACCGGCACCGTGCCGCTGGCGGCCTCGGCGTTTGGCGGAAATATTTTCGGGGTGTTCTATGTGCTGAGCATCGGGCTGATGCTGCCGATGGCAGTGCTGGTCCCGCGGGCGCGGGGTGCGGGGCGGCCGGAGGAGTGCGGGGAATACCTGCGGCACGGACTGGTGCTGGCTTTCGTATTTGGGGCGATTGAAACCCTGGTCATTGTGGGACTCGGCCGGCGGCTCGACTGGTTCCAGCAGCCGCCCGAGGTGCTCGCGATCGTGAACCCGTTTTACTGGCTGATCGGTTCCTCCATCACGCCGGTGCTGCTGTACCTCGCGATGCGGCAGTTTGCCGAGGCGATGGGCCGGCCGTGGGTGCCGATGGTCATCATGCTCGGCGGCGTGGGGCTGAATGCCTTCCTCAACTGGGTCCTGATTTACGGGCATCTCGGCGCCCCGGCGCTCGGCCTGACCGGCGCGGGGATTTCGACCCTCGTCTCGAGGACACTGGGTGTGCTCGTGCTGTTCGGCTGGATCCATGGGGATGCGACGCTGCGTGCCGCGCTGCCCCGGCGCTGGTTCGCGCCGCTGGCCGGGGGGCGGTTGCGGGAGATGTTGCACCTCGGGCTGCCGGCGTCGGGCATGCTGCTGTTCGAGAGTGGGGCATTCGCAGCGTCGGCCATCATGATGGGCTGGCTCGGTGCCGCACCGCTCGCGGCGCACCAGATCGCAATTTCATGCGCGGCGACGACCTTCATGGTCCAACTCGGCCTGTCATCGGCCGCGGGCATGCGTGTGAGCGCCGCGCTGGGCGCGGGCGACCACGCGCGGCTGCGACCGATCGGCTACAGCGCGCTGGGGCTGGGCGGGTTGCTGGCGGCGGTCTTCATGATCCTGTACCTGCTGGCCGGCCACGTGATCGCGGGCTGGTTCGTGCACGATGCCGGGGTGATCGCGCTGGCGACGCAGCTGCTGGTGGTCACCGCGCTGTTTCAGTTTTTCGACGGCGGCCAGGTCATCGGGGCTTCGCTCCTCCGGGGATTGAGCGATGTGAAGCTGCCCGCGGTGATCACGTTCGTGTCCTACTGGGTGATTGCGGTTCCCGGCGGCTACCTGCTGGGCGTGCGGGGTCCGTTCGGCCCGCTGGGCATCTGGGCTGGCCTGGCCACGGGTCTCGCCTTCGCCGCCTTCTTCCTCGCCTTGCGCTTCACGCGGCTGACGCGGCCAAATTCCAGTTTGTCACCCATTAGGTGACAAACTAGCGGAGCACCTTTACTTGCTGAGCTTAGCTTTGACGTCGGTCAGGGTGAGACCGTCGATGGGGAGGAATTCGCACTGCGGCGCCGGCATGGTCAGGCGAGTGCCTCGGCCAGGGTCGCGATGATGTCGTCGGCCGGCTCGGTGCCGACGGACAGGCGCAGCAGATTCGAATCGAGCCCGCTGGCGGCGAGCTGGGCGCGGCCGGCCGCGGTGTTCACCAGGTCGTAGTGCGCGAGGTACATGAAAGGACAGATGAGGGTCGTCTCCATGCCGAAGCTCGGCCCCTTGGGCAGCCGCAGGCGGTCGTAGAATGGATCGAGCGGGCCGCGGAGCGTGAAGGTGATCATCGCCCCGACGGCATCGGACGCGCGGGCGATGCGCAGGTAATTCGCGCGGGACGCCGGATGCAGCGCCCAGAACACCTCGCGCACGGCGGGATGGGATTCGAGAAACGCAACCACCCGCGGCACACTGGCGTGGATCCGCGCGAGCACGCGATGGGTGCGGCTGATTTCCACGGCCAGCCGGGCGAGATCGCGGGAATGGAGCGGCTCGATTTTCTTCGCGATGCTGGTGCGCAGGAGGGCGGCGTCCGCGGTGGCCGGATTGATGACGACGAGCCCGGCGGTGAGATCGCCGGCGCTGGCGGTGTACTTGGTCAGGCTGGTCGCTACGATGTCGGCGTGAGGCAGGACATCGAGGTTGAAGGCGGAGGAGATCGAGGGATCGAGGACGAGGCGCGCGCCGAATTTTTTGGCCAGGGCCGCGATGCCGGCGACGTCCGGTGTCTGGATCAGCGGATTGGTGGGCACCTCGGCGACGATGCCGGCGACCCGGCCGGCGTGACGCGCGAGGACTTTTTCCAGGCCCGCGAGATCGAAGACATCGCTGACGTGAACGTAATCACCGGGCGTGCGGGTGAATTTTTGCAGGATGGCGATGGTGTCGAGATAGAGCCAGCCGAGCTGGATCCAGACGGTGCGGCCCTGGGCGGCCTGCAGTTCGGCGAGGGCGCGAAACGCGGCATCGACGGCGTTCATGCCGCAGTTTGCGAGGAGGAGGTCGGTGGCGGGCAGGCCGGGAAACGCGGGTTGCAGGTGCCGGCGAACCTCGGCGAGCGCATCACCGTTGAAGAGTTCCTCGGGCTCGGCCGAGGCGTGCAGGCCGCGGCGGACGAGTTCATCCTCGGCGGCGCGCGAAGAGAGGAAGCCGCCGATGTTCTGGAGAAACGCCTTGGCGCGGCCCGCCAGTTCGGACGAATCCGGGTGTGCGATACCGTGCAGCCCCGGCTCGGTGACCCGCACGACTTCGCCCACGCCGAGGTGCGCCGCCAGCCGGTCGGCCATCGTGGCCGAGGAGACGAGCCAAAGCGTATGGCCGGCCAGTCCGTGTCGGCGGATGAGCTCGCGGGCGAGCTGATGCAGCAAAGGGTGGAGTAGGAAGCGCGGGTAGCCCGAGGTCAGGTGTTTTGTGACGGCCGGGTCCTTTTCCTCGTAGCCGCGCACATCCCGCATGCTCGGCAGGCTGCACGAGACGGCGTGCAGGCTGGCGGGGATGGGTTGACCGACGGGAAGCGGAGTAAAGACGGACATGGGGGAGGAAACACCCGAGTGTCGGCCGTGCGTCCCGGCCATGGCAACAGGAAGGTGCGTCATGGCTGCGCCGCCAAAATCTCCTGTGTTTTCCGGCAGTTTATGGATAAGCTGCGCAAGTGGGCGCAACTCGCGCCCGACAAAACTGAACCCCAAAAACTACCCCATGCATCACGCATTCATGCAACTCAACTGGCTCGCGGTGATCGGCACCGCTGTAATCGGATTTCTCCTCGGCTGGCTCTGGTATTCCCCGGTGCTGTTCGCCAAATCCTGGATGGCGGAGATGAAGTTCACCGAGGAAACAATGAAGGCGGCCATGCAAAAGGGCATGGCGAAGCTTTTCGCGCAGGGTCTCCTCTACACCGTGCTCAGCACGCTCGGCCTGGCGGTGCTGATCAAGGCCCTCGGCAGCCCGGATGCGTGCAAGGGAGCGGAACTCGGCGCCTTTGTCGGAGTGCTTTTGGTCGGCACGCGAATGTTGAACGGCAGCCTGTGGGAACAGCGCACGGTAAAACTGCAGGCAATCGTGGTGGGCCACGAGATCGTGCTGTTCGTGGTGCAGGGCGCGATTCTCGCCGTCTGGCGCTGAGTCCTTCAACGCCGGATCAGGGCGACCCGATGCGAAACGGTTTGCGCCCGGCGGCGCGCCCGCGTTGAACGGGCGCGCATGAAACTCGTTTCCTGGAACGTCAACGGCATCCGCGCCGCCCTGCGGAAGGGTGCGATGGATTATTTCACGGCGGTGAATGCCGACGTGATCTGCCTGCAGGAGACGAAGGCGCATCCCGGCGACGTGCAGCATGTCGCGTGGCCGCTGGGCTACGAGCCGTTCTGGAACAGCGCCGACAAGAAAGGCTACAGCGGCACCGCCGTCCTGACGCGCGTGAAGCCCCTGAAGGTGACCAACGGCATCGGGGTCGCGGCGCATGACACCGAGGGCCGCGTCATCACGGTGGAGTTTCCCGACTATTACCTCGTCAACGTCTATCAGCCGAATTCTCAGCGCGGGCTCACGCGGCTGGACTATCGCACGCAGGACTGGGACAAGGCGTTTCTGGCCTACCTGAAGAAACTGGAGAAAAAGGGAAAACCGGTGGTGTTCTGCGGCGACCTCAATGTGGCGCACACGGAGCTCGACCTCACCAATCCGAAGACCAATCGGCGCAACGCCGGTTTCACGGATGAAGAGCGCGGCAATTTCTCGGCGCTGCTGGGCAAGGGTTTCGTGGACACCTTCCGCGAGTTTGAGAAAAACACCGGCCACTACACGTGGTGGAGCCAGATGATGAACTGCCGCGCGCGAAACATTGGATGGCGGGTCGATTACTTCGTGGCCTCGGCCAAATTGCGCCCGGCCCTGAAGCGCGCCTGGATTTCGCCCGAGGTGATGGGGAGCGACCACTGCCCGGTTGGGCTGGAGCTGGTGTGAACCGGGCTGTCTTTACAGGAGCAAACGGAGGGAATGGAGAAGGCGTGGAAACACGGGTTCACCCAAAGGATTGCAGACTCTCTTAAAGACCGCCTCCGTTCTCTCCGTTACCTCCTGTAAGAAAAGCATTCCCTCTTTACCATGATCGAGCTCAAGCCACTCCTGCTGCAGAAACCGCAGCTCACGCTGGCGGTGGCGGAGAGCCTGACGTGCGGACACGTGCAGGCGCGGGTGGGTGCGATCTCGGGGGCATCGGAATTTTTCCTCGGCGGAATCACGGCCTATTCCCTCGACGAGAAGGTGACGCATCTCGGCGTGAGCCGGGCGGCCGCGAAGCGCGTGGACTGCGTGTCCGCGGAGGTGGCCCGCGAAATGGCGCAGGGTGTGTGCCGGCTGTTTGGCAGCGATCTCGGGCTGGCGACGACGGGCTACGCGGAACCGTCGGCGAAATCCAAGGTGGCCGAGCCATTTGCCTGGTGGGCGCTCGCGCATGTGCGGCGCGGGCGGACGGTGGCGCTGCTCAGCGGCCGGGTCGAATGTCCGGGAGCCTCGCGAGTTGAGACGCAGATCATTGTGGCTGCGGCGGCGTTGACGGAACTGGCCGAGTATCTCTGGCAATGGCGCGGGTCGGTGTAGGGCGGGGTCGCTGACCCCGCTTTTCCTGGGCCGACGGCTCATCCGGAGGATTCGCCCTACCGTTCAAACCGGCGGGGTCAGCGACCCCGCCCTACATTTCATTTACGTCAGCGTGTTCTGGAAGAACTCGATGACTTCGCCATTGGGGCCCTCGCAGAAAAAGATCCGGACCGGCACGGGGCCGGCTCCGTTGGTCGTCGGGATGGACACATCGCGCGGCTCCATCGTGATTTTGAAACCGGCGGTGCGCACGCGCTCAGCGACCGCATCGAGCCGCGTGGTGCGCAGGGCATAGTGGAGGATCGCCCCGTTGGCAGTGCTGGCGTAGGCCAGGTCTTCGAACACCTCGATGTAATTGCCGTCGCCGGCGTCGAGCATCACGGCGCGCTGCGGCGCCTCGCGCCAGGCGATCTTCTCGGTGGTGCAGCCGAGCGTGTCCTTGTAGAACCGCATGGTGGCGTCCCAGTCCCGCGTCTTCATGCAGACGTGGTGGAAACCGCCGCCGCCGAGGATCGGGTTCGTGGGCATGCGGACGGCGCGGCGGCTCAGGGCGCGATCTGCTGTACGTAGGTCATCAACGGCCCGACCTCGGGCACGGGCTTCACCCAGTCGCTGTAGAGCAGCTCGGGCATCGTGTAGGTCGTGTCGTAGAGGCTGAAATTCGCGTCGTCGTTGCGCTGGAGCCAGCCGGTCTTGACGGTGGCCCCGGCATACAGGCCCTTCACCTTGGAGTAGACGAGCACCGGCACCTTGAGGATGTCATGGTTGTACTGCTCCTTCTCGGCGACCTTGGGGCCGGCGACGGCCTTGGCATCGACGCCGACATTGAAACGCTGGTTGTACAGCTGGCGCGGGACTTGGTCATCGGTGATGACCATCACGGTCTCGATGGCGTTCGCGCCCACCTGCAGGCCGAAGCTGACTTCGCCGGCACCCACCAGCACGGGAAGGCTCCAATGGCCGTCAGCCCGCTTCACCATGATGACGCCATAGCCGTCCTTCAGGCCGAGGAGAAAGCCCGCCTTGAACTGGTTGATGATCACGAGGGCCTTGGCGCCCTGCAAAACTGAGGGGGGAATCGCCGTGGCCGGGTTGCCCATGAATTCCCGGAGGATGGCCTCGCAGGATTCAATGCGCGTGATGTATTCGGAGCGCGCGGGGGCCGCCTGGACGGCGGCAGCGCCGGACAACGCGATCAAGGACAACAGGAGGAGTTTTTTCATGGCTGGGCGAAAGAGCTGAGTGGTGGCGAGTGTATGCATGGCGGCGCGAACTTGGAAAGCGCGGAGTGCGGGCGGTTCCGCGGTGGTTTCAGTCCAGCCCGTGGGCGGCCAGCTCCTCCTCGTCCCAGCCCAAATAGTGGCCGAGTTCATGGAGATAGGTCAGGCGGGCTTCCTCGCGGAAAACCTCCGGGTCGCCCTCGGCGAGATCCCAGAGATTCTCCAGATAAAGCAGGATTTGCGGCGGGTCGGGCTGGTCGGAGGAGAACTCGGTCCCATGCGGTTGGCCGGTGAACAGCCCGAGGATGTCGGACTCAAACCCCTCCGCCAGCACGCTCGCATGCGGCGTGGCCTCGAAATGGACGGGCACGGCGAGGGCGAGCGCGCGGATCTCCGGCGGGAGCTGGCGCTGGGTCGCGGCGACAACGTCGGCCGCGAGCTGGGTCAGACGCGCGAGGTTCACGGCCGCAGCTCGGAGGAAAGGTCAAAGGCCTCAAACCGCTGGCCGAGCCACCAGAGTCCGCAGCCCACCTCGGCGGCGAGGATCACCAGCACGGCAACGGCGGCGAGGGCGAGGGCCGCCACGGGCCCGATGAGCCACTGCGTCGCGAAGACGAGCAGGCCGGCCCCCAGCGCCGCAGGCAGCAGCGCGAGGGCGACCACGAGCAACTGGCCGGCCATGAAAATAATCCGCTGGCCGATCACCTCGATGCCGCGTTCGGAGCGGTTGCGCACGGTCTGAACCCACGCGGGAAACAGGAGGGCCGCGGCGTTGGGGACGAGCAGTTGCAGCGCGCAGACCAGCGGGAGAATCGGCACCAGGCCGGCCGCGACGGTGAAGCGCACCGCCGGAGTCAGCCACGTCAGCGCCGGAGAGTGAAAGGTCAGCAGCAGGGTCAGCAGCACGAGCCAGAGCACGCCGGAAAGGATGGCAATGGGCGTGAGCATCTCGCCGAGCACCACCTGCCAGCCGTGGAGCGGGTAGGTTTTCAGGATATCGGAGTTGGCGAGATCGCTCCGCAAGTCCTGCCGGGCGAGCTGCGGACCGAGAAACAGCACATATCCCGCCACGATGAAGGCGAACACGGTGAAGATCGGAATCATGTGGCGGTAGGCCGGATCATGCACGACCCACCGGTAACCGGCGATGATGAGGACGGCGCCGATGACCAGCGTGCGCGGCCGGAAAATCGGAAAGGTGGACAGCAGGTTCTTCCAGAGGAAGGCGAGTTCGGGGCGGCCGGTGGAGGCGAGCCGGAACGGGCCGGGGCGGGCCTTCATGGCGCCGCGGGCGGCGCGCCAGTTGCCTTCGCGTACGGCGGCGACCCGCGCGGCGCGTTTTTCCGACTTCGCAATGGAGGCATCCTCAAACGACACCTCGAAGCGCACCACCCACAGGAAATGGGCGGCGAACACGAGGAGCGCCGGCCCGAGCGCCGCCAGGAAGGTGGCGGCGTCCTGCGCAAAATACGGCCCCAGCACGAGTTTTGCCGGCAGCAGCAGCCAAGGCAACGGGCCGTTGGCGAGCAGCGTATTCACATAGCCGGCGACGGAGTGGAAGTCGGCGAGATCCGCGGCCTGCGGCGCCCGGAGGTCCCGCCACAGCCAGCCGAGGGTGACTCCGGCGACGACAACGATCAGCCCCAGGATGATCAGCCGGCGCCGCCAAGGCGTGATACCGTTGTCCATGAGCCGCGTGATGACAAACGACGCCCCCATGAAATGCAGGTTCAGCGTCGCGAGGATCAGCCAGATACCGGCGACGTGAATCAGGGCGTTGCCGCCGATCAGGCTCGGTGCCCGGAGCGAGAACAGGGTGAAAATTCCCGCGGTGAACAGGATCGCGACCTGGGAGTTGAGCAGTTTGTAGTAGATCAGGGTCCGCCGGCGGACGGGGGCCGGGAACAGGAAGGCGATTTCCGCCTCGGTGAAGGTGAGGCCGGCGCGTTCGTCGGGCAAAATCCAGCTGAGGGCGGCAATGACCAGCAGGATCACCGCACCCAAGGCGATGAGCGTCGGCAGCAGGTCGGTGGGGAGTGCCACCACGGGAGCACCGGCGGCCGCGACGCGACCGACATGCACGGTCCGCCGGAAGACAATGAAATAGAAATACGCCGCGCCGACGATGGCGCCGACGAGGTACTTGGGCTGCCGGAGCCGGCGCACGCGCGACAGCACCAGGTTCTGAAGCGACGTGAGCCGCAGGTAGAGCAGGGCGCTGATCATGCGAAGCCTCAGGTATCCGAGCCGCCGGTCGCCCGGAGAAAGATTTCCTCGAGGCTCACGTTCGCCTCGCCGTTGGAGAAGCGCGCGGACACGTCGGCCAGCGTGCCGTCGGCGATCTTTTCGCCCTGCTTCAGGATCAGCACATGCGAGCAGACCTCTTCGAGCAGATGCAGCAGGTGCGAGCTCAGCACGATGGTGGCGCCGGCGTGGGCGCGCTTCAGGATGGAGTCCTTCATGCGGCGGATGCCGAGCGGGTCGAGGCCCGTGAGCGGTTCGTCGAAGAACATAACCTGTGGCGAGTGCAGGAGGCCGCAGGCGATCGCCAGCTTCTGCTTCATGCCGCGCGAGAGTTCGCCGGGCAGCTGGTCGGCCTTGTCGGCGATTTCCAGTTCCACAAGCAGCGGCTCGGCCAGCGCCTCGTGGTCCTCGACGCCATAGATGCGGGCAACGAACGCCAGGTGCTGCCGCACGGTGAGATACTCGAACAGTCGTGGTTCATCGGGAAAAAAGGCCAGGGCGCGCTTGGCCGCGACCGGATCGGTCGTGATGTCGTGCCCGGCAATCCGGCAGGTGCCGGTGGTGGCGGGGATGATGCCGGCGAGGCAGCGGAGGCTGGTGGTCTTGCCGGCGCCATTGGGGCCGACGAGTCCGAGCACCTCGCCCGGGCCCACGGTGAACGACAGATCGTGCACCGCGGTGAAGTTGCCGTAGCGCTTGGAGAGTCCGCTTACTTCAATCATGAGGCCACGCTGGGGGCCGGTTTATCGGCCCGCAAGCTTGCGCAAAAACCGCGTAACCGGTCCGGACCCGTTGCGTCTTGGGTGCTGTTACCCATGAAAAACCAAATCAAATTTATCCCCGTGCTGGCCTTTGCCGCCGTGGCCGCCGTTTCCTTCCTTCGCGCCGACGAGCCGCCGGCCACGCCGCCGCCCGCCGCCGCGCCGGGTGACAATGGCAACCGCCCGTCGCCCGCCCAGATGGCGGAGCACCGGCTGAAGTTCCTCACCGAGAAGCTCACGCTCACGGCCGCCGAGCAGACGCAAATCAAGGCGATCTGGGCCAACGACATGGTGCAGATGAAGGCGCTCCGCGCCGACACGTCGCTTTCCCATGAGGATATGCGCGCGAAGCGGATGGAGATCATGGCCGCTTCCCACACCCAGGTGCGCGCGGTGCTCACGCCCGCTCAGCAACAGATTTTTGACGCCCTCCCGCCCGAGCCCCGCGGCCATCGCGGTCCGCCTCCGGGCGACAAGCCGGCGGACGCCCCGGCGCCCCCGCAGCAGTAAGACTTTGTCAGGGTTGGTTGTGTAGCCGCCGCGGCAGGGGTGTCGCGGCGGTTTTTTTGTGCCCGGAGATTTCGCTTCGACTCCGCGTGTCCCGCTTCGCAGCGTGCGATGATGGCGGAGCAAACACGCGTGGTGATCGTCGGGGGCGGGGCGGCGGGCTTTTTCGCGGCCATCGCCTGCGCGGAAAAACTCGGGGCCGCCGGCACGGTCACGCTGTATGAGGCCACGGCGCATCCGCTGGCCAAGGTGCGCGTCTCCGGCGGCGGGCGTTGCAACGTCACGCACGCCTGCTTCGAGCCGCGCGAACTCGTGAAGCGCTACCCGCGCGGCGGACGCGAGCTGCTCGGGGCGTTTCACCGGTGGCAGCCGCGCGACACGGTCGAGTGGTTTGCGGCGCGCGGGGTCGAGACGAAGACCGAGGAGGACGGCCGGATGTTTCCCGTGACGGATGACTCGGCGACGATCGTGGAATGCCTGACCCGCGCTGCGGCGGAGGCCGGCGTGACCGTGGTGACCAGCCTCGGGGTGCGGAAGGTGGAGCGGCTCGCCCGCGAGGGGGCCGCGCCAGATTTCTGGATCACGCTTACGGATGCCACGACCGTGCGCTGCAACCGGCTGCTGCTCGCGACCGGTGGCAACAAATCCTCCGCAGGACTCACGATCGCGGAGGCGCTCGGCCACACCATCGTGCCGCCGGTGCCGTCGCTGTTCACGTTTCACATCGACGACAAGCGGCTCGAGGGCCTGTCGGGCGTGTCGGTGGAAAACGCGGTGACGAGCGTGGCCGGCACGAAGCTGAAGGAGAGTGGCCCGCTGCTGATCACGCACTGGGGCCTCAGCGGCCCGGCGATTTTAAAACTGTCCGCGTGGGGCGCGCGCGAACTGGCGGAGCGGAACTACGAGTTCACCGTCGGGGTGAACTTCGCCCCGCCGCACACGCGCGACACGCTGGTCCGCGAGCTGAGCGGCGTGCGGGAGCAGAACCTGCGCAAGCAGATCGCCACCTGGAGTCCGTTCGCGATGCCGCAGCGGCTCTGGGAGCGGCTGGTCACTTCGTCGGGAATTACGCCCGCGACGCCGTGGGCGCAGGTCGGCAACGCCGCGCTTGCCACCCTCGCGGGGCAGGTCACGGCGGCGGAGTTCAAGGTCGTCGGGAAGAGCCTGTTCAAGGAGGAGTTCGTCACGTGCGGCGGCGTGCGGCTGGGCGAGGTGGATTTCAAGACGATGGAAAGCCGCGTGTGCCCCGGGCTGTATTTTGCCGGCGAAGTCCTCGACATCGACGGCATCACGGGCGGGTTTAATTTCCAGTCTGCGTGGACGACCGGCTGGCTGGCGGGACAGGCGCTGGGCGGCTGAATATCGCGGCGATGACTTCCTACGGGCAACTGCTGCTCCTCATCCTGCCGGTCTTTGCGCTCATGGCGCTGGGCATGGGGCTGCGCCGGGTGGGCTGGCTCACGGCCGAGGCGGACACGAGCCTGCTGAAGGTCGTCGTGAACGTCCTCTATCCCTGCATCATTTTCGAGAACGTGCATGCGAACCCGGCGCTGCGCGATCCCGGCAACCTCGCGTGGGCGCCGCTGGTCGGGTTCGTGACGATGAGCGGCGGCATCGCCGTCTGTTATTATGCGGCGCGGCTGCTCGGCTTCACGGTGGGCACTGGCTTGCGCACGTTCGCGTTCTCGGCGGGCATCTACAATTACAGCTACATCACCGTGCCGGTGATGACGGCGCTATTCGGGACCGGAAGTCTCGGCGTGCTGTTTGCGCACAACGTCGGGGCCGAGGCGGCCATCTGGATCGTGGGCATCATGGTCCTGACGGGGCGATCCTGGCGGGACGGCTGGCGCCAGCTGCTCAGTCCGCCAGTAGTGGCGCTGGTCGTTTCAGTGGCGGTCAATCTGACGGGGCTCGGTTCGCACCTGCCGGGGATGATCCTCGATGTGGTGCGGCCACTGTCAGCCTGCGCCATCCCCATGGGGCTGATTCTCAGCGGGGCCACGATGGCGGAGCATTTTTTCCAGCGGCCGCGCGAGTTGTTCCAGATGCGCACGTCGTTCGCCGCGGTGGGCCTGCGGCTTGGCGTGATGACGGGGCTGTTACTGCTACTGGCGCGCTTCGGGCCGTTTTCTACCGATCTCAAGCATGTGATCATGGTGCAGGCGGCGATGCCCGCGGGATTTTTGCCGCTGGTGCTCGTGCGGCATCATGGCGGGCACCTGCTGACGGCGGTGCGCGTGGTGCTGGCGACGGTGGTGGCCAGCATCCTGTTGACGCCGCTCTGGCTGCGGCTTGGGCAGGTCTGGGTGGGATGAGAGTGGCAGCTCATGGAGTGATCCCGGGTTAGCGTTGTCTTCCACGGGGGCCGCGAATGGGATCGGGCGCTTTCCTCTCCCCATGAAATCCGGCCTGCTCCCCAAGATTCACCGTGAAATCCGCTGCGGCGCGACGACCGCGCTCTACGTCCAGGATCCCGCCAGCGGCCGGCTTGGCCTGTGGCTGGTGCCGACGAGTCTCCGCCGCCGGCTGGCGCCGCGCCGGGAATTTCTCAGTGGCGTGGAGATCGACGGCACCCTCAGCCCGACATTTCAGGGTCCGCCAGCGTGGGCAGTAGAATCTCTCCTACAGCTGAAAACAAGGGAGGATGATGCCGTAGCGGCGTTCGGGCAGGGCCGCACGATGCGCAACGGCCCGACCGTCGAACGGATGAAGTTCACGGGCCAGCAGGTCGCCCGGGCGGGCGGCATCACGACCGTGCGGACGAGCTTCACCCATCCGGACGGCTGGCAGGCGCATCATGACCTGTGCTGGCGGCGGGGCGCGGGTTGGTTGGAGAGCAGTGTGACGGTGGAGAACACCTCGGCACAGCCGGTCACGCTGGAGTTTCTCGCGAGCTTCTCGATCGGCGGGCTGGCCGCATTTGCGAAAGACGACGCACCGGGTCGGCTGCGGCTGCACCGGTTCCGCAGCGTCTGGAGCATGGAGGGGCGGCTGGAAACGCGGGCTTTCGAAGACCTGCAGCTGGAACGCGCGTGGGCGGGTTCCGCCGTGCGCAACGAGCGGTTTGGTGCCGTGGGTTCGCTGCCGGTGAACGGCTTTTTCCCCTTCATTGCGGTGGAGGACACGGGAGCCGGCGTGACGTGGGGTGCGCAGCTCGCGCACCCGGGCTCGTGGCAAATGGAGGCTTACCGGCGCGATGATCTTGCGGCGATTTCCGGCGGTCTGGCGGATCGTGAACTTGGCCATTGGATGAAAACCCTGGCGCCCGGGACTGGTTTCACCTCGCCGACGGCGACCTTGGCCTGCGTGGCCGGCGATCTTGATGACCTGTGCTCCGCCTTGACGGCGGCGCAGGAAATGCCGCTGGCGACTCTGCCGAAAAGCGAGGCCACGTTGCCAGTGTTGTTCAACGAATGGGCGACAAGCTGGGGCAACCCGAGCCACGAGAACATGACCGCGCTCGCGCAGGCGCTGCGCGGCACCGGCATCAAGTATCTCGTGATGGACGCGGGCTGGTATAAACCGGTGGGCGGCGACTGGTCCACCGCGCAAGGCGACTGGCAGCCGAACGCCACCATGTACCCGCACGGCCTGCGCGCCACCGCGGACGCCATCCGCGCGTGCGAGTTGATCCCGGGCATCTGGTTTGAACTGGAAGTCATCGGCTCCGTCTCGCCGCTGTTTGCGCGCACCGATCTGCTGCTGCACCGCGACGGCCGGGTCCTGACGGTCGGCAGCCGGCGGTTTCTCGACTTTCGCAAACCGGAAGTCATCGCGCATCTCACCGCCCGGGTCATCGACCTGTTGCAGGCGGGCAATTTCGGCTACCTCAAGGTGGACTATAACGACAGCCTCGGCCTCGGCGTGGATGGGGCGGAGTCGCTGGGCGAGGGATTGCGCCAGCATCTCGCGGGCGTGCAGGCCTTCTTCCGGAAACTCCGGACGGAGCTGCCCGACCTCGTCATTGAGAACTGTTCATCGGGCGGACACCGCCTCGAGCCGTCGATGATGGGCCTGACGGCGATGAGCAGCTTCTCGGATGCGCACGAGTGCCCGGAGATCCCGATCATCGCGGCCAACCTCCACCGGCTCATGCTGCCGCGGCAAAGCCAGATCTGGGCGGTGCTGCGCGCGAAGGAAAGTCTGCAGCGCATCGTTTATCTCCTCGCCGGCGGATTCCTTGGCCGGCTGTGCCTGTCAGGGGATTTCCCCACGCTGCGGCCGGAGCAGCGGGCGCTCGTCGATCGCGCGATCGAACTCTACGCGCAGGCGGCGCCGGTGATCCGGCGCGGCCGTTCGCACCGCCATGGTCCCGAGGTCGCGGCTTACCGGCATGCGCAGGGCTGGCAGGTGGTGGTGCGCGCGGATGCCGATGGGAAAAAGCTGCTGGTGGTCGGGCACACCTTCGAAAATCCCGGCGTTAAAACCATCCGCGTGCCGCTGCCGCCGGGCCGCTGGCGCGTGGCGGGTGAACTGCACACCGACCGGCGTGGCGTGACGCTCGCGAAGGGCGAACTCCGCTGGCAGCCCGCAGGTGAGTGGTGCGCGAATGTGGTGCTGCTGACGCGCTGAGTTTCAATGGAGAGCGGGCGCCCTCGCCCGCTTCTGTCGAAACGCGACGGGGGCGCCGCGTCTCCATGGTCTTCCTCAGTCGTCCTTCTCCGGCGTCGCGGGCCTCATATCCATGTCGTTCGTGGCGAGGTTGCCCACGGCGCTGGGGATGTAACGGTGATTTTTCCGGCGGGTCTCCGGGTCTTCCAGCGCTGCGCACGGCGTGCCGAAGCGCGGCTGCGCGTAGGGCAGGTGCGTGTCGCCGCGCGCGAGGATGTGCGAGGCGCTGCTCATGAGCGTCACGGGATCCTGCTTCGGTGCGCCGGGTCCGGTGATCGGGCCCCATTGGGTGAACGAGCGCGCGTTGCAGTAGTGGCTCACGAAGGAGCGGCGGAAACGGTCGGGGGTGATGTTGGTCTTGCTGCGGTGCAGGACGTGGCCGTTGAAAAACACCACGTCGCCCGCTTTCGCCGGCACGAGGAGCTGCGGATAACGGTTGGCGACCGGGCTCAGCTGATTGCGTGAGTCGTCGGTGTCGCTGACGTGCGCGACCTCCGGGACGCCGGGCAGCTGGCGGTCGCCGTACCACTGCTCGGCCTTGGGCGGCGGATACACGGGCTCGATCTGGCTGCCCGCGGCCATCCACATCGCGCCGTTGTATTCATCGCAGTCGTCGATCGCGATCCACGCACCGCAGAGCGTGTCGGGATGCGTGGGAATATAGAATGTGTCCTGGTGCCAGCCCTGGCCGGGCGAGCCCGGCGGCTTGAGGAAGAGCATCGTTTGCAGGGCCAGGACATCGGGGCCGATGAGGGTCTCCAGCACGTCGAGCACCCGCGGATGCAACAGGTAGCGTTCATGCAGCGGCACCTGGCGGTGCAACATGTGGATGCGCGCGACCAGCTGGGCTTTCTCCAGCGGCGGGAGATGGGCCGGCGGCAGCGGCAGGCGGTCGGCCTCGGGCGTGTCCGGGTGCTGCTGGGGCACGCGGCCCTGCATCAGGTCCTCGGTGTGCTCCCGCAGCTCCTGGATGTCGGCGGCCGGGACGAGGCCGGGGATGACCACATAGCCATCGCGGCGGAACCGGCGGTAGTCGTCGATGGAGACCTTGTAGGACGAGGACATTCGCCGAGATTGGCGGCCGGGTTTGGCGGCGACCAGCTATTTTGGGAAAACCGCCCGGAGGGAGTGGCTGACCGCAAGCTCGCCACGGGCGCAGCGCGGGTTTTCGATGCGGGCATGCACCTCCGCCAACTCGGCCGCAGCGACCTGAACGTCTCCGAGCTCTGCCTCGGCACCATGCAGTTTGGGTGGACGGCTGACGAAGCCGCGTCGTTCGCGGTCATGGACGCCTTCGCGCAGGCCGGCGGCAATTTCATCGACACGGCGGATATCTACACGACGTGGGGCCCCCTGGGCATCGCGGGCGGCGGCAAGTCGGAGGAAATCATCGGCCGCTGGATGAAGGCGCGCGGCAACCGCGACCGGATCGTGATCGCGACCAAGGTCCGCGGCCGGATGACCGAGGGTCCCGGCGGTGAAGGACTGGCGCGCGAGCGGGTCATCCGCTGCTGCGAGGATTCACTGCGCCGGCTGCAGACGGACACCATCGATCTTTACCAATGCCACTCGGCGGACCTGGCGGTCCCGATTGAGGAAACCCTCGGGGCGCTCGATGAACTCGTGCGGGCCGGCAAGGTGCGCGCCATCGGCGCTTCGAATTATCCCGCGTGGCGGCTGATGGAGGCACTCGCGCAAAGCGAGAAACTTGGCTTCGCGCGGTTCAATTCCTACCAGCCCGAGTACTCGCTCATGGAGCGTTCGCTTTTCGAAATCGAGCCACGTCCGCTCTGCCGGAATTACGGGCTCGGGGTGATTCCATATTCGCCGCTGGCGGGCGGGTTTCTCACGGGAAAATACCGCCGCGGCGCCAGCGTGGAGAGCGTCCGCGCGACCGACATCGGGAAAAAGTACGGCAACGACCAGGGCTTTGCGGTCATCGAGAAACTGGAGGAGATCGGCCGCGCTCACGGCAAGACGGTCGCGCAGACGGCGCTTGCGTGGCTGCTGACCAACCCGGTCGTGACGTCGGCAATCATCGGGGCGAACACACCCGCGCAGCTGACCGATTCCCTCGGCGTGGTTGGCTACCGGTTGAACGCGGCGGAAATGGCGGCGCTCCACGAGCTCACGCGCTACCCGATGAACTGGCGGGCGATTTGGGACTGACGATGGTGGATCGCGGATACCGGATTTCTGAGACCGGATAGTTCAGGCATCTTCAAGCGTGCGCGGGTGGAAGGGAAATCGCCCTACCTTCGAGTGTCTGAACTATCCGGTTTCCGGTCTCCGCAATCCGCAATTCAACAGTTGGCTCCCGGATGCGACTCGGCTTCGCTGCCGGCATGTTTGGTCCGCCCCGCCCCAACGTTTTTCCTGCATGAAGCTCAAGCAGGTGGGGATTGTCGTGCTGGTGCTCGGCTACGCGGCGGCAGCGTGGCTGGTCTGGCGGCATTCGCACCGCGCAACCGGGACGGAACGCGTGACGATCCGGCTTTGCCACTGGCAGTTGGAAGGCACGGTGCGCGAGGGGCTGGTGGCGGTGGCGCGGCGTTATGAGCAGCTGCATCCGGAGGTGAAGATCGAGCTCCTGGTCGTGCCCGAGAACATCTACCGGCAGTGGATGCGCACCCAACTGGTCGGCGGCACGGCGCCGGACCTCATCGAATACACGATGTATTGGGGCCGCATCGAGGAGCTGGCGCCGCGGTATTTCACGCCGATCTCGCGGGAGGTGGCGGAGCCGAATCCCTACAACCGCGGCACGCCGCTCGAGGGTGTGCCGTGGCGCGATACGTTCCTCGACGGCATGACCGGGCCGGACGGCTACAACACGCTGATGCGTGAATACTACGCGCCGACCATCGCGATGTTCACGATGCGGCTCTTCTACAACCGCACGCTGCTCCGCGAGATCACCGGCCGGGACGAGCCCCCGGCGACGTGGCGGGAATTTCTCGCGCTGCGCGACGCCGTGAACGCCTATGCGAAGCGGGATGGGCGCATGCTCTCGACCGTCATCAACTCGCGCGACAACAGCTGGTGGCTCGCGATCCCGCTGCTGCACGGGATGGGCAGCCATTTTTCCCCGCAGCTGGACCACGACCACTCGCTAAGCCTGTCGTATTGGGAAATGTCCCTGGGCTGGCTGCGCGGCGAATGGTCGTTCCGGACGCCGGAGGTCGCGAACGGCCTCGCGGTGTTCCGGGAGATGGGCAACGCGAGCCAGCCGGGGTTTGTGCAGATGCGGCGGGACGCCGCCATGCTGGATTTCCTGCGCGGCCACGGACTCATGCTGTGCGCGGGCAGCTGGGATGCGAGCAGCCTGCGTCGCGAGGCGCCGTTCGAGGTCGGGGCGTTCCGCCTGCCGCTGCCGGACGCGAAGGATCCGGAGTTCGGGCCGATGATGCTGGGGCCGGTGTCCGACGGCTCGGTGCAGACCTCGACGCCGTTCTACCTCAACAAGGCCTCGGCCCATCCGGCCGAAGCGCTGGATTTCCTGCGGTTCCTCACGAGCGTCGAGGGCGACCAGATCTTCGTGGATGTGAGCCAGTGGCTGCCCGCGATCAAGCACGTGCGACCGACGGATTTTTCCCAGCGGTTCATGCCGTTCTACGACGGCTACAACTGGGGCCCGAATTCCTATTTCAACGGCACCGGGACGGAGATGACCATGTTCTTCCTGCAGGAGATGCACCGGATGTTCGGGCCCAACGGCAGCGTGGCGGCGTTCCAGGACGAGATGGAGCGGCACGGGTCGGTCTACTCCGATCGCGACCTGCAGGCGCACCTGCGCGACTCGCGCGTGGCCTTCAACACCGACGACGTGACGGACACCGCGCGCCTGCGCGTGTCGGGCGAGACCGACCGGCTACCAGCCTCGCCGGCACTGCTCGAGGCAAAGTATTACCAAACGGCGCGGGAGATGGCGCGCGCCGTCCAACGCCGGCAGGCGGCCCAGGAGGCACATCCATGAACCGCCTGTCGCCGGGATCATTGGCGCCGCTACGGCCGCCGCCGGGTCTGGCGCAGCCGCAACATGCCGTTTCCGCCGGAACAGTTTGTCACCCATTAGGTGACAAACTGAAAAGGCGCCGTGGCGCCGGGAGTGGGGTGGCATTGATGCTGGCGCTGGGGGCCGGGCTGATGTTGGCCCGCGTGGCGCGGGCGTCGACGGAGGAAAACTGGCGGGCACTTTCGCTGCTCAAGGCGGACGAGGCGCTGCGGGGGTTCGAGGCCGACCGGGCAACGGCCACGCCGGCCGGAGCGCGCGAGGCGGATTTCGGCCGGGCGGTGGCGCTGCTGGTGCGGCAGCCCCTCACGCCGGAGCAGGTGGAGGAGGCGCGGAAGCTGTTCACCGCGCTGGCCGACAGCGGGACGGATGACGTGGCGCAGGGCGCGCGCTATTTTCTCGGGCGAATCGCGCAGCATCATTTGGAGCAGGCGGACCCGGCCGAGGCGGCGCGGCAGTACCGGCGGCTGCTCGCGGAGCACGGGGCGTCGATCTGGGCGCAGACCGCGCTGACCCGGCTGGTGCTGCTGGAGCTGTACCCGGCGGATCCGGCCGGGGCGCCCGCGGCCAGCGTGGCCGCGGCGGAAAAACTGCTGGCGGAAGCGCGGCGGCCGGTGACGCAGAGCGAACTGCACCTCGTGCTGGCGGATGCGATCTTCTATTATGGGCTGCCGCCGGCGGAGGCGCTGCCGCACCTGCTGGCGGCGGAAGAACTGCGGCAGCTGGACCCGCCGACGCGGGCGGATGTACTGGTCCAGATCGCGGAGGTCTCGGTGCTGGTGGGAAACCGGGTCCAGGCGCGGCGGTTTTATGAGACATTCCTGGCGGAATTTCCGCTGGACCAGCGCCGGTTTATGGTCGGGCAGAAGCTGAAGGGATTGGGCGGCGGCACGCCGCCGGGAGTTGGGAGATAGGAGTTGGAAGATTGAAAACCTGCGCTGCGTGGCCCGGGCGGGGATGGCCACAAAAAGGCACAAGGGATCCGAGGCTGCGAAGGAGCCTTCATTGCGCCCATAGGCGCGCGGGAGATTTGATCCGGAGCCTTGGAGCCCTTGGGCCTTTTTGTGGCTATCCGATTGGCTCGATGGGCTTGGCGTTGAACCGGGTTGCAGGCCGGTGTTGTTTCGCCAGCTTGGGTGCATGAGAAAACTTCTGATCTTGGGCGTGCTGACCGTCTCGGCCCTGAGTGCATTTGCGCAGGCGAACAACGGCTGGCTGACGGTGGAGGAACAGGTCGCGGCGGCGGTGAAAGGTCCGCAGGTGACGGTGGTGCATTTCTGGGCGCCGTGGTGCCCGAACAGCAAGGCGGAGCTGGCGAAGGGGGCGTGGAGCACGTTTCTCGCCCTCAATACCGACGTGAAATTCATCTTTGTCACGGTGCGCAGCACGGATGACGGCAAGGCGCTGCTCGTGAAGAACGGCGTCGGCCCGCAGGCAAATCTCACGCTGCTGCACCACCCGAATCATGTGCGCAAGGGCGAGGGCAGCATCCAGACGTTCATGGACATCCCGATGACATGGGTGCCGACGACGTGGGTGTTCCGCGACGGCAAGCTCTGCTACGCGTTGAATTATGGCGAGGTGCGCTTTCCGCTCCTGCAGCAGCTGATCCGCGACGCCGCGAATCCGTGGGAGCATTGAACCTGATTTTTAACCACGAAGAGCACGAAGGCCACGAAGTTCAAACCATGGATGACCGAGGAAGCCCTTCCGGACTTCGTGATCTTCGTGTGCTTTGTGGTTAAATCAGATCTCGGTCTTCTTATCGGCCGCTACTGGTCCATGATCGCGCGGTAGGCGAGGAAGTCGGTGTGGAGGCGGTGGAAGACCTGGTGTTTGCGGGCGTGGAAAGCCCGCACCTTGCCGGCCGTGGGCTGGATCGTGCGGCCGGCGGCGCTCATCGCGGCCATCGCGGTGGCGACGCTGGCATGGCGGCCGGCGGCGACCGCGCCGAGCATGGCGGAACCGAGCAGGACGGCTTCGGGTTCCTTGGGCAGCACAATCGCGCAGCCGGTGATGTCGGCGTGCTCGCGGAGGAAGACGGGATTTTTCGTGCCGCCGCCGCAGGCAGAGAGCGTGTCGATGCGGTAGCCGCGACGGTTCATCGCGTCGATGATGTGGCGCGTGCCGTGGGCCACGGCCTGCACGGCGGCGAGATACTGCAGGGCGAGATCGTCGACGGTGGCGGAGAGCGCGAGGCCGCTCACGGCGCCGCGCAGGGTCGGGTCGGCACGCGGTGAACGGTTGCCATGGAAATCGGGCTGCACGTGCAAGTGGCGCGTGAGCTCGCCGGGGAAGCGCGCGCCTTGGGTTTGGGCGAGGGCGTCGAGCCGGGCGTTGAGCAGCTCGTAGATCGTGCACCCGGCTTTCTTTGCCTTGGCGGTGAGCGGCGCGGCGGCGGCGTGCGAGAAGATGACATGGTCGATGAGCGCGCCCGTGGCGGACTGGCCGCCTTCGGTGAGCCAGAGGCCGGGGACCATCGCGGAAAAATACGGGCCCCAGATGCCGGGAATGAAACGTGGTTTGGCGGACACGGCCATGTGGCACGACGACGTGCCGCCGATGAGCGCGAGCCGGCGCTCGAGCGTCGTTACGCCAATGGCCGAGCTGCGCAGGCCGGCGCCCAGCACACCGAGGCCGCCGGCATGGGCGTCGATGATCCCCACGCCCACGGCGGTACCGGCGCGGAGGCCGAGTTCAGCGGCGGCGCGGGCGGTGAGTCCGTGGCCGACCGGCGCGCCCATCGAGGCGACTTTTTGGCCGATGCGGCGGAATTTTTCCGCGGCGAGATCGCCGAGACCGATGCGCTTGAAATAGGATTCATCCCAACCGCCGCCGCGCCGGTGTCCGAGGTGAGTCCACTTGCAGACCGTGGTGCAGAGTGAGCGGGTATCGTCGCCGGTGGCGCGGTAGGTGAGGAAATCGGGCAGGTCGAGGAAGCGCGCGGCGCGGCGCCACGTGGCCGGCAGGTTTTGTTTCAGCCAGAGCAGCTTCGGGGTCTGCATCTCGGGTGAGATGACGCCACCGACGTAGCGCAGCACGGGATGATGCGTGCGATTGATGGCCGCGGCCTGCGGGAGAGCACGGTGATCCATCCAGACGATCACGTTTTGGGCGGCGCGGCCGGTGGGGCTGACGGAGACCGGGCGGTCCTTCGCATCGAGCACGACGAGTGAGCACGTGGCGTCGAAGCCGATCCCGGCGATGGCACCGGGCGAGACGCGGGCGTTTTTCAAGGCGGCGCGGACCGCGCGACCGCAGGCGGCCCAGATGTCGTCGGAGGAGTGCTCGGCGAAATCGGGCGCGGGGCGCCAGAGTTTGATCGGCTGGGTGGCGTGGCCGAGCATGCGGCCGGTGGCGGTGAAGATGCCGGCGCGGGCGCTGCCGGTGCCGACGTCGATGCCGAGGTAGAGTTTCGTGGCCATGGGGTGGGGGTGCGGCGAGGATTTGCGGGACGCGCGGGGGCGGCAAGCTCGGGCTGATGGGTGTAGGCGGGGTGCCCTCACCCCGCATTGATCCAGTGGCGGGTGAGGGCACCCGCCCCACATTTCGGTCAAGGCGGCCGGCGATGAAAAATCCTGCAGCGACCGCTTGGCGAACGGTCCGGGTTAGTCTACACCGCCGGGGCCTTAATGAAGTTTTCCAGAAAAACGGTGGGTTTTGTCCTGATCGGTTCGGCTTACCTCATCTCCACCTTCATCGTGCTGCGTCGCACGACGGAGGAAGTGCGATCAGACCGGGTGACGATCCGGATTTCCCAATGGCAGCTCGAACTGGGGGTGCGCGAGGGGATCGACACGATTATCAAGCGCTATGAGCAGCTGAACCCGAAGGTGCATGTGGTGCAGATTGCGGTGCCGGGCAGCGCCTACCTGCCCTGGGTGCAGACCCAGATGGTGGGCGGAACCGGTCCGGATATCGTGGAGTATTCCTTCCCCTGGCCGGACACGGGAAGGAATTTTCAGCCGATCGACGCGGATGTGATGCAGCCGAACCCTTATAACAAGGGCACGCCACTCGAGGGCGTCGCATGGAAGGATACGTTCATCGACGGGATGATCAGCCCGGATAACTTCGTGCAGTCGCTGAACGCCTATTATTCGGTCTCGATGTCGACGGGTGTGCCACGGATCGCGTACAACCGGCAGCTGCTGAAAACGATCACAGGAAGCGACGCGCCGCCGCACACCTACCGTGAGCTGGTTGGGTTGGCCGACCAGATCAAGGCCTACTCGAAGGCGCATGGATTGAATATCGCTCCGCTGGCCAACTCGCACGACACGCACAAGGGCCTGACCGACGGCATCATGTCGGGCATGTGTTTCTATCTTTACCAACGCCTCGATTACCGGCACCGCCTCAAGAATGACCCGTCGGATCTTGGCATGTCCTATCTGCGGGGAGAGTGGAGCTTCGATTCGCCCGAAGTGGTCGCAGGGCTCAAGGCTCTGCGGGAATACAGCGAGATGTGTCCGCCCGCCTTCCTGCAGCGGCTGCGTGAGACCGCGTTGATCGATTTTGTCAGCGGCCGGGCGGTCATGATTGTCGCGCCCGCCTTTGAAGCGGGCAGCCTGAAGGAGATCTCCCCGTTTCCCATCGGTGCCTTCCGGTATCCCTATCCGCGCGAGGATGATCCGGTCTACGGCCGCTACGCCAAAGGCCCGTTGAGTGAGGGCCAGGTTATCACCGGGATGCCGTTTTATCTCAACCGGATGACCCGGCACCGGGCGGAGGCGATCGACTTCATGCGGTTCATGACCAGCCATGAAGGCAGCACGATCTTCACCCGCCTGAGCAACTGGATGCCAGTCACAATCGGCGTGAAGGCGTCTAACTATGTCGCCCAGTTCATGCCCGACCCCAAGGGCTACACTTGGTATGCCGGCGTGACCGATCCCTGCCAGCATGTGGACTCGCGGGAATATCTTTTCAATGAAATGGGCGCGCTGATGAACCAGGACGGCAATGTGGATGCCTACCGCAAGATCGTGCGCGAGGGACTGGGCGTGAGAATCCGCGATGATCTCCGGCGGGATGTAATCGCCGGGCTGCAGAATATCCGGAGCGGGGATGTCGCGGCGACGGCCGCGGTGGAGTTGGCCCAGCCAGCGCGCCGGCCGGAAACGGTGCGGCTCGTGACCATCTCGAACGAGATCCGGACTTACCAGACGCGAGCCGTGGTCACCGGTGCAGTGGGGGCGACACCATGAAAATCAACGTCCTGGGATTTTTTCTGAGCCTGAGTTTCGCTGCTGCGACGGCGGCGGGCGCCGAGCTCACCGCCGGCTGGCAGGCGCTCGCCAACTACCGGGCGGAAGAAGCGTTGAAGGTTTTCGACGGCCGTCTCAACGATCCGAATCCTGCTGTGGCGCGGGAGGCGCGCTTCGGGCACGCGGTCGCGCTGCTCGACCGGCAGCCGGTCTCGGACAGCCAGGTGGCGGAGGCGCGGCGCATGTTTGCGGAACTCGCCGGCAGCGGGGCGGATGACTTTGCGCAGGGCGCACGTTTCTATCTCGGCCGGATCGCGCAGCATCATCTGCTCCAGCCGGATCCGGTGGAGGCCGCGCGCCAATACCGGCAGTTGATCGCGGAGCACGGAGATTCCGTCTGGGCGCAGACCGCCCTCAGCCGACTGGCGCTCATGATGATCTACGATCTCGACCCGGCGGCCGTGCCGCCGGCGCGTATCGCCGAGGCGGAAAGGCTGCTGGCTTACGCCAAGACTCCATCGGCCGAGAGCGAGCTGCATCTGGTCATTGCGAGTGCGATTTTCTTTTACCGGCTGCCTTCGGCACCGGCGCTGCCGCACTTACTGAAAGTGGTGCAGCTCGGCCGGGTGGAATGGACGGTGCGCAGCGAGGTTCTGGTGCAGGTGGCCGAACTTTCACGTCAGGCGGGCCGGAAGGCGGAGGCGTTGAAATACTACCAGATGTTTCTGAAGGAAAATCCCACCGATCCCCGCGAGTATATCATCCGGGAGCGGATGACGGCGCTGGAGAAGACGGCGGGGTGAGCGTTGAGGTAGGGCGAATCCTCCGGATGAGCCGTTGGTCGATTCGGCGTTACGGC
>CAIONS010000069.1 GCA_903859715.1 uncultured Opitutia bacterium
ATCCTCCGGATGAGCCGTCGATCGATTCGGCATTACGGCTCATCCGGAGGATTCGCCCTACCTTTCAAACTGCCGTTCCGTGGCTCGGATTCGCTCCGATCCGCGGAGATTCGCGGGCAGCTCAAAACTCCAGCGCCTTCATCGGGCCGATCTTCACGCCGAAGCGTTCGCTGTAGGGCCGCACGCGTTTGAAGTCCGTGCGCTTCAGGTCGAGGCTGCCGCCAAACTTCATGAACAGGATCGTCGCCGTCGCGTCACCCGTGATCTCGACCGGCACCAGGTTGTGCTTCGGGTCCACCTCGGCGAAGTCGACGCTCGCCTCGCCGGATTTGACCTTCACCACCAGTTTCACCCGGAACGCACTGCGCACACGCAGCGCCACGTTCTCAAAGGCCCGCCGCGGCTTGCTGACCCGTGCCATGAGCTGGAATTTTTCGACCGGGATCGTGCCCTGCCCGTCATTGCGCAACGGCACCTCGTAAGTGATGCTGTCCGCCGTCTCGCTCACGACCTCGGCTCGGGCGAGGTCAATGGACGCCGTGCCGCCATTCATGCTGAGCCGCGGCGGCTCGCTGCCTGGCGTCTTTCCCTCGGCCTCCTGCTTCGCAAATTTTTCGGCGCGTTTTTCCCCGCGATGGCGGAATTCCTTGAGCTGATGCTCCGTCGGCGGCTTGCCCTCGATTTTCAGCGGCTGGTATTGCTCGGCGTAAGGTTGGGAGGGATCGAACCGCACCACGGTCTCGGACTTGGGCACGCCATGCTCATCCATGACCTGCACCGTCTCCGTGTATGCCCACCGATCGAAGTCTTGCGCCAGCTTGCCCAGCGCATCGTACAACAGGGGCGGCACGCCCGGTTCGGCCACGGCCGGCCCTTCCGCCGCAGCGGCAAAGCCGGCAAAGGCGAGGAGCAGGACAAGGCAGGTGGACCAGTGGCGCATCGGAGTGTAAACCCCGTGCCGCAGGATTCGTTCCACGGGATTTCGCGCTCTCACATCCGGCAGATCAGCAGCTCTCGCTCGTAGATCATCTCTTTCGGCAGCCGGTCGTGCAGGTCGAGGAAGAGCTCCTCGTGGCCCATGACCTCGGCGCGCCACGCGGTGCGGTCGAAGGCCATGATCTGGTCCCACTTTTCCTGCGGGAAATCCAGGCCGGCCCATTCGACGTCCTCATAGCGGGGCATCCAGCCAATGGGGGTTTCCTTCGCGAGGGTCCGGCCGCGGGTGCGGTCGACGATCCACTTCAGGATGCGCATGTTCTCGCGGAAACCGGGCCAGAGGAACTTGCCGTCCGCGTCCTTGCGAAACCAATTCACGTGGAAGATACGCGGCGTGACGCTCAGCTTCTTCTGCATCATGATCCAGTGGCGGAAATAGTCGCCCATGTGGTAGCCGCAGAACGGCAGCATGGCCATCGGGTCGCGGCGGACCTTGCCGATCGTGCCCGCCGCCGCCGCCGTCATCTCGGAGCCCATCGTGGCACCGACATACACGCCGCTGCTCCAGTTGAACGCCTGGTAAATGAGCGGGATCGTCGCCGCCCGGCGGCCGCCGAAAATCAGCGCGCTGAGCGGTACGCCATCCGGCTTTTCCCAGTCCGGGTCGATCGTCGGGCACTGCGCGGCCGGCGCAGTGAAACGCGCATTGGGGTGCGCCGCCTTCGCGCCGGTTTGCTTCGCCAAGGCCGGCGTCCAAGGCCGGCCCTGCCAGTCGGTGCACTCCGCCGGCGGCTCGTCCGTCATGCCTTCCCACCAGACGCCGCCCTCGGGCGTGAGCGCGACGTTCGTGAAAATCGTGTTCTTCGCGAGCGAGGCCATCGCGTTCGGGTTGGTCTTCACCGACGTGCCCGGAGCGACGCCAAAAAAACCGGCTTCGGGATTGATCGCATGCAGCCGGCCCTCGGCGTCCGGCTTGATCCACGCGATGTCGTCGCCGACGGTCCAGACCTTCCAGCCCTTCTTTTTCAACGCGTCGGGCGGGATCAGCATCGCGAAGTTCGTCTTGCCGCAGGCGCTCGGGAACGCCGCCGCCACGTAGGTCTTCTCGCCCTTCGGATCCTCGACCCCGAGGATCAGCATGTGCTCGGCCATCCAGCCTTCGTCACGCGCCATGTTCGAGGCGATGCGGAGCGCGAAGCATTTCTTGCCAAGCAGCGCATTGCCGCCGTAGCCGGAACCGTAGCTCCAGATCTCGCGTGTCTCGGGGAAGTGGACGATGTATTTCTCGGCATTGCAGGGCCAAGGCACGTCCGAGGCACCCGCCTTGAGCGGCGCCCCTACGGAGTGCATACACGGGACGACGCGCTTCTCGCCCTTGTCGATCTCGGCGTAAACCGGCAGGCCGATGCGCGCCATGATGCGCATGTTGACGACCACGTAGGGCGAGTCGGTCAGTTGCACGCCGATCTGTGACATCGGGCCGCCCACCGGACCCATGCTGAACGGCAGCACATACAGGGTGCGGCCGGCCATGCAGCCGGCAAAAAGGCTGCGCAGCTTCTTGCGCATCTCATAGGGATTCTCCCAGTTGTTCGTCGGACCGGCGGCTTCCTTCGAGAGGGAGCAGATGTAGGTGCGGTCCTCGACGCGCGCGACATCGTTGGCATCGGACCGGGCATAGTAACAGCCGGGCCAGAGTTTCTGGTTCAGTTTGATGAAGGTGCCGTCCTCCACCATCCGGGCGCAGAGCGCGTCGTATTCCTCCTGCGAGCCGTCGACCCAGTGGATGTGGGCGGGTTTGCACAACGCGACCATCTTTTCGACCCAGCGCAGCAGGTGGGTGTTTTCGCTCAGGGGTTTGGCGAAATTTCGTTTCTTCATGGGTGGAAAGTAGGCCCGCGGGACCGGTGAGTAAACGGGAATCCCGGCACGCCGGGGCCCAATGAAGCCCGGCTTTCGCCCACATAAGTTGCGGCTCGCCTGCCCCGCCGCCACGCGGCAGGGTGCCGCTCATGACATCGCGCCTTTTCCCGGCCCTGCTCGTCCTGTGTCTGGCGGTCACGGCCGCTTCCGCGAATGATAAGCCCAGCAAGGGCACCATGACCCTTACGCCGGCCGCGCCGCCGGACCCCGATCTCACCACCTATTACGTCGGCCTGATTACCAAGGGCCCCAACTTCGACGCCTACGACAAGGAGGATCGCGCGAAGATTCAGTCCGCGCATCTGGCCAACGTCGACCGGCTCGCCCAGTTGGGAAAACTCCTGGTGGCCGGCCCCTGCCCGGACAACCGCGAATGGCGCGGGATTTATATTTTCAAGTGCGGCTCCCTGCAGGAGGCCCAGCAACTCGCCGCGAGTGATCCGGAAGTGCAGACCGGCCGGCTCAAGGTGGAGATTCATCCGTGGATGACTGAGAAGGGCTCCATCCGTGATCCGGAGTTTCCGCCGCCGAAGTGATCCTGCCCGCCCGTGAACAAGCTCTGCATTCTCGTGGTCAGCACCATCGGCGGCTACGTCGACTGGGCCATCCCCGACTATCTCGGCTGGGGCTTTGGCTGGTCCTTCGTGATCAGCGGCGTGGGCAGCATCGTCGGCGTGTGGGCCGGCTGGCGGCTGGCGCAGAAGCTGGCGGAGTGAGACGCGTGATCGGAGACGGATTTTTAAAACACGGAGAGCGCAGAGAAAGGCGAGAAGTCTGAAATCAGAGGCCCGGTTGCGGGTAGGGCACGTTATCCTTAGCGCGCCGGTTGGAGACAGTCGGACCCCAACGCGGCGCGCGGAAGGCACGATTCACTTTCGAATCGGCCTCCTCTTTCGTGTGCTTCGTGTCTTTCGTGGTGAAACCCGTTCGGTAGTCCGGATTCGTTCCGATCCGCGGAGATTCGCGGGGAACCCTACTTCGTCGGCTCGATGTGCACCGTGACGTCGCTGATCGCATGCGGCGAGGAGGCGATCAGGGCATCCTTCACGGCGTGCGCGATGTCGTGGCCGGCCCGCACCGTGAGATCGCCGTCCACCCGGACCTGGATGTCCACGAGATGGCTGAGCCCGCTCTTCCGCACCCGCACCTTGTCGAGGGCGCCCACCCCGGGCACCGCCAGCGCCAAAGCGCGGACCTCGTCTTCAAATTTTCCCGGGGCCGCCGTGTCCATCACGTCGCCCAGCGCCTTGTTGAACATCCGGACTCCGTTGAATGCGATGACCACGCACGCGAACAGCGCCGCCCAGTCATCCGCCACCTCCCAGCCCTTCCCGCCGGCGATCGCCAGCGCGATGCCCACGAACGCCGCGCCCGAGGTGATCGCATCCGACCAGTGATGCAGCGCCTCGACGTCAAGCGCCGTGCTGCCCGCCGCGGCCCCCGCCGCCGCCATGCGGCGCGAAAACCACACCTTGGTCACGACAATCCCCGCCAGGAGGGGCAGCGTGAACCAGTGCGGTCCTTGATGCGGCGTGACGATCTCGTGCACCGCATGGACCGAGATCCAACCGACCGCCGCAAAAATAACCAGCGCCACCCCCAGCGCCGCAAGCGGCTCCGCCTTGCCATGGCCGTACGGGTGATTCGCATCCGGCGGCCGCGCCGCGACCCGGAACCCCGTCCACACCAGGATGGACGAAAACACGTCGAGCAGCGATTCCGCGCCGTCCGCGATCAGCGCGTAGGTGTGGCCGAGGATGCCGCCGGCAAACTTCAGCACCGCCAGCAGCAGGTTGAGCCCGATCCCGCGCGCCACCAGCCGCGCGCTGTCCTCGGCGCGGCGTTGCATGACAACATGGGGATTGAGCGGCTCGAGGGACATGGCGATTCACGGTAGACCGCCGCCGCGCGCGCCGGCCAGCCCGCAATTGACCGCACGCCCGCGCTGCACCAGCCTCCTCCCGTCCGCCATGGCCTCCACCAAGACCACTCTCGCCACCGATCCCGTCCGCCAGTTCTCCGTGTTTGCCGAGAACCGCGTCGGCCGCCTCTACGATCTCACCGCCCTGTTCAAGGAGAACAGCGTGCACATCATGGCCATCACCGTGCTCGACACGACCGACAGCGCCATCATCCGCCTGATCGTCGACGACCGGGAGAAGGCCCGCGAGCTGATGGTGAACAACGATTTTCCCTACACCGAGTGCGACGTGCTCGCCGTGGAGATCGACGATGAGACCGCGCTCCGCGACGTGCTCGCGGCCCTGCTCGAGGCGGAGATCAACGTCCACTACGTCTACAGTTTCATCAAGCGCCCCGACTCCAAGGCCGCCCTCGCGCTCAGCATCGAGGATGCCGACGTCGCCGCCCAGGCCCTGAACCGCCGCGGCTTCAAGGTGCTGACGCAGCGGGATATTTCGCGCTGAAAGCTCGAAACGAGAAGTTCGAAATCCGAAACTGGATTTCCGAATCCACCAACCTGCTGGCTCGTCCTTCGGATTTCGGGTTTCGACCTTCGAGCTTCACCGCCGGCTTACTTCACCTCACCCATCTTCTCGCCCTCGAGGAGATAGATGCCGGTCATGTAGCCGTTCTCGAACATCGCGCCGACCTTGAGTTCGCCGTAAAACGAGATCGGCACGTCCATCAGGGGCTTCACCCCGCCCTTCACCATCTTCACGACGACCCATTCGTTCATGTTCGGTACGACGCCGTAGCAGCACATCATCGGGTCCTTCACCAGGAGGAATTCGGTCACCAGGCCGCCGTCCATTTTCACCGGCAGCATGAAGCCGGTCACGATCGCCTTCTTCCCGTTCCAGTTTTTCACCCCGGCGGGAATCTGCTCATCGCCCGACGGCGGGGGCGCCTTGGCATCCGCCGTCGGATCATAGGCGGGCGGAATGAATTTGTACGAGGCCAGCTTGTCGAAGCCGAGCCGCAGGTAACCATTCTCCACTTCGGGTGCGGGCAGGCCGAGATCATCCGCCGCGCGCAGCATGACTGCCAGCAGGGCCAGCCCCACGGCAGGCAGGAGGACTTTCAACCAGTGGCGGGACGCGAGGTGCATGTTCAGCCCCGTACTTTGCACAACTGTCCCAGCGCGTCAAAAGCTTTGCCGCCCCTCCCGGCCGGCCTTCACTCTCCCGGCGATGCACTTCGCCCGGCTCCGTCCGCTCTCCGCCGTCCTCGCATTTTTCCTCATCACCGGCGCTCTCGCCGCCCGCGACCCGTGGTTCCCGGACGGACCCGTCCAGCCGCAGATTCCCCACGGCGTGCTGCTGCCGCAGAAGGTCCGCACGCCGCAGTTCCCGCTGAAGACCGCGCGGACCCTGCATTCCGACGCCGAGATCGCCCTGGCCCGCGCCAATGTCGCGAAGTATCCCGCCGCCCGCGCCATCCTCGAGCCGTCCATGGTGGAGGCCCGCTACTGGGCGGCCTGGACCGATGAGGCCCTGCGCGACCTCGTCACCACGGCCGAGGTGCCGCGCGCCGTCGAGCTCTGCAACGCCGGCTGCCCGATCCACGGCCGGAAAATCTACGAGGGGATCAACGGCTCCTCCTTTCCCTGGATCGTCGACCCGAAGCACCCGTTTCAGGTGAAATGCCCCATCGGGGGCGAAACCTACCCCAGCAACGACTACGGCGCGTATTACCACAGCGGGTTCAAGGACAAGAGCCTGCTCACCGGCAAGATTGTGGATGACGGCTGGGGCTGGGTCGGGCCCGATGGCAACCGCTACTGGTTCGTCGCGCACGCCAACCATCTCGTCTGGCAGGGCGCCGGCCTCGACAGCCGCTGCATCATCAACGGCATCCGATCCCTGAGCCGCGCCTATCTGCTCACCGGCGACCGGAGCTACGCCCACAAGGCCGCGGTGCTGTTCCGCCGCGTGGCCGAGGTTTATCCCACCATGAATTACGAGCAGCAGTCGCGCTTCGGCCAGCTCATGGCCGAGCAGGGCACACGCTACACCGGCAAGATCGTGAACCTCATCTGGGAATCCTACCAGGTCGCCCCCTCCCTCGCCGAGGCGTACGACAACATCTGGGAAACCATCGACGGCGACACGGCGCTCCAGAAATTCTATGGCCAGACCGGCGAGCAGATCCGCGCCTGCATCGAGGCCAACTATTTCGAGGAGGCGATCGACGGCTATTTCAACGACATGATGCGCGGCAACTATGGCACGCACCAGCGCGCCCTGCTCATGCTCGCCGTCGTCCGCCAGCATGGCGACAACCGCCGCTACGTGGACGAGATCCTGCACCGCCCCGAGGGCCACCTGCTCCGCATCGGCTTCGATTACGCGCTCTACAATTCCGTCTATCGCGACGGCGCCCCGCATGAGTCGCCCGATTACAATTTTGTCTGGATCCGCATTCTCGCCGCCTCCGGCGAGATGCTGAACAAACTGGGTTACGACATCGCGACGCTTCCGCGGTTGAAGCGGATGTTCGACCAGCCGCTCGACTACATCACCATCGGCCGGCTCTCGGACCCGCTGGGGGACAGCAGCACCCGCTACGCCCCGCTCATCGGCAACGACTCGCTGACCTACCAGCGGGGCTTCCAGCTCTACCGCGATCCGCGTTATGCCGCCTACCTCGCCGGCATCGGTGCGACCGGCGACAAAAGTTTTGGCAGCTACGAGGCCCTCTTCGCCCCCGCTCTGGTAGCCGCTGGTTCACCGCCCGCGGCGAACCACCTTGAGCCCGTGGAAAGGGTCGTTCCGCCCCAAGCGTCGCGGATCTTCAGCGGCTATGGCAGCGCCATCCTCAACAACCCGGCCGACACCCGCTCGGTCGATCTGTTCTACGGGCTCCATGTCGCCCACTACCACCACGATCGCCTGCACTTCGACCTGTTCGCCCACGGTCAGGATATGATGCCCGATCTCGGCTACCCCGACGGCGCGAACGAATTCAACTCCAGTATCTTCACGTGGTCGAAGACGACCATCTCCCACAACACCGTCACGGTCGACGCCCACCGCCAGCCCGCCAACCCCGCCGGCCAACTGCTGCTGTTCGCCGACGGCCCGTTTGCCCGCGCGCTGGTCGCGGACGCTTCCGGCACCTACCCGCAGACCACGACCTACCGCCGCACGCTGGTGATGGTCGACGCACCTGGCGCGGCAGACCAGGGTTACGCCGTCGATTTCTTCGACGTCGCCGGCGGCCGGCAGCACGATTACAGCCTGCACGGCCCGACAGGAAAATTTACCACCCTCGCCAGCACGTGGTCTGCACCCGCCCCCGGCACCCTGGCCGGTCCGAACGTCGCCGTCGGCGAACTCTACGACGACCCCGTGCGTGGCGCGAAGGATTTCAAGGGCAGCTATCTTAACTACGCGGGCTCCGGCTTCCAGCACCTCGTCAACGTGCAGTGGCTCCAGTCCGGCGCGGAGACCGTCATCGCGGACTATGTCCACGACAAGGATCCGGCTGCACGCCTCCGCCTGCGCATCCTGCCGCAGCCCGGCCAGGAGCTGCTGCGGGCCGAGGCGCGGGTCTCACCCATCAAGTATCCGGAGCTGGTCACGTTTCTCATCGCGCGCCGCGTGGCCGGACCCGGCGAACCGGAGCTGACCAGCGCGTTCGCCGCCGTGCTGGAGCCGTACGCCACCACGCCGTTCATCGCCTCGGTCCACCGGAGCGACTTCGCCAACGGATCGGCGGTCACCGTCACGCACACCGACGGCCAGCGCGACATCGTGATCCATCACCACGGCTCCGATATTGCGTTGTTCGCCCGCGAAGACACGCCGCCGCTCGCGACCGACGCCGAGGTCGCAGTCGTGACGCTCGATGAAAAGAACCAGCCGGTGCGCGCCTTCTTCGCCGGCGGCACCTTCTTCCAGCTCGGCCACCGCAAGCTTACCGCGACGGGCCTCGAGGGCAAAATCACCGCCCTCAACGTGACTGCCGGCCAGCTGCGCGTCCGCCTCGCCGCCGGCTCACCGCCGCCGGACCTCGCGGCCCTGCCCGGCCGCATTCTTCACCTGTCGAATCCGCTGCGCGAGACCGTGGAGACCATTACCGCCGTCCGGCGCGAGGGCGACGAACTGGTTTTCACCGTGAAGGACGACCTCCGCGTCGGCCTCGTGCACGTCACCTCCGTCGAGGGCGCCACCGTCCTGAGCAAGACGGCCCTGCGTCTTTTCGCCATCTATCGCGGCACCACGCTGTGCGACCAGGCCGACCGGCCGCTCGCCACCGTGCTCGAGGCCCGGGATGACGGCCGTCTCACGCTCACCGCCCCGCCCACGGGAAAAATCCCTTCCGGGACAGACGTCTGGCTCATCGATGGCGCCGTCGGCGAAACCGTCCGCCTGCCCGCGATCCTCAGCTGGACCAAGTGAACTGCAGGGCGGGGTCGCCGACCCCGCCAATTCGTCACCCGCCATGAAAAATCCCCAGATCGTCCGCAATTACTTCATCCTGCCGAGCTGTCTCCTGCTGCTCAACCTGGCGAACTCGATCATTTCCTACAAAGCCGCGATGATCTACGATCACGTCGTGCGCGTTGCCGTCATCATGGCCCTGGTGCTTTTCGGGAGTTCAGTCGTCGCCTTTCTGATCGCCCCCGGCCTCGAATCCGTGGTGCGCGGGATGCACCGCACGAGCCGCCAAAGCGCCGGGATCCTCGGCGAACTGGTTTTCATGGGCGCCCTGGCGCTAGTCATCTTCTGGCTCTACTATCAGGTCTACATCTACGGCCCCGCCTCCATCCTCCCCGCCGAGTGGGTCAACCCGAAGCTGTGAAGCCCCGCCCTAACTTAGAGCCCTCCCATGAAAACCATTGCCAGCTATAACAACCCGATGGACGCACATCTGCTCCACGCCCGGCTGGAAGGCAGCGGTATCGCCTCCTACCTCCGCGACGAAAATATGATCACGTTGGACTGGCTCGCCGCCAACGCCGTCGGAGGTATCCGGGTCGACGTCGCCGACGAAGACTACGAGCGGGCGCTGCAGATCCTTAAGGCCGAGTAGAAAAACCGCCTATACTCGGTAAAAGGCCTCGGCGTTCCGGACGTAGAGCTTGTGCAGCTCGTCCGGCGACGCGCCCTTGAGCGCCGCGTCGAGCGTGTTGACCCAGCGCGGATAGTCCGTCGCCTGTGTCGACACCGGCCAGTCACCGCCGAAAATCACCCGGTCAAACCCGAAGCAGTCGACCACGTGGTCGATGTACGGCTGCAGTTCGGCCGGCGTCCATTTCTGGAAATCCGCCTCCGTCACCAGGCCGGAAAGTTTGCACCAGACGTTCGGGAACTTCGCGAGTTCCCGCATCTCCGCCCGCCACGGGTCGAGCAGGCCGGCCTTGATGTCGGGCTTCGCGATGTGATCCATGATGAACTTCACGTTCGGACACTGACGCACGAGCTTCAGCGTGTTGGCCAGCTGCTTGTGGTTGACGCAGAGATCGAAGCTCAGCCCGTGGCGCGGCAGCAGCTGCACGCCGCGCACAAAGCCCGGCTTCAGGCAGAACTCCGGATCCGCTTCGAACTGGATGATGCGACGGATGCCCTTGATCAGCGGGTTCGATGCCAGCCGCGCCAGCTCTACTTCGACGCCATCGCCTTTCTCCAACGGCGCCCACGGCACGATACCGCGAAGACGTGGATCGGTTCGCGCGACTTCCGTCACCCAATCGGCCTCTTCCTGGAACAGCGCGAAGTCGGCCTCGCATTGGAGGAAAACCATCTTCGCCACCTGCACCGGGCCACACGCCTTGCGGTAGTCCTCAATAAGGTGGTTCTTGTTCAACATCGGCACCCCCGCGAGCCACGGATACCGCAGCCGGTCGAGGTTCCAGATGTGCAGGTGCGTATCGACGATGGGGAACGAGGGCATGATGGGGAGGAGTATGTTCGAAGGAGAAAATCCGAAATCCGAAAAAGCTCTAGCCGGAAACCGCTATCCCGACTGTCGTTCGGTAAAAGATTGTTTGTGATCGGTCGCGATTCTTTCGGATTTCGAACTTCTACCTTCGAGCTTCCGCCGCCAAGGCGGTCCTACTTGTTGACCTGATTCTTCAGAGACTCACCGCGCAAACCGCGGACGACCTCCTCCGCCGCTAACTGCTGCAGGCGCGGGATGCTGCTCTCGCTGTACCACGCGACATGCGAGGTCAGCAGCGCGTTCGGACAGGCGAAGAGCGGATGGTCCTTCTCGACCGGCTCTTTCTCATAAACATCCAGGCCCGCCCCCGCGATCACGCCGGCCTGCAGCGCGGCAGCCAGTGCGACGGTGTCCACCAGTGGACCGCGCGCGGTGTTCACGACGATCGCGTGCTTCTTCATCTGCTCCAGCCGCGCCGTGTTCACAAAGTGCTTCGTCTCTGCCGTGAGCGGCAAATGCAGCGAGAGGAGATCCGCCCGCGTGAACAATTGCTCGAGATCCACCTTCTCCACGCCCACCGCGGCCATCGCCTCGGTGGTGACATACGGATCGTACGCGATGCGCTTGCCGCCAAACCCCTTCATCATCTCGTGCGCCGTGCGCGCGATGCGGCCGAATCCCGCGGTCGCAAACGTTGTTTCCCGGAGCGCCGGCATCGGCTTGTCCGGCGTGATCTTCCACGTGCCGCTGCGCAGCCGGCGGTCGATCATCGGGAGCTGGCGGGCGAGCGCCAGTGCCAGCGAAACCGCGTGTTCCGCGACTTCATGCACGCCGTAGTCCGGCACATTGCAGACCGCGATGCCCCGGGCCTTCGCGGCGGTAAGATCGACGTTGTCCACGCCGATCCCGTAGCGGATAATCACCTTGCAGCGGGTAAGTGCGGCGATGACCGCGGCATTGACCGGCGCCCACTGCACGAGGAGCGCATCCGCGTCGCGCGCCGCGGCGATGACCTCATCGGCTGTTTTGCATTGGGCAACGACGAGCTCGGCGCCAGCGGCGGCGATGGTCGTTTCCTCGTGGCGGATATTGGGGAAACCGTGATCGGTGATCAGTACGCGAAGTTTGGGCATATGGAAAAAGGAAATTTGGTTTTACACCAAGATCGCAAAGAACGCGAAGCGGTTGGGGACAAAAATAGTCTGCCTGACTTGGCGGTCTTTGCGTCCTTCGTGTAGGAGTCTGGGCTCAGGCCGTGCCGGCGATCTTCGCCGTCTGGCCGAGACCCTCGGGCCCGAGGCCATTGTAGCCGCCGTCCACCGGCAGGTCGGTGCCGGTGATGAAGGACGCATCGTCGCTCAGCAAAAAAAGCACGGGACCGGCGATCTCGATCGGATGACCCATGCGCGCCAGCATATGGTACTGGCCCCAGATCGGATCGTACTTCGCGCGGTCGCCGCCCGCGGCCTTGTCGACTTCGCGCGTCCAGATCCAGCCGGGGCTGACGCTGTTGACCCGGATCTTGTACGGCACGAGGTCGAGCGCCGCGCAGCGCGTGAGCTGCGCCACCGCGCCCTTCGCCGTGTTGTAGGTCCAGCGGTTGGGCTGCGCGATCCACGCCGAGATGCTGGAAACGTTCACGATGGCGCCGCCGCCGTTTTTCTTCATCGGCTCGGCGACGAGTTGCGTGAGCTGCGCGAAGGCAAACGGCCCGACATTGAACGACCGCTCGAAATCCTCACGCGTGGCATCGAGCCCCTTCGCGATGAAGGAAAAGGCGTTGTTCACCAGACAGTCGATCCGGCCGAGCTGCTGCACGACCTCGCCGACCAGCTTCCGGCAAAACGCCGCATCCGCCAGGTCGCCGGCGATGATCAGCGGAGAAAATCCCGCGGCGGTGAATGCCCGTCGACCCTCTTCGACATCCGCGGGCAGGCCGGTCGCGGCGACCGTCGCGCCTTCGCGCAGCAGCTCAAGGGCGATCGCGTAGCCAATGCCGTTGGTTCCGCCGGTCACGAGGGCGACCTTGCCCTTGAACCGGCCCGTGATCGGGGTGCGGGTGGGTGAATTCATTCGGATTTGGGGTTGGGGTTTCCTGACCTCAGCTTTCGGATTTCGGGTTTCGAGCTTCGGATTTTTTGAACATCACGGACAAATCACCGCTTTGATGTCGGCGCCCTTCGCGGCGAGCATCCGGTTGAACGCCGTCACGCCGTCCTCCAGCGGGAAACGCTGCACCCACGAGAGGGCGTCGACTTTCCCGGAGGCCATCAACTCCAGCGCCTGCGACAGCTCCTCGATCTTCGCGGCGTAGGTGCCGAGCACCTGCTTTTCCGGCAGCGTGATGTTGTAGGAATCCAGTGTGACCGTGTTCTCATGCAGTCCGATCCACACCGTCACGCCGCCGGGCCGCAGCGCCTCAAGCGACGTTTTTTTCGTGGCCGACGCGCCCACCGCATCCACCACGAGGTCCGCGCCCTCGCCGCCCGTCGCGGCCAGGATCACCTTCGCGGCGTCCTGTTCGCGTGGATTGATCACGCCAGCCGCGCCAAGTTTCTTCGCGATGGCCAGCCGCTCGGGACTCAGGTCGGCGACAAACACGCGCGAACCGCGCAGCACCTGCAGCGCCTGCTGGCAAAACAGCCCGATCGGGCCCGCACCGAGCACAAGGGCCGTCGTCGCCGGCAGGTGACGCGTGAGATTCACGACATGGATGCCGTTGGCGAGCGGCTCGGCGAGCGCGGCCGCCTCCGCGGGGAGATTCTCCGGCCACGGGATCAGGCAGCGCGCAGGCACGTTGACGAATTCCGCAAACGCCCCGGGGCGGTGCATGCCGAAAATCTGCCGCTGCGCGCACAGGTGCGTGTCGCCCCGCTCGCAGCGCACGCACCGGCCGCAGGGCACCAGGGAGTTGCTGACGACGCGCGCGCCCTTTTTCCAACCGCGCACCTCCGCGCCGACCTCGGCGATCACACCGCAAAATTCGTGGCCCATCACCAGCGGCGGCTGGCGGCGCGGGCTGTGGTTCTTGAACGTCTCGAGCTCGCTGCCGCAGAGGCCGCACGCGTCGACCTTGACGCTCACTTCATCGGGACGCGGCGGCACGACGTCGAGGTCACGTACTTCCAGCCGGTCAAACTCGGGGTAATTCAGGACACGCATGGTCGTTTGCTGGGTTGGCCCTCGGAGTGCGCGATGGCAAGGCGAAGCCGAATGAAATTTCTAGGGACCACGCCCGCAATCCACGCGGTGACACAGCCCGCACTTGTGTTTTCCCGGGAAAACATCTTTCGCGATGGGAGCTTTCCATGAGTTCCACCACCCATCCCGTTGCCGTGTTGAATATCCGCCGCGTGACCTATCCCGCGAACTCCCAGCCGGTCGAGCAGACCGCCGCGGAGGAACTGGCCCGGTTTGCCGGCATCACCGCGATCCCCGCGACCCGCCCCGGCCCCGGCGTGAACGTGGCGCTCGCTTCGCGGCGCTGGGCCAAAATCAAGGGCGCGCCCGCCGAGGGCGCCTGGGTTTGGCTGCGCGTCACGGACACCGGCGCCGGCGAGATCACGGCCAACGAGCCCGCCTTCCTGTTCGCCGCGGTGCGGCTGCTGGCCAACGGCCTCAGCGACACGACCCGCGCCAAGCTCGACCGCGGTGTGCTGATCAAGGCGGCTTTCCGCATGAACCGGCCGATTTCCGACAGCTGCCTCACGCAGTACTGGCGGACCGTGCGCAACTTCGATCCCGAGCAATATATCGCCACGCTCGCCGAGAGTGGTTTCACCCACCTCGAGGTCAACGGCCTCCAGGCCCACATGCCGTACGAGGATTCCGTGCAGTCGGAATACTATTCCCAGTTCTACACCTACAGTCCCGGCTTCAACCACTTCATCGACACGCCGCTGACGCAGGGCATCTGGCCGGCGCATTACCTCGAGGCGAATCTCAACCATCTCAAATCTCTCGCCGGCCTCGGCCGGAAATACGGCCTGAAGCCGGGCGTGTGCATGTTCGAGCCGCGCACGCTGCCCGAGCGTTTCTTCCAACGCTACCCGACCCTCCGCGGCGCGCGCGTCGACCACCCGTTCCGCTCCCGCCTGCCGCGCTACTGCCTCGCTCAGGACCACCCGGTCACGAAGCAGCATTATCGTGCGGCGATCCAGGCGCTCCTGAAAAACGTCCCTGATCTCAGCTACATGTCCGTGTGGACGAATGACAGCGGCGCGGGCTTCGAGCATACCGGCTCGCTCTACGTCGGCCGCAACGGCGGACCCTACATGATCCGCGAATGGCGCAACCACGACAAGGTCGCCCAGGCCGCCGGCGAAAGCATCGGCCGCTACCTGCGCAACCTCCAGACCGCCGCCGCCGAGCTCAACCCCGACTTCGACGTCATCCTCCGCATCGAGCCGTTCAAGCTCGAGCAGGACCACATCAAGGCCGCCATGGGCGACCACGTCACCTGGGAGGCGCCCTCGCTGCTCGTGCGCGGCTATCACCTGCCCTACAGCCATCCGCGCTACCCCGAGATGGGCGGCGTGGCCGGCAGCTCGCTGCAGCCGGTGCTCGATGAAAGCGAGCGCACCGTGCTCAAGGATTCCCGCGCCCACGGCATCGATCCGCTGCTTTACTACTCGGCCGGCAGCACGGCGAATTACGAGCCCCTGATCGGCCTGCCGTATCCGCGCATGCTGCATCGGAAACTCGCCTCGATGCGCGACATCGGCCTCCAGCGCATCAGCGCGCTCGGCGGCCTCGCCAATACCACCGCCACGCCGTATTGGCCCAACCCCGCCGTGCTCACCGCCGGCCAGTTCACGCCCAAGCTCTCCGTCGACGCGGTCCTGCTCGCGACGGCCCAGCGCTTCGTCGGCGAAAAATATGCACCCGGTCTTGTCGCCGCCTGGGACGCCTTTGAGGACGCCCTGAGCTGGCAGCCGCCCGTGCCGCTCTTCACCGGGTTCGGCTTCTGCTGGCAGCGGACCTTTGACCGCCCGTACGTGCCCGACATCGAGGCCATCCCGGAAAAGGAGCGCGCTTATTACGAACGCCATGGCTGCTTCCAGCACAACAATCCCGGGATCAATGATCTCGGCAAGGACGTGCTCTTCGACCTCGTCACCCGCGACTACGGCGCGAAGGCCTACGCGGCCTTCGACCAGAATGTTTTCCCGCGCCTCGAGAAACTCCTGGCCAAGCTGACCAGGCTCTCGGCCTCAACCGCCGGCCACGCGACGGCTCACGCCGTGTTCACCGACCTGCTGGACCGAGCCCGCGCCTATCGCGCGTGGTGCGGCTCCCTGCGCACCGTGTGCGCGTGGTGTGCGCATGTGTACGGCTACCTCGAGAGCAAGACTGCCGCGGACAAGAAGAAGCACGAGAAGCTGCTGCAGGCGGCCATCGACTTCGAACTCGCCAACACCGCCGATCTCATCGCCCTGCTCACGCAGACGAAGACCGAGGTGATGGTCCTCTCCGCCGTGGGCAACAACACCTTCTTCTACGGCGAGGATCTGCCCCAGCTCCTGCACGAGAAGATCCGGCTGATGAAGAAATACCGCCACCTGAAGCCGCGCATCGACAAGGGCATCCTCTGGCGCCCCATCCCCGGCGCCCAGTGGCCGAAGTTCGAATAAACTGATTTCACCAAGAAGATCACAAAGCGCACGAAGCCTGACCAGGCCGTCGGCAAGTTTCTGAACTTCGTGCTCTTCGTGCCCTTTGTGGTTAATTTCAGATTCTGAGCCTTACCCACCCCGGACTTTTTTGCGGAAGTCCGACGGTGTCGTGCCCGTGACCTGCTTGAACGCCTTCGAGAAGTGGAACTCGTCGCAGAATTCCAGTTCCTCCGCGAGTTCCTTGAACGTCCGGTCGCCGTGGTAGATCGCCGACTGGGCGCGCTCGATGCGCTTGCGCTTCTGGAACTGTCCTGGTGACACTCCCAGGCGCGCGGCGAACTGCTTCCGGAAATTCTCGTAGCTCAACCCCACTTTCTGCGCCACCGCCTGCGGCGTCGACCAGCCGCGCACCTCCGGCACCCCGAGCAGCCGCTGGCTCTCCTCCAGCCACGCGCCCCCGCTCGCTTCACGCGCATCCGTCTCCCGCAGCGCCAAGAGCGCCGCCAGCACCTCGGAAAAACGTCCCAGGGTCCGCAGCGCCGCCGCCGGTCCATGGCCCTCTTCCGGCACCACCGTCTCCTCCAGCCGCCGCGCCCAGAAGTCCACCGGTTCCGCCCGCCAGACCGGCCGCGCCGGATCCAGCAATCCGCGCTTGCGCCACAAATCGAACTGCGGGCCGGAAAAAACCAGATAAAGGTGCCGCCATGGACTGCCGGCCTTCGGCCCGTAGGCGTGCGCCAGTTCCGGAGTGATCAAAATGACGTCGCCCCCGCGCAGGTCGCGCCTCACCCCGTTCGCATCCGCGTAATACCCCTCCGCCGCCAGGATGTAGATCAACGAATAGCTTCCCAAAACACGCATGGTCTTGGGATCAATGCCGGGATTGTTCTCCAGTGCTCCCGCCAGCTGCAGGCCGCCTACAGCTGTGGACATCGGGCTTTCCAGCCAGGCCCGGGCGCGGAAATTATCCATCGAAGGCATTGACTCCCATAATTTACATGCCTTTTCCCAGTTCAACCATTTTGTCTTTGGCCGGAAGGGTGTACCTTCAGCCCATGAGCACTGCTACCCTGCCCCAGATTTACTCGTATGGCCACGCGCTCGACATGGACGACGACAAGTTCGGCCTGCTGCGCGACTCCTCCGATGCCGCCACGGATTTCGTGGAGCTGCGCCGCCGCTTCGCCGACGACGGTTACCTTTACATGAAGGGCTACCTCGATCGTGGCCAGGTGCTCGAGGCCCGCGCCAGCCTGACGGAACGCCTCGCCGCCGCCGGCGCGCTCGATCCGGATTATCCGCACACCGAGGCCATCGCCCGCAAGGATGCCGGCTATATCTTCAAGCCCGACCTCACCACCGGCAACGAGAAGGTCCAGCAGCTCCTCTATTCCGGCCGGCTCACCGACTTTTACCGCGGCTACTACGGCGAGGATATCCGCCACTATGATTTCACCTGGCTGCGCGCCATCGGTCCCGGCAAGGGCACCAACCCGCACTGCGACCTGCCTTACATGGGCCGCGGCACCCACAAGCACATGACCTGCTGGCTGCCATACGGGGACGTCTCGTTTGAACTCGGCGGTCTCATGATCCTGGAGAATTCCTTCAAGCGGATGGATCTGCTCCAGAATTACGTCTATCGCGACGTCGACGCCTTCTGTGAAAACAAACCCGCCGAGGTCGCCAAGGTGAAGGAGGGCAAGTGGGCCTTCAGCGGCACCCTGTCCCACAATCCTCCGTCCGTGCGCAACAAGTTCGGCGGCCGCTGGCTGACGACCGAATATGAGGCCGGCGACTTCCTTACGTTCGGCATGTTCCAGGTCCACGCGTCGCTCGACAACCGCACGGAGAACCGCCTGCGCATCTCCAGCGACACGCGCTACCAGCGCGCCTCCGAGCCGATCGACGAACGCTGGGTCGGCGTCAACCCGCCCGCCCACGGCCCGAACGGCAAGCGCAACCTCGTCTGCTGAGCCTTGTCATTCTGAGCGCAGCGAAGAATCCAGTGCGGCCCCGCCGTGAGTTTCGATAACGTCCAACTGGATTCTTCGCTGCGCTCAGAATGACAGCGGTCTGAGTCAGATCCTCTTTCACTCCTCCCTTCACTTTCTCACCCCTCCGCCCCATGGCCTCCACGTCCGCCCCCGCCCGCCCCGTCACCGCCCCGGCCGGCCGCATGGCCGCCGTCAATGAGATGACCCGCCTGATCCGCCTCCTCTTCGAGGTGGAGCGCGAGTTCGTCCGCACCGTTCCCACGCTCGTATATCGCGTGGGCGAACCGGAGCTGAAATACCTCATCTGCCAGCACGTCTGGGAATCCGCCGGCCACGCCCGCTTCCTGCGCGAACGCGGCCGCGAGCTCACGACCTTCGGCTCCACCGAGTCAGTGCGCGATCCGCTTCGCCGAATCTTCACCGAGGCCGTCGGCGTCAACTCCGCTGACCCGCTCGTGATCGCCGCTGGATTCTACGGGGTGCTGAAGCCCGCCCTGCTCGCCGCCTACCGCCACTACCTCAAGGTCACCGATCCGCTCGCCGACTGGCCTTCCAAAAAACTCGTCGAGGAATTCATCGCCGATGAGGAACGCCATCTCCGCGAAATCGCGCCATACCTGCAGGGCGTCGACGCGCGCGAATGGAAACTCCATCTCACGCAGGCGCTCGACGATCTCGGCGGCTGGCTTGGGCAGGAAACCCGCCTGCCGCTCGCCGCCGGCTATGTCTGGCAGCACGAGAAAACGCCCTACACGCATCCCGCCACCTGCAACCGCGGCAGCTATCCCGTCTGCTCCGGCGTCTTCGGCCTCGATCCCAAGGAAGACCCCATCGTCCGCCCGTGGCTCACCGACCCGAAGACCGACGCCCGCGTCATCCGCCTCATGGTCTACGTGTGGCTGATGATGGAAATGGACGCCATCGATTATCTCTCGACCGTGTTCATCGAGACGCCGACTGCGCCGTTCGACCTGCACTACGATCTCGCGCGCCATCTCTGGGACGAGTCGCGCCACAGCCAGTTCGGCTTCCGCCAGCTGCCGAAACTCGGCGTCGACCTCATGACGGTCGAGCACTCGCTCGATCTCTACAACATCCTCGTCCAGATGCCGCCGCACGAGCGCTACGCGATGATGACGATGGAATTCGAGGCCAACAGTTTTCCGACCAAGGCCACGGTGATGGACCGCGTGCGCGAGCTGAACGACTTCGAGGCCGACACGCTCCTCGCGTTCGACCGCAACGACGAGCAGAACCACGTCCGCTACGGCCACCGCTGGCTGCCGGAAATCATGGCGCTGTTCGGCGAGACGCGCTCCACCGAGGATTTCGTGAAGGAGACGAAGGCGAAATTCTACCAGTTGGCCGAGATCTATGGCGGCAAGGTCCCGCATTCCCTCCCCGCCAGCCGCCGCCTGACTGGCGAAAAGATCCTGAAGCTCGCCGGCGTCACCTGATTTTCTTGGAGATGCGGCGCCCTCGCCGCGTCCAGCGTCCATCCGCGGCGAAGGCGCCGCGGCTCCAATGCTGTGTGAATCCCGGCATACCAAGGAAACTCCGTCCCCGCCTGAATGTTCGGTCGCTCACCGCTTGAAAGTGCGCTGAACCTGCTCTTCTCTGAATCTGGATGTTTGCCCCAATTTCCCGTCTGCTCACGCTCTTCTGCTGTCTGACTCTGGCCGCGCACGCCGGCAGCCTGGTCTCGCTCAAGACCACCCCGCTCACACCCGCCGCAGCCGTGGCGGCCATCGCCGCGGACGAGATCCAGCCTTTCAACCTGCAGGGCAAACCCGTGCCCCTCGGCACCCGCCTGCAAGGCCAGAGCCTGCCCGGTCTCAATTCCGCACTTACGCCCGTCGTGGCGGCCGTGCAGGATGACACGCTCTACGTCATCACGACCGGGACCGATGGCGCGACCGCCTTGTGGCGTTACACCGCGAAGACCGGCGGCTGGCAGCGGCTCGCCGCGCCGCCAGGGACCCTGCTCCCGGTCGCGCAGGCCGTGGGGCCGTCCCATATCCTGTTTCTCGCACCAGCCGGTAGCGGCGCCGTCGAGGTCTTTGGTTACCATCTCATCACCGACACCTGGGCCTCCTTCGGCACGTGGTCCGCGCCGGGACCCATCGATGCCGCCCGCGGTTCAGGCAATGGCTTCATTCTCACGGCGCATGATGCCGGCGGCACCGCCAGTCATACCCGGATCGAGATCACCACGATCAAGCGCGGCCTCAAGGTCATCGATTACGTCGTCATCGTCATCTATCTCTTCGGCGTCGCCGGCATCGGTTTGTATTTTTATCTCACCGGCAAGAAAGACACAGCCAACTTCTTTCTCGCCGGCCGGAAAATCCCATGGTGGGCCGCCGGCCTCTCGCTCTATGCCACCGGCACCAGCGCCATCAGCTATCTGGCCATCCCCGCGAAATCCTACGCGACCAACTGGCTGTACCTCGCCCAGAACGTCATCGGCTTCGTCGGCACCATCTACGTCGGGTTCGTCATCGTCCCGCTGGTCCGCCGACTCAACCTCGTTTCCGTCTACGAGTATTTGGAACTGCGCTTCCACCCCGCCGTGCGGATGATCGCCTCGTTCATCTGCATCGTGCAGCATCTGGCGGGGCGCATGAGCATTGTCCTCCTGCTGCCCTCGCTCGCGCTCTCCGCGGTCACCGGAATCTCTGTCGTCACCTGCATCCTGATCATGGGCCTGATCACCACTGTCTACACGTTTCTCGGCGGCATGAAGGCCGTCATCTGGACCGACGTGTTGCAGGTGTTCGTCATGGTCGGCGGCGCCCTGTTCGCGATGGCCTGGATGATCCATGGGGCCGGCGGCCTCGGTGAAGTCGTGCGTGTCGCCCACGCCGGCGGGAAGACCCACCTCTTCGACTTCAGCTTCGATTTCACGATCCCCAACGTCTGGATCTTCATCCTCCTGCTCATCGTCGGCACGCTCACCTGGCCGCAGGATCAGGTCATGACGCAGCGCGTGCTGTCCACCAAGGACGACAAGGCCGCGCGCAACTCCGTCTTCATGCTCACCGCGCTCGTGCTGCCGGGCAGCTTCATGTTCTTCGCCCTCGGCACGCTGCTGTACGCCTACTACAAGGCGCATCCTGCCAGCCTCAACCCGCTGCTCGCGACCGACCAGACGTTCCCGCAGTTCATCGCCGCGGAACTGCCGCCGGGCGTCACCGGCCTGATCATCGCCGGCATCTTCGCCGCCTCGATGGCCACGCTCAGCTCCAACATCAACTCCATCTCCACGCTGGTCTCGGTGGATTTCTATGAACGCTACGCCAAGCGGCCCACCGCCGCGATGAGCGTGCGGCTGGCGGAACTCGTCACCGTGCTCACCGGCATCATCGGCACCGCTCTCGCCCTGTACCTCTCCACGCTGAAAATCCAGTCGCTCTTCGACAAATGGCTGGAGCTGTTCGCCCTGCTCGGCGGCGGTTTCGCGGGCATCTACGCGCTCGGGATGTTCACCCGCCGGGCGAACTGGCAGGGCGCGGTCATCGGCATCGTCATGAGTCTCGTGATGACCCTGCTCGCGAAACTCTACACGCCGGTGCACGTGCTGATGTACATGGTCATCTCGATTTCCTCCTGCATGGCCTTCGGCTACCTCGGCAGCTGGTTTTTCCCCTCGCCCGCCCAATCCCTCCGGGGCCTCACCATTTTTGACCAGATCAAGGGCGGCGTCACCGTCGACCCGGCCAAGCTCCGCGGCCACTGACCTTTCCCGATGAATAAAACCTATCGTGCAGTGCTGGTCGGCACCGGTGGCATTGGCGACGCCCATGTGCGCGCCGTGGCCGACACCCTGAGCCGCGTCTCCCTCGTCGCCGCGTGCGACATCGACGCCACCCGCGCCCGCGCCTTCTGCGACAAGCATAAGATCCCCGCGTCGTACACCGACTATGCGGCGATGCTGCAGGCCGAGCGTCCCGACATCGTGCTCATCGCCGCGCCGCCCGGCCTGCATGCCGACATGAGCATCGCCGCCATGGAGGCCGGCGCTTGGGTGCTCTGCGAAAAACCCCTCTGCGCCTCCCTCGCCGAGTTTGACCGCATCGCCGCCGCCGAACAGCGCACGGGCCGGCGCACCGCCTGCGTGTTCCAGATGCGCTTCGCCACATCCAATACCCATGTGCGCTCGCTGCTCGCAGCCGGCCGGTTCGGCCGTCCGTTGATCGCCGTGTGTAATACCCTCTGGTACCGCGATGCCGCCTACTACGCCGTGCCGTGGCGCGGCCGCTGGTCCACCGAGCTCGGCGGACCGACCATGAGCCAGGGCATCCACACGATGGATCACTTGCTGCACCTCCTCGGGGACTGGACCGAGGTCAAGGCCGTCGCCGACACGCTCTATCACCAGATCGAGGTCGAGGATGTCTCCATGGCCCTCGTGAAATTCGCCAGCGGCGCCCGCGCCTCCATCATCAACAGCACGCTGTGCCCGCGCCAGGAGACCTACCTCCGTCTCGACTGCGAGCGTGCCACCGTGGAACTCACGCACCTTTACGCCTACCAAAGGGAAAACTGGAAGCTCACGCCCGCCGATCCCGCCTCCAGCACCGAACTCATGACCGCCTGGAACAACTTCCCGCCCGACGTCGGCTCGACCCATGGCGCGCAGCTCAACGCCTTGGTCGGGAACATGGACGCTGCCACCGTGCCGCTCACCAGCGGCGCCGAGGCCCGCCGCACCCTCGAGTTTCTGACCGCCCTGTACAAGTCCGCCTACACGGACACGACCGTCACCCGGGGCTCGATCCAGCCCGGCGACTCGTTTTACACGGCGCTCCACGGCGGCCTCGCCCCTGTGCGGCATAAAAAGTAAATATCTTGCCAAGCCCGGGCCCGGCGCGTGCTTCGTCAGGCGCGGTCTCCACCATGTCCCAGCCTTCCCCCAATCCCCTCGAGCAGAACAGCCTCGCGGCCTATCTCTGGTCGGCCCGCGGGCGTTTCAAGAGCGGCGCCACGATCGCGATGCTCCGCAGCCTCGTCGCCGCCCCCTGCACGCTCCTCATCCAGTGGATCGTGGACAAGCCCCTGAAGGAGGGAAACATCACCGGCGTCATCCACTACAGCCTGTGGTTCATCCTCTGCCTCGTACTGCACTACGGGTTCTCGGTCTGGGGCGCCCGCTCCATCGCCAAGACCATGGCGGACCTCGTGGTCGAGATGCGCAGCCGCATTTTCTACCGCCTGCAGTTCCTCAGCTTCAGCTACATCGACGGGCAGAAAACCGGCCGCCTGCTCTCCAAGTACGCCTTCGACACCCAGAAGGTCGAGGGCCTGCTCACCGCCGTCCTCAACCAGCTCCTGCCCAACCTGCTCATGGGCGCCTGCATCTTCTGCATCCTCGCCTGGATGAGCTGGAAAATGATGATCGTGCTCCTCTTCGCCATCCCGGTCTACGCCACGGCGAAATATTTTTTCTTCAGCCGCATCCAGCTCGCGAACAACGAAAACCGCCTCGCGCAGGAAAAGCTCACCGGCACCGCCTCCGAGTACATCTCGGCCCTCCGGCTCGTCCGCAGCTTCGGCGAGGAGGCCCAGGTGGAGCGGGAGCTCGACCGCAGCAGCGAGTCCTTCGCCCGCAGCCGCGTCAGCCAGTCCTACATCAACGCCCTCTTCGGCACCTACGTCTACGTCGGCATGCAGTTGCTCTCCCTCCTCGTCATCGCCGGCGGCTCCATCCTGGTCATCAAGGGCCAGGTCACCATCGGCACGCTCGTCGCCTACATGGCCGGCTTCGGCTACATCCTCACGCCCGTCCACATGTTCATCGGCCTCAGCGAGCCGTATTTCAACGCGCAGGAGGGCTACGTCAGCATCAAGGAGCTGATCGACTCGCGCTACGTCGAGACGTGGAACGGCACGCGCCGCGAGGAGCGCATCCGCGGCGACATCGTTTATGACGATGTGTCCTTCGTCTACCCCTCGGCCCCCGACAAGGCCGTCATCCAGAATCTCAAGCTGACCATCAAGCCCGGCGAACACATCGCCTTCGTCGGCCCGTCCGGCTCCGGCAAGAGCACCCTCGCGAACCTGCTCCTCGGCCTGTACGCCCCCACGTCGGGCCAGATCCTGATCGACGGCGTGCCGCAGTCGGAATGGGACATGCGCTGGATCCGCCGCCAGCTCGCTGTCGTCATGCAAGACAGCATCCTTCTTTCCGGCTCCGTCGGGGACAACATCCGCTTCGCTAAACCCGACGCCACCGACGCCCAGATCCGCGAGGCCGCCCGGCTCGCCAACGCCGAGGAATTCATTCTCAAGATGCCCGACGGCTTCAAGACCCCTGTCGGCGAGCGCGGCGTTTCCCTTTCCGGCGGCCAGCGCCAGCGCATCGCCATCGCCCGCTCCATCCTGCGCAATCCGCCCGTCCTCATCCTCGACGAGGCGACATCCGCGCTGGATTACGAGAGCGAGCGCCTGATCCAGGAGGCGCTCGACCGGCTCTCCGAGGGCCGGACCGTCATCACGATCGCCCACCGCCTGAGCACGATCAAGAATGCCGACCGCATCATCGTCCTGCGCGACGGCCGCATTGCCGAGCAGGGCAGCTATCGCGAGCTCGTCCAGCTGGGCGGTGTTTTCTCCGAGCTGATTTCCGCCCAGACCGGCGACGCGGAATTCCTGAAAACCTGATTTTGACTGCCGCGGCCGGGCATGGCACCCATGGGACAATTCCGGGTCACATTTCGCGCCCTGCTTCCACCCTCGTTCGTTTCTCACCCATGAAAACCCTGTTCGCCCTGTTCCTCCTTACGGCCGGCGTCGCCCTCGCCCAGTCCTCCACCACCTTTCCCGGCGTTAAGACCGTGATGTCGCCCGAGGACTTCGCCCGCGCCGGCCTGTCCGCTCTCACCCCCGAGCAACTGGCACTGATCGACGCCGCGATCGTCAATCATTACAACCGTACCGTGACGACCGCCGCCAGCCAGCAGGCCGCCGTCATCGTGCAGCAGCAGACCATCGCCACGAACAAGCGCAGCTGGCTCGACCGTTTCGGCATGCCCGACTTCGGCACGGACTGGCGGAACATCCCCAGCCTCAAGGCCCATTGCACCGGCTGGGTCGGCGGCAACAGCTTCAAGCTCGACAACGGCCAGGTCTGGGAAGGCTACGACACCATCACCACCGAGGTCGCGAACAAGGACATTGAAATCCAGGCGCGCCCCGGCGGCGAGTTCGCCCTCATCGTCAACGGCATCAATACGACGATCCAGGTTCACCGGATTAAATAAGCTCGAAGAAAGAAGTTCGAAATCCGAAAGGTCCGGAGTCCGGTCGCTCTTGATTTGAAAACGCCGTCCGCGCCACCTTCCGGGCACGCCTTCGAGCGATGCCTTTTGATCTTCTTCCCTTGTTGCTTCCGAACTTCGGGTTTCCTTCGGATTTCGGATTTTAACCTTCGAGCTTCCTTTCCCTCGCCGTGCTCACCCTCAACGACTCGACGCTGACCGTCGACATCCTCGACCCCACCGACGCCACGGACTGCGCCCACCAAGGCCTCCGCTACTGCTGGGGCGGCTACATCTGGCAGATCCGTGATGTCCAAGCGGGTGAACTTCTTTCCGGCGCGGAATATCCGAATCCGAGCCCTCGTCCGTTCAACGGCCAGGGTCTGCCCGAATCGTTCCGGCACGCCGAGTTTGGCACGAATCGCCCGCTCATCCTGGAAAAAAATCGCGGCTTCATCATCGGCATCGGCGAGGTCGCACCCGACAACGCCGGCGAGCTGGTTGTTACCGAACCCTGCGCCTGGACGATCACCCGCAGTCCCGGCAGCATCGAGTTTTGCACCGGGCAGTCCGGGAACGGCTACGCCTGCCAGCTCACCCGCCGCCTCACACTCGCCGGCCGCACCCTCACGTCCGCCACGTCGATCACCAACACCGGCTCACGGCCGCTGCCCTTGCACTGGTTTGCCCATCCGTTTTTTGCGCTCTCCGACCGGCTCCTCACCTGCGACCTGCCCGCCAGCTGGGGCATGGCCGCAAACGCCGGGTACACGCTCGATGCCGCCCACCGGCTGGCCTTCAAGCGGCGCTTCGAGTCCATCGACGACGGTCATTTCGAAAAACTGATCATCAGCCGCGGCACGACGCTGCGCGCCACGGTTTCGCATCCCAAACTGGCCGGGATCACCTTCTCAACCGACTTCACGCCGGATTTCTGTCCGGTCTGGGGCAACTGCAACACCTGGTCGATCGAGCCGTATATCATGAGCGAACTCGCCCCCGGCGCCCAACGCGCCTGGCAGCTCCGCTACGATTTCGGCTCCGTGGCCTGAGTCCGATGCTGCCCTGGTAGCAGCCGACGTAAGGAGGCTGGGGATTTAGTCCGTCCGCCAAAAATCACAGGCTGCGCAAACAATCCGCCGGATTGATCCGCTTCAGCCGGAACAGGCTCGGGATGCACGCCAGCACCGCCACCACCAGGATCGCCAGTGCTACACCCGCGTAGGTCGCCGCATTGTGCGGGTCCACTCCGTACAGCAGCGAACCCAGTCCGCGAATCACCTGGCTCGTGATCACCAGTCCAAGCGCCACGCCGATCAGCGCGGTGATCACATGCCCGCACGTGAAACCGGTCCACAGCATCCGCGGCTCCGCCCCCAGCGCCATGCGGATGCCGAATTCCCGCGAGGATTGCAGCACTTGCGCCACCGTGAGGCTGTAGACGCCGATCGCGCACAGCAGCAGGGCCGCGATGGCAAACACCGTGGTCAGATCCGAGGTCATGCGCATGGAGCTCAGCATCAGGTCGATCTGGCCCTTGATCGTGGAAGGAAAATAAAGCGCGAGGCGCGCATCCGTCCGATGGATCGCGTCGGTGAGTGAGCGGATGGTGGGCACGCCGGCCTGATCACGTACAAAAATAAAAGTGCCCGAACCCATCCCCCATTTCAGGCTGTAGGAAAAGAAAAACGCGTCATTCGTCCGGGCCGTCGGGCCGTTGGCCTGAAAATCCTTCACTACGCCGCGCACCACAAACTGCTCCGGCGGTTCGTTGTCCTTCATCCAGCGGAAGCGCAGGTAGACCGCGCGCTGCAGCGGATCCTGCCCGGGCCAGAGTTTTCGCGCCAGCGACTCGTTGATCACAGTGTAGGGCGGGCCCTCCACCTTGGCGTCATAGGGCGGAAACGTCTCCCCGGCGACAAACGGCACCTGCAGCGTCGCAAAATAATCCGCCGAGACTTCCGACTCGAAGGCCTCGCCCCGTTCCGCGTGCTGCGCAAACGCCCCGGGATCGAGCGCATAGGTGCAGTACGGGCCGTTGCTATAGCCGGGGGGATTGCCCGCGAGGGCCGCCGCCGCGGTCTCTCCGCGGGCCTTCACCTGGTCCAGCGTCCGGTAGTGCAGCTCGAGCCGCTTCGAATCCTCCGTTTCCTTCGGATAGGAAATCGCCTGGTTGGTGAGCTTGCCCATGAAGATCCGGCCGGCGGGATAGCCCCATTGTTCCTGTCCCACATTGTAGCTTGAGCGGACGAGCAGTCCGGAGGTCACGCCCAACACGGTCAGCAGGGCAATCTGGCCCATCAGCAACAGCCGGCGCCAGACCGCGCGGCCCGTGCCCCGGCTCGCGTAGGCGTGCTCGCGGATCACCCGGTCCGGGTTGACCCATAGCAGATAGATCGCCGGCGCAATCACCGTCACCAGCGCGGACACCGCGGCGAGGATCAGCGCCATGCCCACGTGACCCCATTGGAAACGATAAACCAGCCAGTAGGGCGCGTTGAGCGATTTGACCCGGTCGTAAAGCAACGGGCCGATCACCGGCAGCAGGGCGATGCTGATGACCGCCGCCAACGACGCGATGATGCCCACTCGCAGGCAGACGGTGCGGATCGCCGCTCCGCGCGGAATGCCGAGCGCCAGCCCGGTCGCCACCTCGGAACGCCGGCCCAGGAAATCGATCAGCATCAGGTTCGCGGCATTGGCACAGCTCACCAGCACGAAGAGGACGGAGAGCGCGAAGAGGATCGCCGCGCTGACGCGGACATTGGCCAGCAGGTAAAAGTCCCGCAGCGGGAGCAGTGCCGGGCGCAGCTTGTACTTGTTCGCCGGGCTGTCGGGGCCCAGCTGCCCGAGGATGATCTGCAGGTCGCCCGCCGCGCGCTCCGGGGTGACGCCCGGTTTCAATTTCACCAAGGCGTCGCGCATTGGATTCCAATTGGAGTTGGGCGTCGAGCCGTACGAGAGCCACAGATCCTGGTCGTTGGGAAAGCGGAACTCCCGCGGCATCACCCCCACGATTGTCACCGGGGCGCCGCTCACCGTCATCGTCTGGCCGACAACGTCCGGTGCGCCGTTGTAATTGCTTTCCCACATGCGCCGACTGAGCAATGCCACCGCCGCCGAGCCTTCCTTGTCATCCTCTGGAGTGAACAGCCGCCCCAGCATCGGCCGGGCTCCCACCACCTGCAGGGCATGCGAGGTCGGGTACGAGGCCATGAACCGCTCCTCGCCGCCCGGCGTGCGCACAAAGACCGAGTTGTAGAACGAGAGTTCGTGGAATTCGGAAAAGACCTTCTGTCCCGCCTTGTAGGCGATGATCTCCTCTTTCGATGAGTGCTGCCGAAATCCCATCGCCGTGCTGCCGGCATAGGTCATGACATAGTACTCTCCGTGAGGATCGAAATCCGGCTCACTCAAGTGCACCGTCTGAAAAAGTGTCCAGCTGAGGAGGGAAAGCACCACCGACACCGCAAAGGTCCCGAGCAAGAGTCCATTCTGGACCCGCCGCCGCATCAACTGGCGCAGCGACAGCACGAACTCAAACCAGAGCACGTTCATAAGGGGCGGCTCAGCGAAACGGGGCGGTGACACGTTGGCCATTCTAATTCCCAACGGCACCTGCGATGGCTTGCGCAAGACTCCGCGACGAATTCGACCCCGCCGCCTGAGCAGGAACCGGATAAAGCGCGAAAGCGCAAAGGGGCGGCGGCCGCGTGACTTCTTTTGCGATCGGCCTTCGCGACTTTGCGTCTTTGCGCTTTATCCAACTTCCCGCCTGCCCTCACAGGCTGCGCAAGCAGTCCGCCGGATTGATCCGCTTCAGCCGGAACAGGCTCGGGATGCACGCCAGAATCGCGACCAACAAAATCGCGCCTGCCACGCCGGCATAGATGGCGGGGTTGTGCGCATCCACGCCATAAAGCAGTGCCTTGAGAATCCGCGCCACTTGTGTGGCCGCCAGCCAGCCGATCAGTACACCAAGGAGCGCCGTGAACAGATGTCCACGGGTGAAATTCCGCCAGAGCAGGATCGGCTCACCCCCCAGCGCCATCCGGATGCCGAACTCTCGCGACGACTGGAGCACTTGTGAAACCGTCAGGCTGTACACGCCGATCGCGCACAGCAGCACGGCCGCGATGGCGTAAAGCAACGTGAGCCGGGTGGTGAGATGCACCGACCCCAGCGTCAGATCGATTTGCTGCCCCAGCGTGGAGGAGAAATACAGCGCCATCCGCGGATCGATCCGGTGCACGGCCTCGCGAATCGCCTCCGCCGTCGGCAGCGTCTTGCCGCTCGCCATGAAATAGGCGGTCCCGGGCGCGTTGTCCTCGTCCATCATCACATAGATGCCGTCGTTGTTCTGCGCCATGGGCCCGGACGCCTGGAAATTTCGCAGCACCCCGCAGATGACCAGGTGCTGCAGGGGCTCGTCGGGCCGGTTGCTCTTGATCCGCAGGTACAGAGTGCGCTGCAGCGCACTCTGCCCGGGCCACAACCGCTGGGCCAGCGACGCGGTGATCACCGCGTAGGAAATACCCTTCGACGGCCGCGTCTTCGGGAAGGTCGTGCCGGCGACGAAAGGAACGCCCAAGGCCGCGAACAATCCGTCGGTCGTGAACGCCGACTTCGCCTCACCCAGCGGGTGATTCTGCGTGATGGCGTCAGGATCGAGCGCATAGGTACAGTTCGGCGGGCCGCTGTACCCCATCGGCGGCGACATGAAGGCCGCGCCTTCCATCCCCGGGAGTCGCATGACTTCATCCAGGATCTTGTTGTAGACCGCGACCCGGTCTTGGATCACCCAGTCGCCATTTTTGGCCTGGCCGGCGCTGAGCGTGCTGATCGACGCGATGAAAACGCGGCGGGCCTCATAGCCCCAGCCCTCTTCGCTGACCTGCGCGCTGGACCGCACGAGCAGGCCGGCACACACGCCAAGCACCGTAAGGAGCGCGATCTGGGCCACGAGCAGCAGGCGGCGCCACAGCGCGTGCCCGCTCCCGCGGTTCGCGTGCGCGTGCTCGCGAATCATTCGCTCGGGATCCATCCACAGCAGATAAGCGGCCGGAAGGATGAGCGTCATGGCCGCTGACGCCACTGCGAGCGCCACGGCCATCCAGACGTGATGGGGACCAAACGAGAATTCCAGCCAGTAGGGCGCGTTCATCAGGGTCAGGCTGTGATGGATGACCGGCGCCAGGACCAGCAGCACACCTAGCCCCAGCAGCGCGGACGCCGCCGCGATGAGTACGATCTGGAAACAAAGCCCTCGTAGCGCCGCCGTGCGCGGGATTCCCAGCGCCAGCGTCGCCGCTGTCTCCGGACGCCGCCCGAGGAAATCAATCAGCATGAGGTTGGCGGCGTTGACGCAGCTCACGATTACGAAAAGCAGTGACAGTGAAAACAGGATGAGCGCGCTCACGCGCAGCTGGGGTTCGAGGTAATAATCCCGGAAGGGAATGACGGCCGCCCGGTATCCCCGCTTGTTGGCCGGGGTTTCCGGGCCGAGGCCATCGAGGATCACCTGCAGGTCCCGCGCGGCGCGCTCGGGCGTCACCCCTGGCTTCAGACGCGCGAGGCCGTCGCGAAAGGCGTACCAGTCGTAACGATAGGCCTGCCCCGTCGGAAACCAGACCTCCTGATCGTTGGGAAAACGGAAGTCCGCTGGCATGACCCCCACCACCGTCACCGTCTGGCCCCCCGTGCTGATCGCCTTGCCGATGATCGCCGGATCGGCGTCGAACCGCGTCTGCCAGAGACGATGGCTGATGATGATGACCCGAGGCGCACCGTGTTTGTCTTCCGCCGCGGTAAAGAGCCGTCCCAGCAGCGGTCGTGCCCCGACCAACCGCAAGGCCGACGATGAAACGTAGGCGGCCAGCACCCGCTCGGTCCCGTTATTCGTGGTGATGAACTCGGAACTGTAGAAGGCGATCTCGGCAAAATCGCTGAAAACCGTCTGTCCCGCCTGCATCGCCCGAAATTCACTTTCCGTGGCGTGCACTCCACTCGTCGGACTGCTGCCGGCAAAGGTCGCGATGCAAAGTTCTCCCGTCGGGTCGAATGCCGGCCGGCTCAGGAACATCGTGTGGAACAGCGACCAGCTCAGCAACGCCAGCGCGATCGAGACGGCAAACGTCAGCAGCATGAGCCCGTTCTGCACCCTCCGACGCCCCAGCCGGTGCAGCGAAAGCATGAACTCGAACCAGAGCACATTCATAAGGGGCGGCTGAACGAAGCGGTGCGGGGACACGTTGGCCATGCTAATTCCCAACGGCACCCGCGACAGATTGCACAAGACCCCGCGGTGATTTCAGCCCGTGACTTGGGCAAGAGCCGGATTAAGCGCGAAGACGCAAAGGTGCGAAGGACGGAGCTAATTCGGAATCTCCGAGATAGGGACGCCTGCTTTTGCGATCAGCCTTCGCGACTTCGCCTCTTCGCGCTTAACCCAACCTCAGCCCGTCCACCGTTTCCCGCACGGGCAGAAATTTGGTCCGCTCGAATCCCGGACGATTCGGCGTGTGCAGGGCCATCATCAGCTCTCCCTCCAAGGTCCGGAACATCATCGGGTGGCCGCCATCGGCGGCATACAGCGGCGCCGGTGACTGCACCCACGGTCCCGTGAGGGTGCCGCTGGTGCTGCGTGCCACACCCGTGAGGTAGCCGCCCGCCCCGAAACTCGACCACAGCATCAGTAGCTCGCCTGACGCGGTGCGGTGCAGCCACGGGCCGTCGGTCACGCGGTAGCCGGAAAATTCTCCCCACGTCTGCGGCCGGCTCCACGCCGCTTCGCTGGCACAAAACAACCGGCGCGGTTCACCCGCGACCGCGCTCAGATCCGCCGTCAACGGCAGCGCATGCATCTCGCCATCGGGCACCTGCACCCATTCGCGCACGAAAACCAGCCAGGGCGTTCCGTCGGCCTCAACGTGCAGCGTGCCGTCGATGCACGGCCAGCCCGCCGGCGTCACCGGTCCTTCGCCGGCCGGACGGAACGGCCCGTCGGGTGCATCGGCCACATAGATCCGGGTATAGCGGCGCTCCGGCCGCGCCAGATCGGTGCCGTGCATGAACGAGCCGAACAAATACCAACGTCCGCGATAGGCATGCACCTCGGGCGCCCAGAAATAAGTCACTCCGTCCGGCCCGGCCGCCGTGAGCGCAGGCCGCGGCTCGCTCCACGTCTTCAGGTCAGAACTCGAACGCACCACAAATCCACCGTGCGCCGCCTCGCCAAACCCACCCGTGCCAAACAGGAGATAGCGGCCCGCCGCCCCATCGGTCACGATGAAGGGATCGCGGATCTGGATATCGGCGAGTGGCGTACCAAAATTCATCTCTATGAAGATCGATCTCGATCAGAATTTAACCACGAAGGTCACCAAGCGCACGAAGACCTGATCAGGATCCGGAAGGATCGAACCCTTCGTGATCTTCGTGCCCTTCGTGGTTAAACATCCGATCCACTCAGACGTGCGCCGTCACAAGAGCCGTGAGTTCCAGGCACAGGCCTTCCGGCAGTTCCTTCTCCTCGGCGCCGTGATAATAAAACGCCGGGCCGTGCTCGATGGTGATCTTCCCCTCGTGCAGGCGCGCGACCGCGCCGTTGCCGATGCCGAGCACCGTCTCGGCGGGATTGAGCCGGAGGTAGCCCTTGATCTTGCCCACCCGGCCCGCGTACTCGTTGCTGTCGGCCGGCGGATGATGCGGGTTGACGACCACCGGCAATACCCCGATCGACTTGCGCGTCGGCACATCCACGACGGGGAAATCATTGGTGCAGCCAATGACCGTGCCGGCGACATTCGAACCGGCGCTCGAGCCGTTGTAAGGCACCCCGGCGAGCACCCGCTCCCGGATGGCGGCGAGCTGCCTCGTCTCGATCAGCGTGCGGAGCAGCAGGAAGGTTTCGCCACCTCCGACAAAGAAGGCCTCGGCCTCGGCGATTTTCTTCAGCGCCGCCTCTCCTTCCCAATGGTGGAGGGACTCCGCCTCGTAGTGATCATCCGCAAACAGCAGCTTCAGCTTCTGCTCGTCCGCGTTGCGCTTGTCCGGCTCCGTGGCATGCAGCACGAGCAGGATCTTCTTCCGCGCCCCATAATGCAGGTTGTGCGCCGCACGCACGGCATCCGTGAACTTGCCGTCCTTCGTGATCGTGCCGCCGCTGATCATGACGGAGGCCCGCGGGCCTGTGAAAAAATTGGGCCCGGCCGGAAACAACCCGTCCTTGGTCATCTCGGCCTGGAGCAGGGGCGGCAGCGTGGCAGCGGCGCCGGCCACGGCGACGGTTTGCAGGAAAGTGCGGCGGGTGAAGGTACTCATGGTTTAAGAGGAGAAGCGGGTGCGTCGGCGAACGGCCACAGGCCGACGCCTTTCAGGCGGTTTTCAAGGGCAAATTTCCTGAACAGGGCCTCGACCTCGGATGGGGCCAGCCGGCTCGTCGTGAGCCCGGGCTCGTTCGCGAGCCGGTAGGTGAGCGCCGCGATCACCGCGGCTGACTCGGGAATCAGGCGGACATCCACCTTGTCGATGGTGTCGGCGAAATCGTGATAATAGCGGACGGAGTCCGGCGCAATGAATCCGCCAAACGTGATCGCGCGGATGCCTTCCAGCTGGAAGGACGTGTGGTCGCTGCCAAACCAGTTGATGTTGCCGACGCCCTGTTTGAGCGGGTGCGCGCCGAGCGAGGCGTTGAAGCGCTCCAGCAACGGCAGCAGATCGTCGTAGCCGAGCGAGTTTACCGACAGCGGAAAGCCGACCATGTCGAGATTGACCACCGCGGCGACGGGTTGGCCGCGGAGCGCGGCTGCATGGATGCGCGAACCCCACAGGCCCTGCTCCTCGCCGTTGAACCAGACCAGTTCGACCGTCCGGAGATTTTGCGGCGCGTGGGCGTGGAGCAGCTTGGCAAGCACGTACAGCTGCGCGGTGCCGACGCCGTTGTCCATCGCCCCCTGCCCCAAATCCCAGGAATCAAAATGCGCGCCCACCACGATCCGGTCGGCCGTGCGGCCGGGAAACGTCGCGACGATGTTCGCGGTCTCGATCTCCTCGCAATGCGAGCGCACCTCCATGCTCACCCGCACGGTTTCGCCGCGCTTCAGCAGCCGGAGCATCCAGTTGCCCTCCTCCTGCGTGAGGCTGAAGACCGGGATGCGCAGCGGTTCGCCCGTGAAGGAGCCGGTGCGCGCCAGCAGCTGGCCGCCGGCCACGCGGTTGATGAAAAGGATGCCGCGCATCCCGTGCTTCACGGCGGCATTCTCATACTGCCCGCGCGGCACCGTGGTATTCGGTCCGAGCAGGCCGACCTTTCCCTTGGCGTCGAGGTGGGCAAAATCCTCGTCGCGGCCCTGGCCGATGTCCACGACCTCGGCCTCGAACTTCGCCTGCGGCTGCGTGTAGCTGAGCGCCGCCACGCGCAAGGGGCGGTGCAGCGGCGCGAGCAACATCACCTCGTCGCGTTCGCGAACCCAGCCGGGCATCTTGAATTTCTCCAGCCGGGCATCGACCCCGAGCGCCTTCAGCTTCTCCACCGTGCGCTCCAGTGCGCCACGATTCCCGGGCGAGCCCGTCAGCCGGCCACCAAAGTCATCGCAAAGCTGCGTGAGGAATTCATGCCCCGAGGTATCGGCGTGCGCCTCCGCGACAATGGCATCCTGCACCGCCTGCGCCCGCAGCGGCCCCCCGCCCACCAGCATCACCACCACCCCCACCGCCGCCCAGCCCCACCCGCGCAGTTTGTCACCTAATGGGTGACAAACGGGCCTTTGCCCCCCGAGACCAACGCGGGGAAGTTTGTCACCCATTAGGTGACAAACTGCACTAAATGGGGTGGCGGGCGGGCGATGGACGAGGTTCATGATTCTTGGATCCAGACGCGCATTTCGCCTTCGCCGCGGTTGGCCCAGAGGCCGTAGGGAATGGCGCGCAGGGACAGGGCTTCGGTTTTCGGTGGAGTTGTCGTGTAAAGCGACGGGCTGGGTTGGACCCGCACGCCCTGGCCTTCAATCACCACGCAGCCACCGAGCAAGGTTGCATCGCGGCGGGCGGTCAGGCTGGCGGTGCGTGGCAATGTCACTGCGGCGAGGTTGGCACCGTTGTCCGGTTCCTCGAGGCAGTACACCACCGGCCCCCGCTGCAGCGCCACCTTGCCCGCGGCCGTCGACAGGCGCGGGTCGGCGCGCACGCGCTCGATAGGCATGGGCAGGGTGAGAAAAATCTTGTCGCCCGGCTGCCAGACCCGGCGCAAGACCGCGTAGCCCTTCACCGGCGCGAGCGGCTGTGACTGGCCATTGATCGCCAGCGTGGCCCCGCGGCACCAGCCCGGGATGCGCAGCTGCAGCGTAAACTCCAGCGGCGCGGCCGGCCGGACCTCGATGGCCACTTCCTCCGTCCACGGATAGTCGGTGCGCAGCGCGAACTTCACCTCGGCGCCGCCGACCGTGAAGCGCAGGTCAGACTCGGCATACAGATGCAGCGCAATGCCGTCGGGGCGCAACGACGCCACATAGTCGGCGAGCGAGGCGAAGAGCCGCGCGACATTCGGCGGACAGCACGCGCAGCCGAACCAGCCGACGCGCTGCGTCTTGACGAGGTGACATTCGTAGCGGCGCTTCGCCACCGCCGGGATGAGCTCGAGCGGGTTGACGTAGAAAAACTTCGTGCCGTCGAGCGACATGCCACTGAGCACGTTGTTGTAGAGCGAGCGCTCCATCACGTCGGCGAATTCCCCGCGCAGTTCCAGATCCAGCATGCGTCGCGCAAAGAAGATCACGCCGATCGCCGCGCAGGTCTCGGAATAGGCGCGGTCCGGCGGCAGATCGAACGGCTCGGTGAATTTCTCACCGTAAGGCTCCGAGCCCACTCCACCCGTAATGTAGAGATGGCGGCTCACCAGGCTGCTCCAGAGCGTGTGGCACGAACGCACCAGCGACGCGTCGCCCAGCTCGTGCGCCAGATCCGCCATCGCCGCGAGCAGGTACATCTGCCGCACGGCATGGCCGACCGGCTCCGTCAATTCGCGCACCGGGCGGGCGGCCTGCAGCGTGGCGAGGCCGTCGAAATACATGTGCCAGGGGAGCGGATCGGCCCGGCGCCGGGATTCCTCCATGAGGTAATTGGGCGACTGGCCGCGCTGATCGATGAAATATGCGGCAAGCTGCGCATAACGCGTCTCACCGGTGGCACGGGCGAGTTTGACGAGCGCAAGCTCGATCTCCTCATGGCCGCAATAGCCCGGGATCTGCCCGGGCCCGAGGCCGAACGTGCGCTCGATCAGGTCCGCCAGCTTGCGCACGACGGCGAGCAGCGTGCGCTTGCCGGTGGCCTGGAAGTGCGCCACGCCCGCCTCGATCATGTGGCCGGCGACATAAAGTTCATGGCAATCGCGCAGGTTGGCCCAGCGGTTCTGCGGCTCGACGAGTTGGAAATAGGTGTTGAGGTAGCCGTCCGCGCCCTGCGCTTTCGCGAGCGTCGCGATCAGGCGGTCCAGCTCGGCCTCAAGCGCGGCATCCGCATGCGTGGCGAGCCGGTAGGCCGCGGCCTCGATCCACTTGGCGAGATCGGAATCCTGCCAGAACAGCCCGTAGAATTTTCCCGGCTTCTCGCCGGCCGCGACCTGAAAGTTATGCACGCACCCGCTGGGCTCCGCGCCGGCCACGCGGTCGTTGAGCGCTTCCCACTGGTAGGGAATGACCACCTCGCGCACGAGACGGACCCGCTCGGCCAGGAACCCGCGCGTAAAACGAACCTGATTGAGCGGCAGGGCCGAAATGTAATTCATGAGAAACGCACGGCGGCCACGGAACCGGGCGGGAGGGAAAACTGCACCGTGCCGCCCTGAACGCGCACGCCATCGAGCGGACGGGTCGTGACCGCCCGCGGTTGTTCGAAGGTGTTGCACGTCGTCAGCACCGGCGTGGCAAGGACCCGCGCCTCGGCCAGCACTGGCGTGCGGCCCTTGAGCGCGAGCGTAATTTCGGTAGGGGTCGCGGGATCCGTATTGCAGAGCGTGACGTTCACGGCGCCATCGGTCGCGAGCGAGGCGGTCGCCGAGACCCCGGGATAGTCCAATACTCCATGCGTGACGGACGCCGCATCGTTGTCCAATGCGAGGCGCTTCGCATCCTGGTGCACCGCATAGAGCGCGAGCACGTCCCAGGTCGGCGTGAGCACAAGCCGGCCGCCGCCCTCCTCGGTGAGCGCCACGGCCTGCAGCACGTTCACGATCTGCGCGAGATTGGCGATGCGCACGCGCTCACAGTGGTTGATGAAGATGTTGAGCGTGAGCGAGGCGAGGACCGCGTCGCGGACGGTCTGCTGCTGATAAAGGAACCCGGGATTCGTGCCCGGCTCGACGGCATACCACGCGCCCCACTCGTCCACGACGAGGGAGGTGAGGCCCTTCGGATCGTAGCGGTCCATGACCGCGCAATGACCGCGAACAATGGCCTCCATCTTCCAGCCTTCCGCCATGACGGATTTCCACCCGCTGTGATCAAACCCGGTGGCCGGGTGACTCGGTGGCCAGTCACCGAGGACCGTATAATAATGAACAGACAGGCCCTGCAGCATCGGGCCGCCGAGCGGACCCTTGAAGGCCTCGCGCATCATCACCTCGGTCCAGTGGAAGTCGTCGTTCCGCGCCCCGCTGCCAATGCGATAGAGCGGTGCGCCGGGGAAATCTCGCACGTAGGTCGCGAAGCGGCGGTACTCACCGGCATAGTACTCGGCGGTCATGTTGCCGCCGCAGCCCCAGGTCTCGTTGCCCACGCCCCAGAGGCGGACCTTCCACGGGTCGCGGCGTCCGTTGGCCACGCGCTCGTCGGCCAGCGTGCCGGCGGAAGCGTTGCAGTACTCGACCCATTCGCGCAGCTCGCGCGGAGAACCGCTGCCCACGTTGCCGGCCAGGTACGGCTCGCAGCCGAGCTGCTCGCACAGGTCGAGAAACTCATGGGTGCCCACGGCGTTGCTCTCGACCACTCCGCCCCAGTGCGCGTTGACGCGGCGGGGACGTTTTTCGCGCGGACCGATGCCGTCGCGCCAGTGGTAATCATCGGCGAAGCAGCCGCCGGGCCAGCGCAGGTTGGGCACGCGGATCTGCTTCAAGGCCGCGACCAGATCGCGGCGCCAGCCGCGGAGGTTGGGCACCGGGGAGTTTTCGCCGACCCAGAGGCCGTCGTAGATGCAGCGACCGAGATGCTCGGCAAAGTGGCCGAAAATATGCCGGTCAATGACCGGGCCGGGTTCGTCGGCGTGAACCGTGAGTTTAACCGGGGGCATGGGGTAGGAAGGAAATTCGAAACGCGAGGAGCAGAAACCTGAAACCGGGCGTCCGGGTTTCCGCTTACGGAATCACGCTGTCCGTGATCTTCACCGTGTTGAAGTCGAGCACCCGCTGAAGCTTGCCGTACGTGAGGGTCAGCTTGCGCGAGCCCTTCTCGGCATTGAGGTACGGACCCTCGAAGAGTTTCCACTTCGTGTAATCGAGCACGCGGCCGTCCACGAGCGGGGCGGCACCGTAGGCGACGACGATGTTTTTGCCGCGCAGCGTGCGCATCTTCACAGTGGGCACGGGCTCGAGGGAGAATTCCAACGGCAGCGCGTTGATCGCGGCCTTGAACGCCTCGAAGTTCTTGAACTCGCCCGTGCTCGCGGCCTGCACGATGGTGCCATTCTTCAGCGAATCGCTCTGGAGCCGGCTGTCGCGGATCGCCGCCTGCGCCCAGTGGCTCTGCGTCCACACGTACGGCGCAAGCGGCCGGTAGGCGAGGTAGGCGTTGCCGCCCTGCGCGAAGATCCAGCCGGACTTGTCCTCGGTCAGCTTGGTCAGGTCCTTCGAGAAAAACCCGTTGATGTGCGGGAATTTCGTGCCGGGCGGGATGTCGTAAAGCGCGACGATCGTGTCGAGATCCTGGAACACCTGCTCGTATGGCGAACTGCCGACCAGCTTGTCGGGCGAATCATAGCTCGGCTTGCTCAGGTTGACGGCGCCGCCCGCCGTGGTGTCGGGATAATCGGCAAAGTACATTTGCATCGTGTGCGGCGAAGATTCCGGATGCATCGAGAACATGAGGTTGTGCTGGCCGCGGGGATTCGGCACGGCCCAGGTCACATCCCAGACGTGCGACTGGATGGGATCGGAGACGCCGCCCTGGTAGGAGCCCACCGCGTAGTCGTGCCGGACGTAGGTGGTCTTGTAAATCGGGGCGAAGAGCACATCGCTGTAACGCCAGCGGCGGCGGGTGCGCTTCAGGTCCTTCTGCAGGTAGTCGTGGTCGCGGTCCATCGCGATGCGGTAGAGCACCTCCGGCACCTCGTAATTGGGCGCGGCCGGCGCGAAGTAAACGCCCCAGCCGCCGAAGCCCGCCGGCGGCGGCACGTTGCCGAACAGCAGCCAGGAGAAATACGCCGCCAGGCTGTTCGCTGGCTCGATCAGCGCCTCGTCCGTGGTCCGCGAGTGCGAACCAACCGGCACGCCGTTGAGGGTGCCCTCGGCGAGGTCGGAGAAAATCCATTCCAGCATCATGTGGCCGCGCGTTTTCATCGCGGGATCCTTCGCCCAGCTGGCGAGGTACATCAGCGGGCAGGCGTATTCCCCGATGTAATGCACGGGGTTGTACTCGCCCTGGCCGACGGTCGTCGCGAGATCCATCCAATGGATGAGATATTCCTTCGCCTCGGCGAGATTCTCCGCGGAGCTCTTCCCCGTGTACCACGAGCTGGCGGGTTCGTTCGGGTACATTTCCGAGATGAGGTAGAGCGAAATGTAGTACATCGCCCAGTGGTTCTCCGTGTCGCCACGGATCTGGTACGTCGTGCGCCACATGTCGCGCATCGCCTGCTTCGCCTCGGACGAGAGCTGGTCGCGGCCCATGTAGGTCACGCACACCACGGGAAACATCCAGAACGGACCCGTGCCCGGCGCCTTCATCAGGCGGATGACCTGCTCCGAGCAGAATTTCGGATCCTCGTGGCGTGCGAGCATCGTCGCGACGGCGGCGAGATCGATGCCGGCCGGATCGGCGCGGTTCACGAGGTTGGCGCGGTAGTCGATGACTTCCTGGACGCGTTTCAAATAGGCGGCGCGACGGGCCGCGGCGTCCGTCACGATCTCGCGACTCGGTACGGTCGTGGCGCTGAAGGAAGGCTGCGCGCGCAGGGCCGCGGTCGCCGCGAGGAGGAACAGCAGGGCAGTAAGGAAAATTTTCATGGTGGCAGGGAAGCGGTTTTACTTGGTGGCGCGGGGCAGGAACACGAACCGGTTCACCGCCGATCCTTCGAGGCCCTCGTTTTTCCACGTCCGGCCGAAATCATCCGAGGAATACAGCGCCTCGCCGATCACGCTGGCGTACAGGCGGCCCGAGTCGGGATCCACACCCACGCGCCAGACACAATGCGCCGGCGGATCACTGTCCATGCGGAAACCGGCCTTCTTGCCGGGCAGGCCGGCGTTGCGCTCGACCCAGGTTGCGCCGCCGTCCTCCGACGTCATCACGCCGACCGACCAGCTGCAGAGCGCGAAGCGCGCCGGGTTGGTCGGATCAAACGTGATGTTGTAGAGCGCCTTGTCGGCCGGCGGCCCGGCCAGCGGCGTCCACGTGAGCCCGCCATCGCGCGAGATGAGGGCGCCGGCGCTCTGCGACACGGCCAGCCAGAGTTTCGGATCGGAGGGCGACTGCTGGAGATCGGTGATCGTGTCCTTGGTCGGGAACACCCGGCGCCACGACTGCGCGCTGTTCTCGGTGAGATAAATTCCCGTCTCGCAGCCCGCGAGCACGCGGCCGGCCTTCGTGCGGTCCACCCGGATGGTCTGCGTGTATTTGCCGCGGTCCGGCAGGCCGTTTTCCAGGCGCGGCCAAGTGTTGCCGCGGTCGGGCGAAACCGCGATCCCGTCGGGCAGCGCGATGTAGACGTGGTCCGGCGCGTTGGGATCGACATCCAGGTCCTTCAGCTCGGTCATGTCCCAGCTCGTGGTGCAGCGCCAGGTCTTGCCGCCATCGAGCGTCCGCCAGCAGCCGTTGATCGCGGCAACATAGAATACGTTATGGTCGCGGGGATCGAAGGACAGCGCGGTGACGGTGACGTCGTTGTTGCCGAGATGCGTCCATTCGCCGTTCGCCTCGCGGCGGAAGACGCCGTTGATCGTCACGATGACGGAGCCTACGACGTAATTCCGGTTGGTGGCGGCGCAGATGTAGAAATCGTGGCCGGCCGCCAAGGCCGAGGTGGCGACGGTCAGGGATAGAAGGACGGAACGGAGGAATTTCATGAGAGGGGAAGATGGGTTGGGGAGACGGCCGGGAAGACCCCGCCGTTCGATCCGGGGGATAGAGTCAGGGGAGAACGGAGTCTGTGATGCTGAGGGTGTTAAAATCCAGCACGCGCTTGAGCTGGCCGTGGGTGATCGTGAGTTTCCGCGAGCCTTTCTCGGCGTTGAGATAAAGCCCCTCGAACAGCTTCCATTTCGAGTAATCCAGCGGCGTGCCGTTGACGACCGGCGCCTGGCCATAAGTGAATGAGATCCGCGTACCGCGCAGCGTGGTCAGTTTCACGACGGGCACCGGCCCGAGCTTGAACTCCAAAGGCAGCGCCTTGATCGCGGCCTGGAAGGCCTCGAAGCTCGCGAACTCATCCACGGACGCCGCCTGCACGATCGTGCCGTTCTGCAGGTGCTCGCTGACGAGCAGCTTGTCGCCGTGTTCGCCCGGATCGGTACGCTCCCATTTGTAGCCGGATTTCGAGGGCAGCTGTTTGTAACCGAGCAGATGCTCCCACCGATAGGGCGCCAGCGGCCGGTACGCCAGGTAGGTGCGGCCGCCCTGGGCGAAAATCCAGCCCGACTTGTCCTCGGTGACACGGATCAGGTCCTTCGAGAAAAATCCGTTGATACGGGGATAGGCGGTGCCGGCCGGGATGTCGTAGAGAGCGATCACCGTGTCGCGATCCTGGAACACGCGTTCGTACGGCGAGGAGCCGAGGACCTTGTCCGGCACGTCGTACGAAGGTTTTCCCTGGCCCGAAAGCGAGGAGATCATCTCGTCGGGCTGCTCCGTGAAATACGTCTGCAACGTGTGGGCCGAGGCATACGGATGCAGGGAGTAAATCGTGTTGTTTACGCCCCGCGGATCCGGCACCGCCCACATCACGTCCCACACGTGGGTCTGGATCGGATCGGACACGCCGCCCTGGTAGGAGCCGACGGAATAATCCCGGTGCATGTAGCTGGTCTTGTAGATCGGCGGCATGAACTGGTCGCTGTAGCGCCAGCGGCGGCGCGTGCGCTTGAGATCGCGCTGCACGTAATCCTGGCTGCGATCCACTGCGACTTGGTAAATGACCGCGGGGACCTGATAATTCTCCGCGGCGCCGGCAAAGAAGATGCCAAACCCGCCGTAGCTGGCCGGCGGCGGAGTGTTGCCAAACATCGTCCAGGTGAAAAAGGAGGACAGGCTGTTCCAGTGCTCGACCACGGAGGCCTCCGTTGTGCGGGCGTTGGGACCGCGCAGCACGCCGTTCAGCGAGTTGTCCGCCAGCTCGGCCATCAGCCAGTCGAGCATCATGTGCCCGCGGATCTTCATCTCCGGATCCTTCGACCAGGTCGCGAGGTAGAGCATCGGGATCGCATACTCCCCGATGTAGTGCGTCGGGTTGAACTCGCCCTGCCCGATCGTCGTCGCGAGATCCATCCAATGGATCAGGTAAGCCTTCGCTTCGGCCCGGTTTTCCGCGGAGCTCTTCCCGGTGAACCAGCTGTCGGCCGGGTCGTCAGGGTAAAGCTCCGACATCAGGTACAGCGAAGAGTAATACATCGCCCAATGGTTCTCCGTGTCGCCGCGCAGGGGAAAATAGGTGCGCCAGGCATCCCGGATCGCGGCCTTCGCCTCGGGCGAAAGCTGGTCGCGCCCGAGGTAGGAAATCGCCGCCCAGGGAAACATCCAGAACATGTCTCCCGTCTGCGGCTGCTTCATCAGCTCGACGATGCGGGCGGAAACCAGGGCGGCATCCTGCCGCAGCGCGAGCTTGGCCACGATCTGGCCCGTGCCGATGGTCTCGGGTTTCTCCGGCTTCACCGTGTCCGCGTACCAGACGAGGACCTCGTGGACGCGGTCGAGGTAAGCCCGGCGCAGCGTGTCGCCCCGGGTGTCCGGCGGCGGCACGGGCATGGGGCCGCTGAAAGCCGGCTGGGCCGGGGCCGAGCCAGCGAGGAAAAGCGCGAAGGCGAGAAAACCGAAAAAGGGCTTCATGGTCGGAGGGTTTGCAGGGTCAGTTCGCCGCCTTGGGCACAAAGGCAAACGCAGTGACCCGGGAAGCCGGCAGGCCGCCGATCCGCCAAGTCCGGCCGAAATTATCGGACACGTAGAGCGCCTGCTCGACCAGCGAGGCATACAGCCGGCCCGTGTCCGGATCGATCGCCGTGCGCCAGACATGGTGCGAGTCCGGCAAACCGGTATTGCGGGTCTGCCACGTCCGGCCGCCGTCTTCGCTCACGAACAGTCCATCCGTCCAACTCGTGATCGCGAGACGCTGCGGATCGCGCGCATCAAAGGCCACATTGTAGAGAGCGTGGTCGGACGGCACACTGGCGAGTTTCGTCCAGGTGCGTCCCCCATCCCGGGAACCAAGCGCCCCGTCGCCCTCCGTGACCGCCAGCCACCGCAACGGATCGTGCGGCGACTGCTGGATATCCTCGATGGTCACGGCGGTCGGAAACACCCGCCGCCAGGATTTCGCACCGTCCTCGGTCAGATAGATGCCCGTCTCGCAGCCCGCGAACACACGGCCCGCGTGCGTCCGGTCGACCTGCACGACCTGCGTGTACTTGCCCCGGTCCGGCAGGCCCCGCTCCATCCGGGTCCACGTCAGGCCGCGGTCATGCGAAACAATGACGCCGTCCGGCACGCCGACATAAACCGTGTCGGGCTGGTGGGGATCAACGACCACGGATTTCGGCTCGGTCACATCCCAGTCCGTGACCACGCGCCACGTCTTGCCGCCGTCCGGCGTGCGCAGGAGACCGTTCAACGCGGCGACATAAAACATCCGGGGGTCGCGCGGATCGAACGCCAGGGCCAGCATCATCGCCTGGTTGATCCCGAATTGCGTGAAATCGCCGCCGGCCTCCCGGCGATAGACGCCGTTCAGGCCGGAATCCTTGAAGCCGATGACGCGGGCACTGCCGTTGATCGAGGCACAGAGGTACAAGTCGTGCGCCGGGGCGGCGGCGCCGGGCGCAGCCACCGCCGAGGCCAGCAAGACCAGCAGTGCGGGAAGAACTTTATTTCGCAGCATAAGGTGGCGGGGCGGGAACGGCGGCTCAGGCTTTCTTGAGGATCTCGTCGACGGCACCGACCAGCCGGTCGCACTCGTCGTGAAAATTAAACACATGGAGCGACACGCGCACGGCATCCAGGCCCTGCTCGTTCACGGGCCGGCAGCGCAGGCGGTAATCGCGCCACAGGTCGCTGAAAAGTTTTTCGTAACCCAGTTTCGGCGTATGAAACGTGAGGATCGATCCCCAGAGTCCGTCTCCAGCCGGGGTCAGGATTTCCACGCCCGGGATTTTCTCCAGGCCCCGGCGCAGATGCGCCGCCAGTGTCCGGCCGCGCGCGGCGATCCGCTCACGTCCGATTGCTTCCTGGAACTTCAGTGCCTCCGCCAGCGCCACCACGCTCGCGGCATTGCGCGTGCCGTACTCGTAGCGAACCGCCGACGGCGTGTAGGTGAGTTCACCCGGCAGGTGGGGCAGCGAGCCCGAGTAGGCGCCGATCCCGGAGGGCGCGACGTCGTCCTGGCGCTCGCGGCGGATGAAAAAGACGCCGGTCTCATGGGGCCCACCGAGCCACTTGTGTCCGCTCGTGGCATAGGAATCGCACTCAAGATCGCGCACGGCGAACGGGAACATGCCGCCGGACTGCGCGCCATCGATGTGAAACCAGGCGCCGTGCTCATGCGCCAGCCGGCCGATCGCCGCCGCGGGCAGAAAAATGCCCGTCGGGGAAGTCACGTGACTGATCTGGATCACCTTTGTGCGCGGCGTGATCAGGGCGCGGATGCGTTCCACATTGCTCTCCGCGCCTGCGGGATCGGGCACGAATACCTTCACCACGACCCCGCGGGTCTTGTGCTGGTTGTACCAGGGGATCGAACCGCCCGGATGCGCATGCGAGTCGATGATCACCTCGTCGCCGGCCCCGAGCTTGAGGCCGGACGCCACGATCGACGTGCCTTCGGTCGTGTTGCGCGTGAGGCAGATTTCATCGGGCTTCGCTTGGAAGAATCGGGCGACGACCTCGCGGGCCGGGGCAAACTGGTCGTGGCCGGTGTCGGAGTCCTTCTGACGTTTCAGCATTTCCTGCGTGAACGCATTGAGCACGGGGGTGGACGCCGGGCCGAGGCCGCCGGTGTTGAAATAAACCAGCGTGGGATCGAGCGAGGCATACTGCGCCCGCACCGCGCGCCAGAAACCCTCGGGCTTTCCCTCGTCGAAGGCCGGCAGCACCACCGGCGGGGCATCGATGGTTTCGCGGGCAAAAAGCGCCGGGGCGGCAAACGCGCCCAAGGCGCCGATCCCCACATTGCGCAGAAAATCCTTCCGGTTGGTGGTCATGGCGAGGTGAAGGTCAGGGTGTGGTCAAGGGCCAGCTCCGCTCCCGCGGCCAGCCCGAGATCCTGGTCGAATTGCACGGGAAAGGCCGCGAGCGGATAATTGCGCCGGACAAACCAGTGCAGCGGGCCGCGGTTGTTGGCAAAGCGAATGACCGCGCGATTGAGCGTGGTGTCGGACTGCGCATGCCACTCCATCCAGCCGGCGGGCGCGCCATGCACCGCCTTGTCACCCTCGAGTCCGCCTTCGGCCGTGATTTTGATGGTGGGATCAAGATGATCGTCCAGCAGGGCCCGCGCCCCGCGGAATTGCAGGCCGGTGTAGTGCGAGCCGGCCAAGCCGCCAAACGAATGGGGATTGCCCAGTGAAAGGCCGCGGCCGGTGGCATTGCGGAGCCGGGTGCTCCAGCGGAGGGACCAGGATTTCTTCTCCGCTTCCACTGCGATCTCAACGGTCCGGTCTTCGTGGAAGATGACTTCCTGCGGCGTCCGCCATTCCAGTGTGTGTGCCAGCGTGGCGGTCGGACCGTCGGTCGACAACTTTGTCCAAGTCACATGGCGTTGTTCGCCGTGGTCATCGCGCCATTTGTAACCGTCTTCGCGCCGGCAGGTGGGGCCACCCCAGAAGTTGAGGCCGGAAACATTCGTCAGCGTGAACGAGAGCCCGTGGTGCCAGGGATGGTCGTTCGGGCGGAAGTTGGTGAGCGTGTCGCCCGCGAGCGAGTTGACCGGATGGAAATACGGGCGGGGCGATTCCTTCAGCGCCTCCGCCGAGACATACACGTAGCGGCAGAGCACGCGTTCGTCCGCGAGGACCGTCACCGCCCGGTCGGGCTCGTGCTGCAGTCGAAGCGTGCTCATGCGAGGGCGAAGGCCTCCTCGAATTTGCCGCCGGCCAGGGTGCGAACTTCACCTCCCAGTGCGGCGATGGTCACCTCGACACCCGCCGGCGCGGCGACCTTCAGGTGGAATTTTCCGCCCACCACGCGCCACGCGACCTCGATGAGGCCATGCGGCGTGCACACGCTGCCGGCGGCATGCGTGAGCCCGCAGCGGTTGGGCGCGATGCGGACCTTGGCAAAGCCGGGCTCTGTCGCGGTGACGCCAAGGATGCGCTGCTGGAACTCGAGCACGGGATGCGCACTCCACGCATGACAGAGCGAGCGCCAGTAGCTGTTTTCCTCCACGAAGGTCGACAGGCCGTAGCTGATCGATTCATGCCACGGGCCAAGATACTTCGGCATGTCATCGGCGCGGCCGCATTTCGCCAGCGCGGCGAAACCGGTGTGCCACCAGAAGAAGGAACCGGGCGCGAGTTTCTCGTCGTTCGGAAACCGCCGCAGGATGATCGCGCGTTCCCGTTCACCGGCGAGGCCCGCGACGATCGCCCAGGCGTTGCCGTACTGGCTGACTTCCGGACCGCCGGGGCGGTCGAAGTAGAGCCCCTCCGCCTCGGACCAAAATTGCGCGTGCGCCTTGCGGCGCAGGTCCTGGGCCTCGCGCGCGAGCGCATCGGCCTCGGCGGCGCCGCCAAAATGACGGATGAGCAACGCGGCCTCGTCGAGGGCGTTGATATATTGCGCGGAGTGAATGCAGGTCGTGCCGGTATCGGCGCCCGGCACCACGCCGCGCGGCCACCATGGGCACCAGTCGGTGATGTTCCAAAACGGCAGCCGGGCGGGCAGGCCGTCAGCGTCGGTGTGACGGCGGTACCAGTCGAGCACGGCGCGAATGCCCGGGAGCAGGTCCTGCACGGTGGCGCGGTCGCCGGTGCAGTAAAAGTAGTCCTTGATGTTGGTGATCCAGTGAATGCTCCAGGCGGGGATGATCTGCACGAGCCGCGACGGGAATCGCGCCTGCGTGAGGCCGTCGGACAGCCGCGACCAGTCGAAGTGATACAGGGCCTGGCGGCTCAGCCGGTAATCGCCCGTCGTGAGCATGCCGAGCTTCGAGGTGATCATCGTGTCACCCGCATACTGCATCTGTTCGTAGTGCGGGCAGTCCTCAAAGGTTTCGTGCGAACACATCCGCATCGTGTGGAGGCCGACCTGCCAGATCTTGTCGAGCGCCGGGTCGGACGAGCTGAACGTGGCGGTGATGCGGTAGGGATAGGCCGTGAACCGGTGCTTCACCGCGCGGAGGGTGAGCGGCGCGGCACCGACCTTGATCTCCAGGCCGATGTAGCGGAACGCGCGCCAGTGCAGCGGCTCAAACGTTTCCGCCCCGCCCGACGGCTCCCAAACATCGCCCCAGCCCGTGACCAGGCCGCGGCGATCAAAGGTCCAGCCGCGGCTTTCGTCGGCGAAGTGCGAGGCGAGATTCGCGAGCGACTGTTGTTTGCCGAGCAGCTTCGCGCCCGGCGTGTTCCAAGGCAGGCGCAGCGCCTCGGCGTAAGTCAGCCGGACCACGCTGCCTGGGCCACCGGTGACTTCGAGATGCGGGAAGGCGGTGGTGAGTTCCGTCGCATCGAGCACGAGGGTCACCGTTTCGTTCGCCGGCAAGGTCAGGGCGATGCCCTGCTCCAGCAGCGCCTTCCATGGGGCGGAAACCGGCGCGCCTCCGGCGAGAAATGCGTCCTCAAACACCTCGGGCGCCCCTTCCTCGAGCATCGGCACCATGCGCGGCATCAGGCCATAGGGACTGGCGGGATCGCGGCGGTTCACCAGCAGCTCGGCCTTGAACAGCACATGCGCCACGGGCCAGGCCGTGTCGTCAAACCCGGGCGTGTTCCAGCCGGTCGGGATCAGGCTCGAAACGCGGTGCTCAAAATAGCCCAGGTAGCCCTCGAACGTGGTGTGCTCATTCTGGAACCGGTGGGCTTTGTCCACGGCGACCTTCCACGTCGCATCCGTGCGCAGGTCCGTGAGCGTCTCGCCCGACCGGGTCTGCAGCGCGCCTTCCAGCACAAAGCCGCCGGTGTAGGTCATCACCGAGCACGGCGGCCCGAGCAACGCAGGCCGGTGTGCCACGCGCGACATGTCGAGCACCAGCGCCGCGAGGACGTTGCGGCCGCGGCGCAGGTGCGGCGCGAGGTCGAACGTCTCGTAGAAATGATGGTTCACGTCGCCCTTCGCGGGTCCGCGGCCGAGCAGCGTGCCATTGCAGAAAAACAAATAGCGGCTGTCGCCCGAGACATGAACCGTCAGCGCCGCGGCCGCGGGATCAGCGACGTCGAAGGTGCGGCGGAAATACCGCACCTGATAGTGCGAGGGCGTGGCCGCCTCGGGCGGCGGCGCGGAATGGGATCCCTCGGCGGACCAGATCCACGAGGCGGAGTTGATGAAGGGTTGGACGGACACGGGGTGAAGATGAGGGTGAAATCGTTGGGCTCAGCGGGCCGGCGGCACAAAAATATAATCGAAGCCGTAGGCGCCGTAAAGGCCGCCATTTTGCCAGGTGAAACCGAGATCGTCGGAATAGTAGCTGCCTTCCTCGAAGGTTGAGGCCCAGAGACGGCCCTTCACATCGGGGTCGAAGGCCAGCACGAAGACATTCCGGACCGGCAGGCCCGCGGAGCGATCCGCCCACGTTTTGCCACCGTCAGCCGACACGCGCACGCCGATCCCCCAGCCTCCCACGGCAAGCTGGGCGGCTGTCCGCGGCGAAACCGCCACGGCGTAAAGATTGGCCGAAGCCGAGCCGGGATCCGTCGCATTCCAACTGGCGCCGCCATCATGCGAGAGCCAAGCGCCGCGTCCCTGGGTGCCGGCCAGGATGAATTTCGGTTCCGCTGCACTCTGGGCGAGCCGCAGCACGCTCACGGCGGGGAATTTTGCCCGCTGCCACAAAGCCGCGCCATTCACCGAGACATAGACCCCGTCCTCCGTGCCCAGCAGGACGCGGCCCGCGTGCGCCGAGTCGGCGAGGATCGTCTGGCAGTAAAATTTCGCGAGACCCTGGTGCGCAAGCTGCCACGTCTCGCCGCCATCGATGGAACGCAGCGGACCCCACGCCGTCGCCGCGTAAACGAGCGACGGATTGTGCCGGTCAAAGACAATGCTGCGCACGTCGGCCACTTCCCAGCCCGTGACCTTGCGCCAGGTGCGGCCTCCATCGGGCGTGCGCACGACGCCGTCGGAACTGGCCAGCAGCATGACATCGGAATTCACCGGGCTCACCGCCAGGCCCGCGACCCCCAGAATGCGCGGGCCGAAATTGGCCCATTGGCCATCGGCGGCGCGAAGATACAGGCCGGAGTCGAGCGGAGTCGGCGAATTTTTCTGGGCCTTGGTCATGGACACAGCGGCATAGAACCGGCTCGGGCCCGGGGCTTCCGCAGCCTGCACGCCGGCGGTCAGAACCAAAAAAGGAAGAAGGAAACGAAGAAGGCTCATGGCTGGGCGGGGACCACGGTCAATGAGCTGGCGTTGTGCTCGAAATCCAGGAGATAGCGCTCCGGACCGTAGCTGATTTCAAGTTTCTGACTGCCCCGGAGCGCATGGCCGAACGGGCTTTCGAACAGCGGCCATTTCGCGAAATCCACAAGCTTGCCGTTGATGGCCGGCGTCTGGCCATAGCGGGCATGGATCACCGTGCCGTCGAGAGAGGTGAACGTCGCCTCGGGCGCAGCAGTCGTGGAAAATTTCAGCGGCAGCGTGCGCACCGCGGCCTTGAACGCCTCGTAGGAGGCAAAGTCCCGGGCGGCTGCGACCTGAACCACGTAGCCATTCCGCAGGGCCGGACTCACATAACAGCGGTGACCTGCGCCCCAGTCCGTGAAACCCCCGCTGATAAAGGTGCCGCCGGCGCCGTTGCGCAGCAGGCCGGTCCAGTCGCTCGGTCTCCATTCGCCGTGAGCAAACGGGCGGTACGCGATGTAGGCCGGTCCGCCTTGCGCGAAAATCCAGCCGGAGGCGTCCTCGTCCGTCTGCGCGAGGTCGCGCGAGAAAAACACCGTCACCAGCGGGAAGCGCGTGCCCGGCGGGATATCGTAGAGGGCGATGAGTGCGGCCCCATGCTGGTAAACCTGTTCGTAGGGAGAGCCGCCGGGGAGTTTGTCGGGAGTGTCGTAGTCGGCCTTGGAGCGGGCAATGATGTTGGTGGCGGTGTCCCAATCCCCGGCAAAAAACATCGTGCCCTCGAGAGGCGACGAATAGGGCTGCACCCCGAAGAACGTGTTGGCCGCCTTGGCCGCCGGCAGGTCTGTGCGCCAGATAAGGCTCCACGTCTGCTGCTGAATGGGCTGGAGCAGGCCGCCTTGCGTGGAGCCGAGGATGAAGTCGCTGTCCACATAGCTGTATTTATAAACCGGTAGGGTGCGCTTATCGCCGATCATAAACGTGCCGGCCTCGGCATTGCGCATGCGCCAGCGGGTGCGCTTGAGTTCGCGCTCGACGTAGGGTTGGTCGCGATCGCGGGCGATCCGCTCGAGGATCGGCGGCGGGGTGTAGCCGCTCAAGGTGAGCAGCTGGACCGTGGCATTGGGCTGGCGCTCGCCAAAACCGAAGAGCAGCCAGCCGAGGGCCACCGAAGGTGTGATGCCGGGCGCCACGATTTGCTTCGGATACACCCGGCTGTGCGCACCACCATAGTATCCGTCGAGCGTTTCGACGGCGTAATCATAAATGACATAATCGAGCAGCATGTGTGCCTTGTGCCGGAAGGCCGGGTCGTGGGCCCAACCTGACAGCAACGAGAGCCCGATGACGTATTCCTCGATATAATTGGGCGAATCATACTCGCCCTGGCCAAAGGAGGTCGTGACCTCCATCCAGTGCTCAAGGTAGCTGCGGGCCTCGGCCATGTTTTCCGCCGAGGATTTCCCGTTGGACCATTTCCCGGGGCCGGCTCCGGGGTAGCTTTGGGCCGCGAGGTAGAGGGTGGAGTAGTAAAGCACCCAGTGGTTCTCGGTATCGCCCCGGCTCGGCCAGTAAGTGCGCCAGAGTTCGGCGATGCGGGCGCGGGTGGCATCGTCCAGGCCGCGTTCTCCCGCCATCATCACGGACACCATCGGATACATCCAAAACATGTCACCGGTGGGCTTGGGAGCGATGAGCCTGGCCAGACGCGCCAAGGCCGCCTCACGCCGCTCCCCGCGCTGGAGACACGTGGCGACGTCAAAATAGCTCCCTTTGGTCGGGTCCGCAGCTTGAATCGCCGCCATCGAACTGGTCGCGACGCTTTGGCAGCGCTCCTGGTAGCGGCGGGCAATCTCGGCATCCGACAGAGAAATCGGGTCAATCGCGGCCCGGCTGACCATGGCTCCCATCGCCCCAACCAAGACCAACACCATGATACCGCGCCTCTTTACCTGTTTCACGATCATATAAAGGGATTGTCTCTGGAAAGAGAGGACTCAGCATGAATCTGTTTCATTCAGCATTTCAATCAGCATTTTCCCTGAAATTTCACCCTATGAAAACCCCAAAAAAGACGACTCCTCCCCGCCTCATTCAATGCGCCACCCCGTGGTCGATGGTGCACTACCCCAGCGCCAAGCACGAATGGTCACTGGAGCGGAAAATGAAGGCGATCAAGGCTGCCGGCTTTGACGGCGTCGCCGCGTTCATCAACCCTGAAACCCAGGCCATCGCAAGCAAGCTGGGCCTGGTGATGATGGGCGGATTCGATGGTTCCAGTGTGGTCACGGCGCGCAAGCAGATCATCGCCCAGCGCGACCTCGGAGGTTACTACATGAACGTCCAGTTGCTCGACCACGACACGCCGCCGGCGGTGGCCGCCAAGCTGGCCGTCAAGCTGATCAAAATGTCCGATGAACTCGGGGTCGGCGTCCACATCGAAACCCACCGCGACACCGCGACCGAGACCCCGGAGAAATTCGATGAAATCGCCCGGCTTTTCCAGCGGGCCACGGGCAAACTCATGCCTGTGACATGGGATCATTCGCACTTCGCGGTCTCCAAGCACATCCTGCCCCAGTTCTACTCCGCCCGCCTGCTGGCGTGGCCCAAGCTGATCCAGAAATCCCACCTGTTCCACCTGCGGCCGTTCAACAGCCAGCATTGCCAGATTCCCGTGACCAATGGCCGCGGAAAGCTCACCCCGGAATTCAAGGACTACCTGGCGTTTGTCGAGGACCTCTTCACGCTCTGGCTCCAAGGCCCGGAGCCGCGCGGCGAACTCTGGACCTGCCCGGAACTTGGCATGAGCCACGGCTATCATGTCAGCACCAATCCCCTGCCCTGGCCGGATGCGATTCGCGCGCGAAAGGAATACGCCGGAGCCTGGCAGAAGGCCTTGCGCCGGGCCAAAAAGCGGTAACCGGAGCTCAGCAAAAGGCAGGGATCGGCCAGCCAATTCCCTGAATACTACTTGACGGGATGGCATGATTTTCAGAGTTGTTTTCTGAAACTTTCACGGCCTACCCCTCGCCATGCTCATCGCCGATATTGCCCACCGGGCCAAGGTCTCTCCCGCCACGGTCTCCCGCGTCATTAATCAGCCTCACTTGGTCGCGCCCGACCGGCTGGCCCGGGTGCAGGCGGTCATGACCGCGGTCAACTATGTGCCGACACCCCTGCACCGGCGCCGCGGACCCAAGTCGCGCCTCGCCACGCCCAAGAAAATCGCCGTGTGGTTCGTGGGCGCGAAGAAAACCTCCACTCATAACTGGTTTCAGGACCAATTGCTGCACATCCAGCCTTCCAATGAACGGCAACGCATCGAGCTGAGCGTGCTGTTCTCGGACACCCCGGAAGATCTGCCCCGGGTGCTCGCGGAGCGCCAGGTCGACGGCGTCATCATCCAAGGCATGGAGCCCTCGGCGGCCTGCATGCAGAAGCTCGGCACGCTGCCGCATGTGTGGTTCATGACCCGCCGCACCTCCAATTTCTCCGGTGATTACGTCGAGCCTGACAACGACCTCAACGGCCGGCTCGCCGCCGATTTCCTGCACAGCCGCGGACACAAGACCGTCGGCGTGATCGCGACCGACCCGGCCTACAGCGCCGTGGCCTGGCGCGCGAAGTCATTCGCCGAGCGGGCCAAGGAACTCGGCCTGACCGTGCACCACATTTTCGGCAAGACCCGGCCGGGCGTCAGCTACCTCGAAATCGTGCCCTTGCACGAGGAAAGCGACACGCTGGTTCGCCGCATGATGCAGGCGACACCCCGCCCGACCGGTCTCTACATGCCCGTGGATCATTTCTGCGGCTCGTTCTTTCGCTCGATGCGGCAGGCCGGCCTGAAATCAGAGCGCGATTTTGAAGCCGTGCTCGGGAACTACAACCAGGTCATCTATCATAATCTCGACCATCTGCCGGCCGCACTCGACATCAACCTGCCCACGTTGGTGCGCAAGGTTGTCGATCATCTCGTCTGGCGGATAGAAAACCCGCAGGCCATCGGCCGCGTAGGCATCAGCATTGCCCCCACGCTTGTGACCATGGCCCAGTCGAAGCAGTTGATCGCCTGAATTTTCATCAAAGCCGCAAAAGACTACTCTTGCTAAAGTAGATCGGGCTCTTTTCCCTCGGTTTCGACTCTTCGCCCCCCGGTGAGTCTGTCGGCCCCCCACCTACGCAGCCTTTGGCTGCGCGTTCTTTACAGTTTCTTACTTTCCCGATTTTGGGCGCGTTTACCCGTGCCCGAAGCCGGAAACTACAAACCACCCCCCACAAGAATGAAATCAGAAATCAGCTATCCACTACACAGGACCAGTAAGCATCTGGTTGCCTGTTTGGCCCTGTTGGCCGCGGTTGCGAATCCCGCACTCCGGGCCGCCAGCGCGGATGACATGCAGAAACTCGAGGATGAGGTCGCCGCACTTAAGCAGCGTCTCGCCCAATATGAAGGCCCGAACGCCACCGCTCCCGCCGCTAGCACAACGGCCACGGTTGTCGCCAAACCTGCGGTCGGCACGAGCCGGCTCGCGACCGACGATGGTGTGACCCTGCTCACACCGTACGAAGTCTCCAGCGACAAGGACAATGGCTACCTACGGACTAATTCCGCCACGGCCACCAGCATCGGCATGGAGATCCAAAAGATCCCGATGTCAGTCTCGGTGGTGAGTTCGGAGTTCATCCAAGACACCGGCATGCGAAGCCTCACGGATATCCTGGGTTTCACCGCCGGAACCTCGGGTGATCCGCGCTTCAATGTCACCCGTCCGTCCAATAATCCCACCCCGCAGGGCACCTTCACCATTCGCGGTTTCCCGGTGAATATCATCCTCCGCGACGGCGTGTTCCTTTATTCGACGAAGTTCAACGTCGATAACACGGACCGGGTTGAAATCATCAAGGGTCCTGCGGCCATCTTCTTCGGCCAAGGTTATCCCGGTGGCGTAATCAACTACATCACCAAGACAGCCAGCCTCGGCAAGCTCCCGACGGAAATCAGCTACACGTTTGGCTCCGACAATACCAACCGCGGACTGATCGATGAAAACCATGTGCTGTCCAAGACCGCCGCCATTCGCATCGTAACCGGTTGGGAAAACAGCCAGGGCCAGCGCTCGTTCGAATACCAGAAGCGCTTCGACCTTACGCCGTCGGTCCTGTTTGACCCGTTTGCGAACGGCAAGCTGAAGATCACGGCCAACACGATCTACCTGCAGGAGCGTTTCAACGCCAACAATAGCGACTGGCTCTTCCCCAGCGGCTGGTTTCAAGCGTATGCAGCTCCTTCGCAGGCGCTCATCAACGCGGCTGGCGCAGCGGTCTCGGGCGCGGCCAATCCGACCGCAGCCTACCAAGCCCGGATCTTCGCGAACTTGGGCGCTTACAACGCTGACCGCCGCGTGGTCGCAGGAGATCCCCTCCTGCCGCTCTACACCTCAGTCTCGCGGGGCGCCTATTACACGGATCTCAACGGCAACCGGGTTCATGACAAGCACTTCAACTATCTGAACCGGGGTTCTTTCTATCAGAACGATCAGACCACCTCGACGTTCGCACTGGAGTTGACCCCGTCCAGCTGGTTCTCGATCCGTTATAACCTGACGCAGGACCAGACGAACTTCAGCGATCAGGAGGGAAACAATTATCCCAATGCGGATGGCATCACCTTCAGCGCCATCAGCGGCTGGAGTGCAACAATGTACAACCGCAAGACGCGGACGCACCAGATCGATGCAGTGGCCAGCGTCGATGCCCTCGGCGTCAAGAGCAAGTTCCTGTTCGGCTATTCCCTGCAGAACTTCCGTCAGCAGTATGCCACGCCACTCAACGCCACGCCAGACTACAAGCTCGTCCCGGGTTACAACTACCCGACAACGAACCCCGCCACGAGCCTCACAGCCGGTGATGCTACCCGCAACACGGGCAATCTGCAGGTCCTCAAAGATCGCTTCGGCAATATTCTAAGCGCGACGCAGGTCTACACCACGTGGGATCCCGCGGCCCAGGTTCAGCCCCCGAACTCCAAGTTGTTCGACGGTTGGGCCAACCCGCTCGATGGTTATCCCACCCAGTACAATGCCTGGTATCTCAACTACCAGGGCACGGCGCTGTCGGATCGTCTCACGGTCCTCGGCGGCTATCGCCGGGAAACCTATCGCCAGGCGGGCCAGGCCCTGACCAGCAACTTCCCATGGTTCTCGCCTCCCGTCTACGCCGGCAACAACACGACCTTGTATCCCGAGGCAGTGTATGGCTACAGCGCCTCCTATGCGTTGGGGAATTTCCTCACCCAAAAGGGCAATTCCTACATGGGCGGCGCTTCCTTCGAAATCAAGAAGGGCGTGAATCTCTACACCTCGGTCAGCCAGACGTTCCGGTATAATAATCTGACGCCGCTCGGCGGCTTCAACAATACCGGCCTCTTTGTCGACTCCACGGGTGCCTCGGTGTTCGCCACGCTGGTCAATCCGGCCCTCGCGGCCAATCCGGCTGGTTTCACGTTCAAGTATTACAACGGCGGCACGACCCTGATCACCACGCTGGCGCAAGCCGCGGCGGCCGAGGTTCATGACGGCGCAAATACCCTGGCCCCGAACGAAGTGGGCAAGAACATCGAAATCGGTGCGAAGGTGGCCCTTGATGACAACCGGATTGTCGGTACGTTCTCGCTGTTCCGAGCGGATCGTAACAACCAGTTGGTGGAAGACCTCCAGCATCAGGCGGTCGATTCACTCAACTACGGCAACACCGCTGGTGTTCCAGCGGGTCAGCGCACCTTCCGCTGGCGTTCTACGGCCCATAACCGGATCGAGGGAACCGAGGCGGAAGTCATCTGGACCCCGGCGCGAAACTTCCAACTCCTGGCCAACGCCTCGTGGTATTGGACAGCGAAAACGCTGGCTGACCCATCGGTGCGTCCGACGAATATCGTCTATAATATCTACTTCGGAAATCGCATCGAGAATGTGCCGGAATATCGGGCCAACTTCTTCGGCAAGTACACGCTGTCCGCAGGCACGTTCCATGGCCTGTCGTTCGGCCTGGGCGCCCGCTATGCCTCTCGCTCGATCGCGTCACGTTCGGCGGATTGGAATCCCAACGAGGGCGGCCTCACGAGTTCTAACTTCCTCGTTTGGAAGGGCATGATTTCATATCCTTACGAGGTCAGGGGCTACAAGCTGGTGAGCCAGTTCAATATCGATAACATCTTCAGCAAGAAATATATCGATGGCGGAGTCGGCGTACCGATTCTGGCTCCAACCGCAAACTGGACCATAACAACAACCCTGAAGTTCTAATCTGACGATTACTTTCAAGAGCCATCTTCAAGGGGCGGAGACAATAGTCTCCGCCCCTTTTCTTTTTGCCGATAGAGCGTGACCACGGATCGGCTCACGACACCGGAGCCAGTGTCTCCGCCACGGGCGTGCGGTAGGCCTTGAACGCCGGCACCACGCCGCCCAGCGCGCACAGGCCGATCATCCCCAAAGGACAAAAGGCCAGCACGGGCTGCCAGCGCCAGACTTCCAGCACGACCCCCGTCTGCGTGCGAATGACGCCCGCCACCACTGTGAGCAGCACAAAGTAAACCACATAGCCCGCCAGCGCACCCAGCACACCAATCACCGCCGCCTCGCTCACCACGGCGCCAAAGATCGTCCGCCGTTTCGCCCCGAGTGCCCGCAGGATCGCCAGATCCCGCTGCCGGGCGCTCATGGAATTATAAATGCTCGCCAGTACCGAACCCGCGGCGACCAGCGCCACCAGGTACGCCACCAGCTCCAGCACGCGGTCGAACCACGAAATCTTGCTGAACAGTTCCGCGATGATCGTGCCCACGGGATAGGCGAACGTCAGCCGGTTGCCCTGTTTGTTATACATCAGGTCGAGCATGAACCCCGCCGTCGGCGCCCGCAGCTGGATGAGCACCGCACTTACATCCGTCGCCGCCCGGGGATCGTGTCCGCTCATCGTCTGCAGACCCCGCAACGGAATCCAGATCACGCGGTCCATCGGCGTGTTCGTCGGCGCCAGAATGCCCGTCACCGCGTAAGTTTCCGCGTGCTGGTTTTTCTCGTCGTAGGTCAGGCCGTGGAAGGGATGAAACGTGTCGCCCGCCTTCAACCCCAGCTTCTCCGCCGCAAAACTGCCCGCCACCGCTTCCTTCACCGTCGGATCCGCGGAGAAAAACCTCCCGCCCGGCTGCAGCGTGATCTTCTTTCCCGGCGCGAGTTCCACGTCTGTGAACAACTCCGGCAGCGTCCCCACCAGCCGGTAGCCGCGCAGGTTGTCACCCACGGCAATCGGAATCGCGGTCTTCACCGCCGGATGGCGCTTGATGAACTCGTAGTCGCTGTAGGCCAGGTTGCCCGGCGAAGCCTCCAGGTGAAAAATCGCGTTGAGGACGAGCTGCAGCTTGGATCCGCGCGCTCCGAGCACCGCATCAAACGCCGAGCCGGTCGAGGCAAACGCCGCCTGCGACTGCGTCTTGACCGTCCACACACTCATGAGCAATCCGCACGCCAGCGCGATGCTCCCCGCCGTCACGACGGTCGAGAGCGCATGCTGCCGCAGCGAGCGATAGATGATCAGCGGCAGGGTCATCGCGCTGGCTCCTTCATCGCCTCGTTGATCACCGCAAAATCCCGCCGTTGCTCAAACTGCGCGAGCACCTCCTCATCGTGGCTCACCAGCAGGAGGGCCGCGTTGTTTTCCCGGCAAACCTCGCGAATCAGCCCCAGCGCTTCCCGCGCATGTCGGCGATCGAGATTCCCGGTCGGCTCATCGGCGAGAACCAGCTTGGGGCGGTTCGCCAGCGCACGCGCCACGGCCACCCGCTGCTGCTGGCCGGTCGAGAGTTGGCGGGGAAAATGGTCCAGCCGGTGACCCAGCCCCATCCGCCCGAGCATCGCCTGCGCGTGCGCCCGGTCCGCTCCCCGCGGACCAAATGACATGCCGAGCACCACGTTCTCCAGCACGGTGTAGCCCTGCAGCAGATTGAAGGTCTGGAAAATATAACCGAGCTTCTCCGCCCGCAGCCGGTCACGCTGCGATTCGCTCAGGGCCGTCATCTCCGCGCCATCAATCGTGACCCGTCCGCCATCTGCCGCCAAGATCCCGGCGATCAGATGGAGAAATGTCGTCTTGCCCGAGCCGCTTTCGCCCCGCAGCGCCACTTGCTCGCCTGCCGCCAGGGCAAACGTCGCCACGTTCACGATCTCCACGCGCTCCCCTTCGGGTGAACGGAACGATTTCCTCAGGTCGGCAACGGCTAGCATGGCGGAGTAACATGCGAAGACGCCGCCGGTTGACCAACCGTTTCGTGCAAATTCACGCATTCACCCGCAAGGTCATCCGCGGTCCTGTTTTACCCGTACCAATCCCGTGAGCATCACCGCCCCCGTTCCCGCCCATCCCTCCTTCTGGCAGCGGCGCCTGCTTGGACCCATCCGTGCGCTGCTCACGCAGGGCATGACGCCGGACCGGATCGCGCTCACCCTGGCCGTCAGCACCGCCTGCTCCCTGCTGCCGTTTCTCGGTTTCACCTCGCTGCTCAACCTCGGTGTCGGTCTCTCGCTGCGGCTCAACCAACCCATCATGCAGACGCTGAACCAGCTGCTCGGCCCCCTGCAGCTGGGCCTGATTCTGGTCTATGTGCGCCTCGGAGAAAAAATCTGGGGCGCCCCGCCCATGCCGCTGTCGGTTTCCACCCTGATACGCTCGTTCCGGGAAAACCCCGGCGCCTTTCTCCAGCGCTTCGGCTGGACCGGCGTGCATGCGGCCACCGCCTGGGCACTCACCGTGCCGTTCATCGTGGCCGGTCTCTATTTCTTCCTGCGGCCGCTGCTGCGCCGCTTCGCCCGGCGGTAAGCCATCTCACAGCGCCGATTTAAAATCTTACTATCGGCGCCCTGTTCCGGGCCGGTACTGGACACGGCGGCGCCGCCGTATCAGCGTGCTTCCATGAGCACCGCCCCGACTCCCGGCGCAAACTTTCGCGCGGCGCTCGCGGCCGAGAATCCCCTGCAAATCGCCGGTGCGATCAATGCCTACGCCGGCCTTCTCGCCCAGCGCGCCGGTTTCCGGGCGCTCTATCTCTCCGGAGCCGGGGTAGCGAACCACTCCTATGGTATTCCGGATATCGGTGACACCACGCTCGCCGACGTGCTCATCGACGTTCAGCGTCTCACCCGCCGTGTCTCATTGCCCCTGCTCGTCGATATCGACACCGGCTGGGACGATCCCGCTGCCGCCGTGCGCGCCATGGCCGCGGCCGGCGCGGCCGCTGTCCATATTGAGGACCAGGTTCCCGCCAAGCTTTGCGGTCATCTCCCCGGCAAACAGATCGTTCCCATCGCTGAAATGGTTGCCCGTGTGAAAGCCGCCGTCTCCGGCAAGCCTTCCTCCGATTTCGTCGTCATGGCTCGGACCGATGCCGCCGCCAACGAGGGTGTCACTGCTGCCATCATTCGCGCCCAGGCTTACGTCACCGCCGGTGCCGACATGATCTTCGCGGAGGCGCTCCACACGCTGGATGATTACCGAGCGTTCACGGCTGCGGTGAAGGTCTCCGTCCTCGCCAATCTCACTGAGTTTGGCCAGACACCCTACTTCACCCTCGAGGAACTCCGCTCCGCCGGCATCGCCATGGCCTTGTACCCGCTCTCCGCTTCCCGCGCCGCTGCTGCCGCCTCCCGGGATGTTTATACCGCCATCCGTCGGGAGGGCACACAAGCGTCCGTCGCCGGCCGCATGCAGACCCGGGCCGACCTCTACGATATCCTTGGCTACAATCAGAAAACCTGAATGCACTCCGCGCTTCGTAGTTAAATGGAAACGATGTCCGACGACCCCAGTCCCACCCCGGTCCCCAAAACCAAGAAATCCGTCGCACTCTCCGGCGTCGTCGCGGGCAACACCGCGATCTGCACGGTCGGCCACTCGGGCAACGACCTCCATTACCGCGGCTACGACATCGCTGAGATCGCCGCGCAAGCCACCTACGAGGAGGTTGCCCATCTGCTCATCCACGGACACCTGCCTAACCGCACCGAACTCGACGCCTATCGCGCCCTGCTCATCCGGCTCCGCGGCCTGCCCGCTCCTCTCTGCGCCGTGTTGGAGCAGATTCCCGCCGCCGCGCACCCGATGGACATTCTCCGCACCGGCTGCTCCATGCTCGGCAACCTTGAGCCCGAGCACTTACCCGCCGCCGGCGGCAATGCCTCCACCGTGGACGGAGCCTGCGCCCTCGCCAACCGTCTGCTCGCCTGCTTTCCGTCCATGCTGCTGTACTGGCACCACTTCGTGACCAGTGGAAAACGCGTGGCCGTCGAAACCGACGATCCGTCCATCGCCGCGCACTTTCTGCACCTGCTGCACCAACGCGTCTCGTCCGCCGCCCAAGTCCGGGCGCTCGACCGCTCGCTCATCCTCTATGCCGAGCACGAATTCAACGCCTCCACGTTTACGGCCCGCGTCATCGCCGGCACCGGCTCTGATTTCCATTCGTGCATCACGGGTGCCATCGGCGCACTGCGCGGTCCCAAGCACGGCGGCGCCAACGAGGTCGCGCTCGAAATCCAGCAGCGCTATCGCACGCCCGACGAGGCGGAGACCGACTTGCGCGCCCGCCTCGCCCGCAAGGAAATCGTCATCGGCTTCGGCCACCCCGTCTATACCATCAGCGACCCGCGCAATCCGATTATCAAGGCCATCGCGCGCCAGCTTTCCGAGGACGCACACGATCTGGCCCTCTTCGACGTCTCAGAACGGATCGAGACCCTCATGTGGAATGAGAAGAAAATGTTTCCCAACCTGGATTGGTTCAGCGCCGTCGCCTACCATCGCCTCGGCGTCCCGATGCTGATGTTCACCCCGCTCTTCGTGGTCGCCCGCACCGCTGGCTGGGCCGCGCACATCATCGAGCAGCGCATCGACGGCAAAATCATCCGCCCCGGCGCCCACTACACCGGCCCGGCCCCGCGTCCTTTCCCATCTATGGCGGAAAGGCACGCCGCGCCGCTTTAGGCGGTAAGCTGTAAGCATTAAGCTTTCGAAAATTCGCCGTTCATCCTGCTTAGCGCCTACCGCCTATAGCTTAGCGCCCAATGTCTTCTCCCATCAGCAACGTCCGCCCCGCCCCCGACCCGCTTATCGCCGATCTCGCTGACTACGCGCTCACCGCGCCGATCACCAGCGACGAAGCCCTCGACACCGCCCGGTGGTGTCTCGTGGACACACTGGCCTGCGGCATCATGGCCCTGGCCTATCCGGCCTGCACCAAGCTCCTCGGCCCCGTCGTCCCCGGCACCGCGATCCGGCACGGCTCCCGGGTTCCCGGCACAAGCTACGAACTCGATCCTGTGCAGGGCGCATTCAACATCGGCACCATCGTCCGCTGGCTCGACTTCAACGACACGTGGCTCGCCGCCGAATGGGGTCACCCCTCCGACAACCTCGGCGCCATCCTCGCCACCGCCGACTGGCTCAGCCGCAATCAAGCCGCCGGCACTCCGGTCTCCGCCTTCAACTCGCCCCTCACCCCTCGTCCTTCGTCTCTCACGATCAGTGATGTCCTCGTCGCGATGGTGAAAGCCCACGAGATCCAGGGCGTGCTCGCCCTCGAGAACTCCTTCAATCGTGTCGGTCTCGATCACGTTCTCCTGGTCCGTGTCGCTTCCACTGCCGTCACCACCGTCATGCTCGGCGGCACGCGCGACCAGGTCATCAATGCCATCTCCCACGCCTGGATCGACGGCTCCGCCCTCCGCACCTACCGCCACGCACCCAACACCGGTTCGCGCAAGTCCTGGGCCGCCGGCGACGCCACCAGTCGCGCCGTCCGCCTTGCCCTCATCGCCATGACCGGCGAGATGGGCTATCCCTCCGCGCTCACCGCCAAGACGTGGGGATTCCAGGATGTCTCCTTCAAGGGCAACTCCCTCAAACTCGCCCGCCCGCCCGGCAGCTACGTGATGGAGCAGATTCTCTTCAAGCTCTCCTTCCCCGCCGAATTTCATGCGCAGACCGCCGTCGAGTGCGCCGTGCAGCTTCACCCGCTCGTGCAATCCCGTCTCGACCAGATCGAGCGCATCGAGCTGACCACGCATGAGTCAGCCATCCGCATCATCGACAAAACCGGCCCGCTGCATAACCCCGCTGACCGCGACCACTGCCTCCAGTACATGACCGCCATCGGCCTGATCTTCGGCGGACTCACTGCCGATCATTACGAGGACAAAATCGCCGCGGACCCGCGCATCGACGCTCTTCGCGCGAAGATGTCCGTCACCGAGGACAAGCAGTACTCGAAGGACTACCTCGACGCCGACAAACGCTCCATCGCCAATGCCGTCCAAGTCTTTTTCAAGGACGGCTCCAAGACCGGCAAGGTCGCGGTCGAATACCCCATCGGCCATCGCCGCCGCCGTCAGGAAGGCATCCCGATTCTCCAGCAAAAAGCCCTCGGCGCCTTCGCCGCCCACTATGGGAGTGCCAAGGCCACCCAGCTCATGTCCCTCTTCACGGAACGGAAGCAACTCGAGGCGATGCCCGTGCACGATTTTGTTTCGGCGTTCGTCAAGTAGCACCCGCTGGACACAAAAACGGCGCGGAGTAATCCGCGCCGTTGCTTGATAAGAATTCGGGCCGAACTCAGTTCCAATGGCCTTCGTAGAACCGGTAGCCACTGCCTTCCTGCTCCCAGCGCGGGGCAACCCAGGTGGCGCTGGAGCTCGGGGGCAGTTCCCAATGGCCGGCCATCCACTCATAGCGCGAGTCGCGCCACGTCCAGTAGCCCGCGATCCACACGTGATCCGGGGACGGACGCGCCAGCACCACTTCCTGTTGGGCCATGGGCGGAGCTTGGCTGACGATGATCGTGTTCACCCCGGGATTGGCGGGAGTCGTCGTGGTCGTATAGGTGGTCTGCGTCTGACCCGCCTGCTGCACGACCATCGGTGTTGACTGGGTCGTGGTGACGGTCGTCGAAACCGGAGCGACCATCGGGGAAGGCGGCGGCGGCGCGGAGACGACATGGGACTCGGGCTCGGAGGCACAACCGGCGAAAAGCGCAATCGCGCCGCAAACGGCAAAGGCAGGCGAGAACCGTTTCGTCGCGCGACTTGAGGGGGTAGAAGTGTTGGTTTTCATACCCACATCGCAGACCCCGGAATTGCGGGTTGGTTCTCGGTCCGGTCGTGAAATTTGTTGCCGGGCCGGAAACGCGCGCCGCAGCCGGAGCCCTTCGGGTTGTTTCCTGATTTGCCACGCGTTGAACCGCCGGCTTCGCTCCCAGCCAATCTCATGTCACGCACCCTCATCAAAGACGCCCTTCACGCCACTGCGCCGATGGACGCCATTCTGCTTCAGGGCTGGGTCCGCACCCGCCGCGACGCCAAGGCCTTCTCCTTCATCGAGCTCAACGACGGCTCCTGCCTCAAGGGCATCCAGGTCATCGCCGACGCCTCGCTCCCCGACTACGCCCACATCACCAAAGCCAACACCGGCGCCTCGCTCGAGGTCCGCGGGAAGCTGGTCGAGTCCAAGGGTCAGGGTCAGAAATGGGAGGTCGTCGCGGAAACCTTCACCGTGATCGGCGAGGCCGACGCCACCTATCCGCTCCAGAAAAAAGGCCACACGCTGGAGTTCCTCCGCGAGATCGCCCACTTGCGGCCACGCTCGAATCTCTTCGGCGCCGTCTTCCGCGTGCGCAGCCGCCTCGCCTACGCCATCCACCAGTTTTTTCAGGCCAAGGGCTTCTGCTACGTCCATACGCCCATCATCACCGCCAGCGATTGCGAGGGCGCCGGCGAACTCTTCCGGGTGTCGACCCTCGACCCGCTTAATCCGCCCAAGACCGAGCAGGGTGCGATCGACTACACCAAGGATTTTTTCGGCAAGCAGGCCTACCTCACGGTCTCCGGCCAGCTCGAGGCCGAGATTTTCGCCACCGCCCTTTCCAACGTCTACACGTTCGGCCCGACGTTCCGCGCCGAGAATTCCAACACGTCCCGCCACGCCTCGGAGTTCTGGATGATCGAACCCGAGATCGCGTTCTGCGACCTCGCGGGCAACATGGACCTCGCCGAGGAGTTCGTGAAATACCTCATCCGCGACGCCAAGGAGCATTGCGCCGGCGACCTCGATTTCTTCTCGAAGTTCGTGGACAAGGACCTGCTCGCCCGGCTCGACTTCGTCCTCGAACGGCCATTCCAGCGCTGCAGCTATACCGAGGCGATTGAGATTCTGGGTCGGAGTGGGAAAACGTGGGAGCATCCCGTCGCCTGGGGCGACAACCTCCAGTCGGAGCACGAGCGGTTCCTCGCCGAGGAGCACTTCAAGTGTCCCGTCACCGTCTACAATTACCCGCGCACCCTGAAGCCGTTCTACATGCGCGTGAACGCGGACGGAAAAACCGTCACCGCGATGGACCTGCTCGTGCCTGGCATCGGCGAGATCATCGGCGGCAGCCAGCGTGAGGAGCGCCTCGACGTGCTGATCGAGAACATGCGCGCCCATCATCTCTCCGAGAAGGAATACTGGTGGTACACCGATCTCCGCCGTTATGGCACCGTGCCGCACTCCGGCTTCGGCCTCGGCTTCGAGCGCATGCTCATGTTCGTCACCGGCGTCGCCAACATCCGCGACGTCATTCCCTTCGCCCGCACGCCGGGCACGGCGGAATTCTGAAGGTTGCCGGAGTCACGATGCAAAAACGGCGCGGATTACTCCGCGCCGTTTGATAATTTAGATGCGGGGGACGATCGGCTCAGCGCCAGAATCCCGCGACAAACACGTAATTTCCACCCCGGTGGTCCCAGTGCGGCTGGATCCACGCCGAGCGACCGCGCGGCGGCAGCTCCCAATGGCCGCCCAACCAGACATGGCGGCCACCGCGCCAGCCCCAATAACCAGCAATCCACACGTGGCGCGGCGACGGCCGCATGATAATCACTTCCTGGCGCGGCGGCGGCGGCGCCACCTGGATCACCACGGTTTCCTGCGGTGCGGGCGCGGCCTCGACATACGTCACCGAAGGAGGTGGCGGGGGCGGCGCGGTCTCAATGACGGTGACGCGGTCCGGCGGACGGCGGTGGACTTCCTCGACCACACAGCCGGTGAAGAGAACCGCGATCATACTGATCGCAGCAAAATGAGCGGCCGCGCGAGTCGGGCGGGACAAGGTGAATTGGGAGGGGGACATGCCCACTAGACGCCACAGTCAGTTCAAGGTTTCTGCAGACGGCACAAATCTCGTTCCTCGCTTCCGGCCCCACGCCGGCCGGGACGGTTTGCGATTTGCCCCGGTTGAATAAAAGCATACGCCTTTGCCATGGCCGTTGCCCTCAACCCACACCGTGCCGTCCGATCCGCCGCAGTTTCGCGCGTGCCCTTGCGCATCCTCACGGCCGTGCCGATCTGCGATGGCCACGACAGCGCCGTGACTGCGATCAACATCGAGCTCGCCCGCCACGGGATCGAAGTCATCTACCTCGGCTACCACCAGTCGGTCTCCGCCATCGCGCGCGCCGCCATTCAGGAGGACGTCAACGTCGTCGGCCTCTCTTCCTACAACGGCGGCCACATCATCTTCTTCAAGGAAGTCGTCGACCGGCTGAAGCAAGGCGGCAACGGCGACATTCCCGTCTTCGGCGGCGGCGGCGGCACCATCACCAAGGCGGACGAGCGGATCATGCAGCGGCAGGGCACCGACCGCATCTTCTTCGCGGGCACGCCGTTCAAGGACATCATGGCACTCATCCAGCGCGACTACGCGCGGACGGCGAAGCCCAACGCAAAATTCAAGGGCGACCGCGCTCTCGCCCGCGCCATCACCCTGGCCGAGCAAAATCTCGCCACGCGTCATTCGCTACGCGCCGCTCCCGCTCAAAAACGCGCGCGCAGTTTTGTCGTCGGCGTCGCCGGCCCCGGCGGCGCCGGGAAATCCACGCTCATCGACGAGCTGACCTCGCGCTTTCTGCTCAAGAATCCCTCGGGCCGCATTGCCATCCTCGCCAATGATCCGTCCCACCCCGACACTGGCGGGGCCATTCTCGGCGACCGCGTGTCCGCCATCTATGCCCAGGATGACCGCGTGTTTTTCCGTTCGCTGGCCACGCGCGGCAGCCTCACCGGCCTGTCGGCCGCCGCCCCCGCTGCCATCGAGATCCTGAAGCGATCTGGCGAATTCGACCTCATCCTCGTCGAATCCGTCGGCGTCGGCCAGGAGAGCGATCCGTTCGGCAGCTTCGGGCATGGCCGGTGTCTCACGGACGCCGTGCTGTTCGTGCTCGCCCCGCACTATGGCGGGCTCATCCAACTCCAAAAGATCGCCCTGCTCAATGGCGCTGACCTGGTCGCCCTCAACAAGTGCGACCACCCCATGGCCCGCACTGCGAAGGCGGAGATCCAGGCCCGGCTCAACCAGAACGGCCGCGGCCAGCTCCTCCACTCCACCACCGCGGCCAAACATTTCGACTCCGGTGTCGACGCGCTTTTCGCCGCCATTGCCCAACTCGGCGGCCTGTCCAATTCATCCGGTGGGGAAAAACCCTGCCAGCTGGAGGTCGCCCCATGAGCCAGCTGGGAAAGATCGCCGACTCGGTCGACAGCTATAATCAGTTTGTTTCCGCGGAAATCGCGCGCGCGCGCTCCGACCCGAAATTTGCCGCCGAGCTCCGCACCCGGTGGGCCGGTCTCCGCGCCTCCGTCGGGCTGACCCGGTCTCCCACCGGCACTCCGCTCCCGCGCCTTGCGCTGCCCGAGACCGACGAGCCCGGCGCCATCGCGGAGTATTTGTTCGGCCAGGGATTTCCCGGCCAGTTTCCCTACGCCACCGCCGCCTATCGCGAAATGTACCTCGACACGGCAATCGGCACGGGCGAGGAGCCGATGCGCCTCTTTGCCGGGCTCGGGCTCGCCGAGGACACCAACGCCCGGTTCAAGTATCTTTCCCGCCACCAGAAAAGCCTGCGCCTTTCCACCGCCTTCGACGGTCCCACGCTTTACGGCCTCGATTCCGATCATGCCGGCGTACTCGGCAAGGTCGGCGAAGGGGGCGTGGCCATCGATACGGTCGAGGACATGGGCCGGCTCTTCGCCGGCTTCGACCTGACGCGCAAGGACGCCTCCGTCTCGATGACGATGAACGCCCCGGCGCCCGTCATCCTCGCGATGTTCATCGCCGCCGCGAAGCGCCGCTTTGGCGCCGACTGCGTGCCGAATCTCCGCGGCACCATCCAGGCCGACATGCTCAAGGAAGTGCAGGCGCAGAACGAGGTCATCTTCCCGGTCGACGCGTCGCTCCGTTTTCTCTGCGACATGATCGAGTGGTGCGTGCCGAACATGCCGCGCTGGTACCCCGTCTCCATCTCCGGCTATCACATCGCCGAGGCCGGGGCCACGCCCGTGCAGCAGGCCGCCTTCACGCTCTCCAACGGCTTCACCTATGCCGGTCTGCTCAAGCAGCGCGGGGCCGACGTCAACGCCTTTGGCCCGCGCCTGTCCTTCTTTCTGGATTGCGGCCTCGACGTCGAATACCTCGTGCTCGGTCGCGTCTGCCGGCGCATCTGGGCCATCGGCATGCGCGATGTTTTCGGCGCCGATGCCAAGGCCCAGATCCTCAAGCTTCATACGCAGACTTCCGGCCGCTCGCTCATCGCCGCCGAGTTCCAGAACAATCTCACGCGGACCGCCGTGGAGCTGATGGTAGCCTACATGAATTACACCAATTCCTGCCACTCCAACTCCGCCGACGAGCCGTTCACGACACCCACGGAGAAATACGCGCTGCTCGCCTCGCACAGCCAGTCGATCCTCCTGGAGGAAACCGGCATCTTCAAACACACCATGAACCTGTTCGGCGGCGCCCCCGGCCTGCTCGCGCTCGAGCGGCAGGTCGAGCAGCGCATCCTCGGCGTGTTCCGCGAGATGGACACCCTCGGCGGCGTCATCGCCGCGATGGAGCAGCGCTACCAGCGCAGCCAGATCCAGGAATCCGGGCACCGCATCGAGACGCAGATCTATTCCGGCGAACGCCCGATCATCGGCCTCAACAAATATGTCTCCGACGAGCCCATGCCGAGCGTGCCGCTCGCCCGCACCTCGCCGAAAAAGCAGCGCCTCCAAGTCGAGCGTTTGCGCGCTTTCAAAAAGAAACATGCGAAAAAGACCCCCGACGCCCTGCAGCGCCTCGAAAACGTCACCCGCGACGGCGGCAATGTCTTCAGCGAACTCGTGGATACCGTCGAAGTCTGCTCCCTCGGCCAGATCACCGCGTGCCTGACCGGCGTCGTCGGAAAATTCCGGCCGATGGTGTGAAGAACGGGTCGGGCGCTCTTTAGCCGGCCTCCCTTCAGCAGCTTGATGGGGTTGCGGGACGGATGCCCTCACCCGCCACGACACTCATGCGGGGCGAGGGCACCCGGCCCACCAACAAACGACCCAAATTCAACGCGTCCCGTCTTGCAGGGCCGCCACCATGTCGGCGGCGCCGGCCTTCGGGAGATTCAGCACCAGTTGCGAACGCGCACTGGCGAGGCGGCTCGCAGCTTTGAGAGCGGCGCGGCTGGCGATCTCACGGCGCATCAGCGTATCGGCCGAGGCGTAGGCCTGCGTGATGACGCCGACCAAATTGTTCGCGGTGACCAGATCGGAATCCTCGTCCTGATTGTTGACACCCTGGGCGATCCAGCCGCCGGGCATTTCATTGGTCAGCACATGCGCCACGCCGCGGCCGTTGTGGTTCACATAGACCACCGACATGCCGGCGCGAAGCTGGGAGTACTCGCAGGGCATGACCACGATGGCCGTGCCGCTGACATACAGCGGCTCCATCGAATCGCCCACGCCGCGAAACGCCTGGGCACCAGCGAGGTGCTGTGCCGCCGCTTCCGCGGCGCGGAACTCCTGGCCCTGCTTCACCATCACCGGCTCGGGCGCCATCGTGACAATGGTCTCGATATCCCGCTGCACGGAAATCGAAGAGCAGCCACCGAAGGCCAGCGCGCCCACGGCGAGCGTCAGGGCAACTGCGAGGCGCGCAGAAGCGGACGTCGGACGGGGTTGGAGAGCGCTGGCGATGAATTTCATGCCCTCACTCTATCTTTATCCGCGGACTTCAACTATCCGGGCCGGCCCGTGTTAATCCTTCGTTAAATACGCTGGGGTGTTTACCTTTTGATCTAGGGGAAATTACTTTTTGATTCAGGAACCGATGTAAGATTATGCGGACCAAGTTGATGCAATAGCCAAAAAGCCGGCCAAAAATCCTGCCAAATAGTGTTCACCTTCCTCTGTTTCACCCAATGATACCGCCACCCACTTGTCCGATGATTCGTGTTCTCTATACCGATGACGATCCCCAGATCACCGCGGTAGTGCAGACCTACTTCGCGCATTTCGCGCCGGAGTGTGCACTTGAGGTTGTCGTTGATGGTCGTTCCTGCCTCGCCCGCATGCTTCGCGGCGGCATCGATGTGCTGCTGCTCGATCTCGAGCTCCCGGATATCAACGGCCTGAACATCCTCAGCGAACTGGCTTCGCGGGGCGACTCGACCCCGGTTGTCATGGTCAGTGCGCGCGGCCAGACGCAGCTCGCCGTGAAGGCCCTGCGCGCCGGCGCCGTGGATTGCGTCGACAAGGCCTCCCCGCAATTCCTCGAACTGCCCGCCCTCGTCAAAAGCATCTATGCCCGGCAGCAGGAAAAATTCCTCGGCCAGCGCCCGGCGCCCGTCGTCGCCGAAAATTACCAGGTGCTCCTGATCGAAAATTCCGAGGACCTGCGGCAAAGCCTCGCCACGTTCTTTGCGCGGAATGCCTCGCGCCTTCTGCTCACGGCCATCCCGCGGCTCGACCGCTTGGAGCCCACCCTGGCCGGCCGCACAAAATTCGACGCCGTGATCCTCGGGCCCACGCCCGGCGCGCCGGGCCCGCTGGATGCCCTGCGCAAACTCCACTCCCTTTCCGCGGACACGCCCGTGATCATCCTCGCCGCCCACAATGACGGCGAAACCGCCGTCGCCGCCTTCAAGCTCGGCGCGCAGGATTATATTCTCCAGCAGGAGGGCTACCTTTCGGAACTCGTCTTCTCGCTCAACAGCCTGCTGCGCCGCGCCGACACGGACCGGCTCAACCAGCGCCTGAGCCGCGAACTCGCCGAACTCAACCACTCCCTCGAGGCCAAGGTCGCCAGCCGCACCGAGGAGCTGCAGGCCGAGATCGCCGTCCAGCAAAAGGCGGAAACCGCCGCCGCCGAGCACGCCGTGCGTCTGCAAACCCTCTCCAAGCGGCTCTTCAAGATCCAAGAGGACGAGCGCCGCGCGATCGCCCGCGAGCTGCACGACCAGGTGGGCCAGATGCTCACCGGCCTCAAGTTTCAGCTGGAAGCGCTGGTCCGGGACGCCTACACCGGCGGCCTGCCGGTGGACATGAAGGAAAAACTCGCCGAGTCCCTCGCGCTCGGCACCGAGCTCATGGGCCACGTGCGCGAGCTCACGCAGCAGTTCCGCCCGCGCATCCTCGATGATCTCGGCCTGCGCGCGGCTTTGGAATGGCATGCCCGGCTGTTCCAGCGCCAGACCGGCCTGGCCGCGACCGTGGAAGTTTCCCTGCCCGAGCAACCGCTCCCCATCGAGCTGCAGATCGCGGTCTTCCGCATCGTGCAGGAGGCACTGACAAATATCGCCCGCCATGCGGGCTGCAGCGAGGCCTCCGTCACCGTGACCCATGCAAGCGGCACCGGCGCGGCGGATGGCGAGGCCCGGCTGCTGGTTGAAATCACCGACCGCGGGCGCGGCTTCGATCTCGAAGCCGTGCTCGCCTCGCGCAATTCCATCGGCCTGACCGGCCTCACCGAGCGCGTGACCCTCGCCGGCGGCACCGTGGATATCTTTTCGCGCCTCGGTCAGGGCACGCGCATCCACGCGGAGTTTCCCCTCGAAGCCGTGGCTGAAACCAAACCCGGCGTGGAACCTTCCGCTTCCGGAGCCCGCTCATGACGACCGTCGTGCTGGCCGACGACCACGAAATCGTGCGCAAGGGCGTGCGCAGCGTCCTCGAAGCTGAAAAAACCTTTACGGTTCTGGCCGAGGTCGCTGACGGCCTGGCTGCCGTCCAAGCCGTCGAGAAGCACAAGCCCGCCCTCCTCTTCCTCGACCTCAGCCTGCCGCGGCTTCATGGCATCGAGGCACTCCGTCAGGTGCGTGCCGTCAGTCCGGCAACCAAGGTGCTCATCCTCTCCATGCACAACGACGAGCCTTACGTCATCGAGGCGCTGCGGGGCGGCGCAATGGCGTACTTGCTCAAGGGCTCTGACACTGCGGAAATCCTGCACGCGGCCCGCGAAGTGGTCGCAGGCCGCCGGTTCCTGAGCGCTCCGCTGTCCGACTGGGCCATCAGCGCGCTGGTCAGCAAACCCGCCGAGGCCGCCGACCCGCTCGCCACGCTGTCGCCCCGCGAACGCGAAGTGCTGCAATATGCCGCCGAGGGCCTCGGCAACACCGAGATCGCCGAAAAACTTTTCCTCAGCCCGCGCACGACCGAGACGCACCGCACCAACCTCATGCGCAAGCTGAACCTGCAGACCCAGACCGACCTCGTGCGGTTCGCGATCCGCAAGGGCCTGATTCAGGCGTAGCGCGCCTTACCATGGAGCCTACCGCTTAGCGGCTCCAGCTCAGCTTTCCCCGTCCGGCTTTTTCCGACCCCGGCGCGCGGGCTTCTTTTCACCTTCGGCCGCGCCTTCACTCTTCTCCGCATACTTCGACGCCTTGGCGTTGAGCCAGAGTTCGTCCTTGGCGTTCTTGTTGAGCCAGAAGATTTCCCCGGCGTGCTCGACAAAGACGGGTTTCTCGCGGGCCTTCTCCGGCACCTTGAGGCCCGCACTGACCAGCGCTGCCACAAAATCATCCGGCGATTTGGCCAATTCCTCGGCGAGACGATCCGCCTTCCCGGCGACCGCGCCCGTTTTGGTCTCCTTTAACAGCAGCCGCACCGCGGACAAAACCGCACCTGGCACGGGCGCCGCGGGTTGCGCCGCAGAAGCCTCAGGTTCTTTCGTCGCCGTGGCTGCCGGCGCCTCAATCGTTTCGCCGGGTTCCTTCTCCCGGCCGTTGATCCACAGGCCGCCGCGCGAATCCAGGTTCAGCCACCAGAGATCCGGGCCCACCTCGATGAACACCGGCTTGTCCTCCGCCTTCTCCGGCACCACGAGGCCCAGGGTCTTGAACGCGGCCACAAGGTCGGCCTCGCTGCACTTGAGCGCCCGCGAGAGAAAACTCGTGCTGCCCGAGCCGCCGGGCCCGCGCCGGTTGCGCCGCATCTGCGGGCGAACCCGTTCGAGCAGCGCCGGGCCGGAGGGCAGCGCGCCGGACGCGGCAATTTCGGATTTCGGATTTCGGTTACCAGATTGGTCGACCGCCTTTGGCTCAGTCGCGGTTTCGGTTCTTTCGGACCGGTCCGTCGTCGTTTCCGATCTCCGGTTTTCATTTTCCGCCGTCCGGTTTCCGGTCTCCGGTATCGCGTCGTCCGCGACGCGCGTGCCCTGCACCACCCGGAAAACCGGGCGCGGCTTTTCGCGCGTGTTGATCCACAGCTCGCCGCGCCGGTTGATATTCACCCAGAACAGGTCGCCATCATACTCCACGTAGACCGGCTTGGCATTCTCGTCCGCCGCGATCTGCAGGCCGCACTCGACGAGCGCGCCCTTCACATCTTCCTCGGAGAGATCCCATTTCTTCGCGAGGTAGTCGACGCCCACGGACATGCCCGGACCGCGCTGGTTGCGGCGCATGTGCGGCTTGAGCGCATCAAAGAACGTCGGCAGCTCGTTTTCCTCGTTGAGCTTGTCCCAGTCGTCCTTCTCCGCCTCGTCTTCACCGGAGTCAGGGTCGCTGTCCCGCGAGGTGTCGACCGGCTTGCGGAAATCGTCGTTCGGCGCGGCCTTCTCCTCGATGAAGCTCGCCGGTTTCTCCTCCGCCGCCGTCGTGGAGGTGGCGGCCTGGAACTTGGCCGCAAACTCCGCCCGCAGCTTGTCCGCCTCGGCCTTCGCGGCGGCCGCGGCCGCATCCTGCAGGGACCAATCCCGCTGCGTCGAGCGGCGCGCCAGTCCATTGAAGGCCAGCAGATTGTCCGCCTGCGACTGGAAGTGGACAATCTCCCACTCCTCGCGGCCGAGATCGTTCAGAAATTTTTCCAACAACGCGGGGCTGGCGAAACCGCCCTTGCCGCTGGAGATGACCTTATATTCCCAAAGTGACATAAAAATGGATGTGATGCGCTGGAAACCAAGGCATCCCAAATGCCGGGGGCATTGCCCAGCCTAATCTCTCGCCGGCTTCGTCACTCCCGCCAGAAACCATTCCATGGCATAACCGGTCAGCTGGCTGCCCGGGCCGTCCGGATTGAAATCAAAGGCATGCGTCGCCCACGGCAAACGCAGGTAATAGTGCGGCACTTTCAGCTCCTGCAACCGCGCGGTCAGCCGCTCGCTGTGCCGCGCCCACGATAGCGTGTCGGGCACCCCGTGCACCAGCAGTGTCGGCGGCGAATCTGCCCGGGCGAGCAACTGGGCGCTCGCCGACTCATAATTCGCCCGCCGCGCCCCCTCCGGCGGGCCGCCCATGTATTGCCGCATGAGGTTGAGCGAATCGAGCACGTCATCCTCGCGCGAGACGGACCAGACAAACGGCATGTCGTGTGGCGCATACAGGGCGATGACTCCGCGGATCGCCGGGTCGTGGGCGCCATAACCCACCGCCGACGCAATCTGCCCGCCCGCCGAGCGGCCCATGAGCACGAGCCGCGTCGGATCGATGCCGTAGGTGGTCGCACGGGCCTTGAGCCACGCGATCGCCGTCAGCACGTCCTCACCTTGCTTCGGCCACTGCCACTTCGGTGCCAGGCGATAGCTGATCGCAGCCACGACATACCCGCGGGCCACGAACCAGTCGTTCCACTCGGGCAGCTGCTTGCGATCGCCGCCATCCCAACCCCCGCCATGGATCACGATCACGCAGGGCCGCGGTTTTCCGGAAATGGCCGGGACATAAATATCCGTCTTCAACTCCTGTCCGTCCGGCCGCGCAAAAATTTCCGTCGTCATGATCGCCTTGGGCCGCTTTTCACCGAGAAAGAGCCGGCTCCAATTCCACACCGACCCGGTCGGCGTCTCCGCTCCAAATGCCGCGTCCAGCTCCCGCGGCAGCGTCCCCGCGATTCGTCGCGCGCTGAACACCGGTCGGAGCAGGCCAACCCCCGCGATCAGGCAGAGCAGCAGCGTCACTCCCCGCCAGATGCCCGACGTACTGCAGCCAGCCGCCACGGCGAGCCCCAGCGGCAGCAGGACAAGCCAGTGGCCATATTCCCCCGCCAGAATCGCCAGCTTCCACGCAATGATCCAATCCGGCGCCCGCCGCAGCGTCAGCAGGGAGAGGGCCGTCACGCTCAGCGCCAGCAGCAGGAAAAGATATTTGAGCACGTTGCCCCTACTACGCGCCAGGCCGGCGCTTGGGTGAACCATTTTCTTCGTGTCCTTCCGGCGCTTCGTGCTTGTGTGCCGCCATGCGCCGTCTCGACCAGCTTCTCGCCAACCTCGGCTATTGCAGCCGCCGTCAGGCCCGCGAATGGGTGGAAGCCGGGCGCGTCACTGTTGCCGGCCGGCCCATGGACTATTTTGGAGCCAAGGCCGACGAGGCCGACGTCCGCGTGGACGGCGAGCCCCTGGATCATCCCGGCAGCCTGCTGCTGCTCATGCACAAGCCCACTGGGCTCGTCTGCTCCCATGAGGAACGCGAAGGGCCGAACGTTTATTCGCTGCTGCCCGAGCGCTGGCGCCAGCGCAACCCGGCCGTCACGAGCATCGGCCGGCTCGACAAGGACACCAGCGGCCTGCTGCTGCTCACCGATATTTCCCCGCTGGTCCACCGGCTCACCTCCCCGAAGAACAAGGTGCCCAAAGTCTACCGCGCCACGCTCGACCGCGATCTCACGCCCGACCTCGCCGCACGTTTTGCCAGCGGTACCCTCCTGCTGGAGGGCGAAAAGGAGCCCTGCGCCCCGGCCGAATTCAAACTCCTGGGTCCGCGCGAGGCCGAGCTGACGCTCACCGAGGGCCGCTACCACCAGGTTCGCCGCATGTTCGCCGCCACCGGGTCCACCGTGCTCACCTTGCACCGCGCCAAGTTCGGCGACCTCGAGCTGGGCGACCTGCCCGCGGGCCAGTGGCGCGAACTGCCGCTGGATTATTTCGGCACCTGAACGGACCACAGCTGAATTTCACCACGAAGGACACGAAGCGCACGAAGTCGGATGGTTTTAACCGCGAAGAGCGCAAAGAGCGCGAAGTAACACCCAAAGTCTGTTTGGCCACGGATTGCACGGCTGGGGAATGAAGATCCGGATCCGTGTCATCCGTGCAATCCGTGGTTAAATGGATCGAAAGGCCCGGACTTCGCGCTCTTTGCGGTTAAAATGGATTGGTCTTCGTGCGCTTCGTGTCCTTCGTGGTTCAAATCCGAATCAAACCCGCAATTAGGTTTCCCCCGCCGGGCCAATCCTGTCATCCGTAGTCCCGCATGAATGACTTTCCCCTCACCGGCGCCCAGAAATCGCATCTCCGCGGGCTCGGCCAGACCCTCGAACCCGCGCTGAAACTCGGCAAGGGCGGACTCACGCCCGCCTTCTTCGCCGAGCTGAACAAATACCTGCGCAGCCATGAACTCGTGAAGCTGCGCTTCCTCGGCGCCGAGCGGGACGAACGCGCCGTCCTGTGCACCCAGATCGCCGATGAAGGCCGCTGCGTGCTGGTTGGCGCGGTCGGACACACCGCCCTGTTTTACCGGCAGCATCCGGAGCCCGCGCAGCGGCAAATCGAGCTGCCGGTCCCGGCCTCGACCTAGGCCGTCCGTCCACCGTTGACGCTGCGCGCCCGCGCAGTATTCCTCGCGCATGTTCATCATCATTGGTGGCGACGGGAAGGAATACGGGCCGGTCTCGGTGGAACAAATCCGGGCCTGGCTGGCGGGTGGTCGAGCCAACCTCGAAACGAAGGCCAAGGCAGTCGGGACCGACGAATGGCGGCGACTCGGTGACTTTGCCGAATTCAGCGGCACCGGCCCGGCGGCCCCGCCGCCCATGGTGACCGGCGAGATCGATCCCAAGATTTTTGCCGACGATCTCATCGCCCGGGCTGCCCCCCTCGATATCGGCGGTTGCATTTCCCGTAGCTGGGAACTGCTGAAGTCTGATTTTTGGGCGATCGTCGGGGTTACCTTGGTGGTGATCGTGGTCGGCCTCGTGGCCCGATTCATTCCTTTCATTGGCTGGCTGGTCGGCCTGCTGTTTTCCGGGGTGCTCTACGGCGGCCTCTATTTTTATTTCCTCAAAAAAGTCCGCGGCCAGCCGGCCGAGCTGGGCGATGCGTTCAGTGGATTCAGCGTGGCCTTCGGGCCACTGGTCCTCACCTCGATTCTTGTCATCCTCCTGACGATGGTGGGCTTCGTCTGCCTGATCCTGCCCGGCATCTACCTGGCCATTGCCTATTCCTTCGCCTACCTGCTGGTCATCGACCGGAAGATGGAATTCTGGGTGGCGATGGAAGTGAGCCGGCGGGTGATCACGGCCAGTGGTGGCGGATGTTTGGCCTGGTCATCCTCGGCGCCATCATCGCGGCGCTCGGCGTGCTCGGGCTGGGCGTCGGCATCTTCATCACCATGCCGATCTTCATCGGCGCACTCGTCTACGCCTACGAGAGCCTCTGCAATCCGCCGCCTCGGGCCTGAACGGGGACGGATTATTTGATCTTCGCGAGCCGCGCCGTGAGCGCGGCCGCATCCGGAATGGGCGACGAACACGCGCCATTCGCGCAGAGAAACGCCGCCGCGTGGTCCAGCACGGGATAAATGTCCTCGCCGCGCGGCGCCGGGCCCTCGCGACGGTCCCACCATTCGACGAGCTTGTGCGCTTCCGGCACGCGCAGCGCCGCCGCGAACATGGCCTTTGCCTCGGGATCATCCTTCCGGCCCACGATCGCCACATGGATCGGATCGGTCCGCGCCTCTTCCTCGGCCAGTAATAGACCAGCGACATAAAAACCGCGTCCCTCGGCCTGTCCCGGCGCCAGCAGCCAGCGCAGCGCCGTCGCCGCCATGGTGCGGAACTCCGCGCGTCCCGTGGCCTCCGCCAGTGCAGTGCCAAACCGCGCCACGCCCACGTTCTCATCAAACTGCGGTCGCGGTGCGGGAAAGGCGTTCACCGTCGTATCACTGCTGGCGAAGCCCGCTTCCGCACCTCGGCCAAAATGCGCCGTCAGAAATTCCGCGGCCGCTGACGCGCGGTCGAGCCACACGCGGTCTTGCGTCAACTGGTGCAGCGCGAGAAACGCGCGGCCCATCGCCAGCGTATCACCGAGATACGGTCCCGCCTCATCGTGCTCGTCGTGCCGGAACCCGCCGCCCGGCAGCGCGCGATGCGCCAGCACCCAGCGCGCCGCGCGCTCGGCTTCATTGCGGTAGGTCGTCTGGCCGGTCGTGGCCGCGAACTGGCAGACCGCCGAAATGACCCAGCCGTTTTCCCGGGCGTAGACATGCCTGTCGATCCGCGGGATGCCGCGCGCCCGGCGGCCTTCGTCATCCAGAGCGTAATAATCGGCACTGTGCTCGCCGGGGACAAGGTCGGCATCCTGGCTCGTGAAAACGACCCCGTCGCCGCTGGTGAGAAATCCGCGCAGGTACAGCCGGAGCCCCCGCAACATTTCCCCGTCGGCCGGATTCTGCCAGCGCGCATACGCCTGGGCGTAGATGCGCAGGTTCTCCGCCTGCATCTGCACGATCTTTTCGAAGTGCGGCTCGTTCCAGTCCCCGCCAACAGAATATTGGTAAACCCCGCCCCACACCGGATCGAGGAGCTTGTGCTGCAGCCGCAGCGTGTCGCGCGCCCTCTGCGCCGCACCCTCATCGCCGCGCGCCGCCAGCCGCATCGCGAGTTCCACACTGTCCCAGTCCAGAAACTTGTGGCTGAACCCCCAGCCGCCGGCCTTTTCATCGTAGCCTTCGTTCCAGGTGCGCAGCAGCGCCGCGCGACGCTCATCGCCCAGCACCGTTGCCGTCGCCACGGTACTGGTGACACGTTCAGGCCGGACCGAAGGCCCTGGAGTCGGATCGTCGATCACCGCCTGCAGTAGCGAACTCATCTCCTTGGGCGGAAGGTAGCCCTGGCGCTTCACGAGTTCACTGCCGTCCGGCGCATAGATGACGGTCGCGGGCCAGCCGTAGTCCTCATAACGGTTGGCCAGATCCGGCCGGGAATCCTGATCCACCCGCACCGCGATGTAGCGCGAGGCCAGCAGCCGGCCCACCGCCGGATCGCGGTAGGTGATCTCCTCCATGACATGGCACCAGTGGCACCACACCGCCTGGAGATCGAGGAGGATGAATTTGTTCTCCCGCTTGGCCTGCGCAAAAATTTCCGGCGACCACGCCTGCCAGGCAATCGACGCCGCGGGCACGTCCGCCGCGATGGCCGGGACCGTCACCCCTGTGATAAGCAGGCTCGAAAGCAAAAGGCAGCGGAGAGAACGCATATAGTACTGTTACGCGGTTATCCTGCGGTCAGACGCGCGGCTCAAATGGATTTCATAGTGTAGGGCGGGGTCGGCGACCCCGCCCTGCATTTTATCCCGGCCCACTGGCTTATTCGTCCGACGAGGTTTTCTTGGAAAGCAGCGCGTCGAGCGACAGCTTGCCCGGCCCGAAGACAAAGATGATGACCGACGCGAGCAGGAATAGGAAAGGCGCTGCCGAGACGAATTTATCGGGATCGGACGTGATCGCGTGCACCGCCTCCGACTCCGAGGTGGCGTAGGCCACGATCATCGTGAAAATGAGCGGCAGCGGCACGATGCGGCCCCCGAGTCCAAGCAGGAGTAGCAAGCCGCCGAAACATTCCACCGAGCCGGCCGCAATGGCGTTCAGCTTGGGCGCTGGGATATGCAGGCTCTCAAAGAATCCGGCCGTGCGATCGAGGTTCATGAGCTTGCCCTTGCCAGTCTCAAAAAACTGCCAGCCCCAGTAGAGGCGGATAATGAGCAGAAAGGGCGAGCGCAGCCACTGGGCAAGGGCGGCGAGGAAACCATTCAGTTTGTGATACAAGGAGGCGGGGTTCATAAAAGTGAGAGCGCGGATGCCGGGTTTTATTTCCGGCGGCAAATCCAGCCGAGCTGCATCCAGAGGGCAAACCAGTCCTGCACCTGCGCCGGCGTCACGCCGCGCCCGGCCGCAGCCACCGCACGAACCAGCGGCTGGCCGTCGCGCAGCGCCACCAGGATCTTGAACGCGGGCGCTTCCAGCCGCTTGTAGTACATGCGGTTTTCGACGCGGTGCACAGCGAGCCAGAGGCGCTCCCGCCGCGGCCGGGCCACCTTGCGGGTTCGCGCCGCGTGCCGCGCGGACGTTGTGGCGTTGCTCGCCTCCGACCGGAGCGAGTCGCGTTTTTTAACCGCGATCACATAGGTGTCCACCGGATGCTGGAGCGCCAGCAACGTGACATGGGGCTGCAGGCCCAGCCGCAGGCGCGAGGGATCCGTCCGGCCAAAATCCGCCGCGGTCAGCACCGGCCGCATCGCCTCATCAAAGGTCACTGTCTGCGCCCATTCAAAACGCGCGATGTCGAGCGCGAGCGCGGTATGCGGTGCGGTCCAGCGTGGTTCCCGCCGGATGAAGGTCTCCAGCTGCCCACAGAGGTTGCGCAGCGTGAAGGAGCGTGACGGATGCTTGGTCAGATAGGCGATCGCGAGCTGGTTGAATTTCCGGTCGCCGAGCGCGGCGCGCAGCCCGGGATTGTCCTCGTAAAACGAGTCGATCAACCTGAACCAGTACATCCGGTTGTAGATCTCGAGCCGGTCAAAGGCCGTCAGCCGGTCGTTGGGCTTGATGAACTCCGCCACGACGTCCGCCATCGGGCGGCCATCCGTCCAGCGTGACTGCATGCGGTTGCCGGGCGCCAGCGGCCGGACCAGCGCCCGGTGCATCAGGCGCTGGAAGGCGAGCAGGGCCCGCGTCGAATCAAGCCGCGCGGGAACGGGGCGACGGGGATTTTTTCCGGGCGGTTTTCGCATCGGCAATGAATTCGTTGGCTTTGAGGGCCTCGTCATGCACCTCGTCAAACGACGGGATGCGGTCGTCCCACTCCAACAGCGTGGCGGTCACACCACAGAGCCGGGTGGCCTCCGCATACAGTTTCCATACCGGGTCGAGGACCGGATGATCATGGGTATCGAGGAGGTACTTCTCGAATTTCGTGTGCCCCGCGATGTGCATCTGGCCCACGCGGTGATGCGGGACGCCGTTGAGATAATCGTAGGGATTGAACCCGTGGTTCCGTGAGGAGACGTAGATGTTGTTCACATCGAGGAGAATTCCGCAGTCGGCCCGTTCGACGACTTCGCTGAGGAACTCCCATTCCGTCATTTCAGAGACGTGAAACTCGGCGTAGCTGCTGACATTCTCCACGCAGATCGGCACTTCCAGGAAATCACGCACCCTGCGGATCTTGGCAGCGGTGCGTTTCGCGGCGGCCAGGGTGTAGGGCATCGGCAGCAGATCGTGCGTGTACGTGCCGTCGACGCTGCCCCAGCACAGGTGGTCGGAAAGCCACGGGGTGTTCGTGCGCTTCACCAGGGCCTTGAGCCGCTTCAGGTGCTCACGGTCCGGCTTGTCCGCCGAGCCAAAATACATCGAGACGCCGTGCTGCACGACGCGGTACTGCTCCAGGATCCGGTCCAGCACCTCGAGCGGCCGGCCGCCGTCGCACATGAAATTCTCGGAGATGATCTCAAACCAGCCGACCACCGGCTTCTTCTCCAGGATGTGCGAGTAGTGCGGCACCCGCAGGCCCAGCCCGATGCCATAGTCGGTGCGGCCGTTGAATGCATTGGCGGGCATAGGGGGAAATTAAACAGGACAGAGCCACGCCGGCGAGCGGCGAAAAAAAACGCGGCCGACGCCAAGCGCCGGCCGCGTGGAGGAAAGCAGCTTACTTCTTGTCCGGAGCAGCGGCCGGGGCGCAGCCGCCCTTGCCCTTGCAGTCGTTCTTACCTTTGCAGCCGTTGTCGCTGGACTTGCAGCCGCCCTTGCCCTTGCAGTCGTTTTGACCCTTGCAGGAGGCTTTGTCCTTGGCCTTGGAGTCATCCTTGGCCGCAGGCGTGCCAGCATCGGCCGCGTGGGCGCGAATCGCGAGCGAACCGGCATAAAGACCGGCCATGGCGGCGGCCGTGATGATGAAGCGTGTGGATTTATTCATAACTGGGACTGAGTTTTTGGGTTGATTGACCATCTGGCACGACCACTTGGCCGGCTCAGCTGGGTCAGGGATATGAGTAACTACGCGCCAAGTTGAGTGGATCCCTCTTTTCGGTCCATCCCTAGAGTCGGTCTGGGCGATTGGTTGATGTTGATACGACTGACGCTGGTTGTCCATCCCTGGCGGAGGGAAGGCCCGGCTCGGCGGGCCTGACCGGCGCCAGGGATGGAAG
>CAIONS010000070.1 GCA_903859715.1 uncultured Opitutia bacterium
ACGGATCGGGTGATCCGCCGCAATCAGCGTCTCGACGTTAATCAGGCTCACGAAACCAGGTTGGGAGGGGCGTTGGCCGCGCATGGTATCCATAGTACGAATACAAAATGCGGAATCAAGCGTTTTTCAGCAGCCTGCTAGAGACGGCGTTTTCGCGAGGTGATGGGGCCGTTGACGCGCAAGACCCATATCCAAACGCTTTGGTGGTCCCGAAAATTGTGGCCTTGAGCCTGAAATGTTTTTTTCTGCACTTCTGCTTGGCTGATGCATACTTCAAAAACTTTGTCGAACTTTTCCGATCGCACGCACGCACGCAGTCGGACCGGTTGGCTGTTACCTTCCTTCCTGAAGGTGAAGAGGCGGCGGAGACCCTAACCTACGAGGCACTCGACAATCGCGCGACTGCTATTGCCGTTAAGCTGCGAAAACTCGTGAAGCCGGGAGAACGGGTATTGCTCTTGCAACCGGCGGGGCTGGATTTCGTCGCCTCTTTTTTCGGCTGCCTCTACGCTGGCGCAGTCGCCATCGCGGCCTACCCGCCCCGCAATGAGCGCCATTTACCGCGTATAGAGGCCATCCTCGCTGATGCCAAAGCGCGCACAATTGTAACAACGAGAGGGGCGCTGAAAAAAATCGGTCCCTGGCTTGGTCAGCGCTCTGAGGCTTATAATATATTCTGTTCCGACGAGATTGGTTCGATGGAAGACACTGTTTGGACGCCGTCAGCGACGGCCCCTGACGCGATTGCGATGCTCCAATATAGTTCCGGTTCCACGGGGCAGCCGCGTGGGGTGGTGATTACTCATGGCAACCTCATGGCCAATGCGGCGATGATTCGGCGCCGTTTTGGTTATCACGACCAGTCAACGTTCGTGAGCTGGCTGCCGATCTACCATGACATGGGGCTCGTCGGGAACCTCCTCCAACCGCTCTATCTCGGCACGAGCACGGTACTGATGCCGCCGGTAAGCTTCCTGCAGCGACCGGTCCGTTGGCTGGCGGCAATTTCACGCTACCGCGCACGTACGACGGGAGCGCCGAATTTCGCGTTCGACCTTTGTGCCCGGGTGGTGACGGCGGAGCAAAAGGCCACCCTCGATTTGAGCTGCCTGGAGTTGCTCTATAGTGGTTCAGAGCCGATTGACGCGCGTGCGCTGGATCGGTTTGCTGAAGCTTTTGCGGGCTGCGGCTTGCGTCGCAATGCGCTCTTTGCCTGCTACGGAATGGCAGAGTCGACGCTGTTATCCACTGGTGGCCTGGCCGGCGCGGGCGTGAGATACCTTGATGTAGATGCCGACGTGCTCGCTGCCCATCGAGCCACACCGGCCGCTGAAAATTCCCGGCAGCGCGTCCGTCTGGTGAGCTGCGGGGCATCGGTCGAGGGGCAGGACTTGCGGATCGTCGACATCGAAACCCTTTCGCCGGTATCCGAAAATGTCGTTGGTGAGATCTGGCTGCGCGGGCCACACATCGCGCCCGCCTACTGGGCGCAACCTGAAATGACGGAACTCCTCATGCGCGCCCGTCTCGCCGATGGGAGCGGACCGTGGCTGCGGACGGGCGACCTGGGGTTCTTGCGCGATAGCGAACTCTATGTGACTGGCCGTTTGAAGGACGTGATCATTGTCCGCGGGAAGAATCACTATCCCCAGGATATCGAGCGCACGGTTGAGCTCAGCCATCCGGCGCTGCAGATCGGCGCGTGTTCGGCATTCGCGCTTTCGACCGAGGGAGGCGAACGACTTGGGCTGGCGGTCGAGGTGCAGCGTACGGCGCTGAAATCGATGGCTGGTGAAGAGGTGGCGACGGCTATCCGCCGTGCGGTGATGGATGAGCACGAACTTGCGGTGCACACGATCGCTTTGTTGCGACCAGTCACGCTGCCGAAAACCTCCAGTGGCAAACTTCAGCGCGGTGCGGCACGGGACAGGCTCGTGGCCGGCACGCTCGAAAGCGTTTTCACCTGGCGAGAATCCAGCCCGGCCGGCACCGCCGTCGAATTTTCCCCTCCCATGCCCACTGCGGTTTCGCCCCACGTCCAGGTCACACCGGCAGCGCAGCCCAAGCCCGGCAGCGACGACGCCAGTCGTACCCGTGCCGACGAAATCATCGCATGGTTGCGGGAATATGCCGATACGCGGGTCAACTCGTTCCTGATGGATGAGCGACGGAGCATCCCGCCCTATATCGTCCTCGACTTTGGCAATCAGGGGATACTCGGCTTGCAGGCTCCGCGAGAGATCGGAGGGGCTGGGCTTAGCTATCGGGACACACTACGTGTGGCCGTGCAGATGGGCGCGATTGATATCAATCTTTCCTCCTTCATCGGGGTCCACAACGCCCTGGGACTACGCCCGATCATGCACTACGGCAACGCGGCGATGCGAGCCAACGTACTGCCACGGCTCGCTTCCGGGCGCGAACTGGTTGCATTCGCTTTTACGGAGCCGGGCGCGGGCTCGAACCCGCGGGCAATTGGTTCGACGGCCACCCCCGATGGTGCCGGCGGCTGGCGATTGCACGGTTCCAAGAAATGGATCGGCACCGGGACGTGGGCCGGCTGGATCGTGGTGTCGGCGCATCTGCTCGACGTGGCGGGTCACGATCGCGGCATCACCTCATTTCTTTTACGGCAAGGGCTGCCGGGCCTGCGCATGGGGACGGAAGAACTGACGATGGGCATGCGCGGAATGGTGCAGAACACGGTCCATCTTGAAGGGGTGCGGGTCGGGCCCGAGGACATGCTCGGTGAACCAGGGCAGGGCATGTTTGTGGCCCAGGAGACCATGAAGTTTGGCCGGCTCTTCATTTCCACCGTGAGCCTCGGCACGCTGCAACGATGCGTGCAGTTGATGCTGCGATACGCGACAAACCGTACGATGTCGACCGGCCGGCTTCTCGACAATGTCATCAGCCGGGAGCGCCTGAGCGATCACATCACGCGCATCGCGGCCCACCGGACACTGATCGAGCAGTTCGGCGGATGGTATGACGCCGGGCTCGATATTCCGGAAGAATTTTTCGCCGTGGTGAAATATGTTGGCCCCGAATCCCTCGGAATTGCGCTTGATCATTTGATCCAAATGTTCGGCGGTCGCGGTTATATCGAAACCAACATCGTGCCGCAGCTTTACCGCGACGGCCGGTTGCTGCGCATATTCGAGGGACCGACCGAGACAATGCTGATGTTCCTGGGCTCGCGCATCGCGAGCCAGAGCCGACCGCTCGATGATTTTCTCCGGCAGCGCCTGCAGGCGCCGGCGATCGCCGATCAAGTCAATGCAGCGGCGGATGTGGCAAAAAAACACCACCTCACCGCCGGAGACTCCTCGGAACAGGCCTTTGGAGTGCAGCGGGTCTCGAAAGTCCTCGGAGAGTTTGGTATTTACGCGCTTTGGCTGGCGGTCACCGAGGCAGACCCCACGAACGACGATCTCGTTTTGAATCGCGCCAGAAATTGGCTGAGGAACGAAGTGGCGCAGCGCTATGCGCGACTTTCCCAGCCGATCGCCGACTATGCGGCGCCGTTCAAGCCGGCTGAAATTGTTGCATTTGCGGACGCCTATCGCAGCTCTATCGGCGATGTCGAACAACATTGCCCAGGGGAAGAGACGGCCCTCGATCCCATGCTTCGGCGCAAGTCGACGGGCGAAAGCTCCGTCGCTCCGACGATGGTGACGCCCGTGACGGCGGTGATCGCATCGGATGAGACTGAGGGCAGCGTCCGAGTGGCAGGTGCCGGCGCCGCGGAAGTCGCTGACTGGTTGCGCGGCTGGATCGGAGCGCGCCTGGGCGTGCCAGCGACGCAGATCGATCCGCAAAAACCGTTTTCGGATTTCGGCATTGATTCCATCAGCGCGGTCGAGCTTTCCGTGGCCTTGGGCGACTGGCTGAAGACGGAGCTGCCCACCACGCTCACGTGGGATTTTCCAAATATCAAGGCACTCGCTGCGGGCGTCATAGTCCCGGCGCTATCCGCGACGGTGTCGACGACCTCGATGCCAGCCGCGACGCAGTCCGCACCCGCCGACGCTACGTCTAATCTGGATGCGCTTTCCCAGGCCGAGTTGGCGCATCTCCTCGCGGCCGAGCTTGAGAACCTCCGTTCCGAACCTGGCACCAGACATTGAACACATCTCCCGATATTGCCGGCCTGCTGCGCGAAGCCTACGGACAAATCCGGGCGTTGCGTACGCAACTTGCGGAACGCACCGCCCCGATCGCGATCATCGGGGCCGCGTGCCGTTTTCCGGGCGGTGCCAATGACCTAGATTCATTTGCACAGGTCTTGCGCGCCGGCACCGATGCCGTGGCTCGCGTGCCGGCCGACCGCTGGGATGCCGATGCCTATTATGATCCCGATCCAGATGCCCCGGGAAAAATCCACACGCGCGACGCAGCCTGTCTCGACCAGATCGATCGATTCGACGCGGCGTTTTTCGGAATTAGTCCGCGGGAAGCCGCGCATCTTGATCCGCAGCAGCGGTTGCTGCTCGAGGTCGCGTGGCAGGTGTTGGAGGACGCCGCGTTGTCCCCGGACAGCCTGCGCGGCAGCCGCACGGGTGTATTTACCGGGCTGATGTACGGTGACTATGTCGTGAGAAGCCTGCGTGAGAACGGCCTCGATGGCATAGGTGCTTACCTTGGAACCGGTGGTACATTCAGTGCGACGGCGGGCCGACTCGCCTATGTGCTCGGTCTCCAGGGACCGACGATGGCAGTCGACACCGCTTGCTCTTCTTCACTCGTATCGGTGCACCTTGCCTGCCAGGCGTTGCGCAACGGTGAGTGCGATCTGGCGCTGGCCGGCGGCGTGAACGCCCTCCTTACGCCTGAGCCGAGCATCAATCTCACGAAGGCGCGCATGATCTCACCGGGCGGCCGATGCCGGACATTCGACGCAGCGGCGGACGGATATGTGCGAGGCGAGGGTTGTGGCCTCATTTTATTAAAGTCGTTGGCGCGCGCAGTGGCGGATGGTGATCGCGTGGTGGGCGTGATTCGCGGTTCGGCCGTCAATCAGGATGGTCGCAGCAGCGGACTCACGGCGCCGAACGGACTCGCCCAGCAGGCATTGTTGCGGGCGGCACTCTCGGCGGCGGGTATCCGTGCCGCTGATATCGGTTACGTAGAGTGTCACGGCACCGCGACGCCTTTAGGGGACCCGATCGAAATTAACGCATTGCGCGACGTACTCTGCCATGAGCGGCCCGCCGACCGACCGCTCGCGCTCGGTTCGGTAAAGACTAATTTCGGCCATCTGGAGGGTGCGGCGGGGATTTGTGGCCTGCTCAAGGCGCTCCTCGTCGTGCGCGGCGCCGAGGTTTTTCCCCACCTGCACCTACGGACGCTCAATCCGCGTATTGAGTTCAAGGGTGCGCCGATTTCGATTCCCACTCGGTCTATGCCGTGGTTCGAGGGTGGTGCGCCGCGGTTCGCAGGTGTAAGTTCATTCGGCTTTGTCGGCACCAACGCCCACCTTATCCTTGAAGCGCCGCCTCCGCGACCGGTTACAGTGTCTTCCGGCAGGCCTCAGGTCATCGTGATGTCGGCGAAGTCCGAAGCGGCTGCGACTAATCTGGCTGGAGATCATGCTACGTGGCTTGAGTCGCACCCAGAGGCCGATCTCGCCGCGGTGGCGCGGACACTAAATGCGGGGCGGGCGCACCACGCGCATCGTATCGCAGTAGTGGCGGACACGACAGCGGCGACGGCACAGGCTTTGCGGGTACCAATGGGGCGGAATTGGAGGGGGGAGGCACAACTCAACCAGCCGCCGTGTGTTGCCTTTCTGTTCACTGGGCAGGGCTCCCAGTACCTCGCGATGGGACGTACTCTCGCAGACCGTGAACCCGTCTTTCGCGCGGCGATATCACGGTGCGAAGAGGCTTTGCGGTCCGTGTTGCCGCGTCCATTGACCGAATTGATGTGGGGCAGTGATGAACTCGCGTTGCAGGCGACAGCGGCGACGCAACCCGCGCTCTTCGCGCTGGAATATGCACTCACTGAATTATGGGCCTCGTGGGGAGTGCAGCCGGACATTTTACTCGGACATAGCGTGGGTGAGTATGCCGCGGCGTGTGCCGCAGGAATTTTTAGCGTCGACGACGCGCTGCGCCTGGTCGCGGTGCGGGGGCAGCTCATGCAGGCACTCCCGGCCGGTGGGGCGATGGCGGCGGTATTCGCATCGGAGAGTGTCGTCCGGACGGTATTAGCCAGTCAGGATGATCGATTGGCCATCGCCGCGGTGAATGGGCCAGAGGAAACCGTGCTCTCGGGTGAACGATCCGCGCTGTCGTCCGCGCTGGCCGTGCTGAGGGACCGTGAGGTGCGCTCGCAGGAGTTAAATGTCTCCCATGCGTTTCACTCACCGTTGATGCGGCCGATGCTGAAGGCGTTCGAACGCGAGCTGGCGACGGTAAAATTTCACACGCCGAAACGTCCGGTCGCAACGAACCTTAGCGGCGCGCTCGACACGGCGCAGGCCATGATGCGGCCGGACTACTGGTTGCAGCAGATCGTGTCGCCGGTGCGATTTGCAGATGCCGTCGTCGCCGCCAGGACGGCAGGGGCGAGTGTATTCATCGAGGTAGGTCCGCGCCCGATTCTTTGCGGGCTCGGTGCCAAGACGCTGTCGGACCTGACGCTCACGTGGCGGCCCAGCCTGGTTGGCCCCGGTGATGACGGAGCTGCGCTCGCAGCGGCGGTGGCGGCAGTCTACACTGCTGGCGGGGAAATTGACTGGGCGGCATATCACCGTCCGCATCCGGGGCCCCGGCTTGCAATGCCAACGTATCCTTTCGAGCGGCGGCGGCACTGGCTGCCGACTTCCGTGCGGGGAGAAAGCGCCCCCATTGCGAGCGAGTCGAGCGGAGCGATAGCATTTTCGGTCATGTTTTTCGCGGCGACGCAGGAACCGCTCGACAATGATAAATACAAGTTGGTGCTCGAGGCGGCACGGTTTGCGGACCGGAATGGTTTCGAGTCGGTGTGGGTACCGGAGCGGCATTTCACCGCGATGGGCGGGCTGTACCCCAATGCGGCGGTGCTGCATGCGGCGCTGGCGCGCGAGACACGCCGCGTGCGGTTGATGGCAGGGAGCGTGGTGGCACCGCTGCACCATCCGATCCGCATCGCGGAAGAATGGTCGATGGTGGACAATCTGTCCGGCGGCCGGGTGGGAGTGTCGTTTGCGTCGGGCTGGAATCCGGACGATTTCGCATTTTTCCCAGAGCGGTACCCGGAGCGGCATGCGCGACTGGTCGAGACGGTGAAGGCAGTACGCCAACTCTGGCGTGGCGAGGAAACCGAGGTGACCAATGGCGCCGGTCGGGCCGCCCGCGTTCGAATTTTGCCTACGCCGCTGCAGAAAGAACTGCCGGTGTGGATCACATCATCCGGCAATGTCCGGACCTTCGAGCAGGCTGGCGAACTGGGAGCGAATGTCCTGACTCACTTGCTCGATCAGGATATCGATGAACTGGCGGGTAAGATTGCCCGGTATCGCGCGGCGCGGGCGGCGCAAGGCTACGATCCCGCGACCGGGCGAGTGTCGGTGATGGTGCACACCTTTCTCGGCACCGATCTGGCGGTCACGCGGGAGCGCGTGCGGGGGCCGTTTTGTGCCTATCTCAAGGCGAGCCGTGGGTTGCTCGCGGGACTGGCGCACAGTCGTGGCCGCAACGTGGACGTCTCGACTCTCTCGGAGCGGGATCTCGACGATATGGTGAATTTCCTCTTCGAGCGTTTTTATAACACGCGCGCTTTGATCGGAACTCCCGAAAGCTGCGCGCCGCTGGTGGCGAAATTGCATGCTGCGGGAGTGAATGAAATCGCCAGCCTGCTCGATTTTGGACAGACAGTCGACGATGTGTTGGGTGGGCTGCCATCCCTCGCTCTGCTGCGCGAGCGCTGTGCCATCGAAATGCCTGCTACGGCGAAGCAAGCAATAGCTCGCGCGACCGAAGTCCCGGCGGACACGCTTTACGAAATCACCTGGCGCCCGTTGGTGTCTGTGCCTTCTCCTGAACGCACCGGAAGATGGCTCATACTGGCGGGCGAAAATGGAGTGGGCGATGCGTTGGTGGAGGCGCTAGGTGCCGACCGCTGTATCTGCGTTTCGAGCAAGAATGCAGGCGGTGGGACGCCGCTGACGGTCGAGGGTGCATCAATGGCTGGATGGCAGAAGTTCTTCCAGGAGCGAGGCACGTCCTTGGAAGGACTTACCGGCATCGTATGGCTCGAGGCAACCGACACTGAGGTCGCGCCGAACGTCATTGTGGAAAGCTTACGCTGCCTGGTGCAGGCGGTTGTGACGCGCGGCGGGACCGCCCGGCTTTGGTGCGTCACGCGACGGGCGGTCGCGTTGCCTGGCGAGAATCCGAATATGCACCTGGCTCCGCTCTGGGGCTTTGCGCGCGTGGTGAGCTTGGAGCACCCATTGCATTGGGGAGGCTTGGTTGATCTCGACGAGACTGTGCCGGCAGCGGTGCTTGCAGCACACTTGCTCGGAGGTGGAGCTGAAGACAAAGTGGTGTTGCGGGGAGAGAAGCGCTGGGGTGAACGGATTTCCCGCCTGGAGATGCCCGTGGTCTCCGTTGCACCGGAATGGCGCGCAAGCGCTGACTGTGGTTACCTAATTACTGGCGGACTGGGCGGATTGGGCCTCGAAATCGCGGGCTGGCTGGTGGCGCGAGGTGCGCGGCATTTACTCTTGCTGGGGCGTTCAGTCCCGGGGGAGGGAGCGATGCGTGCGATCGCTGTGTGGCGCGCGGAAGGAGTGACGGTTGAGGTCGCCGCCGTCGATGTCGCCGACGAGCAAGCACTGGCGCGAGCTTTGGCTGTCTGGAGCGCATCCGGTCATCCCGCCATTCGAGGAGTGATCCATGCAGCTGGTTCTTGGAATGACCTGCCGATCACGCAGCTTGATGCGGCTGCGCTGGCGGGAGTGCTGGCGCCGAAGGTGGCTGGAACCCTGGCCTTGGAGCGTTTGCTCGGTTCGGACCTGGATATCTTCGTATCCTGCTCAAGCCTTTCGTCCGTCCTGCCGGCGCATGGACAGGCGAACTACGCTGCGGCCAATGCTTTTCTCGACGCGCACGCGCATTCGCGGCGAGCACAAGGCCGTCACGCCGTCAGTATAAATTGGGGGCCGTGGTCGGGCGTGGGCTTCGGGGCCAGCGAGCGAGGCCGACGCGCGCATGAGCGCCTCGAGTCATTTGGCTTGAGACGGATTACGCCGGCTTCGGCGCTGGCGGCGCTCGGCGCTTTGCTAACCCGCGGTGCTGCGCAAGCCGCCGTGGTGGCGATTGACTGGAGATTGCTTGCACGGGTGGACGCACCGCTGGCCCGAACACCGCTGCTGGCGGAGGTTGCCGGTCGCTTTGTTGCGGAGACGACTCCGCTTGGCAGCGAGAGTGAATGGCGGCAGCGGCTGGCCGCGGCTCCCGTGGAATGCCGTGGAGAGCTGGTGCGTTCGGCGGTCGGGGGGATTGTCGCCCGCGTGCTGGGGGCGAGTGCCGCCGAACTACGGCGGGCGGAGCCGCTGTCCAACCTCGGGCTGGACTCGCTCATGGCGGTGCAGATCAAGAATCATATTCGGGCGGACCTCGGCGTTGATGTACCGCTGGCGCGCTTGCTCGAAGGTATCAGTACCGACATGCTCATCGGAATCGTACAATCGGAGGTCGATGCCGCCGGGGTGAACGTCGAAGCGGCCCGAGAGGAGGAATTTGTGGTATGACGCCGGACGATGTACTGCACGATTGCGCGCGCCTGGGGGTGAAAATTTCGCTCCACGACGGAAGCCTGCGAGTGCGTGGGCCGGCGGGCGCCGTCACGCCGGAACTGCGAGCCGCGCTAACGACCCACAAGGTGGCGTTGCTGGCCCATCTTTCGACGCCTCATGATCAGCTCGTGCCGTTGTCCCCGGCGCAACGCAGCCTCTGGTTGCTGCATCAGGGCGAGCCGGCGAGCCTGCCGGCGTACAACATTCGGGCTGCCCGTCGGTTTCACGGTCCGCTGGATGCGGAGCGACTCACGCGAGCGCTGTCGGCGGTCGTGGCCCGGCATGAGCCACTGAGGACTTCTTTTCATGACCGAGGAGGCGAGCCGTGGCAGCGGATCGCTCCGGAGGTGTCGGTCCAAATCGCACGCACCGATATTTCCCACCTGCCGGCGGAGGCGAAGGAAGCCGACTGGCAGGCGAGACTCGCGGCGGAAGGCGGGCGAGCTTTCGATCTGCGGACGGCGCCGCTTTTCTCTGTCGACCTCGTCCGCTTGTCGCGCACCGAGCACGTTTTGATCCTGAACGCTCACCACCTTGTCGCGGATGCGTGGTCGGCGGGGCTCTTGCTGCGCGAGCTGGCCAGCGCGTATGCCGCCAGTGAGATCCCGCAGCCGACGAGAACATTTCATTTTAGCGATCACGTCCAAGTGCAGCGTCGGGCAGCGGAAGTTGAGTCCGGACGCGCCGCGCTCGAATATTGGACGGGAGAACTCGCCGGGGTCCCGACCCTGCAGTTGCCCGTCGATTTTCCGGCCGCAACGGCGGCCTCTTACCGGGGTGCGTCAGAAGCCTTTACACTCGATCCCGTGGTCGCGCGCGAGCTGCGCGCACTGGTCCGCGCCGAAGGGGCGACGCTCTTTCACTCGCTCATCTCCTCGTTCGCAGTCTTGCTGCAACGTCTGTCAGGCCAGCAAGACTTCGGCATCGGCACGACTTTGGCGGGCCGCGACAGCCGCGAAGCTGAAGAATTGATCGGCTACTGTGTGAATCTCGTCGTGGTTCGCCAGCGGCTCGATGAGGCGGTGTCGTTTCGCGAGCTGATCAGACGGGCGCGTTCGAATGCGCTGGCGGCATTTCAGCACCAGGCTGCCCCGTTTGACCAGATCGTGCATGCGCTGCGCGTCCCGCGCGAGCCGGGAGTCACGCCGCTGTTCCAAGTGATGTTTCTCTATCTGCAGGCAGCGCGCGATGAGGCAAGTTTTTCCGGCTTGGAGGTGGAAGCGTTGCCGGTGCCGAGTACGACGGCGAAATACGAACTGAGTTTGCACGTGGAAGACCATGGCGATCAGTTGAGCGGTCTGATTGAGTACAATTCGACCCGGTTTGAAAGCGCCACGATCCGGCGATTCATCGATACGTGGCAGACCCTGTTGCGGGGTTTGGTTGCTACGCCAGATGCGGCGGTCAGGAGGCTCTCGGCCGTTAACGAAACAGACGCCCGGCGATTGCTGGTTGAATTCAACGCCACGGCGACGCCGGCGGATTTTGCGGGAGGCATCGCGGCTGCCATTCAGGCGCAGGCAAGGCGCTCGCCGGAGGCCGTGGCGCTCGTGCATGAAGATCGTGCCTGGACATACGCCCAACTCGAAGCGGCGGCGGACCTTTTTGCGGGACGTTTGCGGGCGGCGGGAGTAGGGCCGGAGTGTCTTGTGGCGGTGTGCGTGGAGCGCTCGGCGGAGATGTTGATCGCCTTGCTGGCTATCCTAAAAGCAGGAGGCGGGTACTTGCCGCTGGATCCCGCATTTCCGGCTGACCGGATCGGGTTCATGCTGAAGGATGCGGGCCCGATTCTGCTGCTCACCCAGCGGCATCTCGGGGTGGCGCTGCCAGTGGATGCGGTGCCCCGAATCCTCGTGGACGGGATTGCGGAGGCGAACACGCGGCCGGTAGCGACGGTTGATGCCGCGCATCCCGCGCAGGTGGCTTATGTCATCTATACATCCGGTTCCACCGGCCGCCCGAAAGGCGTGATGGTCACGCACGGCAATGTGATGAATTTCTTTGCCGGGATGGACGCCCAACTCGGGCCAGGCCCGGGAGTGTGGCTCGCGCTGACCAGCATTTCATTCGACATTTCGGTGTTAGAACTTTTCTGGACGCTCGCGCGCGGCTTCAAGGTGGTGCTGCAGTCGGACGAGCCGAAAGGGGAGATCGTGCGCACGGCGACACCCACGCGCCCCTTGAATTTCAGCCTCTTTTATTTCTCGGGCGATGCCAGGCAGCCTGGGCCCGGTAAGTATCGCCTGCTGATGGAGGGAGCAAAATTCGCCGACGAAAACGGGTTTGCCGCGGTTTGGACGCCAGAGCGGCATTTTCATGCCTTCGGCGGCTTGTTTCCGAACCCGTCGGTGCTGGGTGGTGCATTGGCCGTTGCGACTCGACGTGTGGCGATTCGTGCCGGAAGCGTGGTGTTGCCGTTGCACGATCCAGTGCGCGTGGCGGAAGAGTGGGCGACGGTGGACAATCTTTCGGGTGGACGGGTGGGGGTCTCGTTTGCCTCGGGCTGGCATCAGCGTGATTTCGCCCTGGCACCACAGCACTACGCGGAGCGCCGGCGGTTGCTTTTTTCACAGCTCGCGCAAGTCCGGGCGCTCTGGCGAGGCGACTCGGTGACCCGGCTCGATGGGCGGGGCGAAACCACGGAGTTGCGCACGCTGCCAAGGCCACTCCAGCCGGAGCTGCCCGTATGGATCACAGCCGGTGGTGATCCGGAGACCTTTCGGCTCGCGGGTGAGGTAGGCGCGGGTCTGCTGACTCATCTGCTCGGTCAGTCGCCGGATGAACTCGAGGCAAAGATCGCACACTATCGTGGCGCGTGGCGCGCCGCCGGCCACGCGGGCGAAGGGCACGTCGTCGTGATGCTTCACACCTTTGTAGGGAATGACTTGCCGGAGGTGCGGGCGCGGGTGCGCGGCCCCTTCCGCGAATACCTCCGCTCCTCGGTTGATTTGATTTCCGGCGTAGCGAAGGGACTGGGTCTAGACCTGCATGCCCCGGGGTTTACGGACGACGATTTCGAGGCGCTGCTGGACCACGCATTTGAGCGCTACTTTGAAACTAGTGCGCTGATGGGGACGCCCGCGAGTTGCCGCCCACTAGTCGAGCGGATGCGCGCAATGGGCGTCGATGAGATCGCGTGTCTGATCGACTTCGGGGTCGAGGAGGATGCGGCCCTCGCCGCCCTCGAGCCTCTGGCTATGCTGCGGGAGAGTGTTCACCGGCAGGCCGTCGCGGTGCGATCGGTTGCGGAGCAATTTGCCCAACATGCACCGACTCACTTGCAGGCAACGCCATCGCGAGCGCGGATGTTGTTGCTCGATCCGGCGGTGGCCTCGGTGCTCGGCAGCCTGGAGCGGATGATAGTAGGCGGGGAGGCGTTGCCGCCGGCATTGGCCCTGGAACTTGGAGCAACGGTGCGGGGCGAGGTCCACAATCTTTACGGGCCGACCGAAACGACCGTGTGGTCGACGGGCAATCGGGTCGAACGCGACGCTGCAGATACCCGCATCGGACGTCCGCTGACGAACCAGCAGGTTTACGTGTTGGATGATCGCTGGCAGCCTGTGCCGATTGGCGTGACGGGCGAACTGTATATCGGTGGTCAGGGTGTCACGCGCGGGTATCTTGGGCGCGCGGACCTCACGGCTGAACGATTCATTCCGGATGCCTTCGGTCCGGTGCACGGCGGGCGACTCTATAGCACCGGTGATCTCGCACGCTGGCGGAGCGACGGTACGGTCGAATGTCTGGGGCGCGTGGATGACCAGGTTAAGATTCTTGGCCATCGCATCGAACCGGGCGAGGTCGAAGCTGTGCTGGCGAGCCATCCGGCAGTGCGCTTTGTGGCGGTGACTGCGCCGTTGGGAAGAGATGGAACGCATCGACTGGTGGCGTATGTGGTGGCGAAGTCCGAACCGGCGCCGAAAGCCGCCGACTTGCGAGAGTGGCTGCAAGGGCGGTTGCCGGACTATTTAGTGCCATCGGCCGTGATGTTTTTGCCGGCGTTACCACTCACTCCAAACGGCAAGATCAATCGCCGTGCCTTGCCCGTGCCCGAGACGGCAGTGACGCGGAGGGAAAATGAGTATGTAGCCCCGCGTACGCCCGGAGAGAACCTCGTGGCCTCGATCTGGGCGAAGGTGTTGAGCTTGCCACGGATCGGGGTGCACGACAACTTCTTTGAGATCGGGGGGCACTCCCTGCTCGCGATGCAGATGATCGCCCGTTTACGGGTGGCGGCGGGTGTCGACTTGCCACTGCGCAGTGTATTCGAAACGCCAACGGTGGCAGGAATTGCGAAACGTCTGGCCGAGTACGATGCGAGCGGGGCCGCGGGCGGTGCCGGAGGGGACGTCGCGTGCGTGCCGCGCGACGGACAGCCACTGGTGCTTTCGTTTGGCCAGAGTCGTATCTGGTTCATCGAGCAACTCGATTCCGGCCGTTCGACCTACAACGTGCCCGCGGCGATCCGGCTACGCGGGCGATGCGATCCGGCGGCCCTTGCCGCGAGCTTTACTGCCCTGGGGCAAAGGCATGAGGCCTTGCGGACGAGATTCCCGATGCGCGATGGCGGGCCGTTTCAGGAGGTGCTGGCTGCAGATGACTGCAGCTTTGCCCTGACGATGGAGGATTTGCGCGAAATTCCGGCGCCGGATCGTGAGCGAGTGGCGCGCGCGCGCGTCGATATGGAGGCAGGGACGCCTTTCGATCTTGCCGCCGGTCCGCTCCTGCGCGCGCGACTGCTCCGAGTGGCCGATGAAGACTATCTGTTGGTCTTTGTCATCCACCACATCGTGTCGGATGGCTGGACGATGGGACTGATCACGCGAGAACTGACCACTCTCTATGCCGCCAAAGTGGCTGGCGTGCCGGACAAATTGCCGGCGATTGCCGCACATTATGTGGATTTTGCGGCATGGCAGCGCGACCGCCTATCCGAGGAGACGTTGCGACCGCGGCTGGACTTCTGGCGGAAATATCTCGCCGGTAGCGCCGCCGCGGAAATTCCTGGAGACCGCCCCCGACCGCGTTTGCTCGACGGTCATGGGCGTGAATATCGGTTCATCTGGCCGGCAGAACTGACGGGTGCATTGCAACTCGCGGCTCACCGCGAGGGGGTCACGCTGTTCGTGACCCTGCTGGCGGGCTTTTACGCGTTACTCACCCGCTACACTCAGCAAGACGATCTGGTGGTCGGCACCTCCGTGGCAAATCGGGTGCGTCTGGAGTTTGAGGCGATGGCGGGATTTTTTGTTAATTTGCTTCCAGTGCGCGTCGACACGAGCGGCAATCCGACATTCCGCGAGTTAGTGGCGCGGGTGAAGCAAGCATGGCTTGATGGCTATGCCCATCAGGATACTCCGTTTGAGGCCTTGATCGATGCGGTGGCCCCAGGGCGCGATCCCAGCCGCACGCCGATTTTTCAGACGATGCTGGTGTTGCTCAACGCTCCCTCGGCTGCCCCGCGGCTTGAAGGTCTCGAAATCGAGCTTCTGCCGGTCGAGAATCGAACTGCGAAATTTGACCTTACTCTGCTCGCCGAGGAAGTGAATGGCGAGCTGCGGTGGATTGCGGAGTACCGTACCGAGCTTTATTCCGAGGCGACGATCGCCCGGCTGGCGGAACACCTCCGCCGGCTTTTATCGGCTGCAGTCGCGGTGCCGACTGACCGATTGTTTGCGCTGCCGCTGCTGGGGGCTGAGGAGGGTACCGCATTGCAGTCGTGGAATCGCACCGGAAAAACCTATCCCTCAGGGCGCTGGATTCACGAATATCCCGCGCAGGTGGCGGGTGGCGCCACCGCGCTTGTTTTTGCCGGCCGGCGTCTGAGCTATGGTGAATTCACGGCACGGACTGACGCACTGGCATCGCAACTGGTCGAACTCGGGGTGGGACCGGAATCGCTGGTCGCAGTTTTCCTCGAGCGTTCCTTTGAACTCGTGGTGGCCTTGCACTCGATCCTCAAAGCGGGCGGGGCCTATGTGCCACTCGATCCGGATTACCCAATAGAGCGCATCGCCTACATGCTAAAGGATGCGGACGTCGCGCTCGTGCTGACCGTGGCATCTCACGCGGACCGTTTGCCGGCGACGCGGGCGAAAATCGTGTGTCTTGATGAGCCAGAATCGGGAAGTCGTGCGCCAGTCTCGCCGAGGCTTCATGCCGGGAGCGCCGCGTACATGATCTACACCTCCGGGTCGACCGGGCGACCCAAGGGAGCAGTGAATACCCACGCGGGAATCCTCAACCGTCTGCAATGGATGCAGGAGGCGCTGCCGCTATCGGCAGATGATCGCGTGCTGCAGAAGACGCCCTACAGCTTTGACGTATCGGTCTGGGAGTTTTTCTGGCCGCTTATGACCGGCGCGACGCTCGTGGTGGCGGAGCCAAGGGCGCATCAGGACCCCAGGCACCTGATCGAACTGATCGTCGCCGAGCGGATCACCACCTTGCACTTCGTGCCGTCCATGCTCCGCGCCTTCCTCGACACCTCGGGAGTCGAACGCTGTATCTCGCTGCGCCAGATAATTTGCTCCGGGGAGGAGTTGCCGCGCGATCTGGCCCGCCTTTGTCAGGAAAAATTGCCGGCTGGTGCGCTGCATAATCTCTATGGTCCGACCGAGGCGGCGGTGGACGTGACTTGGCATGCATGCACCGAGGGAGACGGTGGGCCAGTGCCGATTGGGAAGCCAATCGCGAATCTTGAAATCCACGTGCTCGACCGGGAGTTGCAGCCGCTCCCAGTCGGTCTCCCGGGTGAGGTTTATCTCGGCGGAATCGGCCTCGGACGGGGATATCACGGGCAGCCGGCGCTCACCGCCGAGCGATGGATCCCACATCCGCATTCGACGGAACCGGGCGCCCGACTGTATCGCACCGGGGATATCGGGCGGCGGACCGCGCACGGTGAGGTCGAGTATTTGGGGCGCGTCGATTTTCAGGTGAAACTGCGTGGACTAAGAATCGAGCTCGGAGAGATCGATGCAGCTCTTCGGTCGCATCCCGCCGTGGCCGATGCCGTGTGTACTCTGCGCACGGATACGTCGGCGGGTGCGCGGTTGGTGGGCTATATCGTGGCGCGGGCCACACCGCTGACGAGCGTGGAACTTCGCACTTGGCTGGGCGGGCGATTGCCCGAATACATGGTGCCGGTCGCCTGGGTCTTCCTGACTGCGCTGCCGCTCTCACCGGCCGGAAAGATCGATCGACGAGCGCTGCCGCCGCCCGTGGCGGAACGTCCAGCCGTGCGGGTCGCGCCGCGCGACGCGGAAGAGATCGCGATAGCCGCGATTTGGGGCGAGGTGCTTGGCCGCAACGATGCCGGCGTCACGGACGATTTCTTCGAACTGGGCGGACATTCGCTGGTCGCGACGCAGGTGACGACACGGCTCCGGGAACGGTGTGGTGTCGTGCTGCCGTTGCGCGTGCTGTTCGAACGGACGACGGTGGAAACGCTGGCCGAGGCGGTCCGCGCGGCCCGGGCGAGCGTGCAGCCGGTCTCTCCGGCCGTGGAACTGCGTCGCACCTCGCGCGCCCGGCGAAAGGTCGTCGTGCAAGATGACGGCGAAATCGGCGTGGTCGAAATGACCCGGGGGGATTCGTAATCGCATGGACGCCTACGTTGCACCTATTTCGCAAGCCCAGCGCCGGCTGTGGTTCCTCGACCGCCTCGAGCCAGGGAGTCCGGTCTACAACATCCCCGTGGCGGTGCGACTGCGAGGAGCCCTGGTGCACGCCGCAGTCGCACGCGCGCTGCAGGCGATTGTGGAGCGGCACGACACGTTGCGCACGATCTTTGCCGTGGAGAACGGCGAGCCGGTGCAAGTCGTACGTGACACTTTGGTCGTCGCCATGCCAGTCGAGGCAGTGGCCGACGATGGCGCGCTTGCCGCCCGGTTGGAAGCGGAGGCCCGGCTCCCGTTTGATCTGGCCAAAGGCCCCCTGGTGCGAGCGGTTTTATTTGCGCGCGCCAGCGACGATCATGTGTTGATGCTGACGATGCATCACATCGTAGCGGACGGATGGTCATTGGGCGTATTGGTCAACGAGTTTTCCGAACTCTATCGCGCGGACATGGCGGGCCAAGCGCCGGCACTGGCGGAGTTGCCGGTGCAGTTTACCGACTTCACTGACTGGCAAAACGAAGTGCTCGCGGGCGAGGGGGCTGCGCGTGAACTTACGATTTGGCGGGATCACCTCGCCGGGGCTCCTACCGCCCTTGAGCTACCGGCGGATTTTCCGCGACCTGCCGAACAGAGCTATCGGGGAGCATTACTGCAGCGAACGTTGCCAGCAGAATTGACGGCCCCTTTGCAAGCGCTGGCCCGCCGCGAAGGAGCGACACTGTTCATGGTGTTGCTGGCGGCGTTTGAGACGCTGCTTTCGCGTTGGTCTCGGCAGAGCGAGTGGTTGATCGGTACGCCCGTGGCGGGGCGCGAACGGTCGGAGACTGAGCAATTGATCGGGTTCTTCGTGAACACACTGGTGTTGCGTGTCGACCTCGAGGGCGATCCGACTTTTCTCGAATTTCTCGCACGAACCAAACAGGAATGTCTCGGGGCGTTTGGACGGCAGGACACGCCTTTCGATCGCGTGGTTGATGCCGTGCAACCGGAGCGTGATCGCAGTCGCACGCCGTTATTTCAGGTTTACTTTACCCTGCAGAATGCGCCACGTCGTGAACTAGCACTGCCCGGGGTCCGGGCGGAGGTGATCGAAGTCGACACGGGCACAGCCAAGGTAGACCTAACACTCGCGATCGAGGAGTCGCCCGGCGGGCTGATGGCACGGTGGGAATTTTGCACCGACGTGCTTGCCGCCGAAACGGCCGCGCGGCTGGCGCGTAGTTACGAGACGCTGCTCGGCGGGATCGTGGCGGAGCCGCAACAACACGTTTCACGGCTGCCATTGCTTGATCCGGCTGAACGCTTGGCAGTCACGACTCGCGGGAGTGGGGAGGCGCGGGATTTCTCCAGGGAAGAGTCGCTGGGGGCCTGGTTCTCCCGGCAAGCGAGCCGTACGCCTCAAGGTGTGGCGGTCTCCTGTGATGGCGAAAGCCTTACCTATGCCGAGTTGGATCGGCGTTCGAACCAGTTGGCCCGTTACCTTCGCCGGGGAGGAGTGGAGGCCGGTTCACTCGTCGGCTTGTGTCTGGGCCGGTCACTCGAGCTTGTCATCGGCGTTCTGGGTATTTTGAAGGCCGGTGGCGCTTATGTTCCACTCGATCCCGCGTACCCACGCGAACGCCTAGACTTTATGATGCGGGACAGCGGGATCGAAGCGCTGGTCACGCACGGGGTGGTGTCCGGAATCGAGCACAACCGGTGGGTCGACTTCGCGGCGCAAGCAAGTGCGATTGCGGCGGAAAGTGCCGAGCCGTTGGTGGAATGCGTTGGCGCAGAGGATGGGGCCTACGTGATTTATACCTCGGGTTCGACCGGGAAGCCGAAGGGTTGCGTCGTGACGCATGGCAACGTAACGCGGCTTTTCCGCGCGACGGATCACTGGTATGGCTTTGGCGCGTCGGACGTGTGGACCTTGTTTCATTCCTACGCCTTCGACTTCTCAGTTTGGGAAATTTGGGGGGCGCTGCTTTATGGAGGCCGGCTTGTGGTGGTGCCGTTCGAGACGAGCCGCGCCCCGGCGTTGTTTCACGAGCTACTCGTGTCGGAACGGGTGACCGTGCTGAATCAAACACCGTCAGCGTTCCGGCAGTTGATGGCGGCGGACCGCGAATTGCCGCGGGCGAAAATCGCGCTGCGTCACGTGATTTTTGGGGGGGAGGCGCTGGAGCTTTCGATGCTGCGGCCGTGGTTCGAGCGTTACGGCGACGAAATGCCCCAGGTGATCAACATGTATGGAATCACGGAGACGACGGTGCACGTGACATACCGGCGCATTCGCGAGGCCGACTTGGTGGCAGGCAAGGTCAGCGTGATCGGCGAGCGGATACCGGACCTGACACTGTATGTGGTCGATGCGCACCTGCAACCGGTGCCAGTTGGGGTGCCGGGCGAATTGCTCGTGGGTGGCGCAGGCTTGGCGCAGGGATATTTGAAGAGACCCGAGTTGACGGCGTCGCGGTTCGTGGTGAACCCCTTTGGCGTGGGCCGGGTGTATCGCTCGGGCGATCTGGCCCGCTGGCTACCGGATGGCGACCTGGAGTACCTTGGTCGGATCGATGAGCAGGTGAAGATTCGCGGCTTCCGGATCGAGCCCGGTGAGATTGAACGCGTAATCGCAGCGTTGACTGGGGTGCGCGAGTGCGCGGTGCTCGCGCACGAGGTGCGGGCCGGTGAAAAACGACTCGTCGCCTATATCGTCCGGTCGCCCGGGACGACGGACCCGGATGAGCGCGAAGTCCGCGACGCGTGCAGGTCGCGCCTGGCGGACTATATGGTGCCGGCGGCCTTTATTTTTCTCGAGCGTCTGCCGCTAACCGCGCATGGCAAGCTCGACCGGCGTGCGCTGCCATCACCGGCTGAAGCGGAATCCGTGGCCGCGGATTACGTGGCCCCGGCAACACCAACCGAGGTAGCGCTTGCGGCCGTTTGGTCAAGCGTGCTGGGTGTGCCACAGGTTGGCGCGCAGGATAATTTCTTTGCGCTGGGGGGAGACTCGATTCTCACCATCCAAGTCGTGTCCCTGGCGGCCAAGGCAGGACTCAAGCTCACGCCGAAACACTTGTTCGAGGCGTCGACGCTTGCCGCGCTTGCCGCCTTGGCGCGTCCCGTGGCGAGTGTCGCGATTGCCGCGACTGCGGGCGAGGGCCGACCGGGGGCGAGTCAGGAGCCCGAATCCTATCCACTGACACCGATGCAGGCGGGGATGCTATTCCAGAGCGTATTCGACCCGCACGAGGGAGTATATTTTGAACAAGTCTGGGGGGAACTGCGCGGCCCGCTGGTGCCGAACGCATTTCGCGCCGCGTGGCAGGGACTGCTTGACCGCCAACCTGGGTTGCGGACGCGTTTTCTCTGGCGAGATGAGCCGGAGCCACGGCAAGTGGTCGAGCCGCAGGCAGAGTTGCCGTGGCAGGAAATCGACTGGACTGAAGATGGCAGCCCCGGTGATCTCGCCGCCGAGTGGGAGGCTTTGCTGGGGGCCGACCGCGCCCGCGGCTTTGTCTTCGAACAGGCGCCGCTGATGCGCGTGACGATCGCGCGAGTGGGCGTGGACCACTGGCGCTGGCTGTGGAGCCATCATCATCTGCTGCTCGACGGCTGGTGTCTGCCATTGGTGTTTCAAGACGTGCTCGGCGACTACGAACATCGCGTCAATGGCACGGGTGTGGCGCCGGCAGCCGGGTTGCCTTATCGTGCGTACGTAGACTGGGTGCGGGCGCAGGATTTAGGGGCGGCGGAACGCTACTGGCGCGAACGGCTTGCCGGCTTTGAAGGAGCCCGAGAAATTCGCCTGCCCGCGCCCAAGTCTGGAGATGTGGCGCTCGCGGGTGAATTGGAGTTGCGCCTAAGTGCCGGGGAAAGTTCCGCGATGCGCCACTGGGTGCGGTCGCACGGGCTCACTTTAAACACTCTTTTTCAGGGCGCGTGGGCCCTATTGTTGCAACGCTACGGCATTGGCGACGATGTGGTTTTTGGCGTTACGGTATCCGGCCGGCCGGCAGACTTACCGGGAGCGGAGCGCATCATTGGCCTTTTTATCAATACGCTGCCGCTGCGGGTCTGGGTGGCTGCGGAGCGAGAGGCCGGGCCATGGCTGCACGATCTGCAACTCGCACAGGCCGAAATGCGCGATTACGAGCACAGCCCGCTCGCCTCGGTGCAGGGTTGGACCGAAGTGCCGAGAGGACGACCGTTGTTCGAATCAATCCTGGTATTTGAAAATTATCCGGGCGACGACGCAGTCCGCGCCCTGCGCACCAGCCTTCGTTTGGAGGGACTGCATACGCGCGAGCAGACCAATTATCCGCTGACGGCCGCGGTGCTGCCGGGGAATGCGATCACCCTAAAACTGAATTTCGATGGAAAGAGGTTCGCGAGGCCCGCGATGGGCCGGATGCTTGAGCACTGGCGGCAGATTGCCACGGCTCTCGCAGGGCAGGAAGCGGTGAGAATTGGCGAAGTCACGTTGCTGAACGCCGGCGAAATTCACCAGATGCGCGCTTGGAGCGGGGCTCCGGTTAATTTCGGCCCGGCGGAGACGGTGGTCGATCTGATTCTGGCTTGGGCGGAAAAGTCGCCGGAAGCACCGGCGCTGTTGGGCCCCGAGCGGGTCTTAAGCTACGCCGAGCTGGAGCGGCGTACGGCGCAACTTGCCTCGCGACTGGGCCGGATGGGAGTGCGCCGGGGGGATCGTGTCGCAGTCTGCCTCGACAAAACTCCGGAGCTGGTGGTCGCATTGCTCGGTGTTCTGCGAGCAGGAGGGGCGTTTGTGCCGCTCGATCCGCGCTTTGTGCGGGAGCGAATGAAATTTGTCGTCCAAGATGCAGGACCGATCGTACTGCTGGTTCACGAGGCGACGGCGTGGACAACCACATTGGCCAATTTGCCCGTCGTCACGCTTTCGCCGGATGCAAACGAGCTAGTGGCTGAACGCGGGAGACCGCCGGATATCAAGCTTGCGGGGGACGATCTAGCCTATGTCATCTACACGTCCGGATCGACGGGCTTGCCGAAAGGGGTGATGCTCACGCAGGGCGGTCTGGCGAATCTCGCCCAGGCGCAGGCGGCAGCGACGGATCTGGGCCCTGGTCAGCGCGTGCTGCAGTTTGCCTCGATCAGTTTCGATGCGGCGGTGTCGGAAATTTTCATGCCGCTCGTCTCGGGTGCCGCACTATGGTTGGAGCCGCGTGACGACGTGCCCGACCCGAGGGATTTTGCCGGAAGGATGCGCAAAGCCCGGATCGACCATGCTACGCTGCCGCCGACGTTGCTAGGGGCGCTGCGGCCAGCAGATTTTCCGACGCTGCGCACACTGCTGATGGCAGGTGAAGCGGCAAGCGATGAACTCTACCGGGAGTGGGCGAAGGGCAGACGATTGTTCAACGCGTACGGCCCGACCGAAATTACGGTGTGTGCCACCATGGCGGAAATTCCGGAAGAGATCGACACCATCTCACTCGGACGGCCTTTGGCGAACCTCACGGTTTTTGTGCTCGATGCGCAGCTAGCGGCGTGTCCCGCCGGTGTGGTTGGCGAAATCTGCGTGGGTGGTTTAGGCGTGGGCCGCGGTTATTTGAACCGTCCGGAACTCACAGCGCGGCATTTCGTGCCCGATCCGTTTTCCACGGTGCCCGGCGCGCGGCTCTATCGGACCGGCGACCTTGGCCGTTGGCTTGAGGACGGTCGCGTGGAATTTCTCGGTCGGGCCGATCAGCAGGTGAAGATCCGAGGATTTCGCGTGGAGCCGGGCGAGGTTGAGGCGGCGCTGGCACAACACCCCGACGTGGCGAGCGCGCAGGTCGTGGTCCGCGACGATGGCACCGGGACAAAATTCCTTGCCGCCTACGCGGTGGCGCGTGACGGGGTGACCCCGACGACCGGTGCATTGCGCCGGCACCTCGCGGCGTGCCTGCCGGACTATCTCGTGCCCCGGAGCGTAATGCTGCTGACTGCCTGGCCGCTGACCGCCGCCGGGAAGATCGACCGGCGTTCGCTGCCACTTCCGTCGGAGACGAATGTCTCGGTGGAAAGCGCCGTGGCCGAGCCCCTGTACGGTGTGGTGGAGGATCTGCTGGGGGCGATCTGGCGGGAAGTTTTGCGCATTCCTGCCGTGGGCCCGCACGACAATTTTTTTGAACAGGGTGGAGATTCGATTCTCAGCCTGCAAGTCGTGGCTCGGGCGCATCAGGCGGGTTGGGCGCTGACACCGAGGCAAATCTTCTCTGCGCCGACGATTCGGGGGCAGGCAGCCGTCGCAACCCGCATCAGCGCGACGACCGCAGAAGCCGCTGTCGAGAGCGGCCCCGTCCCTCTCACACCAATTCAGCATTGGTTCTTCAATCAGAATCAGCCGGAAGCACATCACTGGAACCAATCCGTGGTCCTGGAACTGCGGCGCGCCGTATCGCCCGAACACTTGCGTCACGCCTTGGCTGCGGTGATCGCGCGTCACGGTACGTTTCGTCTGCGGTTCGAACGGAGTCCGAACGGCAAATGGCAGCAAGCTTATGCGGCAGGCGGGGAGGAGCCGCCGTGCGTAGAATTGCCGGTTTATCCCATTGGAGAACTGACCGCGGAAGCCACACGATTGCAGGCGTCCCTCGATCTTGCAAATGGTCCGCTTTGGCGGGCTGCGCTCTTCACCGGAGAGGAAGGCAAGCTGATGCAGTTGTTCCTGACGATCCATCACCTGGCGGTCGATGGGGTGTCCTGGCGTATCCTCGCGACGGATCTCGCGCAGGCTTGTGATCAAGCCGTCGCGGACCGGGCGATTGAGCTGACTCCCCCGGCAGTGACCTATGCCACGTGGGCGCACTCGCTGGTTGCCCGGGCGCAATCCGCCGAGCAGCGGGCCGAACTCGCGCATTGGCGCAAGCTGGCCGAAGTCGTCGGAAAACTGCCGCGCGACTTTCCGGAAGCAGTCGGAACGAATGGGATGGGGGCGGCGGAAGTCCACAATGTGGAACTCGACGCCGTCGCCACAGCATCGCTTTTGCGCGAGGGGGCGGTCGCTTACCGGCTCAGGCCCGATGAGCTGCTGCTGGCGGCACTCGCGCAAACGCTTGCGTTCTGGACGGGGCGAAGGGCAACCGTTGTCAGCCTCGAAAACCATGGACGCGAGGATCTCGGCGACGGGCTCGATCTCAGTCGTACGGTCGGTTGGTTCACAAGTCTCTATCCGGTGAGCCTCGTGAGCGAGTGCGATGCCGGCCCGCGGGAATTGCTGATGACGACAAAGGAAAGCCTCCGCGCTATTCCTCGGCATGGGGTGGGCTTCGGGTTGCTGGCCGAACTCTGTGACGACAAGGAGGTGCGCCGCGAGCTGGCTGCGCTGCCGCGCGCGGAACTTTGTTTCAACTACCTCGGGCAGGTCGACCATACGCTGGGTGCAGATGCCTTGTTCGCTCTCGTGGACGCTTCCACCGGCCCCGGATCCAGTCCCCGCGGGCACCGGGCGCACCTCATTGACATCAACGCGATCGTGACAGGCGGGCGGTTGCGCGTGACTTGGGTCTACAGCGGAAAGGTCCATCGGCGGGCTACGATTGTACAACAAGCGGAGGTATTTCTCACCCAGGTGCGCGCACTGCTCGCGCATTGTCTCTCGCCGGCGGCGGGCGGCCACACTCCCTCCGATTTTGCGCACGTCCAGCTGGACGCGAGTGAACTGGATGCTTTGCTCGGCGACCTTGCCGATCCCGCTCCAAACTGACCTTGGCACTGCATGAGCAAAGCTTCTCCCATCGAAGAAATATTTCCCCTGAGCCCCCTCCAGAAGGGGTTGCTGTTCCATACGCTCTATGCGCCGGGCGAGGGAATGTATTTCGAGCAGCTCACGTGTGAACTCCACGGCCGCCTCGACGAGGCTGCCTTTGTCGAAACGTGGCGCCTGCTGATGGCACGCCATCCTATCCTGCGCACGGCGTTTGTCTGGAAAGGCCAGCGCGAGCCGGTGCAGGTGGTGCATCGCGCACTGGAGATGCCGTGGCGGCGGGAGGACTGGCGCGCGTTCACTCCGGAACAGCAAGCGGAGAAGTTATCGGCCCATCTAGCCGATGACCGCCGACGCGGCTTTGAGCCCAATCGTGCGCCACTGATGCGCCTCGCGACGCTGCAACTCTCCGACACTCTCTGGCAGTTGGTCTGGAGTCATCACCACCTGTTGCTCGACGGCTGGTCTTTCCCGCTGCTGCTCCGCGAATTCGCCCTCGCCTACGAGGCGTATAGCGCTGGCACGGTGCCGGCCCTTCCTCCGGCACGGCCATTCGGCACCTATCTGCAATGGTTGCAGAAACGAGATGCGAGTCAGGACGAGCGTTTCTGGCGCGAGCAATTGCGCGGGTTTTCCGTTCCGACGCCCCTCACCATCGACCGACCGGGCAAGAGCGGGGGCGATTTCGAAGTGATCGACTTCGCGCTCGACGAAGCCGACACCGCGCGCCTCCAGCAAATTGCCCGTGATCATCGGGTCACGCTCAACACCCTCTCGCAAGGAGCCTACGCCTTGGTGCTAACGCGCTATGCTGGTACGTCCGACGCGGTGTTTGGCATCACAGTCTCTGGCCGTCCTCCCGAGTTGCCAGGGGTGGAGAATATCGTCGGCCTCTTCATCAACACGCTGCCGCTGCGCGTACCCGTGCCCGATGACGCCGAGGCCGGCCCGTGGCTGCGGGAATTGCAGGACCGGCAGATTGCGTTGCAAGAGCACGGGCATGCGGCGCTCGGTGACATTCAAGGCTGGAGTGAGGTGCCCCGGGGCCAGCGGCTGTTTGAGAGCCTCTTCGTTTTCATCAACTACCCGGTTGGCAACGCACTGAACGCGAAATTTGGCGAACTGGAGCCACGTCAGACTCGATTCATCGAGCGAACCAGTTATCCGCTGACGATCGATGTGCTGCCGGGTGCGCGGTTGACGTTGCGCACGGCCTTTGAGTTGTCGCGGTTCGATCGTGAGGCGGTGCTCCGCCTCTTGGGGCACATCCGCCGCGCGTTGCTGGGATTGGGGGAGGGGAATGTGCGTCTCGGCGAGATAGCGCTCGTCGCCGGTGAGGAACGTGCGGCCCTGCTGGCCGCTTCGGTCCCCCAGGCGCCCGTAGAAGACCTGCGCGAGGGCAGTTTGCACGCCTGGTTTGCCCGGCAGGCCAGTGCAACGCCCGCGGCGATTGCGATAACGGCGAAGAGCGGCACGCTTACCTATGTTGAACTCGACCGCGCGGCCAATGCGGTTGCGCATCGTCTGCGGGGACTCGGCGTTCGACGAGGCACTCTCGTGGGGCTGTTGCTTGAGCGCGACGCGCCGCTGGTGGTCGCGCTGCTGGGCATTCTCAAGGCGGGAGGGGCCTATGTGCCGCTGGATTCGAATTATCCTGACGAGCGACTTGATTTTACGATCAAGGATAGTGCCGTCCCGGTGGTGGTAACTTCGGGTGAGCTTTCGGTTCGCATTAGCGACCCGACGGTGAAGCGGTTGGAACTGGACGGGGCCGTGCTGCGCCCGAGGGCGGAGGACTGCGTTTCACCGCTTGCGGTTGTCAACGAGGCCGAAGATCCGGCGTATGTGATTTACACCTCCGGTTCGACCGGGCGGCCGAAGGGTTGCGTCATCACTCACCGCAATGTCTTGCGCCTCTTCACGGCGACGGAGACTTGGTACAATTTCGGTCCGAGTGATGTATGGACGTTCTTCCACTCGGCGGCGTTTGATTTCTCGGTATGGGAAATCTGGGGCGCACTCCTTTATGGCGGACGTCTCGTCGTGGTCCCGTATTTCACGAGCCGGGAGCCTGCGGCGTTTTGCGAGTTGCTGGTTCGCGAGCGGGTCACAGTCCTGAATCAGACCCCCTCCGCGTTTCGGCAGCTAATGAAGACCGAGGAGGCTTTGATCGATCCGAACGCGCTTTCGTTGCGTTATGTGATTTTCGGCGGAGAGGCGTTGGAATTCGCCAGCCTGCGCCCGTGGTTTGAGCGGCACGGGGATTCGCGTCCCCAACTCGTGAACATGTATGGTATCACGGAGACGACGGTGCATACGACCTACCGGCCGCTACGACGAGCCGATGCCTATGAGGGGCAGGGCAGCATCATCGGTCAAACCATCCCGGATACGCCAAGTTTGATCTTGGACTCGCGCGGTCACCTCTCGCCTATTGGCGTGCCGGGTGAATTGCACGTTGCCGGAGTCAGTCTGGCCAGAGGATATCTGAATCGTCCGGAGCTGACCGCCCAGCGGTTTGTGCCGGACTCGTTTGGGGTATCGGTGAACGGAAAACTCTACCGCTCCGGAGACCTCGCACGCCGTTTGCCGAACGGTGACATCGACTATCTCGGTCGCATCGACCAGCAGGTTAAGATTCGCGGCTTTCGGATCGAGTTGGGAGAAATCGAGAATGGTCTTTCGACACATCCGGCTGTGCTCCAGGCCGTGGTGATGGCGCGGGTGGATGCGCCGGGTACGGAAAGGCGGCTGGTCGCCTATGTGGTGCCCCGCGGCGACGAAACCCTGACGGCGGGGATGATGCGGGAGCATCTCCGAACGCATCTGCCGGAATATATGGTTCCGGCGGCCTTTGTCGTACTAGATCGCCTGCCGTTGACGGGAAATGGCAAGGTCGATCGACGGGCATTACCGGAACCAACCGGCCTCGCCGCCGAAGTTGCGGTCGAATACGTGGCGCCACGAACGGCGCGCGAGCGCATCCTGGCGGAGATCTGGCAGGTGACACTCGGGGTGGACCGAGTGGGGGTTACGACAAGTTACTTCACACTCGGGGGCGATTCGATCACGGCGATTACGGTCTGCTCGCGGGCGCGGGAACGTGGGATTCAATTTTCGTTGCAGGATCTATTTGAGAAGCAAACCGTCGAAGCGCTCGCGGCGGAAGCGGCCACGCCGACGCCGCTACCAGCCGCCCAGCCCGCGCTGGAGGCGTTTGCTTTGGTGAATGCCGAGGATCGTGGCCGTTTACCCGCAGGTCTGGCCGACGCCTATCCCGTCACCCGGCTGCAAGCGGGCATGTTGTTTCACAGTCACGCCGCTGACGGAAGCGCGCAGTATCATGACGTGGTCAGCCATCATCTGCGCGGGCCGCTTGACCTCGCTGCATTGCAGGCCGAGTTCGATGGCTTGGTGCAACGTCACGCGGCGTTGCGCACCGGTTTCGATGTAGCGACATTTTCGGAGCCGTTGCAGTTGGTCTATGCGGAAGCGAGCTGTCCGCTCGTGGAGTCTGATATCTCGCATCTGTCACCGGAGGCGCAGGAAGAATGGCTTGATCGCTTCGTGCGCGATGAAACGAAGCGGGCGTTTGAGTGGGGGCGGCCACCGTTGGTGCGGGCGCACCTGCATCGGCGCCACACCGATGAGTTTCAGTTCACGCTCTCCCTGCACCATGCGATTGTGGATGGCTGGACGCTCGCGACCCTGCTCACCGAGTTGTTCCAGTGTTATCTGGCTCGTATCGGGCGGGGGGCGAAACCCGCTCCGAATCCTTTGCCGAGCGTGCGGTTTGCGGACTATGTTGCCCTTGAGCGCGCCGCGTTGTCCGACGAAAATACCGGGCGGTTTTGGAAGGACACGCTGGCAGGCAGCGAGGTGCTGGAATTGCCGCCGGGCGAGCCCGAGGTGTCAGCGGCAGTTGGGGCCGTACAATGTCCGATCCAAATCCCCCCCGTGCTTTCGGCGGCGTTGACGCGAACGGCGGAGCAATTGGGCCTGCCACTCAAGTCGGTACTTCTCGCCGCACATCTGCGGGTATTGTCTGCGATTGGCGGACGGGATGACATTGTGACCGGCCTCGTCACCAACGGCCGCCCTGAGGTGGTCGGCATCGAAAACCTCGCCGGGCTGTTTCTCAACACGGTGCCATTCCGGGTCGCACTCGGTGCTGCGCCGGACTGGGCTGGTTTGGTGCGTGCCGTGTTTGCAGCGGAAAAAGCGCTCCTGCCGCATCGCAGGCTGCCACTGGCCGAAATTCAGAAACGGTACGGCGGGGCACCGTTGTTTACGACCGACTTCAATTTCGTGCACTTTCACGTGTACGACGCACTGCGCGGCCTGAGCGCGCTTGAGCGTCTGGGAACGCGTGCCCGCGAAGAAACCAATTTCACCCTCGCGGTGAACTTTAGCGTCGATCCCGGAACCGGTCTGCTGGGAGGTTCGGCGGTGTGTGATCGGGGTGCGCTTGATGCTCGGGTGATCGAAGCCCTGCCCGCACTGTATCTGACGGTGCTCAAGGCGATCGTAGATGCACCGATCGCCGATTGGCGATCTGTCCCGCTGCGCACGGGCGAGGCGGCGTCTATCGACGGGGAGCGCGTCGATTTTCCGGATGCTGACCTGCCGCTGCACATGCTGTTTGCGCGTCAGGTGGAGCGCTCGCCCGACATTCCTGCGGTGGTAGACTCGCATGAGACACTTACCTATGCCGCACTCGATCGCCGCGCCGATCAGCTGGCGTATTGGCTGCGACGCCGCGGTGTGCGAGCTGATGATCGCGTCGCCGTCGCGCTGGAGCGCTCCACGGGGCTGGTGGTCGCAATGCTCGGAATATTGAAGGCGGGAGCGGCATACGTTCCGATCGACCCCGGCTATCCAGCGGAGCGTATTTCCGCGATGCTTGAGGACTGCGGAGCAAAAATGGTCCTTGCTGAAACCGTGGCTTTCGCGGCCGGGGCGGTGGATTTTCGCGCAGCGCGCGAGGAAATCAGCCGGGAGGCCGCGGCGTTGCCGGCCGTGACAGTCGAGTCGGCGCAGCTCGCGTACGTTATTTTTACATCCGGATCGACGGGGCGGCCCAAGGGCATCGCCATTTCTCATGCTGCGATCGTCAATCACATGCGATGGATGCAGAGAGCCTTTCCGCTCGGAACGGATGATGTGGTGCTGCAAAAGACCCCAATCAGCTTCGACGCCTCGGTGTGGGAATTTTGGGCACCTTTGCTGGCCGGGGCGCGCTTGGTGATGGCTCAACCAGGAGGGCATCAGGATCCTGCCTACATGGCAAAAGCGCTCCGATCTCACGGGATCACCACGCTGCAACTAGTGCCATCCATGCTGGAGTTCGTGATTGAGGAAGTGGCGAAGACACCCTGTCCATCGTTACGACGGGTATTCTCCGGAGGTGAGCCGTTGCGCGCCGTCATGCGCGATCATTTTCAGAAGGTGTTGCCCCAAGTGCCGCTGGTGAATCTCTACGGGCCGGCGGAGTGCACGATTGATGCGACCTTCGCGGTGTGCGCATCAAATCGGCCAATCACTATTGGCGGCCCGGTGGCAAATCTTCAAGCATACGTGCTCGATTCGCGGATGGAGCCGGTGATCGAAGGGGTCGCAGGTGAACTCTATTTCGGCGGTGTAGGACTAGGTAGAGGGTACGTCGGCCGGCCCGATCAGACGGCGGAGCGCTTTGTTCCTCATCCGTGGCGTGCAGGGGCCCGGCTCTATCGTACTGGTGACCGGGTGCGTCAACTGGCCGACGGTACGTTGCTTTATGTCGGCCGTTTCGATGCCCAGGTGAAAATTCGAGGACATCGGGTTGAGCCGGGAGAAGTAGAGTCGGTGCTCGCGACCCATCCGGATGTTGCTCAAGTCGCGGTGATCGCGCGCGAAATGACCGCCGGTTTGCGTCTCGTTGCCTTTGTGGTGATGAGAGCTGGAACATCGGAGGCTGCCGGGCTGCGCGACTGGTTGCGCCACCGCGTGCCCGAAGCGATGGTGCCCTGGGCCATCGTCCCTCTGGCCAGTCTTCCGCTTACGCCGGGAGGGAAGGTGGATCGTCGCGCCCTGCCTTCGGAAGTGCCGCTTCCCGCCACGCCTCCCGTGACGGCTCCGGCCTCTGCGCAGACTCCGGCTGAGAGGGCCTTGGTGGAGATTTGGCAGCGCACCTTAAACGTCGCGCAGGTTGGCGCGCAGGATAACTTCTTTGAACTTGGGGGGGATTCGATTCTCAGCCTGCGGGTGGTTTCGCTGGCGTTGCGGGCGGGTTGGAAACTAAGGCCCCTGCAAATATTTGAGCATCCGGTGCTGAGTGCGCTCGCGCTCGTCGCCTTGCCCGTGTCCGAGGCGGCCGTGATCGTGGAGGAGCAGGTGATCGAGGACGTACCGCTCACGCCAATTCAGTGTGAATTTTTTGCGCTCAAGGCGCCCAATCCACACCATTGGAACCAGGCGGTTTTGCTGGAAACGCGCGCGGGTCTCACGGCGGCGGCTCTAGCCGAGGCGTGGCGATCGGTCACGCGGCGTCATGCCTCGTTCCGCCTTCGCTTTCAGCAGGCGGCAGGGGGATGGAAGCAGCGGCTCGCTCCACCGTCGGTTGGCTCCACGGCATTTGAGGTCGTGGACCTGCAAGGCGTCTCGACGGAAAAACGGCCCGGCGCTATTGAGCAGGCGGCCAATGCGGCACATGGGCGGCTTGATATCTCCGAAGGGCCATTGGCTCGTGCGGTGTACTTTGACGCCGGGGCGAACGCGGCCGGCCGCCTGCTTTGTGTGGCGCACCATCTTTGCATTGACGGTGTGTCGTGGCGCATTCTGCTCGACGAACTCGGCCAGATGGCGGAAGCACTCGCGGCGGCCGCTACGGTGGAATTGCCTCCACCGACGACTTCGTTTCCTGCGTGGGCGTCCCACGTGCCCAAACTCGCGGCGAGCCCCGAAACACGCGCTGAGTCGGACTACTGGCGCGGGGTCGCTACGGCGGTTACTGCCCGGCTGCCGCTCGATTATGCCGACGGGCATGCCGGCAATCGCGAGGACGACACCGCGTCGGTCGTGACCCAACTTACCATCGAGGAGACTGACCTGCTGTTGCGTGCCGCGCCGGCAGTCGCGCGCAGCCGGGTGGAGGAGGTGCTGCTTTCCGCCCTGCTCGCCGCCGCGCAGGACTGGACGGGAGCGGACGAAATGCGGGTACATCTAGAGGGGCACGGACGTGACTATGCGGACGCGCCGGATCTCTCCCGTTCGCTGGGTTGGTTCACGACGCTCTATCCGATTCTCATAGAGAGCGGGCGCGAAGCCGATGCCGCCGCTCGTCTGCGTAACGTCAAGGAAGCGCTGCGGGCGGTTCCGCGCCATGGCATCGGGTACGGGTGGCTGCGACATGTGGGTAGAGACGATGCACTGGTCACGGCAAGTCCGGCACAAATCAGCTTCAACTACCTTGGCCGCCTCGACCTTGCACTGGAGAGCGAAGGTCCGTTCCGTCCGGCGGCCGAGCCGGCCGGCCGGGAGCACGCTCCAGATTCACCGCGGGCGCATCTCCTTGATGTCGTGGCGGCAGTTGCTGCCGATGGACTGCGGGTGCAATGGATCTTCAGCCAGCGTGTTCATCGCCGTGAAACAATTGCGCGGGTGGGGGAGCGCTTTGCCGCGGAAGTGCGCGCGTTGCTCGGTCAATTCCGCACCGCGGGAGGGCAATTCAGCATCGCCGCGGATTTCCCGCTTGCCCGATTGTCATCCGGCGATCTTTCCCGGGTGCTGGAGCGTCGGGGGGAGCAGGATGTGTGGCCACTCGCACCGCTGCAGGAGGGGATGTTGGTGCACGCGTTACACGATGGTATCGCAGGCATGTACGGGCAGCAGCTAGCCTTCGAGTTGCGAGGGGAACCCGATCCCGCAGCTCTGGCCCGCGCGTGGCGCGCGGCCGCGGACCGCCATCCTGCTTTGCGGCTTGAGTTTGTTTGGGAGGAAATGTCCGTGCCGTGCCAAATCGTCCGCCGCGAGATCGAGGTGCCGTTGGAATCGCATGATTGGAGTGCCTGCACGGTTGACGATCAGGCCAGCCGGTGGACCGCTTGGCTCGCCACTGACCGCGCGCGCGGGTTTCCCCTGAATGCAGCTCCGCTCTGGCGGGTGACGCTTTTCAAACTGGGCAACGCGCGCTGGCGCCTCGTGTGGAGCCATCATCATCTGCTGCTCGACGGGTGGTCGCTGCCCCTCGTGTTTCGCGACGTGCTCGCGGCCTATGGGGAGCCCAATGTAGCATTGCCGCCGGCTCCGTCGTATCGTGACTATCTGGCGTGGCTGGTGGCACGCAAACCCGGCGCTGAAGAGCGGTTCTGGCGTGACTATCTCGCCGGTTATCGGCCGGCGCAGGCGCTGACGTTCGGGGGCGTACCGAACGGGGCGCAGGCGAGTTCGACGGCGCATCGTTCGGCGTGTGCGGAATTGACGGCGGAGATGATGAAAGAGGTGAAAGAGTTTGCCCAATCGCGCGAAGTGACGCTTAGCACCTGCGCCCAGGCCGCGTGGGCGCTCGTGCTGGCGCGCCACCTCGGTACGGAAGAAGCGGGTTTTGGACTCGTCGTGTCGGGCCGTCCGGCGGAGGTGGCGGGAGTGGAATCAATCGTCGGCCTGTTCATTAACACACTGCCTTTGCGCGTGTCGGTGCCGGGCGACGAACGCACGGTGACGTGGCTTAAACGCCTGCAGGCGCAAGCGGCGGCACTCAGGGAATTCGAGGCAAGCCGACTGGTCGATATTCAGGGTTGGAGCGATGTGCCGCGTGGGCAGGCACTGTTCGATTCGGTATTGATCTACGAAAACTATCCGACCGGCGTGGCGCGCGGAGCTCGGAGCGGAGGCCTCGAGTTAGGGGCGGTGGAGTCATTCGAACACACGAACTACCCGCTCACGCTCTACGTTCTGCCCGGCGACGGCCTGACTCTGCGGCTCGATTTTGCAGAAAGCCGGTTCACCGATGAGGCAATGCGGGTGCTCGTGGAGCAGGTGGCTTCGGTCCTTCGATCGCTCGTGGCCGGTGCTGAACGTCCCGTGGCAACGCTAAACCTTCAGGAACCTGCGACGACTGTCCGGGACAGCTTGCGGTGGAACGTCACGGCACGGACGGAGTGGGATCGCACGGCGGTCCATTTTCGCTTCGCCGTGCAGGCGAAGCGGACCCCGCACGCGATCGCGGTCGTGGGTGGCGACATGACCTTAAGCTTTGCGGAGTGCGAAGCCCGGTCGAATCAGTTGGCTCGCTTCCTAGGTGCGCGAGGAGCGGGGCCAGGCCGCCTGGTCGGAATATGTCTCCAGCGGTCTTCAGCGATGGTGGTGGCGATGCTCGCGATCCTTAAAACCGGCGCGGCCTATGTGCCACTCGACCCGGCGTTTCCGCCGGCGCGACTAGCCATGATGCGCGAAGACAGTGGTCTGGTACTCGCCGTCACCGACACGGCGCTGGCGGGATTGCCCGGATTGTTTCCTCCGACGGTTTTATGCGTGTGCCTCGATGCCGACAGCGACGCGATCCGATCGCAATCGACGTCGCCCGTGATGTACGCCAGTTCGGGGGACGAACTCGCATATGTGATATTCACCTCGGGCTCCACCGGAAGGCCGAAGGGCGTGCAGGTGACCCACGGTGGACTGGCAAATTTTCTTTCGCATTTTGCGGACTCACCAGGCTTGCGGAGCACCGACACCCTGGTCGCAGTGACGACACTGTCGTTCGATATTGCGGCGCTCGAAATTTTCCTGCCTCTCGTGACAGGAGCGAGAGTCGTGGTCGCCCCGCGGGAGATTGCGGCGGATGCACGCGGACTTGCCGTCATGCTGGCGACCGAGCGGGCAACAGTGATGCAGGCGACTCCGGCGACATGGCGTCTGTTACTGTCGGACGACTGGAAGCTGGCGTTACCGCTGCGCGCCTGGTGTGGAGGTGAGGCGATGCCAACCGATCTCGCCGCAGCGCTGCTTGCCCGGGGTTGTGAGGTGTGGAATCTTTACGGTCCAACCGAAACGACCATCTGGTCGGCGACGCAGCCGGTGGCTGTGTCCCAAGATGCACTTACCATTGGGGGGCCGATTGCCCATACCAGCCTGCATGTGCTGGATGCGAACGGGAATCCTTTGCCGGCCGGAATCGCTGGGGAGTTATTCATCGGAGGGGAAGGCCTGGCGCGAGGCTATCACGGGCGAGCCGATCTAACCGCAGAGAAATTTGTGCCCAGTCCCTTCGGATCAGCGGGTGCACGGCTTTACGCCACGGGAGACCTGGTGCGGCGGTGGCCAGACGGACGGATCGAGTTTGCGGGACGAGTTGACCAGCAAGTGAAGCTGCGTGGGTTTCGGATCGAACTGGGCGAGATCGAGACGGCGCTACGCGCACATCCGGGGGTGCGGGCCGCGGCGGTGGCATTGCGGGAAGATGGCGCAGGCGAAAAACGTCTCGTGGCCTATATCGTGGGTCATGGTGACGTATCGGCGGTAGCTTTGCGTGAACATCTGCGCGTGCGGGTACCCGACTACATGCTGCCGTCCGGCTTCGTGACACTTCCGGCGCTGCCGTTGACGCCGAACGGCAAGCTGGACCGGCGGTCGTTGCCGGCGCCGGAATGGATGGATGCGGCAGTGGCGGAATATCTGGCGCCCCGCGATGCCACCGAACAGGTGCTCGCCGACCTTTGGCTCGAGGTGCTGGGGGTTGGACGCGTGGGCGCGCGGGGGAATTTCTTCGAACTGGGGGGCCACTCTCTCCTTGCCGCGCAGGCGCTGGCCCGCATCCGGCGGATATTTCACGTGGATCTGCCGTTGCGGACGTTTTTTGAGACGGCCACGCCCGAGAAGGTGGCCATCGCGTTGAATGCCGCGGACTCCGTGCCCGGACGGGTGCTAAAGCGGGCAACTGCATTGCTCCAGATTCGCGAGATGTCGCCGGCCGATCGAGCCGCGGCATTGGAGCGCCGCAGGGCGAACACTTCCGCCGCGAACCGATAATTGCCTTCGATGAATCCTTTCTCTTCAGACGACCTGGAATTGCTTGAGCACCTCATGGCGGACGAAGGTTCAGGCCACGAGCCGGCCGGCGGTGTCATTCCACGGCTGCCGGAGGGAGCACGTTTGCCGCTTTCGTTTCAGCAGGAGCGACTCTGGTTGGTGCATCAGTTGGATCTCGAGTCGGCGGCAATGAACATGTCGGCGGCTCTGCGGCTCGAAGGTCGGCTCGACACGGTAGTATTGGAACGTTCGCTGGCGGAGATTGTGCGGCGGCACGAGGTGCTGCGGACCACGTTTCACTCCGATGCGGAGGGGGTGAAGCAGGTGGTGGCGGCAGCCGGTGATTTTTCCGTGCCAGTCGAATTGGTCAGGGCGGATGAAGCTGCGATCGCAGTCCGAGTGCGCGAGGAGACGATGAAACCGTTCGACTTGCGGGCCGGGCCACTGCTGCGGGTGCGGTTGCTGAAGGCAGGTGCCGAGACGCATGTGTTGATCATCGCACTGCACCATGTGATTGGCGACGGATGGTCGATCGGGGTGTTTACGCGCGAGCTGGCTGAATGTTACGCGGCCTACAAAGCGAGCCGATTACCGGCGCTGGCATTGCTGCCGGCGAGCTATGCAGACTATGCGGCCTGGCAACGCACACGACTGGATTCCGCCCGCCGACAGGCGGGTCTTGACTGGTGGCGGACCCAACTGCGCGATCTACCGACCCTGGAAGTGCCATCGGACCGGCCGCGACCCGCTGTGGCAGGTCCGATCGTCGGTGGGCGCCACGCAGTGGCCTTTCCGGCACTCGTGACCGCGGCACTCCGTACATTGGCGGAGCAGAACGGCGCCACGCTCGCGATGGCGACTCTGGCAAGCTTTCAGGCCTTATTGGCGCGTTATTCTGGGCAGACTGACATTGCCGTGGGGATTCCGACCGCCAATCGAAGCCATAGCGATGTCGAGGGGTTGATCGGTTTTTTCGTCAACATGCTGGTGGTGCGGACCTCCCTCAAGGACCGGCCAGGCCTCCGCGAGTTGATTCGCCGCGTGCGCGCGGAAGTACTTGCGGCCGACGAGTGGCAGGAGATCCCGTTTCAAACTCTGGTCGACGAGTTCTCGCCCCAGAGGAGCGCGAATTTACATCCTTTGTTTCAAGTCTCGCTGGCTTTCCTTAACGCGCCGGGTGGGGAGCTTGCGCTGCCGGGCCTTAAGATCCGCCGCATCGACGACGATCAGACAGCACGGTTCGACTTGGAGGTTTTCATCGGCGAACATGAGGGCGCCCTCACGGGTACGATCGCCTATGATCGCCGGATGTTCGACCCCGCCACGATTGCAAGGCTGGCGCGCCATTGGGTGAACCTGGTGATGGCGGCGGTGCAAGCGCCCGACACGCCGTTGGCATTGTTGCCGTGGTTGGACGGGGCGGAATTGCGCGTGGCGTTGGACGAAGCTAACGATAATCCCCGCACGCCGCCGCCGCTTGGGACAGTCGTCGATCACTGGGCGCAGCAGGTGCGCCGCACGCCTGACGCTCGGGCTGTGGTGCAAGGAGATGTGGTCTGGACTTTTTCCGAGTTGGATACGCGCGCGACCCAGATCGCGGCACATTTGGGGAGACGAGGCCTCGGGCCGGAGAAGATCGCCGCTGTCTGGCTGGAGCGCTGTCCGGAGATGGTGGCGGCGATCCTTGGGATTTTGAAGACAGGGGCAGCGTACTTGCCGCTAGACCCGGCCAATCCGCCGGAGCGATTGAGCGACATGGTCACTGACAGCGGTGCGGTCTGGGTGCTAGGCGACGCTGCGGCACCGGCCGGTGCGCCCGCCGATCGCTGGATCGACCTCAGGGCGATCCTGGCAGTGCCGGCCAATCGCGCAGATATCGCGCGGTTGCCGGTGGAAATCGATCCACAGACACTGGCTTACGTCATCTATACGTCCGGTTCGACGGGACGGCCGAAAGGCAGTGAGATTCCGCACAAGGGGCTGATCAACTACTTGCTTTGGGCGATTGACGCTTATGAAGTCGGCAAGGGCGACGGCGCGCCGCTGCACTCGTCGATCGCGTTTGACCTGACGATCACCAGTCTTTTCCCGCCCCTCTTGGCGGGCAAGCCGGTCCAGATCGTGCCGGAGGCAGCTGGAGCGGGTGGGCTCGCCGTGGTGCTACGAGAAGAAGTCAATAGCTCGCCGCTCAAGTTGACCCCGGCGCATCTGCGCGTGCTAAACGACCTTGTGCCGGCGGGCGAAGCGGCGGGGCGGGCTCGGGTCTTTGTGATTGGCGGAGAGCAATTGCTGCCAGAACATGTGGCTTTCTGGCGGCGACATGCACCCGCGACGCGGTTGATCAACGAATACGGCCCGACCGAGACTGTCGTCGGCTGCTGTGTACACGAAGTGACCGATGCGGACCTCACGGCCGAGGCGATTCCGATCGGGCATCCGATTGCCCATACACGGCTGTATGTCCTCGACGCCAATCTTGAACTGTTGCCGGCGGGCGTGCCGGGAGAACTTTGGATCGGGGGAGCTGGGGTGGCGCGAGGCTATCGATTCCGACCGGATTTGACGGCGGAACGATTCCGACCGGATCCATACGCGACCGAGCCGGGCGCGCGGATCTACCGGACTGGCGACCGGGTGCGGCGGCGGGCGGATGGCGTGCTTCAGTTTCTCGGCCGGTTCGACGATCAGGTGAAACTGCGCGGGCACCGAATCGAACCGGGTGAAATCGAGGCGGCATTGGCCCGCCATGAGGCGGTGCGCGACGTGGTCGTGATGTTGCGCGAAGATCGGCCGGGTGACCAGCGGCTCGTCGCGTATGTGGTGCCAGAATTGGAGCGCGCTCGTTCCGGTGAAGAGGCGAAGGTCTGGCAGACGGAGCATGTGGACCAGTGGCGCCTGATGTTCGAGGAGAACTATCGCCGACCGGGTACGAGTGACGATCCGACTTTCAATATCATCGGCTGGAACAGCAGCTACGACGGCCGACCGATGGGGTCGCATGAAATCCGTGAGTGGCTCGACAATACGGTGGCGCAACTACGGGAGCGCGCGCTGCGACGGGTATTGGAGATCGGCTGCGGCTCGGGGTTGATCCTTTTCGCGCTGGCGCCGCACTGTGAGGCCTACGCGGCCAGCGACCTTTCGGTCGCAACGGTCGAGACGGTCGGCCGGGTGGCGAAGGATCACGGACTGGCGCAGGTCCAGGTGCGTCAGGGCGAGGCGACGGACTTCACCGGAGTGGCGCCGGGTGGCTACGACCTGGTCGTCATCAATTCAGTCGTGCAATACTTCTCCGGGCCGGAGCACCTGCTTACCGTGCTCCGCGGGGCGGCGGCGGCTTCGGCCCCGGGCGGAACGATTTTCGTGGGCGATGTACGAAGCCTGCCGCTGCTCGCGACGTATCACGCATCGGTGCAGTTTTTCCAAGCGGACGACAGCGTCAGCCGGGGGGAACTGGCGAAGCGGGTGCGTCGGGCGGTCGGGCGCGAAGAGGAACTGGTTATCGATCCAGATTTTTTCCACGTCCTGCGGAAATGGCTGCCGGCCATCACGGAGGTGGAGCTTCGGCCGCGTGTGGGAACAGCCGTCGATGAACTGACGAAGTTCCGCTATGACGTGCTGTTGCGTGTCGGCCCGTCGGAGCCGGCAGTGGAAGGCCAGGCAGCGAAGAAGTATCAACTCGCACCACCCGTGGCGAGGGCCCTAGCAGCCGACGAGTGGGTGCTCGCTTGGATCGAGGGTCGGGGAACGGAATTCGCGGAAGCTGACACCGTCGGCGCATATCGGACCGCACTTGCGACCACGACCGCGGCCATGCACGGGCAGGCGGCAGCGAGTCCAGAAGGGGGAAGCGGTGGCGATCGCACCCAGCCGCTGGCATATTTCACCAATAATCCGCTTCAGGCGAAACTGGCACGAGTATTGGTGCCGGCGCTGCGCTCGCATTTGAAGAGCCGGGTGCCGGAGTACATGCTGCCGGCGGCTTACGTGTTGCTCGATCACTTGCCGCTGACGGTGAACGGCAAGGCCGACCGCAAAGTGCTGCCTCCGCCAGCCATGGAAGTCGTGGCGAGTGAGGCGGCTTACGTGCCGCCGCGCGGGCCAGAGGAAGAAATGCTGGCAGGCATTTGGGCGGATGTCCTCGGAGTGCCGCGAGTGGGCATCGAGGATGACTTTTTTGCGCTGGGGGGGCACTCCCTGCTCGCAGCCCAGATGGTGGCACGACTGCGTAACATCACAGGACGGCAGTTGTCACTGGCGGTGCTATTTGAAAAGCCAACGATCGCGGCCCTGGCAGAGACCTTGGCCGGAGCGAAGACGGAGGCCGCCAATAACGGCCCCCAGCCCGGCCCGACCGAGGGCGTGGCACTGCCACTGAGCTTTCCCCAGGAGCGTCTCTGGTTTATCGAGCAACTGGCTCCCGGGGCACCGACCTATCATGTATCAGCGCTCCTGCGACTGGCCGGAGAACTCGACCCGGAAGCACTGGGGTGGGCGATGACGGAGCTGCGCCGGCGCCATGGGGTGTTGCGGACGACTTTCGCGACGGAGGGCGGGCATGGAGTCCAACGAGTCGAGGCGGCTGAGCCCCTGCGGTTGCCGTGCGAAGACCTGGCAAGTTTTCCGGAGGGTGAACGCGAAACGCGGGCGCTAGCGCTCGCGAATGCAGAGGTGTTGATGCCGTTTGATTTAGGCCGGGGGCCGCTGCTGCGAGTCCGATTGTTCCGGCTGGGAGCCAAAGAGCACTGGCTGCTGGCCGTAACCCACCATATCGTTTCGGACGGGTGGTCGATGAGTGTGATCGTGCGCGACCTGGGCGCGTTGTACGCGGCGTACCGACAGGGCACAGCGCCCGCGCTTCCTGAGCCCGCGCTGCAGTACGGCGACTATGCTCGCTGGCAGCGAGACTGGCTGCAAGGTCCGGAACTCGAGCGACGAGTCGCGTTTTGGCGCAAAGAGCTCGCCGAGGCGCCGCAACTGGACCTGCCGACGGATTTCCCCCGCCCGGCGGTGCTTAGCGGACGCGGGCGGAGGGTGCCATTTGCGCTCTCGGCAGAGGCCACGGAGGAGCTTTATGCGGTGGCGCGCGCAGAAGGAGCGACGTTGTTCATGACGCTGCTCGCGGCATTCTCTGCGTGGCTTCGCCTTGAAAGCGGGCAGGACGATATCGTGATCGGAACGAGCGTGGCAAACCGCCAGCGAAGCGAGTTTGAGGCACTCGTCGGGTTCTTCGTCAATACGGTGGCCTTGCGCATCGAAACTGACGATGAACTCGCGTTCGGTGACCTTGTAGGGCGAGCGAAAAAAGTCTGCCTCGAGGCGTACGCACATCAAGAACTGCCGTTTGAGAAAGTGGTTGAGGCGGTCGTGGAGCGACGCGATTTGAGTCGCACACCCTTGTTTCAAGTGCTGCTGGTGCTGCTCAATCTGCCGCCGGCGGAGATGACGCTGGAAGCGTTGAAAATTGAGGAGATACCATTGCCGGCGGAGACTTCGAAATTCGAACTAATGCTGCTCTTGCAGGAAACTCCGGAGGGCGTGACGGGTGCCTGGGAGTTTAGCACGGACTTGTTCACCGCTGAAACGGTGATGCGGTATGGGCGGCATTTCACGACGCTGCTGGAGGCCGCTGTGGCGCGTCCCGCGGCGCGATTGCGGGAGCTGCCGCTGCAAGCGCCCGCCGAGACGCGAAGCCGGCTGGAGAAATGGAATACGGCGGCCGGCCTGCCGGTGCCGCCGACAACGATCGTCGCAGAATTCGAGGCGACCGTCGCGGCGCACGGAGCGCGCGTGGCCCTATCGCAGGGGACGACTGTGTTGAACTACGCCGAGCTCAATGCCCAGGCGAACCGGCTCGCCTGGCATCTGCGGGGCATGGGCGTGGGACCGGATGTGCCCGTAGCGCTTTTGATGGACCGCTCGTTCGACGCGATCGTCGCCATGGTGGCGGTGATGAAGGCGGGCGGTTTTTTTGTCCCACTAAATCCCGATGATCCACTCGAACGCTTGGGACAGCTGCTCGACGAAGTACAGCCGGGTGCCGTTCTCATTCGGGACCACCTGATAGATCGCCTGCCGCAGCTGTTCGCTTACGTGCTCGCGGTCGATAGCAATGCAGCGGCATTTGAGGGCGAAAACCCGGACAATCCGCCGTCGGAAAATGGGCCAGAGGATCTCGCGTACCTGATGTATACCTCCGGCTCGACGGGAACGCCGAAGGGGATTGCGGTGCCGCATCGCGCCGTCGTGCGACTGGTGGTGCAGCCCAATTTCATGGCGATGAGCGCGGAAGAGGTGGTGCTGCAATTTGCGCCGCTATCGTTCGATGCCTCGGTCTGGGAAATTTGGACCCCGCTCCTGCACGGCGCGCGGTTGGAGATCATGCCAGCCGGCGTGGCATCGCTCGTCGACGTAGGCATGACGATCCAGAAGGGGGGCGTGACGGCGGCTTGGTTTACGGCGGGACTGTTTCACCAGATGATCGACCATCAACTGGCGGCGTTTGCCACGCTTCGCCAGGTGCTGGCCGGTGGTGATGTCCTCTCGGTGGCGCATGTGCGCAAGCTGGCGGCGACTTTCCCGGCGCTGCGAATTATCAACGGCTATGGGCCGACAGAGAACACCGTTTTCACGACCTGTCATGCGATGAGCGGGGCCGAGGTGCCAACGGCCAGTGTGCCAATCGGCCGACCGGTGAGCGGAACTAGCGTCTATATCGTCAATCGGCACGGCGAGCCGGTGCCCGAAGGACTGCCGGGAGAATTGGTGACAGGTGGCCAGGGATTGGCGCGCGGGTATTTCCGCCAAAGCGGGGCGACCGCCGAACGATTCATTCCGGATACGCTTTCCGCAACGCCTGGAGCGCGCCTGTATCGAACGGGCGACCGGGCTCGCTGGCTGCCGAACGGCACGATTGAGTTTCTCGGGCGCATGGATCAACAGGTTAAGTTGCGCGGATTCCGCATCGAAATGGGAGAGATCGAAACGGTGCTACGCCAGCATCCGGCGGTGAGAGACGCTGTCGCGCAGGTTCGGGGGGAGGGGGCCGACAAGAAGCTTGTGGCCTATTTTACGACCGCCGCGGAAGCGGCCCCGGAAATGGCGGAACTGCGGGCATTCGTGGCAGAACGTCTGCCGGACTACATGGTGCCGGCCGCCTTCCAGCCGCTGGCGGAATTCCCGCTGGGACGGAATGGAAAAATAAACCGGGGAGCACTGCCGGAGATCGATGAGAGTACGGGCGGTCGGCAGGGTGGACTTGCACCGCGCACGGCGCTAGAGGCGCAACTAGCACACATCTGGAAGGAGGTGCTCGGGGTTTCAGCCATTGGAATCCACGACCAGTTCTTTGAACTGGGCGGGCACTCGCTGCTGGCGACCAAATTGCTGGCCGACGTGGAGGCGAGACTCGGCGTGCGACTATCGCTCAGTGCGCTGTTCGAGAACGGGACGATCGAAGCGATGGCCACCGCGATCGAAGCGGGAGGAGGCGCGGGTGCGTCTTGCCTGGTCGCCCTCAAACCGGAGGGAGACAGATCCCCATTCTTTTGCGTGCATCCGGGCGGTGGCTCCGTGCTGACTTATTTCGACCTCGCCGCGCTATTTCCCAAGGAGCGGCCATTCCATGCGCTGCAGGCTCCAGGACTCGATGGAAAATCATCGCCGCTGGAATCGGTGGAGGCGATGGCCACCGCCTATCTCAAGGCGATTAGAGAACGGTTTCCTCGGGGGCCGTATCACCTCGGTGGGCACTCGTTTGGCGCGAGTGTCGCGTTCGAAATGGCCCGGCAGCTCGAAGCTGAAGGGGAGGGGCTGGTCGGTTCGCTCGTGCTCCTCGATCACCTCGCGCCCGATCTCGCGCGCGCGATGATCGACCACGAACCGACGGACCTCGAGGCGCTCGATTTCATGGCGCACCAGATCGGGGCACACTTTGGAGTCGAGTTTGAGCTGCCGGCGGACGAACTCGCCGACCGCTCCACAGAGGAACGGTTGAAATTGTTTTTGGAACGAGCGCGGGCGGCGGGTATTGCGCCGCCGGGGGCGGACGTAGCGATGATTGCGGGACTGGTGAGCGTCTATCAGGCGAACCTCCGCGCACTCTTGAATTACCGTCCCGGAGAACTACGGAGTGGGCTGGCACTCGTGCGGACGAGCGCGCTCGTCGCAGCGACGGCGGACCGGCCGACCGCCGGATGGGAAAGGATCGTCCGCGGGCCCATCGTCCGGCTGGAGGCGGCCGGAGACCACAACAGCATGCTCCGTCGGCCTCACGCGGCCGGACTCGCTTTGCAGATTGCCACCCAGTTGGTGGACTAGCCATTTTGATAACCCACCGACTGATTTCATCCAACGCCATCCTATGACGCCCCTCCTTTACCTCCGGCAAAACGTGCAGGTCGAACCGCTCATCGAATCCTGGTACGCATGGTCGCACCTGATTTCTCCTGCGACCGCGGCAATGAACATCGTCGATCGTCATCTGAAGATCATGCAGTCCTACGTCCAGTCGCCGCAGGTGCATGCTGCGGCGGTGAAAAATCCCGCGATGCTTGGCGGGCCGTTCATCGACTATGACGGGAAGCGAGTGGACGAGATCCAGGCGTTGATCGAAAAGACGAAGCGGGATCAGGGGCAGATGATCGCCTTCAGTGAAGCCGTCAAACAATTGGACCAAATGCTCAGAATGGAGGCGAAAGGGTTTTCGCTTGAGCCGCTGTACGCAAAGGTGCCTGAGATCCTGAAGGGCTACGTCGAACTCGTCTACGACCTCAACAACCAGCCTTCTTTCCGGCTGGTTGAGCCGTTGCTCTACCGCAGTCCCTTCTACGATCCTGCAAGGCAGAGTCTAATGCTCTCTCTGATCACGAGTGACGAGCGGCCGTTTATCCTGAGCACGCCGCGCCTGCGCACGCCCGGCGACCTGCACCTGCAGACGCCATTCTCCAATCCCGCGATCGATGAACTCTTTGCCATGAAATGGAAGCCGGGTTCGGTCGGGGAGATCGCGGCGAAGCTGGGGGTAAGCACGGAGGACTCCGCGGCCTTTGCCAGTTTTTTCACGCCCGAGGCGCCGCGCGGGTACGAGCCGTACACGGGCAAAGGTGTGCGCTGGCGCTATTTCGGGCATGCGTGCATCCTCGTCGAAGCAGGTGGCACCTCGGTGCTGCTCGATCCGGTGCTAAGCTACACCTACGACCACCAAGTGGCCCGGTTCACCTACGAGGACTTGCCGGAGACGATCGACTACGTGCTGATCACGCACAATCACCAAGATCACATTCTGTTCGAGACGATGTTGCAGCTCCGTGGCCGCGTGAAGAACATCGTGGTGCCGCGCAACGGGAATGGAGCACTGCAGGATCCATCGCTCAAGATGATGCTGGAGAGGGTCGGATTCAAAAACGTGATCTCGATCGAGGAGTTTGAGGAGATCACGGCACCGGATGGAATGATCACGGGGATTCCGTTCTTCGGCGAGCACGGTGACCTCGCGATCCGCACGAAGAGCGCCTACCTGCTCGACCTGCATGGGTACCGACTGCTGTTTGCGGCGGACTCGTGCAACACCGAGCCGAAGCTCTATGAGCACGTGCAGAAGGCCACGGGAAACATCGACGTGCTTTTCCTCGGGATGGAGTGCGATGGGGCGCCGATGTCCTGGATGTACGGGCCATTGCTCACGAAGCCGCTTGATCGAAAAATGGACCACTCGCGGCGGTTGGCCGGCTCAAACTATGAGCGCGGCATCGATATCGTGAAGCGCTTTGGCTGCAAGGAAGCCTACGTCTACGCGATGGGGCAGGAGCCGTGGCTCAACTACGTGATGAGCATCAAATACACGGCGGAATCGAATCCGATCAAGGCGTCGAATCAGCTCGTGGCGGATTGTCATGCGCTGGGGCTTCCGGCCGAGCGCCTGTTTGGGGAAAAGGAAATCCTGCTGGGCTAATCCAGCCAAAAATCCCATGGGCAAGGGTGTATTTCTCAATGTTTCAGCGCCAGGCCACGTCATCCCGACGCTCGGCCTGGTGGGGGAACTTGTCGCCCGCGGGGAGCGCATCACTTATTTTGAAATCCCGCCGTTTAAGGGTGAGATCGAGGCGTTCGGAGCGGAGTTTCGCGCGTACCCGCCGATCCGACCGTATCCGGGGCCGGGTGGGGCGAATCAATACTATCTCGCACCGGTGAGCGCTTGGTGTGCCCGCGAGTGGGTGCCGCAATTGTTGGAGCCCGTACGAGCCGAGCGGCCGGACTACATCGTGCACGACTCGCTTTGCTTGTGGGGAAAAATCGTCGCGCAGGTACTCGGCGTACCGGCGGTGGCCTCGGTGGCGACCGCGGGTTTTTGTGCGGAAAGTTTTCACGGATGCCCGCGACTGCGGCCAGGTCGGCGAGCCATGATCGCGGAGGCGCGAGCGGGGCTGCGGCTGTTTCGCGACTGGCGCCGTGAACTGCAGACGGAGTATCGATTGCCGCAGAATATTTCGCTGATCGAGATCTTCACCAATCGGCAGCCGCTGAACGTGGTTCATCTGCCGAAGGCGATGCAACCGTACGAAAATCATTTCGGCGCCGATTATGAGTTTGTCGGCCTGTGCACGCCGTCACGGCCGACGACGGCGACGTTTCCGTTTGAGCGGCTGGATGGCCGGCCGTTGGTGTATGTGTCGTTTGGCACGATTCACAATCCGGGGCTGGCGTTTTTTCAAACGTGTATCGCCGCGTTGAAGGAGGTGCGAGCGCAGGTGGTGCTGGTGCTGAGTCCCGGGGTGATGGAGGCTGACCTCGGGGAGGTGCCGGACAATTTTTTTGTGCTGCCGCCGCGCAGTGCGCCGCAACTGCAATTGCTGGAGCGGGCCGCGGCGTTTGTGACCCACGCCGGCGGCGGTGGGCTGCGAGAAGGGGCGTGGCTCGGCGTCCCCATGATTGCGGTGCCACAGACCTACGAGCAGGAAATCCTTTCGGAGCGTTTGGAAACACAGGGCGCCGGACTGATGCTGGAGCCGGCGAAGATGACGCCAGTGAGTTTGCGCGCGGCGGTCGAGCAAGTGATCACCAATCCGATGTTTCGGGAAGGCGCCCAGGAGCTGGCGCGGCACTCGCGGTTGGCGGGCGGCGCCAAGCGGGCCGCAGATGCCATTTTAAATTTCGTCGAAAGGAGCCGTCGATGACCTCAACCGAACGTGCCCGCGGGCACCAGATCGCGCGCCATTTCACGAAAGCGTTGCACCGTGAAGTCCTGGGTGGTTCCGCCGAGGACAAAATGGCGGCGGAAGGCTTCGCCCAGCACCCACGTGTAGCCCGCCATGATGGCCGGACCGGTGCCGTAACGAACCAAGGGGCCGACAACGGGAATAGCCAGCGAAGCGGCCTTGAAGGCCATGGCTGGACCGCTGCGGCCGATGAAGTAACTGAGCACGCCGCCCCCGAGCGAGGCGAGGACGGTGGAAAGTTCTTTTTCGTTCTCGGGTCGCTCGTGCAAACGGGCGAGGGCGCGAAACATGTCGAGTTGAACAGCCGTGACGGAGAGGCTGTCGACGAAGGGGATTCGAATCAACGAGGCGCCGGCGACGAGCGCCGCATGGCGGAGGATCAGGCTACGACTCGCGGCGGCCGTGGCCTTGGCATCAAGGGTAGGTGCCGTCATGCCATCAACGATGGAGTCGCATCGCACGGGGGCAAGCATAGGGTGGGTGTGAGCGGAAAAATTTCCCATGAACAACGAAACTGAAGACAAGACAACATACCTCGTGGTAGTGAACGATGAGGAGCAATACTCGATCTGGCCGGACTACCGGGCGATGCCACCCGGCTGGCGCGCGGCTGGCAAGGCGGGGCTCAAACAGGAGTGCCTCGACTACATCAAGGAGGTCTGGACCGACATGCGGCCGCTGAGCCTGCGAAAGAAAATGGATGCGGCGAAGGACGCGTGAGCCCAGGGATCGAGGTTGAGCGCTGTTCCGTCAGGTGAACCTTTGCCGTTCGGAGAACCGTTTATATAGGATCGACAGAACAGCGCTAGGAGAGGGAGCTGAGACTGAAACGCTTGATGGCGTTAATGACGGCAGCGCTGTCGCGGTGGACGAAGAAGTGATCGCCGTCAAAGCCCTGCGCTTGAAACGCTCCCGTAGTGTTCGGCTGCCACCGCGCGAGGTCATCGACCGAGACAATGGGATCCTGAACGCCTCCGAACGCGGCTAATGGACAGGACAAGGGCGGCGCGGGGATGTGGCGGTAGTTCTCGTAGAGTCGAATATCCGCACGCAGCACCCCCAAGACCAGATCTAGCAGTTCGGGGTGGGCAAGCACGGCGGGGGGGATGCCGTTGTAGCGATCACGCAATTCAGCGATGAGAGCTGCGTCGGGGAGGTCGCCAATGAGAGGCGCGGAATTGGGCAGATCCGGGGAACGCGCGCCCGATACAACCAAGGCGGAGGGCCCCGGCGTGGGGTGATGTTGCAGGGCGCGAGCAAAGGCGAAGGCGACGATCGCACCGAGACTGTGCCCGAAGAAGGCGTAGGGCGGGCGAAGTTTGGGGGCGACTTCCATGGCTAGGGCGGCGAGGAGAGCTGGAAAAGAGGTGAATGCCGGCTCGCGCAGCCGGGTTTCACGGCCAGGAAGGCGCACGGCCCACACCTCGATTTCGGGGCCCAGGGGAGCGGCCCAAGGAAAATAGACAGAGGCACCGCCACCGGCGTAGGGGAAGGCGTAGAGACGCATGAGCGCCGATGGATTCGGTCGCGGGCAATGGAGCCACGAAGTAGCAGAAGTCGGAGGCATGCGAAAAAAAGCGGCGGCCCAAGAGGCCGCCGCGACCGTCGACGATCCAGCGGTTAGAACTTCAACTGCGTGCCCGACATGATCTGATAGGCGGTGCGCTCGATGCCGGGCGCCATTTGGTTGTCGTGGACAATATTAAAGCCCAAGGTCATCGCGATGCCGGGAGTGACCTGACCCTTGAGGCCGACGTAACCGTTGTAGACGTAGTAGTCGCGGGTATCAAAGGCACCGAAGTAGAAGGCCCGCTGCTCGATGCTGAGCGCCGGCGTGAAGCTGTAACTCGCGGTCTCATAGACACCATACCCGTAGTGAGTGTCGGTCGAGCCGACGAATTGCTTGGAGCCTTGGGAGAAGCCCAGGCCAGGCGCCACCAGGAAGAAGGCCTTGCGAGTCTTGACGAACGTATATCCGGCGCCGAAGAGCTGCTCGAAGCGGTGGTCGATCTTTTTCGGCTTGTCGATCATGTAGGTCGAGCGGGAGACGAAACGAACTTTGTCCGTGAAGATGTGATCGTATTGGAACCCGATCGTCGTGTTGTCGACTGACTCAGGGCCAGGCCGGCTGCGGCTCCAGTTATAGGAGCCGGTGAGGGAGGCGATATCTTCCTTGGCGGCGCGCTCGATCATGAGGTTTACGCCGTAAGTTGCACTGGAGCCCACGCCGAGGTCGGGGGCCGCACCGGAAATATAGCTATAGTTGAATTGGAGTCCACGCGTCCATACCGGCTTGGAAGGATCAACCGGAGGTGTGCCAGCGGAGGGAACGACCGGGGAAATGGGTGCAGCGGCGGCAGCCGCTGCTGCAGCCGCCGCTGCAGGGGTGACTGAATCTGCCGCGTGCCGCGACTTTACGGCGCTGGCGTCGATGGTCAGGACACCGAGGACCGAGTCCTTGACGACAATCTTTCCGTTGGCCTCGGAGGTAACGTCACCGACCAAGGTGGTACCGTTCGTCAAGGTAATGGTATCGGCCGTGGCGCGGGAGAATAGTGCAGCGAGGGCAAATCCGGCGACGTACGGCAGGGCGGGGAGTTTCATCACGGGAGGTCTAGACGGCGCGAACGGTTTTTTCAAATCAAATCAACACTTGACCCGAAACAGCTGATACCAACGTCCGCTAGCTTTTAGACTTTAGGCTGGAACGGAAAAGTTTGCTGCGGCCGAGAGCCAGCCGTGGATCAAGCCGGCGACTTTGGCGGGGGCGGACCAATCGCGGGCGATGGCGATGAGATGTTCTTCGAGCCGGTGGAGGGTCGGGTAGAGGCGGTTGGCGGTCCGCGCCTTGAGCAGGCCGCCGAAGCGCTCCACGGGGTTGAGTTCGGGGCTGTACGGCGGCAAGGGCAGCAGGCGCAGGTTGGCCGGCAACCGCCCATCGTCAGCGGGCAGGTGGAACCCCGCCTGGTCGGCGATCACCACGTGCAGCGCCTGCGGTTCGCGCGCCGCAATCTGCCGCAGGAAGATCGCATGGATGTCCCGGTCGATCGCCGGAGTGAACAGCAGTTCCACCCGGTGCGCGCCATCCACTTCCAGCGCCTCGTGCAGATAGCCCCATTTATATTTGGTGGCATAGGGCGCATGCACCCGCACTCCCCGCCGGCCCCACACCTGGTCAACGACGATCTGATTCCGGCAGTGACGACAATCTGATTCCAGCATCGTTATAGAGGCCGCCGCAACGCGGCGCCGTGGGGATGGAGGTGTGGAGGAAGGGGGCAGGCGCCTCTGCTTTGAGAGGTGCCGGCTTGGCCCCCTTCCTCCACCTTTGGACTCACGCACTCGCTTTGGTTTTCGCCGACTGGGCGCGGTGACTGTCGCCGTTAAACTCGAGGATCGTGGCGTGATGCACGAGCCGGTCGATGGCCGCCATGGTCGTCATCGGGTCCTTGAAGATCTGGTCCCATTGGCTGAAGACCAGGTTCGAGGTAATCACGACGGACTTCTTCTCGTAGCGCTCGGCGAGGAAGGTGAAGAGCACCTCCATTTCCTCCCGGGATTGCTGGACGTAGCCGATGTCGTCGAGGACGACGACGTCGAAGCGGTCAAGTTTGGCGAGCGCACTCGGCAGCTTCAGGTCGCGTTTGGCGGCGAGCAACTGGGTCACCAGTTTGAACGTCGGGGTGAAGAGCACCTTCATCTGGTGTCGCTGGATCCACTCGCGGCCGAGGGCGGCCACCAGATGCGATTTGCCACGCCCGGGCAGACCGAAGCACAGCAGATTGTCGCCACGGCGGATCAGTTCGCCCGACAAGAGCGTCGGCAGTTGTCGTCGCACCTTGTCCGGCAGCTTGGCCTCGTCGAGCGTCTCGAGCGTCTTGCCCGGCGGCAGCCCGGACTCCTTTAGTTGCCGCTCGATGCGTCGGCGCAATCGCTCGTTGAGTTCGTTTTCCACGAGGTAGCCGAGGAAGCGGCGATAGCCCCAGTTTTGCGCCTCGGCGCGAACGATGATCTCTTCGTGTTCGCGTGCGGTGGTCATCAGCATCAGCGAACGCAGTGGCCCGGTCAGGGCTCCACCGGCGCTCATGCGCTCACCTCCACGATCAAGGCGTCGTAGCTGTGCAGTTCCGGCGTAAACGCCGCCAGCACCGGCGTCGTCGGCTCGCGCGGGCTGAGCGCCGCCGCGACGTCCTGCGGCCACGGCACGCGCTCGGCGCGTAACAACACACCGAGCGCCGCAGCGACCTCGTCCTCGCCCCGTTCGGCCGCCAGTGCGAGCAGCGTCAGGTAGTGACGATCCGCTTTCGCTTCCGCGGCTCGCACCAGTTGATCGTAAGCCTGCCGAAACGAGGGTCGTGGGAACAGCTCTTCCCGATAAATGTAACCGGCAAAAGCACCGGGCTTGCGTGACAGCGACGCGATGATGTGGCGGTAATCGATTCGGGCCCGATGTCCGATGGTGCGCGGGTAGCGCACGATCTCGGCGCCCTCGTGACGCACGGCGACCTCGGCTTCGGTGACCTGCACCTGGACCATCGCTCCGATGAGTCGCGACGGCACCGAGTAGGAGCTCTGCTTCACGCGCACGGTGCTGTAGCTCGACACGCGCACCCGCGTTTCATCGGCTTCCGGGTAACGCGTCGCCGGCAGCGGCTGCAACCGCGCGCGCTCCTCGGCGAGTTTCTCGGAACGCAGCGCGTTGATCGCCGTGCAGACCTCGGCCACGAAGCGGGCAAACGCCGCCTCGTCGGCAAACTCGCGCGAGCCGCGCAACGTCAGATGCGTCGCCAGCCGCCGCTTCAAGTGGCCATTGGCCGACTCGATGTCGCCGTTTTCATGCGGGCAGGACGGATTAATCGTGCACGGTTCGAGCCCGAGATGGCGGCACAACGCCAGATATTCGACGTTGAAGCCGCGTTGCCCCGTCGTGCGATGCAGGACGTGGGTCGCAGTCGAACTGTGGTCGGTCTGCAACTTCGCGGGCACGCCGCCCACGGCCCACAGCGCCGCCTGCAAACCCTGGCGCATCGACAACATCGATTCCGACCGGCATGGCACCGCCCATTCCCAATTGGAGTATGGCAGCACCGCGTGACACAACAGCTGCTCCCACTTCTGGCCCGCGATGATGACGCCGAGCTGCGCGGCGTGCGTCCAATCGAGCTGTATACTCGCCCCCGGCTCGCGCGCCTGCGGGAAAAACACCTCCTTCGGCGGACCATGATGTCGCCGCCAGCTCAGCACGCGGCGTTGGAAAGTTCGCAGCGCCTTTTGCGCCTGCGGCGCGTTGGCGCCAGCCAGCAGGTGTTCGAACAACGCCTTCGCCTCCACTTCCGGCGCGTCCAGCAGCAGTCGCTCGGCTCCCGGCCAGATTGTCGTCAGTGGATCGGGCCGTCGTCGGCCTCGCTTCTTCTCCGGCTGCGGTCCCTCGCCCGCCTCGAGGTATTTGGTCGCCGTCTCGCGGTGCATCCCGCCTTTCATCGCCGCCGTGCCCCGCACGCCGGACTTCGCATATTGGTTCATCATTCGTTGGTATTGTTGCTCGGTAATCATGGGTCCGCGTGGGCCCCGAGCCTCACCAACGTCAGACCAACGGCGCTCTAATTATCACCGACTTGACTGCCGGTTTCAGAATGTCGTCGGGCTGGTTTCTGAATGTCGTCCGACACACAGCGGGCCCCCGAACATCATAGCCAAGGTAAAGCCCCAGAAGGCGGCACCATTGATCCAGCCGATTTGCTCGTTGGAGAGATGGAACTGGGCAGCCCAGTCACCGGCGGCGCCACCGCGGATGGCAAAACTCATGGCA
>CAIONS010000071.1 GCA_903859715.1 uncultured Opitutia bacterium
CATGGCCGCGCTGGGCAATGACACGGTCGAAGTGATCGACCTGTCGTCGCAAAAGCGGGAGCGCACGCTCACCGGCTTTGGCGAACCGCAAGGCATCGCCATCGGCGTTGCCGTCAATCGCATGGCGATCGCCAACGGCAACTTAGCGCACAACTTGCTCTGCTCGCTGACGGTTCACTCGTCATGGTCGGCAGCTTTAACGGCGTTGGAAACACCCCACTAGATAGAGCGGAATAGCGCGGCTCACACGGCCGGGAATGTCACTGATTTGCATTCGTATCCCTCCTGAGGAAGTATCAGGCCGGGCAAAGCTGCTTCCAAGGCAGGCAACCACGACTGCTCCGGTGGCCTTGGGCGGCCGGAGCAAAGCTGCGACTGTAGAAGCGCGCAGCCAGAGCGGGCCGTCGACGTTCTTCGTGAACAGGCTCGAAGAGGAGATCATCAGCGTGCTCGCCGTCGATTGCAGCGCCGCGAGCAGGCAGGCAATCATCAGGCCCACCAGCCCGAAACCCAGGCCGCCCAGCAAGTCCCGCGTCGCGTGGCCCCACACGAGGTCGGAATCCTGGATCTCCCGGCCGTAAAGCGCGAAGCAGAGCATGCCGAGGAATCCCCACATCACGGAGCAGTAGCGCTTCATCATGGTGCCCGTGGTGAAACCGATGCTCGCCGTCAACTCGTCGCGCGCGGAGGCGTTGGCCGTGAGCTGGTTCGACTGCGTCGCGACGTTCAGCGTGGTCATCACCGACAGCGCGATCACGAAGTACCAGGTGAAATCCGCGTTCTCAGCGGATCCCATCAGCGAGAAGAATCTGCCCGGCAATTCCTGGTGCAGCGTGTGGCCGGCCGCGAGGAGGCCGTTCACGCCGTGCAGCGCGTTGAGCTTGGCGATGGCGAAGGGCACGAGCAGGACCGACAGCACCAGGATCAGCGTGCCCTGCACGGTGTCCGTCCACACCGCCGCCTCCAGCCCGCCGGCGATGCCGTACACGAACACGATGAGGACGATGAACCACACCAGGGCGGACTCATTGATGGAGGAAAACTCCCGGTGCGGCCGGCGCAGGCGGAGGGATTGGAGTTCGTCCGCGTCGGCGGGGCTGAGGGTTCCGGATGCGCCCTGCTGGGACAGGGCCTCGAGGCGGAGTGCCTGGTTGTACTCGACGCGCTCGGCGGGTGTGAGGGCGGCCACGGGCTTCAACGTGATGCCGATCACGGTCGAGCTCACGGCCTTGAGGCCGAGGCCGATGACAATGACGAGGTAGATGCTGGCCAGCAGCGAATAGGCGATGGCCATCCGCTGGGAACGGTAGCGCTCGTGGAAGAAGTCGCCGAGCGTGAGGGTCCGCATGCGCCGGTACCACGGCGCGGTGAACCAGAAGAGCGGCGTGGCCCAGAGGCCGACCAGCTGGCTCCAGATGCCACCGGCGCCATCGCGGTAGGCGTTGGTGACGGCGCCGACGGCGGTGTCGGAACTGGTGGCCTGGCCGAACGACGAAAAGACCTGGAGGAACTTCCCGAAGCGGCGCCCGCCGAGGAAGAAGTCCTCCTGGTCCCGGATCCGGAACATGGCGGCGACGCCAATGACCACCATGACCGCCGAGTAGACGGCGATGACAATTAGGTCGATGGTCGGAAGGCCAAACACGGGGCGGGGCGGTGCTCTGGGCGCGGGGGGGAGCGACGCAGGGGTTCCCAAATGCGATAGGAAATGCCGGGACGGTCAATCGTCATCGTTACCCAGCACGGCGACCGCGCCCCGGATGGAAGATTGGAGTCATTCCCGCCGGGGCACGGTGGGCGGCGCTTGGGCGGCGGACCCCCATCCTTTCCGAGGGAGACGGGCTTGGTTGCTGATTGATTGTAATTTCAAACCCGGACCAAGCGTCGGTCTGAGTCATCTATAAAACAGCGGGAACGGCGTGCCGGCGCAAAGTTCTCGCGTGATGACGCTGTCCTATCGGGGAGGTATAACGCAGGAATCAGCCACCGTGCGATCCGGCGAGGATTTCACATAGGCTGCCACCGCCTTTTCCGGCGTGACCGTGACTCTCACATGGCCGGAATTGCCCAGAAAGGTCCCGTGCTTGTATCCGTAAGCCTCGAGGTCGCGAATCCGGTCGTTTCCGGCGAAGCTCGGCTGCGGCACCATTAGGTAGAGAATGCCATCAAGCTCCTGACGCGCATAAAAGTTGTCGTGCGCCTTGAAAACTGCGGCCACGTGGTGGCGCAGCAATAGCGGGTGGACCGGCAGCTCCCATCCCGGGCGGTGCTGCTTGAATCCATCGGTGCCGTCCTGATTCCGTCCGCCCCATTCGCCGTAACCCGCGATCTCGACCCCGCCCCGCGACGCCTGATCGCCGCTCAAGAGGTTGTGGATGAAGACGAATTTGAATTTCGCGCGGCTGTGCCCGAGGGTTGCATCGAGCCACCGGTATTGGGCCTGCCCAAGCGTCCACGCCCAGCCATCGTTTCCGTTTCGCTGCGGCACTGTGTTGGCGAAGGGATCGAGCACCACGAAAAGCGCGTCGCCCCACTCCCAGGCATAGTAGTTCTGCAGCAGACCGGAGGGTGGCTTCGGCACGGTGTTGCCGGTATAAAAAGCATCCGGGACGGGATTCGGAAAATACCGCTTGCGGATGCGGTTTGACCAGACAGCGAGCGGCTCGGCCGAGCCGTCGTAGTACCGGCCGCTTTCTCCATCATGCGTGCCGAGGGCGAGGAGGATCGGAACGGAGCCGCCAATCCTTCCGAGGTAATAGCGTTCGGCCAGGTATTGCCGCGCGGCCTCCTCGCGGGTGGCGTGCTTGTCCGTCATGAAGAGATTTCCGAGATCGATGTGGAAATCCGGCCGATCCGCCCGGATGTTGTCCAACGTCTGCCCGTAGACGGCCGCACTGGTGTGCTCGTCAAGGTGCGCGTCCGCCGTCATGGTGAAGGTGAAACTGCCCCCCGGCGCGCGTGCGGTCTGGAAGCTTTCCTCCGCCGCATTGGAGAATTTTTCGCTGCCGGGCGCGCGCGAGCGAAATTGATAATAGTAACGGGTGCCGGCCTGGAGCGAGTCCAGGACCCATTCCGTCGGTGTACCTTTCGCGCACGGTTGCACCGGAGTCTCCCTGGCATAGGCGCCGGGTTGGGTGCCGTAGACTATCATGCCGTCCAACTCCTGGTAGGCTAGCACGCTCAGCGTGACGGCGTTCCTTTCCGGACGCACCAGGATCACGTCGAACGGATGCTCCGGCACGGCGAGCTTGAATTCTCCCACCGGCCCGCCCTTGCGGCTGCCCCTTGGCTCCCCGACCTCGGGAGCGGCCGCGCCCAGCCCGGCCAGCACGATCGCGATGCCCACCGCGTGTCCTGCCAGCGTCAGCCTAGGCTGGGCGATTCTTGGATTTGATCGCATAAGTGTGGGCAAGATCGCCGGTCTTCTTCTGCGCACCTTCGTCCTTCGGCAGGTAGGTCCGCAGATAGTCGACCTTCACCTCTTCGGGCGACACCGTGACCCGCAGGTAACCTGAGTTGGACAGCTTGATGCCCGAACCATAGCGGTCCTCGTTGTAGGTCATGTACCCGTGATCGGCAGGCATGGGCACCTCCTGATAGATAATTCCGTCGCGCTCCTGCCGGGCGTAGAGATGGTCGTGGCCCTGAAAGAAAATCGTGACCCCGTGCTTGACCATGAGCTGGTGGATCGGGAGTTCCCAGCCGGGCCGGCGCTGGGCGAATTCCCAATCGCCCCGCCGGTTGCGACCGCCCCATTCGTACATGTCAGCCTCGTCGATGCCCCCGCGGCCCGAGCCGAGCACATGGTGGGCAAAGACGAATTTGAACCTCGCTTTGCTCTGTTCCAGGGTCCGCTTGAACCAGTGGTATTGGGCGTCGCCCAGGGTGAGTCCCCACCAGTCGCGGTCCCGGCGGCCGTTGCCGGCCGCCCCGCCGCCTTCTTCCTGGAAGCCGGTGTCGACCAGCGCCGGTGACTGCCAGTAGTTGTCCAGCACGACAAAGAGCGCATCGCCCCAAGTCCACGCGTAATAGTCCTTCAGCAGCCCGATGCCTTTCATGGGCGAGGTGTCGCCGCTATAGAACTCGTCGGGTGCCGGCGTCGGATAAAAACGATTGCGGGCGTTTTGCACCCCGACCGCGACCTCGTGGCGGACATCGGTCTGGTTGAAATTAAACAGCGATGCCTGCTCATGATTGCCGTTCAGCAGGAAAATCGGCGCGGATTGCGCCACCAGACCGAGGAACGGCCGCTGCAGCGTGTAGGGCTGCGTCAAGGTTTCCGCATTGATCGTCCGCAGTGTGTTCGCGCTGAAGTCGTCTCCCATGCAGATGTAGAAATCCGGGTTAGCCGCTGCCGCCTGGCGCAACGTCCGCGCGTAGAGTTCCGGATGGCTCATTTGCGGCCGCTCGGGATGCGAATCGCCCTGGATCGCAAACGTGAAGGCGCTGCCGGGTGCGCGCTGGGTGTGAAACCGGCACTCCGCTCTCGTCTCATATGCCGTGTCGCCGGGCTTCCGCCACGACAGCCGGTAATAGTACTGGGTATCGGCCTGCAGGCCCTCGAATACCGTTTCCACCGGAGTGCCGGCGGGGAACGCGATCGGTTCCGTTTTTTGCCCGTACTTCCCGGGCGAAACGCCGTATTCGAAATAGCCCTCAAGCGGGTGCTTCGGCAGCGTGCTGACCGTGACGGATCGGTCGCTCACCCGGCCGAGCACGACCGACAGTGCGTCGAACGCCGCCAGATCCGGCGGCAGGACGTACTCGTCCTGTCCTCGTCCGCGCCTCCGTCCTCCGCCGCCGGGCCCGCCGCGAGGCGGCGGGGCTGGAGGCTGGGCCGACACTCGCGTGAATATGCCTCCAAAAATTGCGGAGAGCAGAATCAAGAACCGCCTTCTGGTGGTTTCAAATTTCATGGGTCGGTTTTCTCGTCGAAGTTCGGGATGCATGTGCTCAAAAGGCGCCGATTAGTATCCGGGATTGCCCCGCCTCTGTCCGCCGCGCCCGCCGTCCGGGCGGTTGTCATCCGATCCCGTCGTCAAGCCGGTCCGGTCATACACGACCTTGAGTTCAGCGCTGTCGAGAATGAGATCCTTCATCGCCGCCAGCAGGACCTCGCGGTTTACCCGGCTGGGCGGAACCGAAACCTGCACCGGTGCCGACAGGGCATAGACCGTCAGCACATAGGTCTTGGGTCCCGGACCTTTCGAATGGGGCGGCGCATAGCCGATCCGATCATCCACGCTGTTGTTGCCCAGGGTGCCGACGCCTTTGACATTCTTCGGCAAACTTTGGACGTCCGCCGGGATATTGTAGAGGATCCAGTACCACTTGATCACCCCTTCCGGGTCGACGTGGTGCATGATCACCACGTAGGCCTTGGTGCCGTCCGGCGCACCGTGCCAATCGAGGGGCAGGGTGGCGGACGTGCCGTCGCCCGTGTAGTCCGCCGGGAGCGGTCCGCCATCCGCCACGGCCGGACTGTGCAGGACAAGGCTGCCGCTGCGCTTCGGAACGTAGCTGTCCCGGGCGGGAGCCCCGCCTCCCCGCGGCGGGGACGGCGGTCCGCGCCCTTCCGGGGGCGGAGGCCCGCTGTTGCGGCCGTCCGCCTGATAGGTGACCTCGCGGGACGTGCCGTCGGCGTTCACGAACCGGAATTTCCACGCCCCGATCCCGCCGGCGGCATAATTCACCGACGCCGATCGACCGTTCAGCGTGTACTGCAGGGTGAAGTTTTTTTTGTCGGGCGACGCGGTGAACCCGGTGATGACCGCACCGCGCAATGGCGTGGTGGACGGCCGCACCGGTTGGGCGCGCGGTTGCGGGTCGACCTGACCGTCGCGTTCCACGACCTCGCCATGAAAAGCACCGATCACATAGGGGTATTTGTTCGAGGCATGGTAGTGATAGCCGAGCGCGGCGGTCGTGTGGCCGTTGCATTCGTCCAGCTTGCCCACGGGCGAGCCATCGGGCTCGGTGAGCCCGTAGATGGGATAGCCGTCGAGCGCGTAGGCGACTGGATTGCCCGGCCCGACGAGCGCCTGCAGGTGCAGCGGGACCACATGGTAGTGATAGTCATCCGCGCGCCCCGAATGGCCGCCCCACTGGTCGAGCTCGCCGATCTCCTGCGAGATCTCGCCGCGGTTGTTCTGCGGATTGAAGATCGGGATCCCGTTCGCGGCGATCGCAATGGCGCCCCTCAGAAAGTGATTCTTGATCGTCTGCGGGACCGCCGCCGGCACCGGATGCAGCGGGATGCGCCAGGCATTGGCCCCCGCGTAATGTTGCGGCAGCGGCACCTGCTGCTGCCAGGAAGTGATGCCAACCATCATGCCGTGAGCAGGCAGGCCGTCGCTTTCGATGTAGAGGTACTGCTCGTCCCAGCGCACTTTCACCGCTGGCGTGAAAGCCTCAAACGCGACGGTCTGCACCGGCCCGGTCGAGGGCAACGGCTGGCTGGCGAGCCGGATGTGATTCACACCAGGATCGGAGGGCACAGTGAACACGGCCGGTACGGCTGCTTGGGGAGCATCGATCGGCCAGTCGAAGGGCGCGTCGCCGGGATCATCCGAGGGGTCATGGCCGAAGACTGGGCCGGCCACAGTAAGGAAGCCGGCAAGCACGATGGACGTGGCGGCGATGAAGCCGGTGTAGCGACCGGCGACGAGCAGACGGCACAAGATCATGCCAGATCTTACGGGAAATTACATTAATGCCCGATTAACGCCATGTTCCCTTGAGCTTCTGGAAGGATTTTAAGGCCATTCATGCGGCCTTAATGCAGCTTGCCCCATAATCTCGACGCCAATGCAGTTCCCACCTTCGCGACGCGGCCCGAAACGTCGTGCCAATTATCGGCTGAAACGCTACAAACCCCGACCGACCCGATGAGATTGCTCATAGTGGAAGACGAACCCGATTTGCTGTCGGGCCTGGTCCGGGCCCTCCGCAAGGCCGGCTATGCGGTGGACCCCGCCACTGATGGCGAGGACGGCCTGCACAAGGCGGTTAACACCGATTACGACGCCATTGTGCTGGACGTCATGCTCCCGCGACTCGACGGCTGGGAGCTACTCGCGCGCCTGCGGCAGTCAAAATCGACCCCCGTCCTCATGCTCACCGCCCGCGGGGGCAGTGCCGACCGGGTGCGCGGACTCGACTCCGGGGCCGACGATTACCTCGTCAAGCCGTTCGACCTTGCGGAACTTTTCGCCCGGCTGCGCGCGATCATCCGCCGTGGTGCCCAGCAGTCCCACCCCACGCTCAACATTGGCGAGGTCACCATCGACCTTGCCGCGCGCACGGTCACCCGCACCGATCTGCCGGTCGTGCTCACCGCGCGCGAATTCGTGTTGCTCGAATACCTCGCGTTGCACCGCGGCGAGGTCGTGACCCGCACCGCGCTGTACGAGCACCTTTTCGACGAGAATGAGGCCACGCTCTCCAACATCCTCGATGTTCATGTCTTCAACCTGCGTCGGAAGCTGGGCCAGGACTTCATCCTGACGCGCCGGGGCCACGGCTACTGCATCGAATGAGTGTCTTTCGATCCATGCGATGGCGGTTGCAGCTCTGGTACGGGATGCTGCTGCTTGTCGTCCTGACCGGGTTCGACCTCACCGCCTACCGCCTGGAGAGCGCCCGTCAGATCCGCCGGATCGACGAGGAGCTGGGCCAGCTGCTGCCGGTGCTGGTCGCGTCGCAACATCCCTCCCGGTTGGACCGCGAACGGCGCGAGCTCACGGTTTCACCGCTGAATGCCGCCCTGTTCGACCGCGGCGGCACCGCAAACGCCTATTATGTGGTTTGGCTCAAGCACGGCGCACCGGTCACGTATTCCGCCACAGCCCCGCGCGATGTCCCGGAACCCGCGGTGGGCGATCCGCCCACGCGCATGCGGGGCACGTTGCGCGAGACGTTCATCTTTCCCGGCCCTGGCGATTGCGTGCTGGTCGGCCGCTCCATTGCAACCGACCTCGCCGGCCTCCGCCAGCTGGCATGGGTGCTCGGCGGTGGCAGCGCGGCCGTGCTGCTCCTCGGGATTGCCGGCGGTGCCTGGCTGGTCAGCCGGGCGCTGCGTCCGATCCGGGCGATCAACGCCGCGGCCACGCGGATCTCGACCGGGGACCTCACCCAGCGGATCAGCACGCCAGACACCCAAAGTGAAATCGGCCAGCTGACCGTCGTGCTGAATTCCACGTTTGCGCGCCTCGATGCCGCCTTCGCGCAACAGGCCCGCTTCACCGCGGACGCCGCCCATGAGCTGCGCACTCCGGTCACGGTGATCCTCACCCAGGCGCAAAGTGCGCTCGGAGGTGATTGCGGCCTTGAGGAGCATCGTGAGGCCCTCGCCGCGACCCAGCGTGCGGCGCAACGCATGCGCCGCTTGATTGAGTCCCTGTTGGAACTGTCCCGACTCGACGCCGGCCAGGAGGCCCTGCGCCAGAGCAATTGTGACTTGTCCCGGATTGTCTCCGAGTGCCTTGAATTGATAATGCCGCTAGCCGCCGAACGCTCCATCCGGATCAAGGCCGACCTCACTGAGGCACCATGCAGCGGGGATGCGGACCGACTCGCCCAAGTCGTGACCAATCTCCTGGGCAACGCCGTGGACTACAATCGTGACGGCGGCAGCCTCACGGTTGCCACCGGGCATAATCGTGGCGTCACCACGCTCACCGTGACTAACACAGGCCCCGGAATCAGCGCTGCAGACCTGCCCCATGTTTTCGAGCGGTTCTACCGTGCCGATCGGGCCCGCAGTGGCGGCGCGGGTCACAACGGCCTGGGCCTTGCGATCTCCAAGTCCATTATCCTGGCGCACGGCGGCACCATCGAGGTGCAAAGCACACCCGAGGATGGCACATGTTTCACGGTGACCCTGCCGGCCGGACCCCAGGGCGATTAAATCGAAGTCCAAATACGATCTCACTGAATGGACCCGGGGAATCAGGCTCGGGTTCGCGAAAGTATTGTAAGCTCACCGGCAGGCTGGCGAAAAGGTGGCAATCCGGCGGGACGGAAGGGTGGAGGAGGTCCCTCCGCCGCGCTTCGCCAGACGAAGGCTTGAAACCGCAGGGGAACGCGGTCCCGGGCCTTCAGGCCAAGACCCCAAGGATCACTTCATGGGATTTGTGGCCGGCCGAAGCTTCGCGACGGGAAAAATATCGGTTTCGCGGGAGCCCTATTTTTGCTTGCCCGCGATTTTCCCTCCCCCGTACTCTTTTCGGCTACTCTGCTTGCGGAGTAGGTTTTGGACCGGTGCTCTTTCCCCTTGGCTTTCCCTTCCCGAGTTTCCCGCGGACCCGTCCCCGGCGAGGCGCCCGGCGCGGAAAGTCACCGAAGAAAGCAACGCAACCGGTTCCGGAACAGCATGATTGCCCGGTAGCTCAGTGGCAGAGTGAGGTGGACCCCAAAAGTTGGACAGGACGGATCGTTAAGTCCAAACCCGAACAATACGATCCATGTCCAAGAAACGACGTGAGCACAGTGCCCAGTTCAAAGCCCAGGTTGGTCTTGATGCCCTGAAGGGGATCGACCC